>CALMYG010000013.1 GCA_937873455.1 uncultured Verrucomicrobiota bacterium
ACCGCGCAGGATGCGGGCAATTCTTCTGAACCGCCGGATGCGGAGCCGCGCGTCCGGTGGTGTGGGAATCGGAGCTAACCTTCACCGGTTAGTCTCGATGACCCGCTTCCGCCTCTTTGTGTTAAAACAGTTCGATGCCAACATGTTTAGCCATCAATTGAAAGTGTTTGTCACGTGTAAACAATGCCACGCCATGACTCTTGGCATTTTGTGCGATAATCAAATCTGGTATCCCGACTTTGTTGATGCCGTGGCGTATGCAGTTAACTTGATCTTCAATCACTCCCATCCAATTAATATTCAGTGATAACATTGGAACCGCACGCAAAAGTGAAACCAATTTGGTGTGCTTCCGTAATATCAATGGGGGGGTCAATTCGGCCAGTATTAACTCGTTTGTTGCAACCAAGCCTTCAGTTATCAACCATTCGAGCCGATCATCAGCCTGTTCTTTTTCTCTGAAGTATTCAACCCATACGGAACTGTCGACCAACACGCTCATGATCGCTTGCGTAACTGGTTAATATCCAGATTAATGTCAACCTTGCCGCGGAAAGCTCGGAGCTGTTGAAGTTTGTTTTTTCTGATCAAGTCATTCAGCGCTGAGACAATTACGGCTGTTTTCGTTTTCTGGTGTGAAGCCTTCATGGCTTCATTTAGAAGCGATTCGGGCAAATCAAGCGTTGTTCTCATGGTTGAACCTCCGTATGCATAATGCTGGTTAACTATGCATACAAACTATGCCGCAACGGCTATGGCGTCAATATTTCTTTTGGCAGAACGACAAGGCTGATGACTCCGATTCTTATCGGATGTCGTCGAGCCACATGTGTACGCCCAGCATGTAGTTGAACTTGTGGGGTTAAAGTCCCCTTTCGGAGGATCATTATAGAAAACGAATAGCCGAAGGCAAGGGTGGTCTCGCGAGGGAGCACCCGAAGGAAGCCGACTTGTCCCGCCATAGCGTCGAAGACGCGACGGCGGAAGCGCAAAACCGCGAGGCGAGGTACACGAACCGCATACAAGGCTCAGTCGCGGGGCGAGTCAGCACCCGCCTACGCGAAGACGCTACGGCGGGCAGGCATCATGACGACTTGTGCGCCGTAGCCTTGGCAAAGGCGCAAGCCCGCAGGGCAAAGGCGGGTCCAAGACGATGGCGACCCAAAGCGGCATGACCAACGCATGGCTGGAATCACAAGGACTTGTCTCGGTGCGCTCCCTGTGGATAGCGTTCCACTTTCCGGCAACAAATCAGTCCGGATGACCGCGCAGGATGCGGGCAATTCTTCTGAACCGCCGGATGCGGAGCCGCACGTCCGTGGTGTGGGAATCGGGGCTAACCTTCACCGGTTAGTCCCGATGACCCGCTTATGCTGCCTTCAGTTTATGTATTTTCAGATTCCTTGCGTGCCGCTCTGCTTCCCAAAGATCAAACTGCATCTGCTGGTTCAGCCAGCTCTCTGGACTCGTGTCGAAGGCCTTCGCGAGCCGAATGGCCATTTCAGGGCTGATACCTGCACGCCCATTCAGTATCGACGACAGGGTCTTGCGGCTTACGCCAAGAGCGTCAGCGGCATCGGTGACAGAGATGCCCAACGGCTCAAGGCACAGATCGCGAAGGACTTCTCCAGGGTGGGGTGGATTGTGCATTCTCATGTTCTGTCTCCTCTAGTGATAATCTTCGTAATCAACGACTTCGGCATCTTCGCCATCAAATCGGAATGTGATGCGCCAATTCCCGCTCACACTTACCGACCATGTTCCTTTTCGATCTCCGGTCAATTCATGCAATCGAAGCCCGGGCAAATTCATGTCTCGCGGCGACGTCGAGGCATGAAGCCGCGCCAGGATCACGCGGATTCGCTTTTCGTGGTTCGCCCGAATGCCGGCCTTGCTGCCTTTGGTAAAATACCGCTCAAGTCCACGATGCCGAAAACTCTTGATCATGTGCAGAATGTAACC
>CALMYG010000014.1 GCA_937873455.1 uncultured Verrucomicrobiota bacterium
CCCGGCGGCTACCGCGAAGTGATTCGTATTGCCTGGCCCTTGGTGGTCAGTATGGGGTCGTTCACGCTCATGCAGTTTGTCGACCGGATGTTTCTGGCCTGGCACAGCCCGGTTTCCATTCAGGCCGCCTTGCCGGCCGGCATTCTTTCGTTCACCTTCATCTGCACGTTCATGGCGTTGTGCGGTTACGCCAATACCTTCGTCGCGCAGTACCACGGCGCGGAAGATCCGGAGGGATGCAGCCGGTCCACCGCCCAGGCGGTATGGTTGGCTTTCTTAACCTGGCCGATCCTGCTGGCGACGATTCCACTGGGCCTGTGGCTGCTGACGATCAGCGGCCACGAACCGCCGGTGTTGGCGGAAGAGCGCATCTATTTCACCATTCTTACCGCTGGGGGTGTCGTCGTTCCGCTCGGCGCCGCGATCAGCAGTTTTTTCACCGGGCGTGGTGAAACCCGCACCAACATGCTGGCCACCATCGCCGGCAATGTCGTCAATGGCGTGCTTGATTATGTCTTGATTTTCGGCAAGGCCGGTTTTCCCGCCATGGGAATCCGCGGCGCGGCCATCGCGACGTTGATTGCCGGATTGGTCACCCCCGGCATCCTTTTCGCGATCTATTTTTCGCGTCGTTATCATCGGGTGTATCAAACACGCAAGCACCTCGGCATTGAATGGCGCCTGATGGCCCGGTTGGTCCGTTTCGGATTGCCGTCCGGCATCAACATGCTGATGGAAATTGCCGCCTTCAGCTTGTTTATTCTCATTACCGGGCGTCTGGGGCCGCTATCGCTGGCGATCAGCAACATGGCGCTTAGTATCAACAGCCTGGCTTTCCTGCCACTGATTGGTCTCGGCATCGCCGCGGCCACGCTGGTCGGCCAATACCAGGGAAGGGGCGATTCCGAAACCGCCGCGCGGGCGGCCCGGCGTTCCGTCATGGTCGGCGTGTATTATGTGGGAACGATCGGGTTGACCTATTTTCTTTTTCCCACGTTGTACTTTTCCGCCTTTACAGCGCGGGCGTCGGAAGGTTTCGCGCTCGAAGAGTTGCTCGGCACCGGGCGGCAGTTGTTGATGCTCATGGCGATTTGGGGACTCGCCGATGCGGTAAATGTCATCCTCGCCGGCGCGCTAAAAGGCGCGGGTGATACCCGGTTTGTGCTGATCTATTCCTCGCTGTTGTCGTGGGGAATGATGGTGCCGGGCGTATTGGTTCTTGTGCTGGTGCTGGGTGGCGGCCTGCTTGGCATGTGGACCTGGGCATTGCTTTACGTCACGTTGTTGGCCATCGGCTATGCCATCCGCTTCCGTGGCGGGCGATGGAAAACCATTGCGGTCATCGAATCCCCGCCGCCGCCACCGGCCGCCCGGCCCGGCGCGGAAGCGCTTGCCGTGGGCGATTGATTGCCGCGCCCCGTTCGCATGACCGGGGATTGGAACATTGAACGAACTTTGCTAGCATATTGGCCGACGATGAATACCTGTACCGCCACCTTGAAACCTGGACGCGATAAACCGGTGCGCCTGGGGCATCCCTGGATATTTTCCGGGGCGATTGCCGCCTGGTCTTCCGCTCCGACGCCCGGTGCGGTTGTGGATGTCATCGCCTCGGGCGGGGACTGGTTGGCCCGTGGCCTGGCCAGTCCGAATGGAAACCTGGCCATCCGGCTTTACACCCGCGAACCGGATACCCGCCTTGATACCGCCCTGCTGGTCGGTCGTCTGGAACAAGCCTTCGCCGCGCGCGAACGGGATGTCGTACCCCAGGAACCGGATACCGACTCCTTTCGCCTCTGCTATTCCGAAGCCGATGGTCTTTCCGGGCTGATCGTTGATCGTTACCGCGATCGCGCGGTCTATACGATCAACACCGCACTGTTGCGACCGCATCTGCCGGCGTTACTGGAGGTCGCGACCTCGCGTGGTTGGACCCCGGTGGTGCTGGAAGACGCGGAAGACCTTGCCAAGGAAGGAGCCGTTGCCCGTGCGTCGGCCGGCGACTCCAGCGCCGCGATTGCCATCAAGGAAAGTGGATTTGTTTATACGGTTGATGTCTTGGGCGGACAAAAGACCGGCTTTTTTCTCGACCAGCGGGTGAATCGTCGCCGGGTTGCCGCGTATGCCTCCGGTCGGCGATGCCTGGACGCTTACTGTTACACCGGAGGATTTACCGTGCATCTGGCGCATGGCGGCGCGGCAGCCGTCACCGGCCTTGATCGTTCGGAACCCGCTCTGGCTCGCGCCCGGGAAAACCTCGCCCTTAACCCTGCCGCTTCGCCGGTTACATTTTCCGTCGCCGATGTTCCGGAAAAGCTGCGCGCCTTCTCCGACCGCCGGGAGCGATTTGATTTGATCGTTCTGGACCCGCCAAAATTTGTGCACCATCAAGGTCAATTGGACAAAGGACTCCGCGCGTACAAAGACATCAACCGCCTCGCCATGAAGTTGCTGACGCCGGGAGGCGTGCTGGCCACGTTTTCCTGTTCGGGTTGGGTGAAGCGCGACACCTTGCTGACCGCGCTGCGATGGGCGGCCCAGGATGCCGGGCGGGACGTGCGCATGCTTGAAACCCTGGGACAACCGCCGGACCATCCCGTCGCGTTGGCCTTTCCGGAAAGCGATTACCTGTGCGGCTACATCTTGAGTGTGGGCTGACCGCGGGTCTGAGCGTTCATGCGGCCGACCGAGTCCCTGACTTGTTTGTTGGCGGCGGGTGTGCATACTTGCGGCATTCATGAAACGACGCGATACCTTTGATGTGATGTGCGGCCTGCTCGGCCTGGCGGGCGATGCGGTGGCGGTGTACCTCGGCTTTCAGCTTGCGGTGTGGATCCGGTTCTCCAGCGGGTTGATTCCCATGTTTCATGAAGGTCTTCCGCCCGCCGAACTCTACCGCGAGGCCGGCTATGTGGTCGCTCTTCTGTTTTGTTTTATTTACCAGGCGCTGGGGTTGTATGCCCGCCCGCAACTGGGAACGTTCAGCGAACGCATTCCCCGGTTGGTCCGGGCCACCGGCCTCGGCATCTTGCTCGCCACCGCGCTGGCCTTCGCCATTCAGACCGATCCGCCGCTTTCCCGTATCACCGTTGGCGTTTCGTTGTTCACCATCTCCGCGTTGCTGCTGACGATACGGTTGATCCTGTTCCGGGTGGAGGTGGCGATGGCCCGGGGCAAACGTATTTCCAACCGGGTGGTGGTGATCGGCACCGATGCGGTGGCCGCCCGGTTGCGGATCGCCCTGGAAAAAGAACCGCGCTTGCGTACCGCGGTGATCGCGTTTCTCACCGTCGGCTCCGAAACGCCCGATCCCCAAATCCCCGCCGCGTTGATCCGCGGTTCGGTCGAGGATCTCAACCGCTTTCTCGAAAGCGGGGAAGTCAACCAGGTGATTCTCTCTTCGACGGCCGCGCTTTCCCACGCCCGCATGGCCGATATCATCCTGGACTGCGAGCGCGCGCTGGTGTCGTTCAATCTCGTTCCTGACCTGTTCCGGTTGCTCACCATCACCATGGATATCCAGACCGTGGAGGGGATCCCGATTCTCGGCACGGCAAAATGGCCGCTGGATTATTTCTGGAACCGCGTAGCCAAGCGCACCGAGGATATCGTGGGCAGCTTGACCGGCTTGCTGTTATCCATTCCGGTTATCGTGATTGCCGCGATCCTGATCAAGCGTTCTTCGCCGGGCCCGATATTTTACCGGCAAACCCGCTGCGGTGAAAAAGGAAGCACGTTCACCATGTACAAACTCCGCACAATGAACGTCGACGCCGAGCAGTCCACCGGTCCGGTATGGACGGTTGAAAACGATCCGCGCCGCACCCGTGTGGGCGCGTTTTTGCGCGCCTACAACCTGGATGAGTTGCCGCAGTTTTGGAACGTGTTGCGCGGCGATATGAGCCTGGTGGGGCCGCGGCCCGAGCGCCCGCATTTCGTCGAGCAATTCAAAGAAGATATCAGCCGGTACATGTGGCGACACTACCATCGCCCGGGCATGACCGGCTGGGCTCAGGTCAATGGATTGCGCGGGAACACCAGCATCCACGAACGTATTAACTATGATCTGTATTATCTCGAAAACTGGTCACTGGCCCTGGATTTCAAAATATTGGCCCGGACCCTGTTCACCCGGGCCAACGCCTATTAGCGGCCGTCTGGTATGACCGCCCCGCCGCCACGCATTTCCGCCCTGCGCCTGTTCGACTACTATGTGATCGAAGGCCTCAGCGCGTTTGCCTGCACGATCCTACAGCTCGGGTTGTATTTCTGGGCCCGTGAACGCTACGGTTTTTCCAACACCGAAAACCTGCTGCTCGGTGCGGTCCACGGGATTTCCCACATCCTCGGGTCGCGATGGGGCGGACGCATTGCCGACCGCTGGGGCTACACCCGCCTGATGGCGCCGGCGTTCCTGGTCTGCGGGGCCGCCGGCCTGTTGGGCTGGCTCAGCGACGCACGATTTACCCCTTACCTGATGATGGCGGTTTACGGTACGTCCATCGCCGCGACGTGGCCGGCGCTCGAAGGCGGGGCCATGCACCTCCCGGGCCGCTTTAACATACCCCAGCGCCTCGGCATCTATAACCTGACCTGGTCCCTATCCGGCGCGGCGGGTTTTTTCACCTGCGGCTTTTTGTTCGCCTGGGATCCGAATGCCGTGCTGTGGTTCGCCGGCACGGTGCACCTGCTGCAACTGGCCTGGATGGCGTATCACCACGGCAGGCACGCGCCGGAAGGCGCCGCGGCCATGAACTTCACCCACCGCGGCGACCACCAATCGCCCGCGCTCAAGCAGAACCGCTTGCGCCTGGCCCTGCTCGCCAACAGCCTCGGCTTTTTTCTGATCGGTGGATTTTCCGCTTTGACCCCGCATCTGGGAGAAAAGCTCGGGCTGTCCGCTTCGGCGACCATCTGGTTGTCGGCGTCGTTGCTGGCCGCGCGCGCGGTGGGTTTCCTGGTGTATTGGCGGTGGGAAGGTTGGCACTACCGGTTGGTGTGGGGGCATATCGCCTTGTGGACGCCTCCGCTTGTTCTCGCCGTGATTTTCTTCGGGCCATCCCTGATCGTCGTCGCTCCGGCCTGCCTGCTGCTCGGCGCGACCTTGGGGCTCAGTTACTACATGTCGCTGTATTACGCGCTGGATGCCGGTGACCGGAAAGGCGAGCAAGGCGGACTGCACGAATCCATCATCGGCATCGGTATTCTTTGCGGCCCGCTGGCCGGAGCCGCCGGCGGGTGGTTGCTCGGTAGCACAACCGGCGCCAAGGCGGCGATCCTCCTCGGCGCCGTCGGCCTCGCCGCCATCGGGTTGCGGTTTGTAGCCGGCGATGGCGCATCCCGGAATGACTGACTTCAACGCGACACAGGCATCTGAGCCTGTGATCACGTCCTAAATACCATAAGGCGTTTTGTGCCGCCCGCGCCGAGGGCGGCTTTTGATGCGGCGTGGGAGCCGGGCGGGAAACCGTCGGCGGAGAGTCGTCTGTCCCAGCGGGCCGCCAGCGGTGTTGTCGCGGGCAGCGCGACCATGAGGTCAGCGCCACCCGCTCCGCCTTGCTGGCCGCCGGTCGCCGACGACCGGCTCGGCCCGCTGGA
>CALMYG010000015.1 GCA_937873455.1 uncultured Verrucomicrobiota bacterium
AGAGAGGGCAAGTGCGCGTGATGTGTGGAGGGGGTGGTTGAGTAACTAATCATGAGTCAATCTGTGCTGGGTGGCACATCACGCCTTGGTGCCGGTTTGTCAGTAGTACTTTGCACTTTGGGAACAAACCGTTCGAGAGCATGTCGGGTATCATCAAGAAGCTCATTAATCATTGCGGGATCGCCAATAATATTATTTGCTAGCTTGTCGAGGTCAGATAGAGTATCCGGCGGTTGTGAATATAAAGCTATAACCCAAGAGATGTATTTGCCCTTATAATCCAGAAGTTTGTTCTGAAATATGATTTGATTCTGGTGCTCAATTAACGCATTCATTTCTGTCATATTCTGCTGATATAGAGCACTATTCGTATCATCATCACCGTTATAAACAAAACCCGTAATTCGAGGTTGTTTCTCGGCAATCGTCAAATTCGAAGAAATGACATTTAATGCTTTTAGAAGAGGCAATACGAGATGTTCACGATTACCAATAATGTTTGTTGAATATTTGGCTCGGAGTGCATTGTGAAGATAACCATAAAGCTGGCACTGATCTAGCGGTGATTGTGGATATAACAAGGCGTCATTAGCATATTCTAGAACCTTTTCTATTTGTGGCTCTCTAGGAATTGAAGAATCAAAGCCTGGCCCAATGATGTTCCGTGTTAATGAAAGGTAAATAGCACCCTTGTCTATATCGGGTAAATCATTTGCTAGTAGCGTTATTAATTTTGTTTCTTTATTCCATCTGTTGTCATCTTGTTTTTCCATTATGCGTGAGACTTCATGCATCGTGTCATGAGAAACAGATTGAGCCAACACGGCGGTTCCGATTAGTGAAAGAAGTATGATTGTTTTCATGTTATATCCTATATTACGGGCAACCAAAACCAGACCACGGTCCTCGATATGATGACTGCTTTATATTGTTTGCAACGGCTTTAATGGAGCAAGAACCAGATGAGTTGTATATACGATAATGCTTATTGCCAGAATTCGAAATAAACTCAATCCATGTGCTAGTGGATCGTTCATATTCCCATGGAACACGAATGCTGTAAACAAAAGCGCGATGTCCCCAAAATGTTTCAAGTCGATAATACTGTTCAGCGGCCGCGCTAATCTGGTCAAACCATGTATTGGCATACCCAACGGATAATGGACCAACAATTCCTCCGCCATAAGAGTCAGAATCTCCATTAGGCCATGTCCACGAATCACCTGGTTTGTTTTCTCGAAAACGCACGTTATAGAAAGAAACAGTAGTTGGTAAAAATGTAAATGGGAAAAGACGCCCATTCCCTATATATGTTTTTGGTGGTGGACTGCAGCCGGGGTATGGTGATACGTCATCAGTATCTGAATCGTAAATTACGCCGTTAGGCTCAATAATTGTAAATGTCACCTCGCACTGACCGCCACCGGGAAAAGTTGCTCTGAGCGTCGCGCTTGAGTGCGGTGTTTTTGCGGCGGTGAAAGTAGTATAACCGCTCCCAGTCGGTTGATCGACCTCCCCTGCGGTATCTGGTATTACTTCCCAATCGACAACGAATGGCGCTGGTACTGAACAAAGGACCTCTTCACCTAGTCCAATCAGTGTTCTTGATCGATTGGCTGGTGTCGTGGCGATTGTTTCGGTGTCTATTCTGATAAGACCAACCAGTGTTGCGCCGATAACTTCAGCATATGCCCCCTGATGGAATAGACCGTCAATTGTATCATACTTTAGTGTCACACTGCCGGAACTAAAAAACAGAACGTCTTCCGACTCATTCTTGTACGTCATATTGCATTCTGCATCGTTGTCTTCGCTAGAAAAAAACGTTGTGTCGTTAATCGAAACGTAATCGAATCCGGAGTCTTGCGCCTCAACAATTCCCTCAACGGTTACGTTTATGATGTAACCGCAATCTTGGAGCGGTCCAATATTATATACATCCGTAACAGTTTGTGCATCGTTATTGGAGCCCTCACAATTTTCGGAATCCTGAACATCAACTCGGAGGCCTGCGGAGGACATTGAATAAAGTCCCGGACCGCCACCATTTGCATTAAGAAAATCCGCAACAAGTTGATCCCCATTCATGATCGTGCTATTGGGCAACGTTCCGCCAAGGAATTCACTCATATTGTTAAATCCATCTCCATCGGGATCGTCTTCGTCATCGTAATTTAGATTTCCAAAATATTGCCACTCCCACCAGTCTGGTAAACCATCAGAATCATCATCGTCCGCGATGACGATATCGACACTCATAACACGATTACTTACAGATACTGAACTCAATGCATGCTGACCGCCATCTTCAACGCCAGAATTGAAGATGCCATCTCCATTACTGTCGATAAATGCCCGAAGCCAATACTCTCCGGCCGGGATAACGCTGATACCATATGAGACCGGGAAGGTCAGATATATCACTCCTCCGGTTTCATTTGCCAATCCTTGATCCCACGGAATAATTGTCTGGTACTCACTGGACCATGTATTAGACGACGCAATGGCAATAACGTAAACATCGCCTGTGGAACTTCCGGAGTATTGAATACGTCCGAAAATCGAAGGGGAGTCAGAGATCGTTATATTTATGCCGCTTAAAGAACTTGTCGCAACAAGCGGATTTACCGTATAGACACCGCTTGGTTCCCATGACTCGCGTTGCTGGTTACCATTAACATCCATATATGCACCAAGCCAGTAAAGTTCGTTGATTGCGACTGCCGCATTTGTGTATCCTCCCGGACTTGAAATCGAAACGATTGGTCCTGTTGTCCAGCTATCTTCAATCGTGTCAGCTACAACATAAATGGTGCCGGTTTCAGAACCTCCATAAGAAATAGTACCCGATATTTCCACAGGATATGAGTTGGAATTCTCTGGATTGGTCTGAAATACAAGAATTTCTCTTGCATCACTGAAGCCATCCTCATCGGTATCGAGATCGGCATTTCCTGCCACATACACGCGAGTATTACCCGGCCATGTAGCTGAATCGACCCATGTGATGCTGTTTGTCCCGGCAGTATCAAGACCCTCAGTCGCGATTTGCCAAATATAAGCAGATGGATCAGCGCAGGTAAATATATCCAACCGGTTGGTAAAGTCTTCAGGATAACCAATTGTGACCGATGTTCCATTGGTTTGCCGAATGGCGGTAATGGTAAGATCTTCGGGATCGCCCATCAACATCATCATCCCTCCGTTTTCAAATTCAGAATTCTGAGCGGCGAGCATCGCCGCATATTCTTCTTCCGCCAAAGCCGCATCTTTCAGTGTCACGTGCCAGACCACGCGACGCTTGGAGAGTTCCTTGAACAAGAAATCTGCGTCTAAATCTAATTTGCTTTGCTCCGGCCATGCGGGCGATTTGTAAACGATTTCTTCCTCGAATGCGTCTCCGGTATCCCGGACAACCAGCAGTTCTCCTTTCACCATGTCTTCATAAATAATCAGTTGCGTATCATGGGCGGCCAATTTCGCAAGGTCGCTATCCGGTGCAATGTAATAATTTCCCACATTGAAATTGAAATACCAGTCTGGCTGATCCTGAAAACCGGCTAGTCCGTATTGGCTTTCGATGATTTCGACCTGATCCTTATAAAGGTACCAAGAGGGTACGCAAAGCATATAACTACCTTGCCGGTAGTCCAGATAGTGCGCGACAAGTTCCTCGTAGGAGCTGACCGTGTTGGACTCGTCGGAAAGCTGAGCATAGGCCCAACCGATGGTGACCAGCACAGCGAGCACAGAAAGGAACACGAGAGTTCGAAAATCTGTCCGGCCAATGAGGCGATTAAGTTTTTGTACCATGGTGGATTCCTTTATGGAGCGGGCGTGTGATGGGCGGCAATCTTGAAGATGATGAATTGGAGTAATTCATAGAGAAAGAATACCGCGGCTGACAAGTAGCGGATTGGATTTCAGTTTTCAGTGCTGCTTGCACGGCGTCCTTTCTTCTGGCGCGACTATACCACGAGCTCTTGAAAAGTAGAACGTTTGAGCTCAGGGCGCGGCCCGTCAGGGCCGTCGCCCCTGCAGCGAATTGTTGGGCACTAGCGCACCATCATTTCTGCTTTTCGACGTAAGCGTAGGACTGAGGTGCAACGCCGCTCTCAAGAAATTCACTTAGATCCTTTGGATTTCGATATTTCCGAACCTTTTTTACTTCAATGGCATGCCCGACAGTGCGGCCTTGGAAATACTCCGAGAAAAATCCATGCGATATTCCTGCGAAGTCCTTTGTCTTCTCCCATAGCCCACTTGGATGATCAGAATGAATTTCCCGGATTGAGAACTCACCCACAACCTTACCTACCGGCTTCGTTGCGTAAATTAATACTGTGCGAACGCGCGGATTTCTATGCACTCTGCGACGAAACTCAAATTTCTTTTCGCCCGCCAGAATTCGATACGCGTACTCCGGCTTAATTGACAATAAGACTTTCATTCAGCCCTCCCGCCTTGATTACTGCTTGGAACTGTGGCGCAGACAACTTCATGAAGCCCCAGTAGTCATCTGCATTGAACCCCATGTCCTCGATCATCTTACCCCGCGTTACACGCTTTGGTAGAGCAAGGTTATAGGTAAACCGAATTACATGTGGGTACTTCTTTCTGGTCCAAAATTCATTCAGCTCTGACTCACTGAATACGCTATATGGAGCGCAGTACCTAATAAATTCATCTCTTGAGGAAAATGAATTGATATTCCGATATTCCTCTACGACACATATCGAAGTCGCAACCGAACGATAATGCGCCGGCCCCTCATTATCAGAGGTCCGGTATATCAGGAGAACGTCGCCAGGCTGAAGGTTTTCCATACCCTTCATCGCGGCTAGATATACCTTGTGAATGCTGTTGGTGTGAGAAACGTCTTGGACGATTGATGCGTCTTCGTTCTTCAGAATTGAATCTGGCAAGAGACGGGTGTGCCATTTTGGATACAGAGAAAGCAGGTATATGGACTGCCCACCGGTCTTTACCAACGGGTATCTATCAACTGAGCTAATGCCGAGATCGTTCATCTTCTTCAGAAGCACGAGCTCAGTGCCATTGTGGGTGGTTTTGGTTGCAGCCTTTCGGAAACCGTACCGCATGAACAATGAAACTAAGGCCTCATGCTTTTCAAAGACAGTTACATATATCTCCGGGACACCACGCATAATCGCGTGATCAAAGGCTTTCTTGATGAAGCGCTCGCCCAACCGTGTCCCATGTGGATTTATCTTTAGCGTTCCAATTTTTATTCGCTCACACGGAGGAAGAGGCGGAGTCACGTCATCAATTGATCCTGTCTCTATCTTCACATAGAGAAATCCATCAATCGAACCGTCGTCCTTTTTAAGGACGTAGGCACGATCAGCGGCTTTCTTCTTGAACCACTGCTCAAACTCAGCGTAGTCGACCTTTAAGGAGTCGAAGAAGGTGTCTGATAGATTGATTTCCGAGAACTTTACATACGATAAGTCCATTGTGATCTCCAGTTACTTCCTATAGTGCCCAACGTGGAGGTAATGGGCGCCGCGTAGCGGCGTCCCAGCAGCCATTTATGGCTGGGCGGAGTCAATAATCAAGTGCAACATCCCTGATCTGCCTTGCACTTGAGCCTGCCACCTTCTCATGGGAACGCACTACCAGCACCTGAGCGCCGAGGAGCGCGCCACCATCATGATCCTGCTGCAGCAGGGCTGCTCGGCACGCGGCATTGCCCGCACGCTGCGACGCTCGCCGTCGACGATCACGCGCGAGATCCGGCGAGCGCTGCAGTGGCCGCAGCGCACGGCCTTCGTGCCGGCAGGCAGCGGCGGCTGCACCTACGATGCGCGGGCAGCCGGCGCGCGTGCTTGCGCGATGCGCCTCAAGCGCCGACGCCACCCCAAGCTGGCCGAAGACGGCGTGCTCTTCGGCGTGGTGCACCACTTCTTGCTGGAGGGCTGGTCGCCGTCCCAGATTGCCGGCACACTCAAGCGCATGTGGCCCGACGATCTGGATCGCCGCGTCTCGCACGAGACCATCTACAACTGCATCTACGCGATGCCGCGCGGCGAGCTGCGCAAGGAACTCATCGCCTGTCTGAGGCGTGCGCAAGCCAAGCGCATGCCGCGCTCGCGTGGCCAGGACCGGCGTGGTCAGCTGCCCGACGCTGTGAGCATCCACCTGCGTCCGCCCGAGGCCAACGAGCGGGCCTTCCCCGGGCACTGGGAAGGCGACCTCCTCAAGGGGGCGGCCAACCGCTCGGCGGTGGGCGTGTTGGTGGAGCGCAGCTCGCGTCTGGTGCTGCTGGCCAAGCTCAAGGACGCCACCGCAGCCTCGGCCTTGGAGGGCTTCACCGCCAAGCTGCGCAGCATTGCCGAGCCGATGCGAAAGACCCTCACCTACGACCGCGGCAAGGAAATGGCGCGCCACCCCGAGCTGTCTGAGGCCACCGGCATCCGGGTCTACTTCTGCGACCCGCGCAGTCCGTGGCAGCGGGGCAGTTGCGAGAATATCAACGGCCTGCTGCGCCAGTACCTGCCCAAGGGTACGGACCTGTCGGTCTACAGCCAGGAGGAGCTCGATGCGATCGCCGACCGGCTCAACAGCCGCCCGCGCGCCATCCACGGCTTCTACCCACCGATCGCTGTCTACCAGGCCATGCTGCAGAGGATCACCCAAGCCAGCAACTCCCTTCAGTGATTCCACTGTTGCACTTGGTACTTGACACCGCCCTGCGAATTGACCGACTTGTTAGGTGTTGTTTTTAAGAAAAGCCGCATGGGCACCATAGTCGACACCTCGAAACCAAACCGCTTGTAAAAACGCTGTGCAGAAAAATTATCTCTATCAGTCAACAAGGTAACCCGCAAACAACCAACCTCACGAGCATGTTCGATTGCTTGGCCCAACAATTCTCCGCCAACCTGTTGGCCACGAAAATCGGGATGCACAATCATATCTTCCAGGATACATACCTTGCCACCGAGTGCGGTAGAAAATGTATAGAGCAAATTAACCATACCCAAAATTCTTCCCTTATCACGAACAACTACGACATGGCCAATCTCTGGATTATCGATAATTTTCTGTAAGCCTTGCTCCTGAAGCGAAGTATTTGGCGCGAACTCTACCTCTTGGCTGAAAAGAATTGAGAGTAAATTAACCAGCTCTGGAATATCAGTTGATTTTGCGATATTTACAATCATGGTTTGAACTACCTTTGACGACACCTAACGTCTAAATTCACCGGCCTGCACGGCTTTTCGTACAGGTCCGGTGGAATGATGGGTTGGGCCGCGCCTCACTCATAGTGAGTCCACATGCGCAAGACGCGAACCGTTTTTTCTTTGGTAAAGACCTCGTAGACCAAGCGGTGCTGAATAGTGATGCGACGAGAGTAGGCGCCAGCAAGATCACCGACCAACTTTTCGAAGGGCGGTGGGTTTTGAAATGGGTCACCGGCAAGAACCGCCAGTAGTTCTTGTGCCTTTGGCTTAAGGCCGCTCGCAGCAAGCTTTTTTGCATCCTTCATTGCTTGCTTGGCATAAACAATTTCCCAACTCACCACTTAAGCGCCTTCGAGCTTTTTTCGAGGGGCTCGGCCATCCCGGCTTTGATGGACTCGCGCATGCCAGGCACAGCTAATAGGTACAAAGTTTCTTGAATTGCGCTCCAATCTTCCGCAGAGATCAGAACGGCGCTGCTGCGTTTTCCGGAAATGATGATCGGCTCGTGTGACTCAACTGTTTGGTCAATGAGCCGGTACAGATTGGCGCGCGCTTCGCTGGCGGTAAGGGTGTTCATTTCGTGCTCCTTCAAAGAAGCCTAAATAGTACGCGATAACGTACGCCTGTCAAGCGGGCTCTTCAAGATGCCCAAC
>CALMYG010000016.1 GCA_937873455.1 uncultured Verrucomicrobiota bacterium
TTCGGCTCGCTCAACACCGGCCAGTACATGGCCCATGTAGTCGACGGGATTCACGTCCCGGCTGAATTTCTCTGGAGCAGGGTCGATAGAGGCGCGGGCGACCTGGCGTTCGATCTGCTGTACTTCAGCGCGGCAGTATCGCAACGGATTCGAAAATGGAGATTCATTGGGCTTGATGGCTTCGACCGCACCTTCGCCGTAGGCAAAGTCCCCCAACGAGCTGTTGATATGCTAAACCGAGGCTGGGCAACCGCCTATGCGATCCTTGATGATTCGTGGGCCATCAACTGGTCAATGATCCCGCAGCAGCAGCCATCGCAGCTTAACCTGACTCCTAAAAGCGGGAATAATGATGAGGCCATCAATCAAGACGGGATTTCTGAGAACTGTAGAAAGGCTGTAATTAATGCCCTTGGTCAAGATGTCTGGGAAAGAGCTTTGGAAATAATGAAAAGACCCCCATTGATCGATATCGAAGCAGGATCGAGTCTTTTTGGGGGGTATAGTGGCATGTTTGATGATTTTGTTCTTGAGTCGCGCCCGGTGTCTATGGAGTTGGGCATTCTTCGGTTCGGCGGGCATGCCCAGATGTCGGAGACAGTGTCTGACGCGTTCGATAGGTTAAGGACTGGCTCGGTCCTTGTTGTGCGAGGTGCTGGTAGCATCGAAGGTATTTATTATCGAGGATCTAGATCTAATTTCTCTAACATGAACTTCCTTCTTCACGAAGTATTGCACCTTATTGTCCCTTCAGTTTTATCCAGGCCAAACATCGATCTTGATGACGAGTTGGCTCTTGCCCTTGGAATTGAGGTTGTAGGAAACGAGTCAAGTAGCCAAGCGGTTTCAAGATACTTCAACAGTGGATGTGATCCATCATATGCCCCAATCATCGGTACTTCAAATAAGTGATTTAAATAGGAGGGTAAACGATTGTGTTAAATAAGAAAGTATTATTAATGATAATTCCGATGGGAATCGCTTCATTAGCTTGTGTTCGGCTGGATGCTTCCAAGGTTGAAGATGCTGTTTACGTCGTTGACTCAGGAAACGTTAGACCTTTTGAAAAATGCAAAACCTTTAGTTTTCGTTACATTGAAATCGAAAATACGCTCCATTCCGAAGTTTATAGATATATTGAAATATTTATGGATTCGAAGGCTTTTAACGAAGAAAACCTGAAGGAAATGTTCTCCTATTTATCTAGAGAATATCCAAACGAGGCAAATTTAGTTATTAGAGCGTACACTGATTGGTCGCAAATTGACTATCCGTCTGATTGTCCTCCGAGTGGTATTGGTGGGGGTAAAGGAAAGCCTAAACCTGAAGAGTTTCATTTTCAAGCTACATTCAATAGACGCCCTGAAGGAGCATATTTTCGATATCGTGAAACACCCATGTCTAAAGATTTAAGGACAGTTGTCATTGAATAAGGAATTATTGTGGGATGTTTTTAGAACTTTCAGGCATTGTTCGTCCACAGCAGAGCACGAACGATTCGGATGTGTTTATCTCATACGAAGGCTGCAGGTGTGCGGGCGGTCTGGTGACGACGGTCGAGGGCGAATCGGTTCCCCGAACCGACACCACCGGCAATGCCCGGCG
>CALMYG010000017.1 GCA_937873455.1 uncultured Verrucomicrobiota bacterium
TATTTTTATCAGAATAACGGCTGAATCCACGAAGCTTCAGCCATAAGGTCTGGGTGAAAGATGATGATACTACTCAGAACAATTGAACTACTTTGGCCGCTCACTTGCGTCGTCGGCCTGCTCGTGTCTTGGGTGTACTACCGAAAGCGGGGCAAGGCGATAATCAGCCTCCTGCTCATCTATTTTGCGCTCGGACTCTACTCAAGCACGCTGGCGCCGTACGTGAATCGCCTCTGGGTCTCCACATTCTCAACCGAGATCACGGCGGAACAGCTCGAAAGATACGAGGCGTATCAGAAGGATGTGGACGCGCTTCACGTCAAATATCCCGAGATTGCCCCCGGGACTGTCGTGAAACATGTATCCTTCCCCCTCGGACAGATACTGCTAGTGATAACACTCTTCATTCTCGGCACTCGAATGACGAAAGGATCACCCAACAAGACAATGGAGCCTACCGGTGACACGCGGGCGCGCGATTCTGATTAAGGCGGACCAGTGGGCCGCGCGTCCCCGGTCGGCTCATTGTTAACGTTCTGCCTAAGGCGTGTCCCGCCCGAGCACATGACAGAGTAGGGGCGTTCATACGAACGACAGAGTCCAGAATACCGTTTTATAGCACATTTTCAGCATCAATGATCCACGACTGAGCCTATCAGAAGCACAGAGTAGTGATTTGGAAACTATTAACGCCATAAAGATTCGTCAGATTGCAGGTTGGTGAAAATTGTCCAATGTCTGTGCGACACCCGTAAAAAGTGTCCAACCTCTGTACACTTTTCAGCAGGTGACAAATGACTGAGAAAAAGCCTGATGCACATAATGTGGGGCAATTTATTCCAGCTAAAAATCCGAGATCAAAACTCGTCAAAATGAGTCGATATTGATAAGAATAGAACGCGAGGAAGGGAAGAGGCAGAACATGTGCCTCCAGTGCAGCCCCGAAGCGGGTCGCACTGAGGCTTGTCGTTAGGGCCAAAGAGTCTTGACGCGGTGATTACAATGTGTTTACATCTTCCACATGAAGACTACGCTCATAGCCATCGGTAATTCTCGAGGAATTCGGATACCCAAGCCACTCATCGAGCAGTGCGGCTTTAATGACGAAGTCGAGCTGGATGTGCGCGACAAATCGATCGTTATTCACTCGCCGCGCACAGTTCGTGGCGGCTGGGACAAAGCATTTATGCAAATGGCTCGATTAAATGATGATACTCTGATTCAGAGTGATTCCAAACCATCCCGCTGGGACTCGGAGGAATGGGATTGGAAATAAATCGCTTTGATATCTACCTAGTGACTCTAGACCCAACCCAAGGGCATGAGATCCGAAAAACTCGCCCGTGTACGGTGATTTCGCCCGACGAAATGAATCGGCACATCGGAACGGTGATTATTGCACCAATGACAACGAAGGGGCGTGCCTACCCCTCTCGTATCGACTGTACATTCCAGGGCAAGCAGGGACAGGTCGTTCTTGACCAGATCAGAACAGTGGACAAAAGCCGATTGGTTAAACGACTTGGTAAGTTGACCCTAGGAACAAGCAATCGCATCGCAGAGGTTCTGGTAGAGATGTTTCAAAAATAAGAGCCCTAACATGCGCCGCCAAGAGCATGCCCGAAGCGGGCAGCTCTGCGGCTTGGCGTTAGCCACCAAGATATGAGCGTGAAATCCATGCTTAGCAAAGCCGTAATAGTTGCGGGCATACTGCTCCTGCTGTTTCTCGTTGTAGTTGGCCTCCTCGTTTATCCGATTTTTTCTGTCAACCGGCCGCCAAAGATCACCAAGCCTGCTCAACTTATCGCTGATTGCCAAACATTGGTTGAGTTGCGCCATGGCGGCCCCTTGGTAATAGAACAGTCCGATGCCTGGACTAGAGGCTCCATTTCCAGCAATCAATGGCCGTCGTCAATATCCGAGCTTAAACCTCGTGGCGTTTACGTTCTTGATGATCGTGTTTCGATATTCATTTCGACGGGAGGCATTGGACCGAGCTACGGTTATCTAATTCCCTACCTCAAAACGACAAATTTCAATCACATCGGAAAAAAACGCGCAACAATCAGCGGATCATATGTGATGAGGACGCGAAACGAGAATATTTTCTACTGGTCAAGCATTGAATAAGATGGCTAACAATTACCGCCAGAGGGACGCCGCGAAGCGCGGCGCCCCTGCGGTTGGTCGTTATTAGGTTTCAAGAGAAGGTATCTGCATCATGTTTGACAGAAAAGCCCATTGGCAGAATGTATACCAAGAAAAATCGCCATTGGATGTAAGCTGGTATCAAAAAGAGCCAAAGCTGTCGCTGGAACTTATTCATCGTACTGGGGTGTCCGTTGATGAACCAATCATTGATGTTGGTGGCGGTGCATCAGTGTTAGTGGATTTTCTTTGTAAAGATGGCTTCACAAATTTATCGGTGCTAGATATTTCAGAAAATGCGCTTGCTGATGCAAAAAATCGATTAGGTGATTTAGCGAAGAATATCGAATGGGTTGAATCCGATGTAACAGAATTTAACTCGTCGCATAAATTTACACTCTGGCATGATAGGGCGGTTTTTCATTTTCTAACTGATGAGTCTGATAGAAGAAAGTACGTAAATGCTTTAACTCAATCACTAAAAGCAGGAGGCCATCTCATCATTGCAGCGTTTGCAATCGGAGGCCCCAATAAGTGTAGTGGGTTGGAAATCGTTCAATACGACTCATCGAAACTAAAAGCCGAGTTGGGTGAAAAATTTGAGTTACTAGAAGAAAGAAACGAAATACATATCACACCAGCTAATAAAGAGCAGAAATTTATGTATTTTCGATTCATTCGGAAGTTAGTAAACAAAAAAACCTAACAATCACATGCACTCGGACAGCAAAAAGCGCCGCTCGTTCCTCGCTCTGCTTTTTGCTGCCGGTGATGTGAAGCGTTAGCCTTTTCCGAACCCCCTTGCAGTTAAAAATGCTCGTGCTATAGTATTC
>CALMYG010000018.1 GCA_937873455.1 uncultured Verrucomicrobiota bacterium
GTACCGCCCCCAAAACCGGGAATCAACGGTAAAATTTCCATTCGCGAAGCGCGGCTGCGCATCTCTGAGTTTTGACAAGTGCCTTGGTGTAGGCCGACCCTCTGCGGTCGGCGGAGAGGCGCCGGGGACAGAGCCCCGGCCTACAGGGAACCTTTGCACAAACTCGGAGATGCGCCCCGAAGCGCGGCGGCGACTCACCACGCACGGGCTTCTTTGAGGGCCAGGCGTTGGGCGTGGCGGACAAAATGTCCGAGCCCCATCATCGAAACCACGACATACACGGGAAAGTAAAGCATCACGAAGGGCGGCAACAGGATCAGTTTGCCCATATCCCGCCACCGTTGCATCCATGGGATGACATAAACCGCGTTCAGCAGGGTAAAGGCCAGCAATAACGAAACGCTTTCCACCACAAACACCGAGGCCAGATGGGCGATCAACGGGAAGAGAGCGTTCCATGGGTAGAACGTGCTCAAGGTATGCAGCAAGTCAAAAACCGCACCCAGCGTTATGATGTTGCGAACCAGCACAACGAGGCAGTTGATGGAAAGAAACGCATAGAGGGTCATCAAGACCACGTGCATGGGGTTTTTAAGCCAGACCGAGGGATGATTCCACAGGCATTGAAAACCGCCGGCCGTCCAGCGGATTTTTTGGCGAACCCATGATTGCATCGATTCCGGAACCCAGCTTTTCACCGGAATCATGCTCTGCTGAACACGCCACCCGTTTCGATTCAACTTGTGAGCCAGATCGACATCCTCGGTAATCGCGGCATCGGAAAAACCCTCGGCTTCCAGAAAAGCCGTCCGACGAACCGCGATACAGCCGCCCCATAAGGCGAGCGCCGAAAATATATTGTATCCGCCTTGCACCGTGGCGATCATGCTGTAATCGATCGATTGCAGGCTGGGCAGCCAGCCGGAATTCGTCGGCTGATACGCGCAGCTCACGGCGCCCACAGTCGGATCGTGATGCAGTCGGGTGAGCATGTCGGTCATGGCGCGCGCATTCAGTTGCGTATCGGCATCTATGAAGACCAGAAGGTCGTGATGCGCTAGCGCCGCCAACTGGTTTAGGGTTTGCGATTTCCCCCGGTTGATCGTGTGGTGGACCACCCGGATGGGGTAGTTCGCCGCCAGCGCATCGATCACATCGGCTGAATCATCGGTGCTGGCATCGTTCCCTATCAACACATCCAGCAGGGCCGGATCATAAGAGGCAAACACGCTATCCAGGGTTGCCGCCAGCGTCGCTCCGTCGTTGTAGCAGGGAATCAACACGGAAATCGGAATCGAGGGAGCCTGCCTCCGGGGCCGGCGGTGTTCCCACCATGCGGCCGCCACGCAAAAAAGCATCAAGGCCAGAAGAACAAAAAATGGAATCAAGGCCATAAGAAAACAACCTCCATGAACGATCAGAATCTAATCGGGGCTCAAACGTTTTACAAGATTAACGTTGGTTTTGCCATGTCTGGGGACCCCGAGGACGGGCGGAATTATCATGGACCGGCCGGGCGCGCTCTTTTATAGTACCATCCTTTTGAGGCCATTATGAAATATGTTGTTCTGGTGGGTGATGGCATGGGCGACTATCCCATCCCCGAATTTGGTGACAAAACCATCCTGCAAGCGGCGGACATCCCGTTTATACGTCGCTTGGTCGCGAAGGGCCGGGTGGATATGGTTCAAACGGTGCCAGCCTCCTTGCCGCCCGGCAGCGATGTCGCGAACTTGAGTCTGCTCGGCTACAACCCGGAAGACGCCTACACCGGCCGCGCGCCGATCGAAGCCGCCGGAGCGGGTATTCCCCTGGCCCCGGACGATGTCGCGGTGCGCTGCAATCTCGTCTTCACCTCGGTTGGCCGCATGACCGATTATTCCGCCGGCCACATTTCCACCGAAGAAGCACACGCCCTGATACAGGCCGTTCAAGCCGGGTTGGGCCGCGACGGCCTCACGTTTCACGGCGGCGTCAGCTACCGTCACTTGGTGGTGTGGCGAAATGGCCCGACCCGGCTGACCACCCAGCCGCCGCATGATATCGCCGACCAGCCGGTTGCCGACTACCTGCCGCGGGGCGAGCGCGCGGATGAGTTGATTGACCTGATGGAAGCATCAAAAAAAATCCTGGCCGATCACCCGGTCAACCTGGCTCGTATCGCCCGGGGCGAGCGCCCGGCGACGCAGATCTGGCTGTGGGGCCAGGGCCACGCCTTGCAGTTGGAATCCTATGAGCGCAAGTTCGGGATGCGCGGCGGCATTGTTTCCGCGGTGGATCTGGTGCGTGGCCTCGGTATTCTCGCCGGCATGCCCGCGCCGCGCGTGCCCGGCGCCACCGGATTTCTCGATACCAACTTCGAAGGCAAAGTCGAGGCCGCGTTCAACCTGTTGGAATCCGGCAATTTTGTCTACCTGCATATCGAGGCGCCGGATGAATGCGGGCACTTGGGCGATCCGCATAAAAAGAAACTGGCCGCCGAGCTGTTCGACCGGCGCGTGGTGGGCCCGGTGTGGCAACGCCTGGAAAAAGCCGGGCAACCCTACCGCATGATCATCGCGATGGATCACCGCACCCCGGTGTCCTTGCGCGGTCATACCCGGGAACCGGTACCCATCGCGGTTATCGACGGCCCGACCGGACCGCTGGACGCCGAGGCGCCGTTTGATGAAACCGCCAACGGCGGTATCGCGATCGCCATGGTATACGACTGGATAGCCGTCGAATACCGGCGACCCCATCAATCAGCCGGGCGCGCGTAGTACGCGATCACGCCGGCGGCGACCGCGTCGGCGTATTCCCGGAAAATGCTGGGGTAGACCGCGCCTTCGATCTCCCGTTCGCCGTCATAGTCGCCGGCCTGAATGCGTGCGTACACGATCCGGTTGTTCATGAAGTACGGCTCGAGGAAAATTACCGGCCCGAAAAACTGTCGGTTCGCGGCCAAATTCCGCGCATACAGGTAATGGTCGTCGCTCATCGGATGCATCGCCCCGCCCGGTCCGACCCGGTAAGCCGGCGGCAATCCGGTGGCGGCCATGTAGGCGTCGGCAATGGCCCGGGCCAGTCCGAGTTCTTCTTCGTGGGAACGCTCCAGTAATTTGCGCATCAAAAAGAATTTTTGTTCATCGGCGGCCAGTTCGGCGGCTTGGTAATTGCCGTGGATAAAAAAGGTCAGTCCGTTTTCTTCGTACAGCGTTTTTTCATCGCCCCATCCGGTGGCATTGAAGTGAATGCATAATGTTACGTCGGGTCGGAGTTCCCGGTTGATCCGTTCGGCGCGCGCGGCGATTTCCGCGGTGCGGTAAAACTGCCGCTCCACCTGCTTGCGTTGGGCGTCACGCCGGGCCGCCTCAATAAACGGATCGGGCAGATGGTCAAACCGGGAGTCGGGCGGGGGAAGGGGGCCGGCGTCCTCCAGCAAGGCGTCCGGGCGGAGGGGGGTTACCGGCTCGAAATCATCTTTGACCATCAACACCTCCGCGCCGGCCGCGGCCAGGCGGTCGCGCAGCAGGCGGGCGACATGGATGTTGAGCGCGGCTTCCTGCACCGGCCAGTCGGTACGCCGGTTTACCAGAAAAAACCGTTCCTCCATGCGCGCCCAGGCGCCGCCGATGTGTCCGGGATCCAGCGCCACCCGCAGTCCGGCCAGTGGCGCATCCGTTCGACCGATCTCCGGCCGTTCGGGCGGGCGATCGTCGCCGAAGCGCAAGACAAACAGCGGCGGTTCCTCCTGCTCGGCCGTGCTGAAAATGCGTACGGCATTTTCGCCGTAACGGAGGTAGGGAACCATCCGGCCCTCCGGGGCGTACACGTCCTGAAGCAGCCGGCCAAAGGTCTCCGCGCGGATCGTTTCCTGAAAACGATCCAGCTCCGACCAGTCGGGCTGAGCCCATGCATTTCCGGTCGCGGCCAACGCAATGCCCGCGACAAGAAGCCGCCGTTGCCAAAAAAGTCTATTCATGATCCCCCCATAGTGATTAGGATGGCGATCTTTTCAACCATGAAAATTACGGGATTGTGTTCATGAAGGTACGTTGTCGTTTCGCTCCGAGTCCCACCGGGCATGTTCATATCGGCAACATGCGCGCGGCTATTTACAACTGGCTGTACGCCCGCCACCACGGTGGGGCCTTTCTGTTGCGCGTCGAGGATACCGATCGCGAGCGCTCCACCCCCGAAGCGGTGCAGACTGTTCTGGACGCCATGACCTGGCTGGGTCTGGATGTGGATGAGCCGGCGCTGTACCAGTCCACCCGCCGCGAGGCCCACCTCGCCGCCGCCGAGCGGCTGCTTCAGTCCGGGCATGCCTATAAACTCGATAAAGGCGGCACCGGCAAGGGTGAGGCGGTCCTTTTCCGCATGCCCGGTCGCGATATGTCTTTTCACGATGAAATCAAGGGCGAGCTGCACAAAGGCGCCGCCGACCTTCCCGATTTCGTGATTGTCCGGTCGGATGGCAATCCGGTTTTTCACCTCGCCAACGTGGTGGACGACCTCGCCATGGACATCACCCACGTCATCCGGGGCGACGACCATGTCGAAAACACCTACCGCCACGTTGCCTTGTTCGAAGCGCTGGATGCACGGCCGCCGACCTACGCCCACTTGCCCATGATTGTGAACGCCCAGGGCAAACCCTATTCCAAACGCGACGGCGCGGCTTTCGTCGGCGAATTCCAGGAGCAAGGCTATCTGGCCGAAGCGCTCTTTAATTATCTGGTGTTATTGGGTTGGTCGCCCGGCGATGACCGCGAAGTCATGCCCCGGACGGAAATCGTCGAGCGCTTCTCCCTCGACCGCGTCCAGGCCAAGCCGGCCCAATTCGATATGAAAAAGTTTCTGTGGATGAACAACGAATACATCCAGCGCGCCCCGGAGGCGGAATGGACCGCGCGGTTCCGCGCCGCGTTTCCCGAAGCGACCGATGACGCCTACCTTGAACACGTCATCGCCCTCATGAAGCCCCGGGTGAAAGTGTGGGCCGATATCGCCGGGGCGGCTTATTTCTTCCGGGAAACATTTCCCATCGACCACGATGCGTTGCGCAAGCGGCTGGAGCCGGCGGGTACGCGGGAACGCGTGGCCGCATTGCGCGATCGCTTTGCCGCGCTGGCCTCGTTTGACGCGGCGGCGCTGGAAGCCGAATTGCGGGCGCTTGCCGAGGCCGCGGGCCTCAAGCCCGCCGACCTCATCCATCCGGTACGCCTCGCGGTCAGCGGACAAGCCGGAGGGCCGAGCTTATTCCATTTACTGGAAGTGCTTGGCCGCGATGTGGTTCTCCGCCGCCTGGACCGCCTCGGCGGGTTTTAGTTTTACGTTGGCCGCTTTCTTGGTATTTAAACCGCGTGAGAAAAACATTTCTAAATTGTTTGGTCGTTGCCGCGTGGCTGACCGGTGGGGCCTTCGAAACGATCCGTGCGGCCACCGCCGTGCCGGTTCCGCCTGGCTTCAGCCAGCCGTTGGTCGCCGCCTTCAACAACAACTACCGCGGTCCGGTCGAGGAGAATATTCCCCTCGCGTTGGCCGATCCCCGAAACACCGACAAATACGTGTTTGCGCTCATTGAGCGGGCGACCGGTCGGTTGGACATCGCGTTTTTCGACATCCTCGACATTCCCGCCGTGGAAGCGATTATCCGCGCCCACCGCCGGGGCGTTGCCGTGCGGGTCCTCACCGATACCGACACCCTGCGCGACAAGGATGACCCCACCAAGCCGCGCCAGGCCACCCGGCGGCTGCAACGTGCCGGTGTTCCGCTGCGCGATGACCGGCGCGGCGCCTTCATGCATCACAAGTTTATCATCGCCGACGGCGGCGCGGTGTGGCTCGGTTCCATGAACCTCACCCCCACCTCCATGTATGAACACAATAACAATGGTTTGATCATCCGGTCCCGGCGCGTCGCCGCGAATTTTCAAGCCGAGTTTGACCGTTTGTTCGAGGAGGGGCAATTCAGCGGCCCGCGTGAACCGGTTCCGTTCCCCAAAACGCCAATCGGCGGTGCGATGGTCCGGACGCTGTTTTCACCCCAAGGCGGAATCCGCAACGCGTTGCTGGAGGAAATATCCCAAGCCCAGGAAAGCATCCGCATTCTCGCCTTTGTGTTTACCGAGCCCACGCTCGCCGAGGCGATTCTTGAGCGCCATCGGGCCGGCGTGAAAGTGGAGGCGGTGTTTGATGATTGCCTGATCGACTCGCGTTCGCAGTACTATACGTTCCGGACCGCCGGCATCCGGGCCCGGCGCGACGGCAACCAGGCCCTCATGCACCACAAGGTCATCATCATCGATGAAGAAACCGTGATAACCGGATCCTATAATTTCACCGCCGCCGCCGAGCTCTACAACAACGAGGGCATCGTGATTGTTTATTCCGAGCGGATTGGCGCGGAATATACCGAAGAGTTTCAACGGCTGATGGATGCCACCTATAAAAACCGCAACCTTCCCGTCTATCATCATCCCGCCTGCCGGCGCGGCATGCGGGAATAACCCTGGAGATGGCATGAGCAGTATTGTCGAACAACTGATGAGCGATATCAAGGCGGCCATGAAAAGCGGCGACAAGGAGCGGCTGGTCACCTTGCGGTCCCTGCACGCCCAGATTAAAGACGCCACCGTTAACGCCGGCAAGGACATGAGCGACGACGCCGTGACGGCGGTAATCGCGCGGCAGCTCAAGCAGCGTGCCGACGCCCATACCCAGTTCAGCGCGGCCGGCCGCGCCGATCTGGCCGCGGTTGAAGAACGCGAAATCGCCATCCTCAAGGCTTATCAACCCGCCCAGCTCAGCGAAGCGGAAATCGAGGCGCTGGTTGCCGAAGCCCTGGCCGCCACCGGCGCCACCACAAAAAAAGAAATGGGCAAGGTCATGGCCGCGCTGATGCCGAAGGTCAAAGGCAAGGCCGATGGCGCGCTCGTCAATCGCGTGGTCGCCGCCAAGCTCGTCTAGCCGGAGTTTCGCCATGAGTTTATTGATGATCCACGTTGCCGTGCATGTCCGCCCCGGTGGGGAGCATGCCTTTATCGCCGCCACCAGGGAAAATGCCCGCCAGAGCCGCCAGGAACCCGGAGTGGTGCGGTTCGATCTGCTTCAAGATTCCGGCGACTCCCGCAAATTTCTCCTGGTGGAAATATACCGTTCCCCCGAGGCGGCGGCCGCCCACAAGGAAACCGCCCATTATCTGGCCTGGCGTGATGCCGTGGCGGATCTCATGGCCGAACCGCGCGCCAGCGCCAAATACCTGAACCTCGATCCCGACGATCACGGCTGGTCGTGAGGCATGAACGCCGCGTTTGAGTGGACCGCGCCCCGCCGCATCATCTTCGGCGCCGGACGCCTCAAGGAGGTTGGCGCGTTGATCCGCCCGTGGGGCGCCCGCACGCTTGTATTTACCGGTAGCCGCGAGGAAGCGGCGGCGCCGCTGAAGAAGTCGCTCGACGACGCCGGCGTGGCTTATGCCGTCGCCCCGATTTCCGGAGAACCAACCATGGCGGGAATCCGCCGGGAGCTGGAGGCGGCGAGAGCCTTTGCCCCCGAAGTCATCATCGCCTTGGGCGGCGGAAGCGTCATCGATGCGGCCAAAGCCATCGCCATGCTGCTGACCAACGGCGGCGATCCGCTTGATTATGCCGAAGTCATTGGAGCGGGTCGTCCGATTACCCGGCCATCGTTACCGCTGGTCGCCATCCCGACCACTGCCGGAGCCGGGGCCGAAGCCACCCGAAATGCCGTGCTGAAATCGGAAGAGCATGGCGTCAAGGTAAGCCTGCGGAGTCCCTCCATGGTGCCGGATCTGGTTGTGCTGGATCCCCGGTTGCACCTCAGCTTGCCCCCCGCCATTACCGCCGCCACCGGCATGGATGCCCTCGCTCAACTGGTCGAACCCTATGTTTCCCGCGGCGCGCAACCGATGACCGATCTGTTATGCCGCGAAGGCATCCTGCGTGTTGCCAGGGCGTTGCCGCGCGTTTGCCAGGCGCCGGAAGACCTTGATGCCCGGGCGGACATGGCATGGGCTGCCACCTGGAGTGGAATCGCGCTCGCCAACGCCGGACTCGGCGCGGCGCATGCCTTCGCCGCCGCAATCGGCGGGAGAGCCGATATTCCGCATGGCTGGATTTGCGCGGTCATGCTCGCTCCGGTATGCCGAGCCAACGTGCAAGCCCTGAACGCCGTCGGCGTTCAGTCGGCGACGTTGGATCGGTATGCCGATATTGCCCGCCTGATCACCGGCTCGCCCGATGCTCGTGCCGAAGACGCGGCTCACGCTATTCGGAATCTCGCCGCCCGACTCCCGTTGGATCCTCCTTCCCGATTCGGTTTGGATCGCTTCGCGGCGGATGAAATTGCCGAAGCCGCACAGCGCGCCAGCAGCATGCGGGGCAATCCCGTTTCGCTTGCCACCGATACCCTCTCGGATATCTACCGGTCCGTGGCGGCGATTGGCTAGCTGCCGGGGCAAGCCGAGCACCAAAAACCAGGATCGGGGATCTTTTTATCTTCACATAATCTTCCGGGATTCGTATACTTTATCAGCATGATGATTGATGTGTGGCGTAAATCCTTAGTGCTCATCATGTTTGCTGTTGGCATGTGCTTGCCTGTATTTGCCGGCGGCGGGCATATGCTGCTCCATCAAGGCGATGTGCCGTACACCATCACCGTGCCGGGAGCGTATACTCTGGTCAGCGACCTCGCCTCCACCAATACGCCCGCTATTGTCGTTGAGGCCAGCGATGTGTTCATCGACTTAAACGGCTACCGCGTCAGCAACAACGGCACCATCATCATCAGCCAGGCCGCCGGACACCACCGCCTCACCATCCGCAACGGGCGGATAGGGGTCACGGGCCAGAACAGTTGGTGGGGCATCCTCGCCCCCGGCATGGGCAACCGCTTCGAGGACCTCATCCTCCGCGAAGCCACCACCGCCGCCATCGAATCCGGCCCCGGCACGATCGTCCGCGGTTGCACCTTCGCCTCCAACCCCCTCAACGACGCCTCGTTCAGCGCGCTTTCCCTTGGGCCCGGCTCCCTGGTCGTTGATAGCCGGTTTAGCGACAACGGATCTTCCGGCATTGCCGCCACGGTCCTGAAAGTCGGTGACGGATCGATTGTGCATGGCGCCCACATTTCCGGCACCCGGGGTTCGGCCAACACCAGCCTTGTCTCGGCCGGGCCCGGCAGCGTCATCGGCGCCCTTCATAGCCGGTCCCAAAGCGGCGCGGCGACCAACGGCTTGATTACCTCCGCCGGCCCCGTCGTGCTTTCCGGCGGACAGATCGCGGAGCGACTGGTCCTCCCGCAGGGGGGCGTCGTGGTCGACAGCCACTTCTCCGGCGCTTTCACGAATAATGCCGCTACGCGCCACGCTTTCGGTCCACACACCGTGCTTCATCAGTCCACCTTCGCCGGCTCGTCCAGCAATGCCGGAGCCCTGCTCGCCCACCAGGTCCAATGGACAACACCGCCCACCTTCGGCGGAAATTCCCTGGTTCGTTCCAGCATCGTTGCCGCGGGTCCGGCCGCGATTACCGGCGAAGGAACCTACATGAAGGATTCCTCCATCTACCTTCTCGACATCGCCGGTAATCGCCACCGGGTGGATGGAAACCATTTCCATTTTGATACCCAGTGGAACAGCAACATGGTCGCCAACGCCGACGTGTTGTGGGTTCGCAATCATCGTGGCGTCTCCACCATCCCGCCTTTCACATCCCCCGGGCCCAACCTCTCCGTGACCAACATCGGCCACATCCCTACCTCGGGCGTCCTTAATCCCTGGAGCAACCGCCCATGACCCCGCGCCTCATGCGATTGATGTTGGCCGCATGGCTTGGCGTTGCTGGCGCGATCGTGTCGGCGCGGGCCGCCGGAGTCTACGACATCGCCTCCATGCCCTATACCATCAATGCCCCCGGCCACTACCGCCTGGCGTCCTCGATTAATGTCCCGGCCAGCAACACCACCCCCGTCATCACCGTCAACGCTTCCTCGGTCCTTCTCGATCTGAACGGGTTCACCATTGGCGGGGGGCCTAGTCTTGCTCCCGCGATTTCCATCGTCAATTTTCCCGATGTAACGGTTCAGAATGGTTTTATTGCCCATGTTCGCGGCGCCCCGGCCATTCATGCCCAAGTCGTCAACGTGTCGATCCGCGACATCACCTTTTTTCAGTGCGACCAACCGGTTCAGGCCACCACCCGTACCGTGATCGAAGGATGCCTGGCCTGGAACGGCGCCGGCGGCATTTCCACTAACGGCGTCTTCGTGACCGCCGGTGACTCCGTCATCCGCGACTGTGCCGTCTCGGATTTCCGGCTGAGCGGGTCATCCGCTGTCGCCGTCGGGGAGGGTAGCCGCATCGAAGGCGTGGTCCTGCGCGATGTCGTGCGCACCAACAACACGGCCTACGCCTTGCGCGCCGGTACCAATAGCATCATCGATCGCGTCTCCCTTCTTCCGCTAAATGGTGAACTGCGGCCCATTGATGGCAACCATGCCCGCCTCCGCGCCTTGGTCGCGCATGGCGACAGCACGTTTGCCCTGACCGGCCATACCGCAACCGAATCCGTCATCTGGGGCAGGCCCCATTATTTTTCCTTTGAACGCGTCACGCACAGCATCTCCTATGGTGGAACCTCGGGATCTCCCGGCTTCTCGCGCTGTAAAAATCTATTTGGTGTTCTGGCCGCCGCCAACACCACCAATGCACTGGTCGCCTTCGGCAATCTGAATGGTCCCTGGACGGTGCGTCGCTCTCTGGCCCACCGGTTCAATGCGCCAACGGTCCGCTTCGAGGGCATGCACGCATCATTCTCTGAGAATCTAATTTCCACCTTCAGCGGGGCAGGCATCTCGAGGCTGTCATCCAGTGACCGGTTTCACGCGGTTCGCGACAATCATTTGGTCGGGACGACGGCCAGCATCGCGATGTCTTCGGACTGCTGGGTTGAGGGCAACAGCCTCGCCCTCACCACCGGCACCAACGCGGTGATCAACCATGTCACCCCGATCACCAACCCCGGAAACAACTTCAACACCGATCAACCGAGGGCGAACGTTGTTATTTATTAAGGACATGAAATTCAATCGGCAGCATATTCCCGCTATCCACCGTCTAACGACGGCGGCTACACGTTTCCTTTCCCGAAACCGCGTTCTCTTCTTCCGTAGCCGCGTTCGTGAGAACGTGGCTGTGCGAATGGCTGCTCTTTTCTTCGCATGCTTACTTGCTTTAACCACCCACGCCGCCCGCATCCCCATCGCCGCGCACCAGGTTCCCTATACCATCACGAACGCCGGCAGTTACGTGGTCACCGACAACCTGAGCGCCACTGGAACCGCCATCACCGTCAACGCCGACTTTGTAACCATCGACCTCAATGGCTATACCGTTTCCGGCACGGTCAATGGTATCCTGCAAAGCCCGGGACGCCACGGCCTGACCGTGCGCAACGGAACCCTGCGCGCCCCGCTGATCGGACTCGCCTTGCAGGCCCAAGGCCGCATGACCCGCGTGGTCGATGTTACGGTCATGGATTACGCCACCGGCGGTATGCTCGTCGGGGAGAGCGCGCTGTTGCGAAACGTGAGCGCCGGATCGAACGCCGTGGCCAGCATGTCCGGCGTCTATGGCATTCAGACCGGGGCCGGATCGATTCTACGCGATGTCCAGGTACATGGGTTACGCATGACGGGCGGCAACGGTTACGGCGTGTTCGCCGGCGAGGCCGCAATGATTCAAAACGTAAAGGTCCGCGACAATCGCGGTGCCGCCAACTTTACCGGGATCCGCGCCGGACATGCTTCCGTTGTCCGGAACATCACCGCACACAACAATCAGGCGGGAACATTCTTTTTTGGCGTCGATCTGGGCGAAGGGTCTGTGGCATCGTCCGTGGCAATCGCCACCAACCAATCCACCAGCATTTCGCGTGGCGTTTTCGCGCTGGCCGGGACGGTGCTTGCCGACCTGACTATTTCGGGAGTAAGTTGGGGCGTCCAAGTGTTCAGTAACAGTATCGTGACCCGGTCGGTCTTCGATCTCCATGGCGGGAGTGCGGTGCTGGGTCAGAACGGCAACCTGTTGCTGGATAACAGCCTTGGCGGCGGCAACATCACGCTGGGCAATGACAACCTCGTTGCCGGCAACCACCTGCGCAACGCGCCGATTATCTTCGACTCGCAAAACTACGTTTTCGATAATCATTTCACCGGTGTGTCCCCGGCGTTGCTTGCCAGCGGCAATCTCAACCGGATGGATCGCAACACCTCCGACACCGGAGCCGGCATGATCGACGCCAACGGCATCAAAAACCTCATCGTCAGGAATCGTGGCCCCGGCTTTTCCGTGAATGCCGGCGCCAACGACCACGTCGCCGCCACCCTGAATGGATCCGCCTCCATGACCGCCGCGCAACCTTGGGCCAACATCAACACCGCGCCATGAGAACGTCGATCATACCAGACTTCACATGTAGCCGCGTTCGTGAGAACGTGGCCAATGCGGTTCCGTCATCACACCGTCCGCTTTCTGACGAAAGCGGCTACACGTTCCGGATGCGTAGCCGTGTTCGTGAGAACGTGGCCGCCATGATTCTACCCGGGTTTTGGCGGGGGCTTCTCCTTGCTCTCTTGCTCGGCTCAACCGCCCACGCCCAGCCCGGCGTCCGTGAAATCCACGCCCCCCTTACCATCACCAACCCTGGAAGTTACAAGCTTGTCCGCAACATCAGCCACGGGGTCACGCCGGTTGTCGTCGCCGCCAATGATGTCACCATTGACTTAAACGGGTTCCGGCTCGGATCAGCGGGTTTCTTCCCTCCTTACGGTCCCGCCATTCTCCAACAACCCGGCTTCCGCAACCTTACCATTCGCAATGGAAGTTTGTTCAGCGCCGACTCCCACGGCCTGCAAGCCCCGGGACGCGGAACCGTGGTCGAGTCGGTAAATGTATCCGGATGCCCGCGCACGGCCATCCTTGCCGGCGATGACGCCCGCATCGTCGGCGCCGTTATCATGAGCAATGCGGTGAGCGTATCCGCTGCCATCGTACAGGCCGGAGCGGGGAGCCAATTGGAGCAACTCGTGATGATCGGCAACACCATCACCACCGGCGCGGTGGTGTCGGTCGGCCCATCCTCCATCCTTCGTGACGTCGCGCTCCACAACAACCAGATCACGGGGGCTTCCGGTCAAGGCATCCGCGCCGGAGCGGGCACGATCCTGGAGCGTATTACGGTGCAAGGGCATCAAGCCCCCGCTGGAAGTTTTACCGGAATCCAATCGCTAGGCGGCGACGGCCTCACCCTCGCCTCGGTTGCCGTCTTCAGCAACACCGCCCAACAGATCGCCTACGGAATCGATCTTGCCGGCGGCGCGAACGTGCGAGGTGTCCTTTCCGGGCGCAACACCTCCACCAGCGCCAATCCCGGAATCGGCATCCTCACCCGCGGTCCCGCCCGGCTCACCGCAGTACTCGCCACCCGCAATACCGGCAACGAAGGGGTCGGTTGGCGCGCCGAAGCCGGTGGACGCGGCGTCGCGGTGATCGGCGCCGCCAACAGCCACTTCGGCTTCCATGCCATCAGCGGGGCCGCCCTCGATGCCTGCCTCGCCGCCACCAACGGATGGCGTGGATTCAACCTCGCCGCCAACAACCGCGTCGAAAACTCCCTCGCCGCCGACAACGGCGAAGAGGGCGGCTTCCGCACCACCGGAAACGGGAATGTGATCGCGGAAAACCATGCCGTTCGCAACGCACGCGGTTTTGTTATAAACGGCAGCCAAAACCTCGCGCACGGGAACAGCGCCTCCGCCAACACCAGCGCCAATTATGTTGTCGGTGGAGGCAATAACGTCGGCGCCATTTCCATCAAGCCGGGTTACTTGTTCAACTCCACCAATCCTTGGACCAATTTTGATTTATGAACGCATGGTGTCATCCTGGTCCTAAGCGTAGCCGCTTTCGTGAGAAAGCGGATCATCGGCCACGCTCGAACGAGCGCGGCTACATGACGGCTGTCGTCGTTTTCTGTATGGTACTGTCAGCCGTTACCGTCCGCGCCCAGATCGCATCGAACTTTGTCCAATTTGTTCCTGATGTCACCGCGACCGTGTTCGGCCAAAATGTCCCCAACCATGCCCTCACCAGTGCCGGACCTTTTGCCGGTGGCGTATTCATTACCCCGCCAATTGCCGATCCGCACCGGGTGAAGATCGATGCCTTCAGCATGCTGAACGCAACGCAGTATCTTTTTTCCGTCGATGTCCCGGCGCGGATCAACGGGATCAATGTGCATCCCGCCGATATCATGGCCTGCACCGTCGGACAAACCAATGTCTGGAAGTATTTCGACGGACGCGCCCAGATCGGCCTTCCCGAGGCCGCCAACATCAACGCGCTCGCCATGTCCGCCGCCACCGGATTCTGGTTCTCGGTGGACAGCAACGCCGGTGCGCTCAATAAAGGCGCGCTGTATTTCTGGTCCCTTTCCGCATCCACCATCACGGAAATCAAAACCCCGACCGAACTCGATATTCCCGCGAATGCCGACGTCAACGCGGCCTACGAGGAAGGCGGCGTGCTCTATTTCTCCATCGACCGCCCCATGACCTCGTCCGGACAAGCAAAAGGCCGCGCCGCCGATGTCTGGCGGTTTGACTCGCCGGGAAACACAACGCTGATTCCCACGCTCCTGTTTCCCACGGTCGACCTCTCCGCGCTCCATGCTCCCATGGATACCGATGGAGATGGGTTGACGGACCTCGAGGAACTGCTGGTCATCGACGACCCCGCCACCACCTTCCCCGGCGGAAGCGCGGCCCCGCTTGCCCCGCAATTTGCCACCAATCCAAACAACCCCGATTCCGACGGTGACGGAATCATGGATGGCCACGAAGCGGCGGCCAAAACCGATCCGTGGAACGATTTGGATTTTCTCCGCATTTCCAACCTTGCCGATATTGGCACCAACCGTTTTGTCCAGTGGACTTCCGTGATCGGGGTCAAATACCGGGTTGAAGCCGCCACCAACATTTTCGGACCTTACAACGTGGTACTCACCAACCTCACCGCCGGCGACCTGGTGTCCGGTTACCTGCATCCGCAACCGTCGGCGGATATCCGTCATTACCGTATCGGCGTGAACCCGCCGTGATCAATCAGCGACACAGAGGTTACTCTCGCTTGCCTGGTGGAAACCCGCGGCGCTGATCGCCGCCCTGGACTGCCGCAAAAGGAACTCATGCAACAACTTCTCACCGGCCGGCGGCGGTTAACGAGGTTTGCCGGGAAATGGACGAAGGCCAGGCTGGGCTACCTGTTCACGGAACGAGTGGCGCAGCATCGAATCGACCTACCCCTACTGTCGATAACGGCCGACCGTGGCGTCGTACCGCGTGGCAATCTCGCCAAGCGGGACACGTCGACCGAGGACGCGCCTTGAGTAAATACTAATGAAGGTTGAAAAAGCGCTGCCCGGGCGATGAAATATTTCCCTTGGCCCAAAATATCACCGCGACAAGCCTGGCCGGGGCGCTAGAAATGCAGGAACTATAGAAAACAGCGGATAAGCGCTAAATACTCTATATCCCCGTACAATATCCGCCCAAGGGCTCGTTCGCGATCAACGGCGGCGAGAAATGAGCGGTGAGGCTCATTCGTGATCCGAGGGAACCGGTCTTTATGGCGACTGGACGCTTAAAAATAGTCGACTTGGCGCATTTGTACCCAGCGGCAACGAAAAGACAAACAGGCCGGAGTTTGGCGGACTTTCGATAACCATGCCCGCGTAACTCCACGATACCGGAGCGAACAGGTTTGTGGTGGTGTAAAGCGAAAAACTGGCCAATGTTTGATTGCTGAAGGTAATTGCGATGGCTTCTGAACCAGGGCCGTTTGTCATGAGGGCGGTCAGCAACGGCGGATTGGTGCTGCTGAGCAGCTCGTAGGCGCCGATGTCGCGCGGGAAGTCGCGCGTTAAGCCGCGCTGGTCGGACGATGCCGCAACCAGGAAACACGCATCGACCGCCGGACTCCATGGATACAGGGCACGCGTCGGGGTGCGTCCACCGTAATCGGCCAGCGGCGCGAGGCCGGGATCAGCGACACCGACCTTGTTGCTGTTGACGCCATCCACCAGTCCACCGGACCCGCCAAGGCCGATCAGGTTATAGACCGAACCGACACCGAGCGAAACGAGCCCGCCAATGTCGGAAGGTGCGTTACTTCCATCCCTGTTTCCGGCGACAATGGTCGCCTCCATCGTAGATGGCGCAGATCCCGCCTCATTGTAAATCCCCCCGCCGCTTGTTCCCGCGGTATTGTCGGCAATAGTGGCGTAGCTGAAATAATTAGTACCCCGGTTGGCGACTGCGCCACCCCATCCGCCGGCCGTGTTGCCGGAAAGCGTTGATGTGATTACGCGCAGCGTGGCGTTGCTGTCCACAAACACCGCGCCACCGGATTCGATGGCGGTGTTGCCGTTCAGGGTGGACTGGGAAACGGAGAGCGTGCTCTGGACATACACCGCGCCGCCGTTGGTGGCCTGTCCGCCGGTCAGGGTCAACCCTTGCAGGACGATGCTACTGCCGGGGGCTAGGCGGAAATGTCGCATCGGCTCCGGTCCGTTCACCCGGATGGTTACCTGCGGCGTTCCCGAGAGGGCCCGGATGAAACGCAGGGACTGGTTGGTGATCAGGATCGCGGTGTTGCCGAATTGCGTATCGCCGATCTGGGTCAGCTCAACGGTCTGGCCGGCGAGGCTGTTGGTAAAACCGACATTGCCCGTGGTGTAATGAATCGCCTCGCGCAGACTGGTGCCGGTGCCGAAACGCGGATCGCTGGTGACATCAAACTCGTCATTGGTGGTGGTGACGGTGGCGGACTCCACGGCAATGAACTCGAAGGCCCCGGCATCAGGAGCGCCAAGGCTGATGCGGACACTGCCTCGTTGGTCGTTGGTGATCCCGGCCAGGGGCGAGCCGCGATTGATGGCCGGACTGTTGGGCAACAGTGCGACGGTCGGCGTGGGGCCGCCGTTGGTGATGGAAAGACCGGCAAGCAACAAGGCCGGCGTAGCGAGGCCCGTGAGGTTGCCGTTAACCCCGTTGCTGATCCCGGCGGTGTTGCCCAGGCCAAACACATTCCCCGCGCTGGACGGATCAAACGCGCCGATCCCAAAGGTGATGATCTCGTCCGTCTGGTTGCCGGCGACGATCGAATTGTAGATCGGAACCACCGTGTCATACAGCCAGAACAAGCCGTTCGGGCCGGTGTTCGCGGTGACGGTGATGTGCTTCAACGAGTTGGAAGTCGCTCCGGTTCCGATGGCGCTGGCCACGTTGGCGGAGGTGTTGCTTACGAAGGTGGAATTTTCGATGACCAGCAACGGCGATCCGCCCCACACCTGAATGGCCCCGCCCTCGTTGATGGCGGCGTTACCGGCAAAGGTGCAATCGCGCACGGTCAGCGAGCCGTAGAAATTCCAGACACTGCCGCCAAAGTCGCCCTGCCCGCCGGTGAGCGTCAGGTGGCGCAAGGTCAGCGCACCGCCGGGATTCACCACGAAATGCCGTTTCTGAACATTGGAGGCTATGGTAATCGTGATGCCCGGCGCGGTGGTGAAGCCTTGAATCGTCACACTGCCGGTCACCGCCAAGGCGTTCGGGTCGGCGGCGTTGGTCCAGCCGTTGTTCAGGAAAATTGTTTGGCCGGCCAGCGTGGGGGCGAAGGTGATGGTCTGCGGACCGCCGAGTGTTTGCGCGTAAGCCAACGCTTCACGCAGGCTGGTGCCGGTGCCTTGCTCGACATCGGCGTTGCCGTCGTCTTCGTCAACGATGGTCGAGACAATCAGCCCGTCGCGCGGGAACAGTTCAAAGGCGCCGATGTCGGGGATGGCATGGCGGGCCACGCCGCGCTGGTCGGTGGTCGGGCCGGGTAGTACCGCGCCGGCTTTGTGCGCCGCGCTGGCCGCAGTGATCGGAAACGTCGGGGTTGGTCCGCCGTAGAACCCGAAGGCGCCGAGGCCGGGGTTCGAGAAAAGGTTACTCACGCTACCGGCGAGCAGAACAATGTCGGTCGGATCCGTAATGATCGAATTTTTGATCACCATGTCTTTATGTCCCGAAAGCCCCCCGATGCCGCCCGGATGATTTCCGCCGTTGCCTGATACTGTACAGGCGACGAGTGCAATCTGCCCTCCCACCCAATTCCAAATCGCGCCGCCGGGATAATTGCCGGCGACGTTGAAGGCAAAGGTGGTGTTGGTTGCGGAAAGTGAACCGACGTTCAAGATGCCGCCGCCGCCCGCCGTTAGCCCGCGGTTGGCCACCGTGGAGTTGGAGACGATGGTGGACGCAGCCACCGACAAGGTTCCGGTATTAAAGATGCCGCCGCCGGCCGCGTCGGCCAGGTTGTTGGCGATGGTTGAATGCGCCACCCGGCCTACACCGACGTTGTTAAGTCCCGCACCCCGACCCGCATAACCGCCGGCCAGCACGCTATTCTCAATGAAGATCGATCCGAGGTTGTCGATGATGCCGCCGAAACTTGAGGACGAAACGCGGCCGTTTTCCAGGCGCAGATTGCGCAGGGTGAGACTTGCGTTGGTCGACACGCGGAACAGGCGGAAGTCGTTGGTCACACTGCGGCTGATGGTAATGTTTCCCGTCGTGGTATTCTCGATGATGATCTGGCGGCGGATGGGTAGTGCGGTCGGGCCGCTGACGGAATCGCCGACGTGTTGCAGGCTGATTGTCGCCCCGGCCAGCGCGGGGGCGAAGCGGATCACCGACGGTCCCGGATAGTTGTTCGCGGCGGAGAGGGCATCGCGCAGGGTGACGTTGGTCCCGAGCGTACTGAAAATCAGGTTGGTGTTGAAGCCGACCGGGTCGGCCGTGTCGGTGACGACGACTGTGGCCGTGGCCGAAAGCGACGAGAAGCTGAAGTTGCTCACGCGTTGGGTTGAGGTCGAGCCACCAGTGGCTGCCGTGAAGCCGACCCACGCCTGGTTGCCGAGAACCGCGCCGGGAATATCGATGACAAAGTTGGTTGTGAAGGTAGTGTTCGAAGTCAGGTTGGTCATCGTGATGTTCAGCACACCATTGAGGTAGTACAGGTCGAACCGGATCGGGTCACTGGAAGCGGGATTCGCCGGCGGGGTCGGGCTGTAGGGGTTGTTGGTCGTGATGCCAGCGCCGCCGGTGGACACTTGGATGCCCGGCCCGCCGGGCGCGCCAGCGAAGATGTTGATCATGAACGCGAAGCTCGGTGAGATTCCGGTGTAGCCAAGACCGCCGCCACCACCACCGAGTGCCGAGGTGCCCGCGGGAGCATTCTGCAACACGAAGGCTACGCCATCGGCTCCGCCGCCACCGACGTTGAGGTAATCGAACGAGGCCTGAAACGCATTGATATCCTGCTTGAACAAGTACCAGGCGCTACGGATCTGGCCGAACCCGCCATCGGTCAGGGTGAATACCTGGTTGGTGTACTCCGCGCCGTTGTTCAACTGCCACGAGAACCGGTCGTCGGTGGTGCCATCGGTGACCACGACGACAAAGAGGGTGTCGGTAAAGGTGTAGGCATGCGATGCCCGGACGAGATTGACATACTGTCCGCTTGGCACCGTGGGCGTCCCGGAAAGCACACCAGCGGGGCTTAGCGTGAGACCGGCGGGAAACGGCGTGACGGGCGCGAAAGTGACCGGGAGCCCGCTGGTGGCGGAAAACTGAAAACTATTCGATTGTCCGATGATAAAAATGGTCGACGTCGGAGACGTAAAAACCGGCGCAAAGGTAGGGAGCTCAAAGGCCCCGAGGTCGGGCGCATCGTAGCGCGGTTGGCCCCGCGCGTCGGTGGTCAGACCCGCCACGGCAAAGCCCGCGTTCACCGCAGGACTGCCGCTGGGCAGGGCCATGGTTTTTACCGGTCCGCCGTTGGTGGTCAAAACGCCAAGTAGGACGTTCGTGTTGCCGACGAAGTTGGTGCCCGTGGTCGTGAAGGTGCCGCTGAGGTTCGCCGGAACAAACGAAGAAGATATGGGGTCCCAGCGATCATTCTCAATGACCAGATTGTTTTCCAGAACATTGTTAAAGGCGTTGCCGGCATTGAGCGCAAAGGTTTCCGGCAGGTTCTGGATATTGCGGGCGATGGTGTTGTTAACCATCCGCATCATAACACCAAATTCATTGTTTACCGCCGACCCATAGCGCGCACTGTTCCCGGCGAAGGTAATGTTGGTGAGGCCCAGCGTACCGTCATTGAAGATCGCGCCGCCCCGGGCGACCGCGCCGCTGGAACTGTTGGCTTCAAAGGTCGAGTCGACCAGAGCCAGTATACCGTGGTTCAATAGGGCCCCACCCCATTGCGCGGTTACGACGGTGTTCGACTGGAAACTACTGGCGGCGATGGCCAGACTGCCCGCATTTAGCACCGCGCCTCCTCCCGCGTACATCCCCGGCACCGCCCAAGCTCCGACAAACTCGACGCGATTGCCCTTGAAAACAGAATGGGTGATGCGCGCGAGGCCATTGGTGGATTCCGTCCCAACGGCCGGACCGGAATATTCCGATGTATTGCCCTCGAACGTGCAGTTCGTTACATAAAGCGACGAGCCAGCGGCGCTAAAAATCGATCCACCCGAACTTTGACCGTTGTTGAAACCGAAAAACGAACTACGGGCGGTCAATTGACCGGCATTAAAAACGGCGGCGCCATAGCCGAGGTCGTTGGTGTTGCTGATGAACAGGGAGGATGCGACAAACGACGTCATGGTGACTTCGTCGAGAGTCAAGTTGCCTTCATTCCAGAAACCACCGCCGTTGTTGGCCACACCACCGCGCAGGGTCAGGCGCTCGACGCGCACGGTTGTGCCCGGCGCGATGTCGAACAGGCGGATCAATCCGGAAGCGCGGACTACCAGGCCGCCGGCCGGGGCGATAAATTCTATGTTCGAAGTAATGCGGAGCGCGGTGGGTCCGCCGTTGTTCCGAGGCGACCCATGGGGGTCCATCGTCGAGGTGGTCTGGATGAGGTCGATGGTCGCGCCATTCAGGGCGGCGTCGAAAACGATCACATCATCGCCGGGGGTATTGTTCGCGGCGGTGACCGCATCGCGCAACGTCACTGTCGGGCCAAGCGTTCCCACCGTCAGGCCGGGGTTAAATCCCGCCGGATCGTTTGTGCTGTTGACGGTGATTGTCGCGGCGTGGAGCGCCGGACCAACAACCCCCGACCATAAAATAAAACGCATAATCTTTAAGCCAACACCCGTACAATGCATATGCTACTCCTCGCCAAACGAATAAATGAAAACGCGCGCGTCGCGTATAGGGGAATGCCCCATATTCCAGCAAGCGCCCCTTGTCAATGGATATCAGAAAAATCATGAAAAAGTAGAGGTGTCTCTTCGGGCGCGACGTTAGTGCGCTCCTCCGGATTTCGTAGCTCGGCGACGGCGGATGTCGTCCGAAGCAACAACGCGGGGGGCATGTATTCCCTTGACCCGCGAATCTTAGGTTGTCATCGTTTAAACCACTACGCGTGGTTCTTTTAGTGCTCGCTTCATGGGCGAGTGTCTGGAAAGGCAGGAAAGCGATTTTCTTTGCAATTTTTATGTTCGTGAACACCTCGGCTATGACTCCACAAGTTGATTCATCCTCACCCGGCTCATCTCTCCGATTCCGGTACCGACCGCACCGGGGTTCGATCAGGACGGCATTTTATTTCGGATGGTTGATCGGGTTGGCGCCGCTGGCGCTGGCCCAGTTCAGTATCCCGTGGTCGACGGTGGATGGCGGCGGGGGAACCAGTACGGGCGGTGTGTTCCGGATGAGCGGGACCATGGGCCAGCATGATGCGGTAGAGAAACTGACGGGAGGCGGGTTTTCGCTCGCCGGCGGTTTTTGGGTCCTGCCCATCGCGGTCCAGACTCCCGGCGCGCCGGAATTGCTGATCGCCCCGGCGGCCAGCGGCTTTGCGACCATCTCATGGTCGCCGGATACCGGCACCAACTGGGTCTTACAGCAATCCTTACATCTGACCAGCGGGGTATGGAGTAACGCGCCGAGCGGGTGGACCAATCCGGTCATGGTTCCGGCGACTCCACCGGTGACGTTCTATCGCCTGTTTCGTCCGTGATAAAGATAAACACCTCGGAATAAGACGCGAAGGTCCCGCTTACGCGGAACCGTTCGCACCGGGGGAATTGAACCACATCGTTGTCGCGTGCGTTGTCGGAAATATGGTCGACAACGCTCGCGACAAAGCGTGCGACAAAGATTGGGTTGCGGGCAATCGCCTGCGCTTGAAGGAGCAGTCATGAAGAAAAACAAATCGAAAACAGTGATCGCGACCATCGCCGGCATCTTGATCCTGCCCCTGATCGCGCGCGCGCAGGGAACGGCCTTTACCTATCAAGGATATCTGGATGCCGCAGGCGTTCCTCATAACGGACTGGCCGAATTTCAGTTCAGCATCTGGGATGCAGACACCGGCGGGATTCAACAGGGGAGTACGGTTACCGCTAGCGGCGTAGCCTTGACCGACGGATTGTTCACGGTGCAGTTGGATTTTGGCGATCAGTTCCCCGGTGCGGAGCGTTGGTTGGAGATTGCCGTGCGCACCAATCTGGCGGCCTTTACTACGCTGGCGCCCCGGCAGAGGCTGTCCGCCACACCGTACGCCATCACGGCAGGCAAGTTGAGCGGGCCGATTGCCAGCGCCAATTTCGCCGGCACATACAGCAGTATGGTAATTCTCGACAATCCCGGCAACAGCTATACGGGTGACGGGGCGGCATTGACCAATCTCAACGCGAGTGAATTGGTAAACGGCATAATACCGGATGACCGACTGGCCGACACGATTGCACGGACCAATCAAGTTTGGCTGGTCGATGGCAACGCCGGAACAACGCCGGGCACCCATTTCGTCGGCACCCGGGATAATCAGGCGGTTGAGATTCGGGTCAACAACACCCGGGCGCTTCGATTGGAACCGACGGTTTCCGGCGCCCCGAATGTGATCGGCGGGTCACCGGTGAATTTCGTCGGCCTGGGTGTTGTCGGCGCAACGATAGGCGGAGGGGGCGTGGTAAATTACTTCGGCCTTTCTTATACCAACCGGGTGTTGTCGGACTTCGGCACCGTGGGAGGTGGGTGGGGCAACGAGGCTCGCGGTTTTGGCTCAGCGGTGCTTGGCGGATGGCAAAATGCCACCAGCAATACCTATGCATCCGTGGTGGGCGGCGTGAGCAATACGGCGAACGGCAGGCATGCGATGGTGGGTGGTGGCGTGAATAACACCGCCAGCGGAACCAATGCCATGGTCGGGGGTGGGCAGGGCAACGTCGCCAGCGGCTTCAGCGCGTTCGTCGGCGGAGGAGAATCCAATACCGCCAGCGGATTGAGGTCGACGGTGGGCGGTGGATTACAGAACACCGCCTCCACCAATTATGCAACCGTGGGCGGCGGGTGGAGCAATACCGCCAGTGCACTTTACACCACCGTGGGAGGCGGACGTTTCAACGCCGCAATTTCTAATTACACGACGGTAAGCGGCGGTAGGGGTAACGAAGCAGGGAATCTTTATGATACCGTGGGTGGCGGCGTTAACAACACGGCACGCGGTCTTACCTCCACGGTGGGCGGGGGAGAAAACAATGTAGCCAGTGGATTCCGCTCAACCATAGGCGGGGGCTGGGGCAACCGGGCCACCGGCTTTGAAACGACGATTGCCGGGGGCTACCGGAACACGGCCAACGCTACCCGGGCGACGGTGGGTGGTGGCGAGACCAACACCGCCAGCGGCGACTATTCGACGATAAGTGGCGGATGGAGTAACATTGCCAGTGGTAGCCGTGCCATTATTTCTGGCGGCGAGCGCAATACGGCCAGCGGCGATTATTCCTTCGCGGCCGGGCGTCGAGCCAAGGCCATTCACACGGGCGCTTTCGTTTGGGCCGACGGCAGCGATACGGATGCCGTTTCCGCGACCGGTAATTCCGTGACCTTCCAGGCCAGCGGCGGGTACCGGCTTTTCTCGAACTCTGGACTTTCCGCCGGCGTATCCCTGGCCGCCGGAGGCACCTCGTGGGGCGTTATTTCCGACCAGCATGTCAAGAAGGACATCGAGCCGGTCGACAGCGTGGATATTCTGGAAAAACTGGTTGCCATTCCCATCAGCCGGTGGCGCTACGAATGGGAGACGGCGGAGGCAACACCGCACATTGGCCCGATGGCCCAGGACTTCAAGTCGGCGTTCTATCCCGGCTCTGACGGGCGCGTCATTACGACGCTGGAAGCCGATGGCGTGGCGCTGACCGCCATTCAGGGCCTGAACCGCAAAGTTGAAGAACTCCGCGCGGAAAACGACGCCTTGCGCAATGAATTAATGGTCATTAAGCAGGCGCTGGGATTGTAAGGGCTGAGGTCTATGTCCCCACCCAAAGTTCACGTGAATGCCGTGGCGATTATTTGACAAGGGCGACCACCGGTGTATGATTGAATCAGTAATGCACTGCAATGTTACATTCCGTGTGCGTCGTTCCGCGGTGGCCATTTTTATGGCCGCGGTCATGGCCATGCTTTCCTTTCCCATGCCGAATCATGAATGCCTCGCCGGCGATTTGGGGGCCTGTTCATCGTGCTGTTGCCACGCACCATCCGATACCATGACCTGTTGTTCGGATGACCAGGCCAAGCCCATGGCACAGGATCTGGCCGACGCGGATGACCCCGTTTGTTGCTACACGGTTTATACTGAGTCCGGCACGACCTTTGTTCCCGCCCGTTTAGCGTCCGACCCGATGCCGGTGTTTTCGTCGGCGGTTGTTTGTCGCCTTTCCGCGCCCTCCACGGATGCCTCATTGGTTTCTCCGCTGGCGGTCACTCTGCCAGCAGGAACGCGCGCGCACCTCGCGCTTTGCCAATTGTTGATTTAAGCCTGATCCGCCGCCGGTCTTCACCGGCATTGTTGTGTTTCTCCGGGATATTTCCGTCCCGATCAACTCACATGGCAGTTCAGGCTTATGCAATCACAATCAAATTCATTAGATTCTCTGCGGCGAAAGCCGCAAGCTCCCGGCGCACGGCGTCGAAGCGGCGGTCCGCTTCTCGTTTTGCTCGCTTTTGTTATCGGCATGGCGGCGTTGTTCGCCCTGCTCTTCGGGGATCGCATCCGCCCGCGCGTTGCCGTCACCGTCGCTCCCGCCCTGTATCTTGAATCCGATGGCGCGATCCCCGGGGCGGGCCGCGAGACCGCCGGCCGCATGGTGGCGCAGGCCTCGGGCTGGATCGAGCCCGATCCGTATCCAGTGCGCGTGCCGTTCAAGACGGACGGATTTGTGGAACACGTACATGTCCTCGAAGGGCAGTCCGTGCGGCAAGGCGAGCTGATCGCCACCCTCGACGCGTCGAACCATGCCTTGAATGTCGCCATGTTGGAGGCCGAGCTGAATATGGTCGAGGCCGAACAACGCGCCGCCGAGGCAAAGCTGGAGGAAGCCACGGACCGGGTCGCGCGTCTCCAGCGCCTTGGCGATGATGATGTGTCGCCGGTCGAGCGGATCGCCGCCGATCGCATGGCCGCCCAGGCCCGCGCCATGGCCGAACAGCAAAAGGCGCGGGGTGCCGCCATCCGCACCCAACTCGACCAGGCCCGGCTTGATCTCGAACGCACCCGCGTGTACGCACCGGCCGACGGCGTGGTGCTCGCCCGGCACGCCGCCCCCGGTATGAAGCGTATGGCCGGTATGGACGATATGGATAGCGCATCCGCCGTCACCCTGTACGACCCGCTACGGCTTCAAGTGCGGGTGGAAGTTCCGCTGTCCGATGCCGGACGGATTGAAACCGGGATGACGGCCCGTATCGTAACCGCCGCATTCCCGAACCGCATCTTTACGGGTGTGGTTTCCAGAATCACCGGCGAGGCCGATATCACCCGCAACACGCTCCAAATGAAGGTGGCCATTCTCAATCCCGACCTTCGCATGCGTCCGGAAATGCTTTGCCGCGTCGAATTCATCGGAACCGCCGCGCGCACGGCCGCCGCCGTCGGCACGCGTCAGGTCTGGATTCCCGCGATCGCCTTACTTGAAAATGACGGTGACCGCGCCGTCGTCTGGGTCATTGATCCCGTCAACGACACCGCCGAGCGCCGCGCCGTCATCCTCGGCGCGGAGGAACGCAACGGGTATCGCCCGGTGATTGAGGGTGTTCGTCCCGGCGAAAAAGTGGTCGTCGCCGGCGCGGACCGCCTTCGTCCCGGCGCCCTGGTGACCTTGAAGGAAGGAGAACAGCCGTGAACCATCATTCCGATACACTCATCCATTGCCACGGCGTGACCAAGCAATACAAGAAGGGCGACAATCTGGTCACTCCGCTGGAATCGCTGGATCTCGCCATCCCGCGCGGCGACTTCCTCGCCATGATGGGCCCGTCGGGCTCGGGAAAAACCACGCTCCTGAACCTGCTCTCCGGCATCGATCAGCCGACGTCCGGTTCGATCGAGTTTGACGGTGTGAAGATTCACGCGCTCTCTCGAAGGGAGCTCGCGGCGTGGCGCGCCCGCAACGTCGGGTACATCTTTCAGCTCTACCATCTGGTGCCGGTGCTGACTGCGTTTGAGAACGTCGAATTGCCGCTCCTGCTGGACGATATGAGCCGTCGGGAGCGCCACGAGAAAGTCGAAGCCGCGCTGGCGCTGGTCGGTTTGTCCGACCGCATGCATCATTTTCCGCGCGAGCTTTCCGGGGGACAGGAACAGCGCGTGGCCATCGCCCGTGCGCTGGTTGCCGATCCGCCACTGCTGGTGGCGGACGAACCAACCGGCGATCTCGACCGCCACGCCGCCGACGCCGTGCTTGGCCTGCTCCAGACGCTTTCCCGCGAGCAGGGCAAGACCATTGTCATGGTCACCCACGATCCAAAGGCGGCGGGCGCCGCGACCCGCATTCTCCACCTCGAGAAAGGCAAACTGTTGGAGGCCGCGCCATGAACCTGCGATCCGCCATCCGTCTTGTGCCGCTTTCGTTCAAGCAACTGATCCGGCACCGGGTCCGCACCCTGCTCACCGTCATCGGCATTGGTGCCGGCATGTTCCTGTATGCCCTGGTCGAGAGCATGCAGGCCGCGGTTACGCGGTCTACGTCGCTCGAGGCGGGCGATGTCACCCTGGTGGTCTACCGTGAAAACCGGTACTGCCCTTCGACCAGCCGCCTGCCCTTGTACTACGAGGACGAGATCCGGCGCATTCCCGGCGTGCGCGAGGTGATCCCGATCCAGATCACCGTCAACAACTGCGGCGCCAGCCTCGACATCGTCACCTTCCGCGGCGTGCCGCCTCGCCTGCTCGCGCGGTTCGCGCCGGAAATGCGGATCATCGCCGGCACGCTCGAAGATTGGGAGCGCACCGACGACGGCGCGTTGATCGGCAAGAGTTTTGCCAAGCGGCGCGCGCTTGGTCCCGGCGACGCGTTCGAGGCGGCCGGGGTGCGGGTGCGCGTTTCCGGCGTGCTCGACTCTCCCAACCTGCAGGACAACGATGTCGCGTATGTCCACCTCCCGTTTCTTCAGCAGGCTTCGCGTCGCGGGCTGGGCGAAGTGACCCAATTCAATGTACGGGTGGAGGATCCCGCGCGGCTTGCCGAGGTGGCCGCCGCGATTGACGCGCACTTCGCGACCGCCGAGGAGCGGACCCACACCCAACCCGAGAAAGCATTTTTCGCCCAGGCCGCGAGTGAATTGATCGAGTTGATGGGCTTCACCCGCTGGATCGGTTTTGGCGCGGTGGTCGCGGTGCTCGGCCTGATCGCCAATGCGGTCCTGTTGGTGGCGCGCACCCGCATCCGCGAAAATGCCGTGCTGCAAACCCTCGGCTATTCCGACGGCGCGATTGCGTGGCTGGTCCTGCTGGAGGGTCTTCTGCTCGGGTTGGCCGGCGGCGTGCTCGGGGCGGGTGGGGCGATGACGTTTCTTGCCGCCAGCCGGATCACCTTCGGCAACGAGGGACAGATCATGTCCGTCGTCGCCGATCCCGCGCTGTTTGTCTCCGGCCTTTTACTGGCGCTCGTGCTGGGTGGAATGGCCTCCGCGTATCCGGCCTGGCAGGCGGCGCGCCGGCCCATTGTCGAAAGTTTGAGGGCCTGACCATGCTCTTGCCGTTCAGCTACGCCGTCCGCAATTTGTACCGCGACCGGACCCGCCTGCTCCAAACGCTGGGCGGAAGCGCCCTGGTCGTATTTCTCGTCATGGGCGCGCATGCCCTCAACGAAGGCATGCGCAGAACCCTGAATGCCTCGGGCTCGGCAAGCAACATGCTGATCATCGGCAAGGGGAGCGAAGAAAGTGTCCAGCGAAGCGAAGTCTCCGAACGCGCCGCCGGCATTGCCGAGGCCAGCTTGTCGGGGATCCATGCTCCGCTTGGCGAGCGCGCGGTTTCGCCGCAGATCGTCCACATGACCGACCTCACCTTGCCGGACGGGCGTCGGATGCGCGGGCTGGTGCGCGGGGTCAACGCCAAGGCCTTGCTCACGCATCCCGAGGTTGCGCTGGTACAAGGTGGCTTTCCCGGTTCCGGCGAAGTCATGGCCGGGCGGCTGGCGTGGAAGCGGTTCGGCGTGGCCGAGGCCGACCTCGCGCCCGGCAAGGAGCTGAAACTCGACACCGCGACCCTCACCGTGTCCGGAACCTTCGCCGCGCCCGGCACGGTGCTCGAGTCGGAAATCTGGATGGACATCAACGACCTCCGCACCCTGGCCCAGCGCGAGACGATCAGTGCCGTTGTGGTGCGCCTCGACACCGGCGATCCCGCCGACGTGCAACTCTTCACCCGCCAGCGGCTTGACCTCGAACTCAGTGCGGTGAGTGAAAAGGACTACTACGCCCGCCTCGCCGCCTTTTACGCCCCGGTGAGGGCGATGACCTGGACAACGGCCGCGCTGATCGCCGCGGCGGCGGTGTTTGGCGGATTCAACACGCTGTACGCGGCCTTCGCTTCGCGCGTGCGCGAGATCGCCACCCTTCAGGCCATCGGATTCCGCCGCCTGGCCATCGTCATCTCGTTTATCCAGGAGTCGCTGATGACCGCGCTCCTCGGTTCCCTGCTCGGCGCGATTGTGGCCGTGCTGATGCTGGCCGATCGCGTGGTTTATTTGAGCGCCGGCGCATTCCGGCTCGGTTTTGGTCCGGAGACTTTGTTCGCCGGATTGGCCACCGGCGCTTTGCTCGGTTTGCTCGGCGCGATTCCGCCCGCCATTCGTTGTTTGAAACCAAACCTCCCGCAAGCCCTGCGGGATTAGACAGGAGAACGCCACCGTGAAAACAACACATCACAATTCGAAACGGACTAACGTTATCAAGTCAACCTTTATCGCAACCTTTGTCGCGAGCTTTATCGACATCGACAAAGTTTTCGACAAAGCTCACGACAAAACTGCAATGAAAATGCGTCACAACGTGCTCATCGCCGCAATCGCCATATTCGCCGCCGGTTGCGGGAAATCGCCCGCGCCGACCACAATCGCCACCGACTCCGCCGCCACGCCGACCCAGCTCACCTCGGTATTCCGCGCGGTCACCGCTTCCGGGACGATCCTGCCAATCCCGGAATTACGTACCCACGTCAGCCCCGGCGACACCGTGATTCTCGAAGCCAAAGTCATGGGGACGATCACGCCGTTCGTCGACAACCGCGCGTTGTTCGTCGTCGGCGATGAAGGCACGCTGACATCGTGCGACCTGCGCGGCGACGACGATCACTGCAAAACGCCGTGGGATAATTGTTGTGACGATCCCCGCGACCTTCGCGCGGGCACGGCGACCATCCAGATTGTGGATGCCGAGGGCCAAGTGCTCAAGCATGGCATTCGCGGGGTGAATGGACTCAAGGAACTCAGCCGGGTGCGCGTCGAAGGCGTGGTTGCTCCGCAATCGACCGGCACTGCGCTTATCATCAACGCCACCGGGATTGAAATGCTGTGAAGTCAATGTAGAGGAGGAGCGTAATGCAGATTCCATCCGCGACCCCGATGAGATTCGAGTGTAAGAGTACGTGTACGAGTAAGGTCCCAACCTCTTTTCGTACTCTTACACCTAATCGTACACGCATATCTGAATGCTCGCCTTATTGTTTCCTCCTCTCCCGGAAGATCCTGGTGCTGGCCGGATGGTTCGCGATGGCCGTCCAGCCCACGACCCGCGCCGCTGACTGGTGGACGGCATTCGGTCACGCCGGCCTGAGCGCCGCCATTGAGCAAGGGCTGGCCGATCATCCCGATCCGAACGCCGCGCTGGCCCGCATTCGCGCCGCCGAAGCCGGCGTGGAAATTGCGGCCGCCGGGAGGCGTCCCATGGCCATGGCCGATGCCGCCTACCGCGTTGGCCGTGAACAATCCATGATGACCGGCGGTGTCGCGGACGACATTGAACCGCTCATGACCACGGCGCGTTTGTCGTGGGAAATCGATGTCTTCGGGCGGGTTGGCGCATCGGTTGAGGCCGCGCAGGCGCGCGCCGCGATGCGGACTGCCGACGCGGAGGCGGTGCGTCTCGCTTTGTCGCTCGATATCGCCCGCGTGTATATCGAAGTCGCCTGGCTAGCCGGGGATATGACCTGGCTTGAGCGCGAATGGGTTGATGCGCAGGTGTTGCATGAACGCGCTGAACGGCGGGTGCAGGCGGGCCTGGATGACCCTTCGACGGTGCGGCGCGCCGGGTCGGCGGTTCAGCAAGTCGAACACCGGCACATGGAAACCGCGATTCGCCACGACAAGGCCCGGGAGCGCCTCCGCAGTCTGTTGGGCGGAAGCGATCCCGCCGTGTGGCCGGATGCGCTTGACCATTTCGCTTTGCCGCCCGTTCCGGATATGACCGGTACCAACCTCTACCTTTCCCGCCCGGACATCGTCGCCGCCTACCAGGCTTGGCAGGCGGCTCAAGGGGAGTCGCGGAGCGCGGCGCAAAGCCGCTTGCCCAGCCTGGCCCTGGTGGCCAGCGCCGCCGGGGAAGGGGACAATCCGGCTGACCCGGAAGAGTGGTCGGCCTGGGTCGGACCCGTGCTAACCGTGCCGCTGTGGGAGCCGAAGCGCACCAGCCGGGCGCGAGGCGCCGCCGCCGATGCCTCTGCCGCCGAAGCCATGTTTGAGTCGGCCAGCCTGCGTGCCATCCGGGAAATCGCCACGGCCCGGGCGGACCGACAGCGCTCCGAGGCGATGATCGAACACATGAGCGAGCGCGAGCGCCTGCTGGCCGCCGAGGAGTCATCCCTGGAGCGCAAACGCACTGCCGGAATCGTGCAGGATGCGGACCTGCGCATGGCGCGAATGACCCGCGCCGCCGCCGCGCGCGATGCATCGATGTGGATCCAAGTCGGCTTGCGCAACCACATCGACCTCATTGGCGCTCTGGGGGGTGCCGACGGCGAATAACGGATAACGCACCTCTTTATCCCCATTATCTTGAACAAACTCAAGCCGCAGGGTATCTATAAAGGTATGTCAGTTGTCCGCCAAATGGTATGGGCGCTATGCGCATTCGGGCTTTTGTTTCCGGCGCAATCGGCCGTGTGTACGGAAGCGGGCGCTATTTCGTGTTGTTGCGCGTCGCCGGTCGATGTCACGGCCTCTTGCTGTCAGGCCGAGGCCAAGCCGGCTCCGACGTCATCCCCGCATACCTGTCCCTGTGTGATCCAGGCACCGGCGGTTCCGGCGACCATCCCGCCCGCGATATTTCCCGACCTTCGCGCGCATGAATCAGGACTGTGGCACGTTGGCGAGAATCCCATTGGGTATCTCAACCTACCTCAAACCGGTTCGTTTATCCTCTGCGCCACAGAGACCGGGCCGCCGCCTTACCTGTCTCGGTTCATCCTGTTCTGCTCCCTCCTGCGTTAAGATGTTTCCGTGTCGATCGACCGGGAATGATCTTTTTAAGCAGGAGGAATTATGCAGAGACAATCAATACTTTTCGTTTTACTAAAACTGATTACGCAGAACCGTGGCCGCCGACCGCGCTCAAACGAGCGCGGCAACCATGAACGTAGGCGCTTTCGTGAGAAAGCGGTCTTGATGAGCGTTTGTGGATCTCATACGCGCTCCAGCGGGCGTGGCTACATCTTTATTTCGGCTGCAATGGTTTTCGTCGGAGTGCAGATGTTCCTCGCTCCGGTACACGGCCAGGATTTGAATGCATGGCTTGATGCCATTGACGACGAGAACCCGCGTGTCATCGCGGCCCGGGCGAAATGGCGGGCTGCCGAAGCGATGATCAATCAAATCGCGGGTCTTCCCGATCCGATGATCGGAGTGGACATGATGCGCGATACCTCCACCCGGTTTTCCGATTATGCGGCATTGGAGTACATGGTCGAGCAGGAACTCCCTTGGTTTGGTCGGCGCGGCATGGCGCGCGATGTGGCCTTGCTGGAAGCGGAGGCAATGGGCTATGAAATGCTGGAAGTGCGTCGTCAGGTCCGGGCGACTATCGTCGCCGCGACCTGGGATCTGTGGGCGGCCCGGCAATCCCTTGAGGTGGCTCACGAACAGGTTCGTTTGACCGAAGCACTGGCCGGATCGGTTCGTTCACGGCTTGAGGCCGGACAAGCCGCGCAGTCCGACTGGCTTCGCGTAAAGATCGAAGCAGAGCGTCTGCTCAATGATGCCGTTACCATGGAGCGGGACGTAGAAGTGGCCCTGGCTCGGTTGAACACCCAACTGAACGCGGACCCGGATACGCCGCGCTCAACCGATATCATGCCCCCGCTTCCGGAGTGGAATCTTTCCCTGCAACAATTAAAAGACGATACCCGGCAGTATTCCGGTATTTTGATGGCTACATTTTGGCGGGAAATGGCCCGCGATCTTGCCCGAAAATCCGCCCGCCTTGAACAACGTCCGAGTCTCAGTTTTGTGGTTAAGGCCCGGCAATTCCGCGAGTCCGGCTCCATTGAGGAATATGACACCGGCGTGGCGATGAATTTCCCGTGGCTGTGGCGGGGAAAATACCAGGCACGACGGGCGGAAGCGGAGGCGGATTACCGGATGGCGTCGGCGGATTTGGAGGCGGAAACGTCGGAAACCCTCTTCGAAATTCAGGAGCTTTATACCGAGGCGGAAAGCCGTTTGCGGACCATGCGTTTGTACGAGGAAAAAATTCTGCCGTCCGTCCGGAGTATGGCCGAGTCGGCCCGGGAAGCGTATCCCGCCGGAATGATGTCAGCCATGGAAATGATCGACGCCCAACGCATGACGTTGGAGTCGGAGATGATTTATTTAAAGGAACAGGCGGCCTATGCATCCGCGTACGCCAAACTCATGGCGATTGCCCAGCCATGGACCCCGGATGAATTCGACTTTGGGTTACCGTTGCATGAAGGAGGGCGGTCTGATGAAAAATAAAAAAGCTGTGTTTGTTGTGTTATTGGTCGGTCTCATCGTTGGCTACTGGTTGGGCGCCTTGCGCTCATCACACGATAACCAAGAGACCGACGCCGAAGGTGCTGCGATTGCTTCCGAATATACCTGCTCCATGCACCCGCAAATCCGGCAACCCAAACCCGGATTGTGTCCGCTGTGCGCGATGGATTTAATTCCGGTGGGCTCCGCTGGGCCCGATGCCGGTCCCCGGGCTATTGCGCTTTCCCCGGCGGCCCGCAAATTGGCCCGGATTGAAACCTCACCGGTGACACTCGGCCCGGTCGAGGTGGATGTCGCGCTGAGTGGTGTTCTGGCCTACGATACTACGCGCGGGCGTGATGTGGTTGTTCTCGCCGAAGGGCAAATCCGAATCCTTTATGCCAACGTATTGGGCATGCGGGTACGCGCGGGTGATCCTTTAGCCGAAGTGTACAGCCCCGATGTTTTTGCGGCAGCGCGCGATCTGGTCGTTGCCGGACAGAACCGCCCCCTGGCCGATGCGGCCCGCCGGAAATTGCTGTTGTTCGGCGTCGAAGAAGCGGAGATCGCGTCCATCGCCGCCTCCGGCCAAGCGCCGGAAACCTACACCGTGCGCAGCCCGGTCGACGGAGTTGTCGTGTCTGTCAGCGGCCATCAAGGGCATTGGTTGATGAGGGGGGATGACTTGGTGGAAATCTATGACACCTCGGTGGTGTGGGCTCTCTTGGATGTTTACGAGCAGGATATTGGATGGCTGGCATTTGGCCAGCAGGTAAACATGCAGGTCGAGGCCTTCCCTGATGATACCATAGAGGGAACTGTGGCGTTTATTCCCGCCGATGTCGATCCGATGACACGTACGGTTAAAATTCGCGTGGACGTGCCCAATCCAGATAACCGTTTAAAGCCCGGCATGTTTGCCCGCGGTGTGGTCTCGGTAAAGAAGCCCGAGCCTGTACTATCGGTTCCCGCCACCGCCGTCTTGAAAACCGGGAAACGGGCGATGGTCTATGTGCAGTCGCCGGATGATCCGGCGGTCTTCGAGGGACAGGTCATTGTTCCCGGTCATCGGGCAGGGGATCGGTATGTGGTGGCCGAAGGCCTAGAAGAGGGCGAGCGGGTGGTTACACGGGGCGCCATGCGGATCGACAGCTCCATGCAGTTGTTGGCCAAGCCGTCCATGATGAGCCTGCCTTCGGAGGGCGGTGGCGTGGCCATGCGTCCACAAACGCTTTGCCCGATTGCCGGGGGCAAGATCGATCACAACGACTACGTCGATTACGGCGGTTACCGGATCTATTTCTGTTGTCCGGGATGCGATGAAGAATTTCTAAAGGATCCGGATAAACACCTCCGGCGAATGCGGGCGGAAGGGATAGAGCCGGAGCGCGCGCCGGTGGCGGGAGGCGGACATGACCATCATAAATAGTTTACTCCGCTTTTGCCTTGTAAACAAGCTGGTCGTATTTTTGCTCGCCGCGTTTCTGGTGGTTTGGGGCATCCTGCATGCCCCATTTGACTGGCAAATCCTCCGCGAACTGCGTGATCCCGTTCCCGTGGATGCGATTCCCGACATTGGGGAAAATCAGCAAATTGTTTTTGCCGATTGGATGGGGCGTTCGCCGCAAGACATGGAAGACCAAGTCACCTATCCCCTGACGACCGCGCTTCTCGGCGTGCCGCAGGTGAAAACCGTTCGCAGTATCTCCATGTTTGGATTTTCGATGATCTTTGTTATTTTTGACGAATCCGCGGAATTCTATTGGTCACGCGCACGCATTCTCGAAAAGTTGAGCAGTCTTCCTGCTGGCACCTTGCCGGAAGGTGTACAGCCGATGCTCGGCCCCGACGCTACCGCTCTTGGCCAGGTGTTCTGGTATACGCTCGAAGGCCGCGACCCGGAGGGCCAGCCGGTCGGCGGGTGGGATCTTCAAGAACTACGCAGTATTCAGGACTTCACGGTCAAATATGCCCTGCAATCCGCCGAAGGCGTCAGCGAGGTGGCTTCCATCGGCGGCTATGTCAAGGAGTATCAGGTCGATGTTGATCCCGATGCAATGAGGTTTTTTGGTGTAACCTTGATGGAGGTGGTGGATGCCGTGCGCCAATCGAATCTTGATGTCGGCGCCAACGTGATGGAGATCAACCAAGTTGAGTATTCCGTGCGCGGGGTGGGGTTCATCAAGAGTCTGGCCGATCTCGAACAGGCGGTTGTTAAGGTGGTGGATGCCGTACCTGTTTATCTAGGACAGGTCGCATCGGTCGGGCTGGGTCCGCAATTCCGGCGTGGCGCGCTGGATAAGGAGGGCACGGAGGCGGTCGGCGGGGTGGTGGTCGTGCGCTACAAGGAAAACCCGCTGGCTGCCATTCAAAACGTCAAGCGGAAGATTGATGAGATCGCCCTCGCCTTGCCTCGCAAAGTACTGGAAGACGGTACGGTCAGCCAGGTCACGATCGTGCCGTTTTACGACCGGACCGATGTGATCTACGAGACCCTCGGCACCTTGAACCGCGCCTTGTATGCACAGATGCTCGTGACCTCGATTGTGGTGCTTGTCATGGTGCGCCATTTCGCCAGCTCGGTTCTGATTGCCCTGGTGATGCCGCTTACCGTGCTCGGCTGTTTTATCGCCATGCGGCGATTTGGTGTTGATGCGAATCTGGTATCGTTGGCCGGCATCGCCATCGCCATCGGCACAATTGTCGATATGGGTATTATTGTGTGCGAAAACATTCTGCGGCATCTCGACGAGGAGGGTGGGGCGGCCCGTTCCCTGGCCGCCGGAACCCATCGGCAACGACGGCTGGAAATTATCCAAAAAGCCGTCAGTGAAGTTAGCGGCGCGGTGGTGACGGCGATCGCCACCACCATGGTGAGTTTTCTGGCCGTCTTCACGATGGAGGCGGCGGAGGGCAAGCTGTTTAAGCCGCTGGCTTTCACCAAGACCTTTGTGTTGCTTGGTTCGGTGGTGGTGGCCTTGACCATTCTTCCCGCCATGGCCCACCTGGTGTGTCGCCGGTCGGATCGGCGGCTATCCGGCGGGCGTGGGGCGGGATGGATGGCGTACTTTGCCGCCGGGGCGCTGGCGCTTCTGCTCGCCTACGACTGGATGCCGTTGGGGCCGGATTTGGGTCTTTTGCGCAATGCGTTTCTGGTTGCCCTGCTGGTGGGCCTGGTGCTGGGACTTCTCCTGCTGTATCAAAGGTTTTATCCGTCCATTCTCGGATGGTGCCTGGATCACAAAAAGTCATTTCTCGCCCTGCCGGCCTTTCTGGTGGTGTTGGGGGTGCTGGTGTGGATCGGGTTCCCGCGTATGTCCGCGTGGTTGCCTGCGCCGTTTAAGCAGTGGAAGCCGGTTGCGGCGCTGTATCATGCTTTTCCCGGTCTTGGCCGTGAATTCATGCCGCCGCTGGATGAGGGCGCCTTTCTCTACATGCCGTCCGCCATGCCCCATGCCGGCCTGAACGAAGTGCTCGACCTCATGCAGATTCAGGACATGGCTTTTTATGGCATTCCCGAAGTTGATCTCGCCGTCGGCAAGCTGGGCCGGGCGGAAAGTCCGCTCGACCCCGCCCCGGTTCCCATGGTCGAAACCGTCATCAACTACCGTCCGGAATTTCTCACCGATGCCGCCGGCCGACGCATCACTTTCCGATATGATCCCCAAGGCGTTGATTTTTTTCGCGATAGCGCGGGCAACCCGCTTCATGCTCCGGATGGCGAGCCGTATTACGTGCGCGGCCGTTTTGAGCGGGATGACGCGGGGTTGCTCATTCCTGACCGGCGCGGACACCCGTTCCGCCAGTGGCGTCCTGCGCTTGATCCGGAACTGAATGAAGGACGGACGGCCTGGGCCGGCATTCAATCACCACGGGACATTTGGGATGAAATTGTCCGGGTTGGAGATGTACCCGGCATGACCTCCGCGCCGTGGTTGCAGCCTATCTCCGCCCGCATCGTGATGTTGCAAAGTGGCATGCGCGCCCCGATGGGGCTCAAGGTCCGCGGGCCTTCATTGGAGGCCATTGAGTCCGCCGCGTTGTTGCTGGAACAGGCGTTGAAGGAGGTGCCGTCGATCAATCCTGCCACCGTCATCGCCGATCGCATAGTCGGCAAGCCTTATCTGGAGATTCATCCCGACCGGGGCGCGTTGGCGCGGTACGGCATTACCGTGGCTGCGTTTCAAGATGTGCTTGAAGTCGCGGTGGGCGGCAAGGAGGTCACGCGCACGGTGGAGGGTCGCGAGCGATATCCGGTGCGGGTGCGGTATGCGCGTGAACGGAGGGATGCGATCGAGGAACTTGAGCGCATTTTCGTGCCGGCTATGGGCGGTGCGCAGGTGCCGCTCGGTCAACTGGCCGATATTCGCTATGTGCGCGGGCCGGAAATGATCAAGGGCGAGGATACGCAATTGATCGGGTATGTTCTATTCGACAAGCAACCAGGCTTCGCCGAAGTCGATGTCGTCGAGTCCGCCCGCGATTACCTCGCCTCAAAATTTGCCGCGGGGGAACTCGACTTGCCGGCCGGCATCAGCTACGTCTTTGCGGGGAGCTACGAAAACCAGTTGCGGGCCGCCCGCAAGCTGGCCATGGTGGTTCCGCTTTCGCTGTTCATCATCTTTCTTATCTTGTACCTTCAGTTTCGTCGGGTTGCGGTCACCCTGTTTGTTTTTGGCGGTATCTTTCTCGCGTGGTCGGGCGGTTTTATCCTGATTTGGCTGTACGCCCAGTCGTGGTTCCTCGATGTCACGCTTTTCGGTCTCAACCTCCGGCACTTGTTCGGGGTGCACGCGATCAACCTGAGTGTCGCGGTGTGGGTGGGATTCCTCGCCCTCTTCGGTATCGCCACCGACGATGGCGTCGTCATGTGCAGTTACCTCAACCAGCGTTTTGAGGGCGCCAACTTGCGAACCCGGACGGACATTCGCCGGGCCACGTTGGAAGCGGGCATGCGGCGCATCCGGCCCTGCATGATGACCACCGCGACGACTATTTTGGCCTTGATACCCGTCCTTTCCGCCACCGGGCGGGGATCGGACTTGATGATCCCCATGGCCATCCCATCCTTTGGCGGCATGTTGATTCAAGTACTCACCACCCTCCTCGCGCCAGTTCTATACTGTGCGTGGAAGGAACGTACGGTCAGGGTCGACAGGATCGGGGACATAGAATGTGTGGCGGAATGATTCTTGAAAGCAGGCCGACCGTTCCCCTTTTTGCGAATCCATCCACGGATCCCTGCCGCCGCTTTCTGGAACGGGTATTGCGGTATTAGAATCAACCAGGGGAGGTTGATTCAAATCACTTCCCGCAAACTATCGTGTAAGGTTTATCCTCCTTCGCCGACTTATGATCATGAACAATCTTGATCATGACACCAAAGCCATGTCGATCTACCTTCGGGAGATAGGACAAACCCCGCTGTTGACCCCGAAGCAGGAGGTCTCCCTGGCGGCCAAAATAAAGAAAGGCGACGAACACGCCCGGCACCTCATGGTGAACGCAAATTTGCGGCTCGTGGTAAAAATCGCCCACGACTATGCCAATTACGGTTTGCCCCTGCTTGACCTGATTTCCGAGGGAAACATCGGTTTGATCAAGGCGGTTTCCCGGTTTGACCCGAAAAAAGGGGCGAAATTCAGCACGTATGCCGCCTGGTGGATCAAGCAGGGGATCAAACGCGCCCTGGCCAATCAAAGCAAGACGATCCGCCTTCCTGCTCATATGGTTGATCGGATTGCCAAATTGCGACGGACGGAGAAGAAATTAACCGAGGAGACTGGACGCGAGCCGACGACCGACGAGCTGGCCGCTGAACTCGGGGTTTCATCCGCGATGGTCGGCCACATGCAAACCGTCGCGTTAAAGCCCGCATCGCTCGACGCCCCGATCGGTGACGACGACGGAGCGGAGTTTGGTGATCTCATTGCGGACGAAAAAGCCCGCACCCCTTACAACCTGATCAACGAGGACCAGCTTCGCGCCGAGCTGGAGACCCTGCTCGATGAGCTGGATGTACGCGAAAGGGAAATTCTCATGTCCCGCTTCGGCCTGCGCGGCCGGGCGGTGGAAACCCTCGAGGATGTCGGTGAAAAATTTAGCATTACCCGGGAACGCGTGCGGCAGATTCAAAACGCGGCTATTGTGAAACTCCGCGCCATGATGGCGGCAAATGAGCGGATCGACATGGTCTATGCGCATTCGGAGATGGGGCACGCGTGAGTCCACGTTTCTCCGGTACCAAAATACCGGTGTTGTGTGAGCGTTAATCTAGTGTTCCCGCTCGCGTTTCCGCTTTAGAATGTCAGCGGCTTTGTGGAGGCGTTGGCTTAGTTTTTTCGTTTCTTCGTCTTCGGGCGGCGGTTCGGTGAGCGGTCCGTGGCGGCGTTGAATGGTGCGGAGTTCCGGAAGGGCGATGGTCCCGTCAAGCAAGACGTCGAGCAGGCTTTGGGTGCAGGCCTGGGCGGCGTTGGATTCAATGAGCAGGCGTTCGAGTTCCTCGTTTTCCACGCCGGGGGGCAGCGGCGGCACGCAGGCCGGACAACCGGCTTCGCATTCGCAGTCGCGGAGAATGTCGCGGCACAAGGTTAGCGCCTCTTCGATCTTCTCGCAGATTTTTTCCGCGTAGCCGACGCCGCCTTCGTGTGCGTCGTAGAGGTACAAGGCGCTTTGCCAGGTTTGGGCTTCTTCTTCAAACAACGAGACATCGGTTTCGATGTCCTGGGCGTCGGCCATGCACAGGTTGGGGGCGGCGCGGTGCAGCAGATAGCTTAAGCCGTACAACGCGGCGCCGAGGTAGCGCCGGTCCTTTTCATCGAGCGCCTTTCGCCACGCCGGGGGAACCTGGAGGGTGAAGCCGGTGGTGTCGTATTCGAACGGCGGCAAGGTGATGGGGCCGTAGCCGATGTTTTCGTAACTGCGCTCGCGGATTTTTTTATAAAGCTTGGGTTGTTTGTTGACGTGGATGTATCCGTAGCGGAGGGTTGCGCCGTGGCGCTGGGTTTCGCTTTCCGCTTCGGTCAATTCGACGCGGTTTTCCCAAACGGCTTCGGTGTAGTAATCCACGGATACTTCGTCGACGCGGCAAAGTTTTTTCTCGAGGTCGAGATCCATGGACATGTAGCGGCGTCCGAGGTGCTGATAGATGGCATCTTTGTAAAGAGTGCCGCGGGCGCCGATGGGGTCGATTTCGCCAATCACCTCGGTTCCGCAATAGATGTCGACATTGTAGTCAGTCATGCCACGCAGGTTGACGCCCTTGGCGGGGTAGTCCGGGAGGGCGTAGCGCAGGCTGTCGTGATAGGGGGCCAGGGGTTTTTCCTCGGTGAGGACGTTGAGGGCGATGGTGTAGGCCCGGTCGGTGAAGGCGGGTTCCTCCGGGCGGAGGGGAACTTCATGGGCGGCGCAAGGAAGGTGTTGGAGGAGAATGTAGGGGTTGTCGCCGTTCAGCCATGCCTGTTCGATGGGGGCGCGGGTGATGAAGTCCGGATGGTTGACGAGGTACTGGTCAATCGGGGTGTCTTTGGCAATGAATACAATGGCGGCGCGCGCACCTTTGCGTCCGACGCGGCCGGCCTGTTGCCAGAAGCTGGCCACCGTTCCGGGGTGGCCGGAAAGTATGCACAGGTCGAGGTCTCCGATGTCGATGCCGAGTTCGAGGGCGTTGGTGGTGATGATGGTGGTGAGCGTTCCGCCAAAGAGGTCGCGCTCAAGTTGCCGGCGTTCGTTCGGCAGCAAGCCGCCTCGGTAGGGTTTGATGCGCCCGGCCAGTTCGGGCCGACCGTCCACCACGGCGCGGTAGAGGCGTTCGACTTCCTGGCGCGCCCGACAGAAACAGATGGTCCGAACCCCGAGGCGGGTTGCTTCGCGCATGAGGGGGATCGAGATCGAGGCGGGTCCTTTGCGGTAGAGCGCGGCGCCCGCGCTTTGCACGAGAGGGGGATTGACCAGATACAAGTCGCGCGCCGGACGCGGGGCGCCGTCGCGGTCGATCACCTGAACCTTGCGATGGAACAGGGCTTCGACATGCTCTCCGGGATTCCCGACGGTGGCCGAGCACCCGATGAAGGTTGGACGGGAGCCGTGCATCTCGCATACCCGCAACAACCGGCGGAACACATTCGCAACGTGCGATCCAAACGCACCGCGGTAGGAGTGAACCTCGTCGACCACGATGTATTTCAACCGCGACAGAAAACTTTTCCACCCGCGATGGTGGTTGGGGAGGATGCCGGCGTGCAGCATGTCGGGGTTGGTGATGACGAAGTCGGCGGATCGTTGGATGTTGCGGCGTTCGTCGCGCGGGGTGTCGCCGTCGAAGGTGCCGAGTTTCTGGCGATCGACGCCGGCACGGAGGAGGCGACCGAGGGTGTTTTCCTGGTCGCGGGAAAGGGCTTTGGTGGGGTACAGGAGAAGGACGGTGAAGGGCGCTTCGTCCTGCATCCACCGGTTGAGCAGGGGCAGCAGGAAGGAAAGGGTTTTGCCGCTGGCGGTTCGGGAGACGAGCACGACATCGCGTCCCGTTTGGATGGCGTCGAAGGCCTCGGCCTGGTGGGCGTAGAGTTGGGTGATGCCGTCGTCTTCGAGGACGCGGCGGAGGCGGGGGTCGAGGTTTTTCGGCAAGGGGCTGAAGTCGCCGGGGGACGCTTCCAGAATCCGGTGGTCCCGAATCTGGCGGTGGAAGCGCGCCTCCAGGAAGTGGAGCGCGTCGTCGAGTGCGGATGGAGAGCGGTTCATGTCGCCACGTTACCCGGGGCGCGGCGTTTTCGCAATCCATCAGGACGACTCCCCGGCCCCCGAGAAACTCGGGGGCTGCCCGACGGCTTCCCGCGGTACCGCATGCGCCTGCGGCGCATGAAGAGATCGGGCACGTAACATCATCCTCTCATGATCCTGAAGCGGTCACGATGAAGGTATCTGGATCAGTCAAGGAGTCCGGAATGTTTCAGCTCGGACGGATCACCGGGCGTGGGGCCAGATGTAGTAGAGGTAAGCGGCGTAACTGGC
>CALMYG010000019.1 GCA_937873455.1 uncultured Verrucomicrobiota bacterium
CCGCCATTTCCACCCCCATTGCCGGGGTCATTGTTGTCGACCTCGTTGCCATTGAGCTGGAATCCATCGAAGTAATAGGTTTGCGCATCAAAACCATTACGGCTTACCTGCAATTCAACAAAGGTGGTGTTGACCAGCACGCTGTCGAAGGCCGTCTGATCTCCGCCAAACCAGCCGGCCACTGAACCCAACGGAGCGGTAAAGGTGTACCAGTTGCCAATGGCCGGAACGGTAAAGCCGCGGAAGAAGGTATGGCTGCCGTTCCCAAAGCGCAGGATTAGATCTGATGGCACGATATGCTGGGCATAAAATTGGAAGGTGAAGTTGACCAAGTCATAGGCGCCGCCCTGGGTCAGATTGCCAAGCCCGCTGGTCAACCGGAAGGCGTCGGTTTCCGGGTTAAACACATCCTGCGCAAAATCGCCTTGCATGGAGCCTGACATGGCAGGATTGCCGAAACCGCCAGCCCCAGTCCAATTGACATCCATCTCTCCGGTGTCGCGATCGCCCCACCCGTGATTGCTTGCGGAGAAATCGTGGTCGATCAGGAGGACGGCCTGGGCCGACAGCGTGCCCAAAGCCAACCATATCGAGAGTAAACACACAGCTTCACAATGTAGTAGCCGCTCCGTGAGCGGCAGGGTCCGGTCCGACATGCGCCTCGCGGAGGCGCTACTACAACCATGCTCTTTGACATTATTCATTGCGTTTCCCGTTTTCGATTAAAGATTCAACCCGGTTACACCCGAACTGCTCTGGCGCAGGTAATAAATGCCCTGGCCCGGCTGAATGGTGATGTTTGGCGCGGCGAAGGTCTTTAGGTCCAACCAAGTGCCGCTGCCGGTGCGCATGATACGCCGCCAGTTGCCGCCGCCGTCATCAATCACGATCAAGTCGGCCGCGTTTTCATCCCATGAACCGGTAGGCGTTCCAACCAGCGCCGACGTGAGCTGGCTGAAGCTCCGGTTACGGCCTTGCGAAGGACCGATGATGTTCCAGCCGGTGGTAATGCTCCGGGTGTAGGCGTTGTTGTTGCCTACCGGACCATCGAACCGTTGCTCTACCGGCGCGCCACTGCGGAACATGAAGAAACCTTGTCCACGCTGGAAGGTGTAGTCGGCATTCCAGTTGCCGGAACCGTTCACAAACCGCTCCGTCCACGAACCGTTGGATTCACGAATCATGATCTTGTCGGCATTGCCTCCGTTGTCACCGGCGAGGCCTTGCCGCAGGTAGTCGCCGAACTCACCATTTAAGGTGAGGTTGCCGAAGTCGAGCGGGGCGGCCATCATGCTGTAGCCGGAGGGAATGGTCCGCTTGACCACGCCCCAGACCGGGCTGGGGCTGGAACCAGGAGCCTGACCCGCGATCACCACCCGGAAATGACGCTTGGCGCCTTCGGTCACGGTGAGGGTTTCGGTCGCCGAACCGGCCTGGATGTTCTGCTGCACCGGCGTCCATGACGAGCCGTCATTGTCGCTGAAATAAACGTCATAGAACGCGCCAACCGTCGCGCTCCAGGTTAACACGCCTTCCGTCGGCGGAACCGGGGGAATGTCGACGATGTTGACGGTGGCGCTGGCCGGGGTCACCACGGTAATGGTCCCGGAGTTGGCGCCGGCCCCGGCGCCGTTGACCGCGCGGACACGGTAGTAGTAAGTCTGGCCGCCGGTGAGGCCGCTGACGCTGAACGTGGTGACGTTGCCCACGTTCAGGTTGTTGTAGCTGCCGACAAACGAGCTGAAGGTGTTGACGGTCGAGACGTCGAGCCGGTAACTCGTCGCACCGACTACGGATTGCCAGTTGGCCTGGAATGACGTGGGTTGAACCGACGAGGCGGCCGTTGCGGTCGGGGCCACCGGCACGTCGCCCTCGGTGGTAGCGCTTATCGTTTGCCCGGCGGAATAGTAACTGAAGTTTTCGCTGAAGAACCGGTAGTTATACGTCGTGCTTTGAGATAGGCCCGTATCGTTAAAGCTGGTGGCCGGACCACGATAGACTACGACCCCACCTCCAGGGATGGCGTCACCGGCATTATACGACGTTCCGCCGGTTGGGGTGCCAATCGCACCGGTCGAGCGGACAATCATGACATCGCGGCTTTCCCACTTGGTCCAGCTCAGGTTAATCTGGTTCTGTCCGACTACCGTCGATCCAAGACCGCTTGGGTTTTGCAAGGCATTCACCGTGACCTGCAAGGTCACCCCGGTCGGGTTGTAGTGCATATCGTAATACGATGCACTACTCCTCGTGTACCAGAACCGATTGCTATAGGCCGGAAATCCGTAATCAAGCTGAATGGCGTAGAAAAAGGCGCCGGCGCTTGTCATCTGGCGCGTAACCGTACGGTTGATCGTGTTGATGAAACCACTCCACGAGCTGGGGGTTCCCGCGGTTACATTTGCGGTGGTGTGCACCCAGACCCGGGCACGACCCCAGTTATTGGCGGGCAGGGTTGCGTCGGAATCAAGCCCGAACGTTGCGGTATCGCCAACGTAAATGGTGGCCGGGCTGATCTGCGGTGAAGCCGCGCCGCCGGTGTTCCGGGCTTGGGCGGTCTGTGTTCCAATCTGTATGACATTGGAGTCGGGACTGGTACCTCCGGCATTTACCGCGCGTACGCGGTAATAATAATGAGCCGTTCCGAATCCGCTGACCGCAAAGCTCGTTACGTTGCCAACATCCTGATCGTCAATTACAAGATCCGTAAAAGCGGCATTTAGCGACACATCCAGACGATAGCTGGTCGCGCCCGCCGAGGCGTTCCAGTTCGCCGTAAACGAGGTGCGGCCAACGCTGGAAGCCGCCGTAGCCACCGGGGCGGGCGGCGAGGCCAGCGGATCGGTCGTTTCGCTGAGGGTCTGTCCGCCGGAATAGTAGCCAAAGTTTTCCGAGAAGAAGCGATAGTTATACGTCGTGTTGGCGCTCAACCCGGTATCGGTAAAGCTGGTTCCCGAGCCATTGTAAATAACCGTGCCGCCCCCGGGAATCGATTGTCCCACGGTGTAGGTCGTTCCGGCAGCGGGAGTCCCGATCGCGCCGGTGGAGCGGACCACCATGACATTGCGGTTGTTCCACTTGGTCCAGCCTAGATTAACCTGTGTGATCGGCTGGAGCGGATTTTTTACCGCGGATAGTCCGGTGGGATTTTCCAGGGCAATCACGTTCACGCTAAGATTGGCATTGGTGCCCGCATAGTGAAGGTCCGTCCAGTTGGGATTGTTGCGCACCATCCAGAAGTTGGTGCTGTAGGAACCTCCATAATCCATCTGGACGCCCCAATACCAGGTTCCGGCGCTGGTGAACTGCGGTGAGGCGGCAGCGCTGTATTCGACATTGTCGAAGCCCGCCCAATCGCCGCGAATACCGCCCATCATAATGTCGGGATCGGTATGGATCACCACCCGGTGATTGCCCCAATTGCCGGCAATCGTGCCCCATGTCCGCACGGCGAAGGTCCCCGAGTCACCCACGTAGAGGGTCGCCGGTTGGACAACGGTGGCTGTGGGTGTTGATCCGCCACCATTGGCCCCTTGGGCAGTCAGCGTGTAGCCGGACTGGGTGTCGGAATTGCCGCTGGTACCGGAAGCGTTGTAGGCCCGAACGCGGTAGTAGTAATGGCCGACCGGCAAGCCCGATACGGTGTAGAAGGTACTATTCCCGACATCGACATTATTCGCGATTAACGAGGTGAAGCCGTTGTCACGAGCGACATCAATCCGGTACCCGGTGGCCCCGCTGGACGCATTCCAATTGGCGTTGAAGCCGTTGTACGTGCGCACGGAATCTGGTTGCACCACCGGCGGATTGGGAAACGTCGTCGCGCTGGCGCTCAATCCGGACGAGTAGAAGTGGCCGTTCACGTTGTCATACGCGAACGCTCGATAGTAATACAGCGTGCCGCCATTCAGGCCCGTATTGGGTTGGGGCGATAAGGTGCCGCTATACACCACGGTGCCGCCGGCGAACGCCTGACCAACCGCTGGAGGCGCGCCAGACGGCGTGGTGAAATTGTTGTCGGTGTTGCGGACGATCACCACCGGTTTGCCATGCGTGTTCAGGTTAAAGGCCAACGTGATTGCGCTGCTGCTCGACGCGGTGGCGGTGAAGAAACCCGGATTGGGCGGAGCGGTTCCGGTACCGGTGACCGCCTTGTCCTGCTGGGGCGCGCCGGTGCTGGTGTGGGTGATATTGCCGTTGAATGCGGCGACGTTGTTCGGGGTAAAGCGGACGTAAATCGTGGTGTTATTCACCGTGCCGCCGGACGGCGTAAGGTTAACCGTAGAACCAAAGCCTGATCCGCTCGTGGTGGAAATTTGATAACCACTCGGGGCGGTGATCACGATATTCGCGGAAAGGTTGATGCCGGACACGGTGTAGGACTGCTCGGAAGACGTAATGTTGACCGTCTGGTTGCCGAACGTCAGGGTACCAGCCTGGACGCTGATGGCGGGCACGGCCGGCGGGGTGAATTCGAGTACGATGTTGTTGCCGCTTTGGGCGACACTGAACGCGCCACCGGCCAGACTCGGGGTAAAACCGCTGGTGTTAATGGCAAAGCGCGCGGGATTAAATCCGGCGACCGAAGCGCCGCTCATGATAACCCATGTGTAAGGATTGATCGCACTGAACCCGGTCGGATTGCCGGTGACAAATATGGTGAAAGTTCCACTTCCATTAACAGTGACCGCACCCGAGGCGGCTATCAGGTCCCAATGCGTGCCGGGCGTGCCGCTCACATTGGAGATATCAAAGGTGTAACCGCCGCCCGCCCCCAAATTCAAGGTGGTGACGTTCAAGGTGGCGCGGTCGCCAGTGGCATTACCCGGACTGACCGTTCCGTTAATGGTGGCGGCGCCAACCGATCCGGCGCCGGCCAGGGTTGTTCCGGAATTGACGGTAAAAGCCGAGTTGTTAGCCGAACCGCTAACTACGATACTTCCCGCGCTGATGGTGGTATCACCGTTGTACGTGTTAACGTTCGAAAGGGTGAGCGCGCCATTGCCTTGTTTGGTCAACGTTCCCGATCCGCTGATGACGCCGCCGAGGGTAACCGCCGAAGAACGATTCACAATCAATGCGGCATTGTTGACAATATTTCCGGCCACGGTTCCGGACGTTCCGTTATCACCCAGACTAACCGTTCCACCACTGATCGTTAGCGAGCCGTTGAACGTATTGTTGCCGGTAAGCGTCAGCGTTCCCGTTCCCTGCTTGGTCAAACCGCCCGTTCCACCCATGACCCCACTGTAGGTGGTGCCGCCATTGAGTACGGTCAACGTTGCGTTTCCTAAAGTAACCGCGCCTGCGCCAGCGAGTGAATGAATGGAGTCGGCATTGTTGTTGAGATCGAACGTCGCACCGGAAGCCACCGTCACCGGGGAACTGTCACCAATGGCGTTGGCAACACCCAGACGCAAGGTGCCGTTGTTGATGGTGGTCGCACCGGAGTAGGTGTTCGCCGCGGAAAGCGTGAGGATTCCACCGCCAGAACCGTCCTTGGTTACACTGCCCGCGCCGGTGGCGATCGCGCCGCTGACGGTAATGTTGCCGCCGTCACCGCCAAAGGTCAGGTTGTGCGCGCCGGAAATACCGCCGCTCAAGGTCAAGGTGCCGCCGGAACTTGCGTTAATGCGGGACGCGGAACCCAGCGTAATGGCGCCCGCCCAGGAGGCGGTCGCGCCCGTGCGACTACGTAAGGCTCCCGATCCGCCACCATCGCCATTGAGGGTCAACGGTTCGGCGCCAACGTTGATGCCGTTATTCATTTCGACCATCGCGCCGGACGCAACGGTAACACCGCCCGCCGCGGTGCCGAAGGCATTGTTGTGTCCAACGCGAGCAATACCGGCATTGATGGCCGCACTGCCCGTGAATGTGTTGTTGCCGTTGAGGTCAAGGCGCCCGGCTCCCGCCTTGGTAAAGCCGCCGCCCGTACCCTGCATAACGCTGTTCACGACAATGTTGTTGCCACCGGAAAAGGCTGCGGTATTGGCATTCAGGAAAATATTGTGGCCAGAACCAAAGGTAAGCGACCCATTGTTCGCCTGAATAGCCACCGTGGCTGCATCTACACCGATGGGAACATTCAGGACATGCGCGCCGGACGAATTGTTGTACATACCTACGGTCAAGCTGATGCCACCACCCGCGCTGGACGTCAATGTTCTGGCGCTTGAATTCCCCGCACCAAAAGTAAGGGTGCGAAGGCCGAAGAAGGCACCATTGACGGACATCGACAAGTTGTTGTTGTGCCCGATCTCGACGTTGTGGCGGGTGGTAGAACTATGATTGTTATCGGGACGGTTTTGTGACTGGTTGAGTGGTGTGTAGTACCAGGGGTGTGTACTGCTGTCCCACCAAAGCGCGGTGGAAACTTCACCTCGGGAAAAAACAGTTTGTTGTGCAAACAACTCCGTCGTCGTTGCAAACGCCGCCACAGCCCCCAGAAGCAATCGAACTTTATCCATACACAACCTCATTCAGATGTAGTCATTATCCTGAAGCAACAATCGGCCGAAACCCCACACAGAAAATTCTGATCAACCGGGTTATCATTACCCCTGCGTTTTCGGTAAATCAATCGGTTTTTAACGGAAAAAACACAAATTCCTCATAAAACGTTTTACTGGATTCTGGGTTCTTGTTGCTGGCTGCTGGATGTTGAAACCAGCTTCTAGCATCCAGCACCCAGGAAGACAAGGTACAGAATCTACCGCTCGTAATGCGTTGACACCCACGGGGTGAAACATGGGGTCATGCCGAGCGTAGTCGAGGCATCTCTGCTTCCGTCATAGGGACAGAGAATACAATCAAGGCAACATGTTCCTAATCGTAATCCTGATCGTAATCGTAGCCTGTTGCCAACGAGTCGATTAGGATTGAAGAGGCAATTGTGGGTCGGGAGGTTTGATTTCCGGAGTGGAGCCGACCGCGCGATGCGCACGGTGTACCCTGTTGCACCCCTTGGTCCGGTACATAGGGGCGAGACATAGCCTGCCCCTCCGGAGCCACCGCCGGGAGACAAGTGCCATAACGGGACAAGCGCGTTTATCGAGCCAATAAAAACAAGACGGCCCGTTGGCGCCCAGGCTTGAGGATTGCGTCCTTGAGGTTTTCCAGGATCCAATCCCGGGGAAATTGCCGCAGAACCGGCCAAGCCATTTTTTCAATGGCCAATCGGGTGTATTTGCGGGCGACCCGCTCATCCTGGAGAAGTACGGGCAACTCATCCGGGCGCGGGTGTTTCAGGACTCCGGCAAAGACCGGAAGCTCCACGCTACCGCCACGCGCCAGCGAAACGGAAACAACGCCCCGGCTGGCGGCAAACTGGTAGGTCCTTTTCATCAGGCCAACTCTTTCAGCCACGCCAGCAGCATGTCCCGGCACTGTTTGGCGGCACGGCTGTCAACGCCGCGATAGGCAGCCAGATCAGCTTCAATCGCATCGTCCGTCCACCCCGTTAATCGTTCGGTCACGAGAAGCGCATCTTGATCAGACAACGCCTGGCGGGCCATTGATTCCAAGGCGGGAGCATGCTTCAATACGGCCATAATCTCGACCAGATCACGCGCTTCGGATCGCTCGGCGACACATTGAATTTTATCTTCGAGATAGCGGGTAAGTGTGACCCTCTTTATTCCTGGCGCGGTTCGCGCATCTTCCAGGTCAAGGTCCGAGGCCGTTTCATAATTGGAAAGAACTTCAATGGTGATTTCCTCGCCGGATGGGAGCGACAGCAACCCCTGAAAGCCGGAGCCGTATTCATCGGGAGATTGCAACACGGTAAATGCTCCCGGAAAAGCGGCCTGCAACTCCATGAGCAGCGGCGTGGTTTTTTCGTGCGCGGCGCGGGTATGAAAGTCCAGATCGAACGATTCCCGGTGGTGCAATTCCTCCACGGCGATGGAGGATGTCCCGGCCCAGTAGCATTGACGGATCAACCGAGGGCAGCGCTGAGCCAGCAACAACAATGCTTGTATAATGGTATCGTCTTTGAGGGTACTCACACGGATATTAGGGCTTTTTCATGGGTTAAAAGTCAAATGATTTAAAAATGCACCCTTAAAAGACAGACTCAAGGGGCAGGATCTATCGCTCTTGGCGATCCCTTGCTCTTCCACGCATATCCCAATCATTCTGGATGGAATGCTATAATCCATGCACACAGAGGCGGATTGGGGACGGGCAACTTCGGCAAAAGATTGCCAGCGGCCGGAACCTCTTGGCATAGTGAGGCCGACAATGAATCAAGGGAGCACTTCATGGCATGGCGTATCGACAAACAACTGATTCGCGGTGAACTCGACAACCGGACCAAGGGAACGACCACGGGTACGCTCTGGTTTGCCGGTCTTGACGAACCGGTCACGTTGCATTTGACCGGAAACCCATGGCGCGATCTGGCCGGTCACCGGATTCGGTTCACCCATGCCTCGCCGGAGCCGGGCGATTTATCCGGGCTTGCCCAAACACAACAAGGCGTCGTGGGCGATATCACCGCATCCCGCAAGGTGCGCATGCCGGATTGTCCGATGGATGAGTTTATTGCCGGGTACAAGTCCGGGAAAACCTTCACCTTTCACATGGCGAATTGCCTGTATCTCGAGTGGTTTTCTGAATTCAACGGCCGGGTGGTGATCGAAAGCGTGGACTACGTGCTGGAGTTGGACGGGGACGCCGCCTGGGTCATGACCGAAGCGGAGGAAGCCGAACAAATCAAGGCGAACAGCGAGGCGATCATGCAGTTCATGGAGCGGATCGCCGAGGGTCTGGATCACCGGGCCGACCTGCTGGACGAGGAGGCCGACCAGCCCACCAGCGCGACCGAAGCCGAAGCCGATGCCGAGGATGCGCGCTCGAACCGGCTACTGGACCGGATCACCGCACGCCTGGAGCGGGAAGGTCACGAGGACCCCGACGCCTTTGAGCGTATCTGGCGGGAAGAGCGGGAAAAGCTCCGCATCGAAATGGGCGAACCGGCGCCGGAACCCTTGACACCGGAACAGGAAGCCGAACGCGCCGCCTGGATCGAGGAAATGAACGAGGCGGCTCGCGAGGCCCTGGAAGACCCGGATATGATGGAAGAGCTGGACCGGAAACACCCCCTCGCCGAACAATGCTTTGAATTGGGCATTCGTCTTTTTCATGAGATCAAGGATCATCAATGGGTGGAAGCCAACGCCCCGCAGGAGCATCCCCTGCATGAAATCGAGGCGGGGGTGCAAATCGCCGGAGCCAAACTGGCCGGAGCGCTGAACGGCATCGCACGCGAACGCGAATGGCCGCCTGACCCGATGTTCGCCGGCGACACCCTGGTGCGGCTTAAGAAAGCGCGCCGCCACCTCAAGGACGCCCTGGCCGGACTTGATGCCGCCGACGAGCAACGCTTGGCCGACAGCGCATGGCGGAGCCAAACCAGGCGCGATATCGAGCACATCCTCTCCGCGGTGCAACAAGCCATCGACGACGTGCGCGCCTCGTTGGAATAGTCATACGACGCGCCGGCGGCACGTTGACGCATCCTGCACGGAAACAACCTGGATGCCGTCGAGAAAAGCCCGTCCGTGTTCATTCGGTAGCAAAAGCGGTTCTCCACCAGTGGGGCATGATAACTCCTGGAGATGTTCAGTACATTCTCACAACGCGCTCCGAAACCAGCGCATATTCAACACTCAGAACGGCCCCCGATGGGTGGGATCAAGGGTGATAAGGCATAGCGTTATAACCACGAGGCCTCAAAGATTAAGTGATGAGTAGTGAAAGAGGTGCGGCAAACCCGGAATGTTTGTTCGAGATATGTTAGGTTTTCGACTCCTCCATAGTGGCATCCACTATCGCGAAATAAAATTATATGAAATCTGGCAAATGTAAAACGACGCCAAATCGGCGATTACAAAATTTTTAAATTTTTTTGATAATTATAATATACAATAGTGAAGGGTGTTTGTACTAATATAAGCGAGGAGAACACCGAGATGCGAACCCCATTAGGTTTGACCGCGATCATGCTGGCATCCGCCGCGCAAGCAACCCCCTTGGAAACCTCGGGGCGGTATGCCGTCATTACCAATACGCCGGTTCTCGAAAGCGGGCCTGTTGCCGCAAGTTTGGGCGGGTCGATGGATACCGTGGAGATCGCGGGGGGCGGTGGTGTACAAATTCGCCGTATGGAGACCGGCATTTCCCGCAAGGACCTGGATGGCCAGGTGTGGCCAACTCGATTAGCGCCAATGCTTACCGGAGCCGGAGGCATACGCTTTCCAGATGCTCCGCTAACCGTGGAGCTGGCACCGCGCGCCGATTCCCATGCCGTGGTGACAACCCGGAGATCTGACCGCGAGATTACCGCGCGCTCCGCCGTGGCCGCCATTGCATTTTACCAGCCAGAGAACAACCAGTTTATAATTCTCGCCGAGCCCGTTGAGGCTACCCCCGAGCCGCTACTCAACGGCGCCGTTTACTACGATGCGTTTGAGGGTGTCAACGCCGATGTGGTCTATTCCGTGCATCCTTGGGGATTGGAGCAGGATGTCGTGGTATACGGGGGCCTGCCACACCCCAAGACATTGGGCTTAAATCCGGAGACAACCATTCTGTGTGTGCTTACCGAATTACTTGATGCCGATGGCCGTATCGACCGCCAGGGAATGTCCGACACCTCGGAGACCGCGAATTTCCGACCCATACACGTCTACAAAGAAGTAAACGGGTCCGAGGCGCGCATTCACGATTTTCAACGCGGCATCGCTTATGAACATGACTCCGCCATAACCATCGGCGGGGGGTATGTTGGCGAAAACTCAGTAAACGTGCGCCATCGCCTGGTTGATTTGGAGGGGAGGCGATTTCTTGTCGAAGAATTGGATTTTGCCGAGGCGGCCTCCCGTGCGCCCGAGGTGATCGCCCAGGAAATTTTGCCTCCGCAAACGCGTGGCGTACCACGCGTAAGGGCTGTACGGGATACGGACATGGCGGAAGCCGAAGTTCCCGAAACGAATGGGCAAACGCTTTTGGCGTATCAGCCACGCGGCACGGCATTTCTGGTCATTGACTACCTGGATTATGCCGGCGCGGTTTCCAATGACGTCGTTTTCCGGGCCGGAGACACCCACTACGTTTCCGGCGATTTGATCATCAACGATGCGACCCTTACCGTAATGCCCGGCGCCGTGGTGAAGTTTGCCACCAACGCCGCCATCAAGCTGATCAACAATGCCCGCATCGTCACCAAAAGTCATTCGCTGAATCCCGCCTTATTTACCAGCGCGTACGACACCAATTCCGGGCAAAACATTCCCGGTTATGCCGGCGGCGTCGTGCATCCCTTCAAGGCCGGCTTGATCGTCGAAAATCTTGCCCAGCAAATCGAGGGAATTCGCTTTCAACACGCCCTCCGGGGAATCCAATTCACGGCGACCGCTGCCGGCGATCAATGGATCGAACATTGTCAATTTCACCGCGTGGAGCGTGGCATCGAGGCCGTGGATATGACGAACCGTTGGATCGATGTAAAAAACACCTTGTTTACCGGCGGCGTTCAGGCCGTCTGGATGCGTAAAACCAATCTACGCATGGGGAATGTAACGCTGGATAATTTGACCGGCGTTGGCGTTGTGATAACCGGCGCACCCAGTTACGCCGTGATAAACGACAGCCTCTTCGCCAGCCTGACCAATACGGTTTTTGCCTATTCCGGAGGCGCAACACCGACCCTGACCCACAACGCCCGCTACAACGCCCCCCTCGGCAGCCTCGGCGCCAACGTCCTCGTCCTCACCAATTCCCCCTTCCGCACCGGCCCCCATGGCACATACTATCTCGACCAATCCAGCCCGCTCATCAACGCCGGTTCCCAGGCCGCCCACTTGGAGCCCGAGCTGTACCACTTCACCACCGCCACCAACCACCTTAAGGAAACCAACTCCGTCGTCGATATCGGCTTCCACTACGGAACCCCCATTGATACCGATGGCGACGGTCTCTACGACTACGTAGAAGACGGCAATGGCGACGGCCTCTACGAACCCGATGCTTACGACCCCTCCGACTGGCTGAACGCCGACACCGACGGCGACGGCCTCAACGATCACGACGAATTCCTACTCCACCACACCGACCCCCAAAACGCCGATACCGACGGCGATGGCTTCACCGACGGCCAGGAAGTGGCCGCCGGCGCCGACCCCCTGAATGCCAGCTCGTACCTTACCACCATCTCCGGAAACATCACCTATGACGGACGCCAACCCGGCCTCATCCACGTCACCGCCCGCTCTGACACCGGACTGGTACTCCACCTCAATTTTGACCATGACAGCGGCGCAACGGTTGCCGACGTCAGCGGCCACGCCAACCATGCTGGCGTTCATGGCGGTGCCGCCTGGACCGCCGACGGCTATCGCGGGGGCGGCTATTACTTCAACGGCTCCAACGGCTACCTCCGCATCACCCGCCACACCTCCTTTGATACCCCCCGCTTCACAATCTCCGCCTGGGTCAAACTCGACGGCACCAACGTCACCGTGCCCGCCCGCGGCCTGTTCGGCCGCCATCGCGCCGGCTACAACACCCACTCCTGGTGGGCCTTCGCCGACAGCGCCGGCTTGCGCGGCCAGCTCTGGGGCGCCTCCGCTTCCGCCCTCCTCACCACCAACCTCGGCCCCGTCACCCGCCAGTGGGGCTTCGTCGCGATGACCTATGACGGCGAAACGCTGTCCTGGTATCTAAATGGCGATCTCGTTGCCGCGTCCTCGGTCGGCGGGTATGCGGGCAACACGCTGGACCTGCTCGTCGGGGCCGGTGAATACACCTACGGATCAGGCGTTCCCGACCGATTCTGGCAAGGTTGGATTGATGAAGTCAGAATGTATGACCGCGCCCTCTCGCAGGCGGAACTGGTGAATGTGCGTGATCTTGGAACCGCCAACACCAACGTGTACCGCGCCATAATCCAGCACCCCGGCGCCTATACCATTACCGCCGTGCCCAATCAGCGCCGCTATGATCTGGAAGCGTGGCGTGACCAGAACGCCAATGACCTGCCCGACGCCATGGAGGCCGCCGGGATTTACACCGGAAACCTCGTCCACGTCATTGCTGCGGTAACCGGCGCGGATATCGCCTTGGTCGATCTCGACACCGACGGCGACGGCATGCCCGACTGGTGGGAAATCGAACACGGACTCAATCCCACCTCCGGCCTCCATGCGTCCCTCGCCGGTTGGTGGAAATTTGATGAAATGGCGGGAACGAACGCGTTCAATGCCGCATCGACATCTTACCATGGTGTATTGAATAACTTGACGTCTAATGCGTGGGTTGGTGGAAGAATCGGAGGGGCGCTACAATTCGGCGGAACCAATGGGGTCGTCCGTATTCCACAACCAACGGCAATGATTACGGGTGGTCCATTTACGGTCAGCGGTCTGGTGTACTACGACGCCTCGGCCCCGGACGACTTTCCGACGGTCATCAGCGATCTGGGGGAGGGGTGCGGTTCGGGGTATTCGGGATTCTGGATGGGCTACGACAAATATGCACCTGGCGCGGAGGGATATTTGGGATCGTGTTCAGCGGGCGACACCTGGATAGCTGGAGGATCGTCGATCACCGGACGATGGGTGCAGATGACCATGTCCTATGACGGCGCCAATATGCGCGTCTATATTGATGGCATACAAGTGGCCGCGAGTAGCGCCAACATGTCCACATCATCCCGCACCAATCTACTCATTGGTTGGGCTGATCACCCGGACTTCGGTTCCCGTTGGAAAGGCAAACTCGACGACATCCGTCTCTATACCTCCGCCCTCTCCAGCAACCACATCGCCGCCCTGTATGACGTTTTCGACGATCCGGACGAGGATGGATTGACCAACCTCGAGGAGTATCTTCTGGGAACGGACCCAAACCAGGATGACACCGATGGTGATGGTTTGACTGATTACGATGAGGTCCATCTTTACGGCACTGATCCCACTAATCCTGATACTGATAGCGACGGATTGTCCGATGGCGAGGAAATCAATCTGCATGGAACGGATCCGAACAACTGGGATACGGATGGAGATCTATTGATGGATGGGCGGGAGGTCAACTACTACATGACCGATCCCGCCAAGTGGGATACAACAGAGTGGATCGGACTAAGCGATGCGGTTCAGAAACTGACCGGGGATCAATGGCCGGGATTGGCATTGCAGATAACAAACATGTGGGGTTGCGGCGGTTGTATGTGTTTGGTGGCCGCGCCTACCGAGGCATCCGAATATTACGATTTTTACGGTTATTACTATGATTATGCCAACAATTACAACCTTGTTTACCGACTGCTAGATCCCTCCATACCCGGCGGAAGCGGCTCCACTGCATGGTCGGATTGCGGGTTAACCACTCCGTTTTATGCCGTCGGCTTTGCGCATGACATCGATGGCGACGGCATAAGCGACTCCTATGAGGTGCTGATCCTCGGAACCAGCCCGGATAAAATCGATTCCAGCATGCCTCCCAATGGCATCAGTGATGCCGATGAGGACTTTGATGCGGATGGCCTGACAAACCTTCAAGAATATTATCTGAAAACAAATCCGTGGAATCCGGATACGGACGGTGATGGGCTGAACGATGGCGAGGAAGTCGCCCTTGGCACAGATCCGCTCACCCCGAATGAACCGGCGGCAATAACAATTTATTTCCCACGCTTTGGGAATAACCATCCCTGAGGAAAGCATGAGCAAATTAAAGTATCTGTTTACTGCTGTTTTTTTTACTTCCTGCCTCAATCAGGTCGAGTCGGCGACCGTGTCACAAACGGTGTCAATTCCTATAAACTTCCAACGCACTGTTCCAATACCAAATGCGTGCCTTCCAGAACTCATAACGGAATTGGCAGTACAAGCGGCACATCCCGCAGGTTCCACCATTACAATGTGCGAACTCGATGTGCAGTATGTAGATGATGGTTTCAAGATCGGTGCAAATGATCATGGTTCACTTGCCAATTGCGCGCCTTTTGGACCAATAACAGGAATCAATGTACTACCAAATTTGGATGGGCAAGGCGTTTTGCGCATTGAACTTTATGATGCGACTTATCCTACTAATGTAGCGAGCTACAATGCCGCGGTATTTAATGGAACCCTTCGCTACACGTACGAAGTATCGGATCCAGAACTTCCCCCGCCCGACGACGATACTTCGGAGGGCGAGGTTTGCCCGGATCGAGATTGCGATCAAACGGACGACGTCGAGGAGTGCCCATATCATCCCGTCGGGTGTTCGACCTGCTCCAGTCACGGCAGTCCTCGCCCGGCATTTCATCCCGCCACATTCAACCTCCAAATCAGTGACACCCCGATCTGGCACGAAACCGCGGTCGGCCCCAAACTTGAAGTCGCCATGCGATTCAGTAATTTTTCCGCGACCAACGCCCGGACTTCGTTTGGGCCGAAGTGGAGCAGTAACTGGGATAGCTTTCTCATCATCGAAAGCGCCCATACCAACCGGGTTCACCTTCCCTCGGGAAGCGTGGTTGGCTTCACCGCCCAGGGCTCATCAACCTGGTCGCCCCCGGCCAGCATGAGCGGAACCATGGTCCTTACCAACGGTGTCTACCAATACCGTAAGGTGAATGGTGAGGTTCTGCAATTCGCCCAGTCGACCGGTAGCACCAACCTTTACCTGCTGTCTCGGGTGTGGGATGCGTGGTCGAACACGGTCACGGTCACCTATAACGCGGACCGCATTCATCGCGTCACTCAAGTTGTTCCTAATACCGGAGATTATCTGGAATTTGCCTACAATGGCGCGGATGGCAAGGCTACATCGGTTACCACGCGCACCGAAGCCTATCGAATCGCCAGTTTTCGGTATGGGCCGACTGGATTTCTGACCAATGTGGTTGATATGAGTAATTTAGGGTTTTTTTACACCTACACCAACGGCTTCCTTTCCGGGATTTTCAAGGGCAACTCTTCCGGCTTGCGCCGGCTGGGCGTACAATACACCGCCACTCCCGACGCTTGGACCGCCACCAACTCCCACCGAATCACCATGACCGACTCCGAGGACCGGGTGATGGCCTATACGTGGGCGTTCGGTATGGTTCTCAAAGACGTCGCCTTTAAAGGCATAACCAACCGGGAAATCTATCAGGTCTCCGCCAACCCTCTCCGAAAGGCCGTTGTTACTTCCCATGCCAACGCCCGCACCATTTCGGCTCAATTTATGTATGACGCCAATGCCCGGTTGATGCAGCGCACGGACCGCAATGGAGCGACCTCGTCGTATGCCCGCAATAGCGACCATCGAATCACTTCGGTAACCGACCCCCACGACAATGTTTGGAGCAACGTCTATGCCGCCAATGGGATTGATCTCCTTTATCAAATTCCTCCAACAGGTCTGGTACAGCGCACATTCACCTACGTTGCAGGCCGTCACGTCGTCGCAACGGAATCCAATGCCCTTGGCCGGGTCATTACTTACACGTACAACGCCCTCGGCCTGCTTACCAATCAAATTGACGGTCGCGCCACCAACAGGTACCGGCATGACTCCGCCGGGCGGCTTGTCTCCCACCATCGCAATGGTGTACTCGTGCAAACCAACCGCTTCGACCTCTTCGGGCGGCGCGTGTGGACCATGGACACCGCCGGGCTCGTCGTGACCAGCGCCTACGACAACCTTAATCGCCTGATCTCCGAAACCTACATCACCCCGGCTGGGCAAACCACCCGCGAGATCGAATACGATTGCTGCGCCATCAGCCGCATTACCGACCGCAAGGGCCGCGATACCTACTTCCAGTACAACGACCTCGGGTGGAAGCTGTCCGAGGAAAACCCCGCCGGCCTCGTCACCACCTGGACCTACGAACGAAACGGCCAGCCCGCCGTCATCACCAACTCCCTTCAGTGGGAAACCCGCGACTACACCGAAGAAGGCTGGCTCAAGCGCCGCGAATTGCCCATCCGGCCCTACGGTGGACTTCACGCCGAAAACTTCTGGTACGACGAGCAGGGCCGACTCGTCAAAAAACAAGGCCTGGCCGGCGAATTCTACCGGTACGACTACGACATCGAAGGTCGGCAAACCGCCTCCTTCGTCCCCGATGGCTCTTCCCTGCCCGTCGGCGTCGAAGAGTACGTCCAGTCCGTCAGCAATCGCTACGATGTCCTCGGCCGTATTGCCTGGACCCGCGACATCCGTGGCCTTGTCGTCACCAACGCCTTCAACGCCCTCGGCCAGGTCACCACCGCCTACCATCCCGACCAGTCCACCGAGACCTGGACCTACAACCCTTGGGGCGACGTCACCTCCTACAAAGACCGTGCTGGCAACGTCACCAGCAACGTCTACGACCATTTCGGACGCCTCATCCGCCAGATCGACCCCCGGAACGTCACCACCTACACCTCCTATACCAACCTCCACCAGGTTGTCGGCGTCAGCAACTCCCACGGCCAGGTCTGGGCCCATACGTACAATGTCGAAGGCCGCATGACCAAAATCGTCCACCCTGACCTCACCGAGGAACACATGGCCTACGACCCCCTCGGCAACATCACCCAGCATATCCGAGGTGCCGTCACCACCGTCACCGCCTACAACGAACTCGATCGCCCCGTTTCCGTCCATGTCAACGGCGCCCTCGTACAAAGCAACCGCTACGACGCCCTCGGCCGCGCTGTTTGGAGCCGCGACGCCGATGGGCTCGTCACCACCAACGCCTTTGACGCCTGGGGCGACCTCATGAGCCGCCACTGGCCGGGGAGTCTTACCGAGTCCTTCCAATATGGTGACCGGGGCCTTACCAATATCGTTGATCGACTCGGCATTCCCGTCCGCAACAACCGGGACACTCTCGGTCGGCTGGTTCAGCAGATTGACGGTGCCACCAACACCATCAGTTACGCCTTTGTTTCAAACGGGGTCAATCAGCTCCGCTCCCTCTGGGATGGCAAGAGCAACCAGACGGTCTGGGCCTACGATCTCTACGGCAACATGACCAACAAGACCTATGCCGACGCCTCCGCCGACCGCTACCAGTACGAC
>CALMYG010000020.1 GCA_937873455.1 uncultured Verrucomicrobiota bacterium
TCACCGCCCTCTCCGAACCGCCCCCCGCCAAGTCCCGGGGATAATGAGCTGTATAAAAGGCGCCCCCTCTTTTATGCGCCGCCGCACCACCAGGCCCCGCTCTGTTTCCCGCACGTATTCACCAGATGGCGAAAATTACTGCGGACACCTGAGACAGGCGTCCCTACCTGTAGCCGCGCCCGCTGGGCGCGGTTTTTTCCGGACGGCGAGGCCGCCGTCCCTCCCGGCAGGATCCCCCCAGCAGTCGAGAGGGTCTGCGGCCTCGCGGACCGCAGCATTTCATCAGGATTATAACGCCCAGCATCCAGCATCCAGCAACCAGCAACCAGTATCCAATTTACACGCTCGACTTTTGACCTGATTTTTGCTTGTATACTTGTAGGGACCCGGAGAAATCCGTGAGCGCAAAAACGTCCATGTTGGCGTTGCCGCTAGAGAAAGCCTTCCGCCCCCTGCAACCCCACGCCCGCCCCGCCAACCCCTACCGGGAGACCGCCATGAAAACGCATCGATGGATTTTACTGCCCGCATTGGTCGCGGGTCTTTGCGCAAGCATCGCCCGGGCCGACTGGGACCCCACCCAGGATGCCAAATGGGTGCAATTGCCCGACACCACGCCGGACGGTATGGACATCAAGCTGTTCGACACCAGAATGCCGCCACCCCTCATCCTCGCCGATGACTTTTTGTGCACACAAAAAGGTCCGATCACCGATGTTCACATCTGGGGTTCCTGGCTGTTTGACACGGTACCGCCACCGGAAACATTGAGCTTTGTTATTTCATTTTATTCAGACATTCCGGCAGGACCGGAACCGGAAAATTACAGCCGCCCCGGCGAATTGCTGTGGTCGACCCAAATCGCCTACCCGGACTTCACCGCCCGGCCGGTGGTCGAAGTAATCCCCGGCGAAGGCTGGTATGACCCATCCATGGAACTCTACCTGCCCAATGCCGACACCATAATCTGGCAGTACAACTTTTTCTTCGATTCGCAGAGCTGTTTTATTCAAGAAGGTAGCCCGGACGAACCCGTTGTGTATTGGTTGGCCATTCAAGCATTCATCGATCCGTCCTCCGGAGCCGAAGGTGCTTTCGGCTGGAAAACCTCCACCAATCACTGGAACGACGACGCCGTGTGGGCAATGGACCCCGGCAAATGGTTCGAGCTACGCTATCCGCCGGAACACCCCCTCGCCGGTAAATCCATCGACCTCGCCTTCGTGATCACTACCACCAATTTGGTCGAGCAGGAATTTGATTTTGGCGATGCCCCCGAAGGTGCATTGGCTTATCCAGCCACCGGTGTGTTGGGGTCTTTTCCCACCTGCAAAACGGTGGGGTCGCCCGGGTCCTGGATTCAACACGGCCTCGGCTGGGCTCGCCTCGGCCAAGGTTGGGATGCCGAGTTCGACGGAAATGCGGGCGCTTGCCCGATCTTTAATCCCAACCAGTACAACCAGGACGAATGTTTTGCCGATGGCGATGCGGGATTGGTTTATCCCGAGGGCTTCACCATCACCGGGTTGCCAGGCCAGGAAACCGTCGTCCCCTGCGTCGTGGGGCCAATACCCAGATCCCTGGGCGCCTCCTGCCAGGTCGCGGCATGGGGTTCGGATATCGACCTCTGGGTCATCAACACCATGCCGGTGGTGGGTTATGTCAACGTGCTGATGGACTGGAATCAGAATGGCGCTTGGGGAGGCACGTCTTCGTGTCCCGCCGGCATAGCCGCTCCAGAGCACGTACTGGCCAACTTTTCGGTCCCGATCGGTTTTTCCGGACCCTTATCCACGCTGGCCCCGCCCCCCTTTAGGATCGGACCCAACAACGGCTATATATGGACCCGGTTCACCATAACCGAACGACCGGTTCTGCTTCCGTGGATCGGCGACGGTCAATTTGAGGACGGCGAAACCGAGGATTATCTGCTTTGGGTCAGAGATCTCGATTTTGGCGACGCCCCGGACAGTCCCGCCGTCCCCATGTACCCGACCCTCCTGACCAACAACGGCGCCCGGCACGTCATTGTAGCCGGCATTCATCTCGGCCAGCTCATTGATACCGAACTCGACGGCCAACCCAACGCCAACGCCACCGGTGATGATCTCGCCAACCTCCCCGACGAGGATGGCGTGACCTTCACCTCGCCCTTGATCATCGGCGCCACCGCCACCATCGATGTCCTCTGCTCGGCCAACGGCTACGTGTCCGCGTGGATTGATTTCGCCGCAAACGGAAACTGGACCGACCCCGGCGACCTCATCATCAACTTCCAAAACGTCACTGCCGGCACCAACACCTTCTCCATCGCGATTCCGGTAACCGCCACCGCCGGACCCACGTTTGCCCGGTTCCGGTTCACCACCCAGCCGGTTCCCATCCTGCTCACCGGACTTTTGCCGGACGGTGAAGTGGAAGATTATGCCATCACCCTCATCGAAGAGGCGCCGCAACCCCTGGACTTCGGCGATGCCCCCAGCCCCTACCCCACCCTGCTGGTCAACAACGGCGCCCGGCACCAGATTGTTCCCGGCGTTTTAATGGGGCTGGCCATCGACTCCGAAACCGATGGCCTACCCGACCCCAATTCAATGGGCGATGACAACAGCAACGTGGATGACGAAGACGGCGTCATCATCCCGCCGGTACTGGTCGCCGGCGCCATGACCCAAGTTCTGGTCTCGGCTTCGGTTCCGGGTCATCTCAATGCATGGATCGACTGGAACGCCAACGGCAACTGGATCGATCCGGGCGAACACGTCTACGTCAA
>CALMYG010000021.1 GCA_937873455.1 uncultured Verrucomicrobiota bacterium
TCGGCGTGGACGAACAGCGCCTGTTCCACCACGCCAACGACCTGACCGCGCAGTTACTGGCTGCGACCCGATAAATTGTGACGCAGCCATGCTTTTGTGGGGAAGATTTGGAGCCGCTGAATACGCAGAAGAGAAGTGGGTAGGGGGTGTTTTCCGTCCTAGGTGACGTTGCTTGCCTCTGACCTGAAAGAAGGCATCACGAACATCGGCTTGGCGGGAGCCTCACCCGCCCTCTGAACATTAAACCAACCGGCAATCGAACAGATTAAACGTGGGATCATCGGTCATAATGGAAATTCCCAGGCAAATACGTTGCGCAATCGGCGCCGTCTTAGATCCGGCCCATAAAACATCGCGCTCTGTTGCCTTACCCGCCCAACAGGATCGTGGCTTGAACCAGCAGCAATCCGCCAAGCGCCATACCGAGACCGACCCGTTGCGGGTGAAGGTCAATGGTCGCGGCCCATTTGACGCCGATCACGTAAAGCAAGGCGACCATGACTAAATTCGACACCCGCAACGCGAGCATCCGGTCGTCCATGAAGACAAAGGGAATGATGGCGGGAATGCCGGCGGCGACAACCATGACAAAACAGGCGAGCGCGCCCATGAAGTCGGAGGATTGAAATCGCACCGGGGGCGGAGGCCGACGGGTTAGGGATTCCGTCATTTCTTTTCGCATGGCCGTCAGCGTCATCCCGGAAAGCACAGACCCATACTGGTCATTCACATAGTCGTCAATGACCGACTGAAGCGCATCGGGACCGCGTTTCTTCCACAGCTTGTAGGCCCGGTTCGGCGCGCCCCGTTCGTACATCGCGGTGAACACGAAAAACAATCCATCGATCACGCCCCAGGCCAGATTGCACCCCAATACGCCAGCCAACAACTCCCGCGTCGCCTCCGGCCCTTCCTGCACGATCAATCCGGCCCCGAGCGTAAAGGTTAGCGTCATGATCAACCCGAACAGAAACTCCGACATGCGCGCCGCCGGATCGAGGTGCTTTTGAATCCATGTGTTCATCCGTCTGTTTTCTCCGTTTGTCGCCCACCCGTCAAATCATGATTGACGGGCGCGCGCCAAGTTGCCGTATAATTACTGCATGCCTGTATTTCGATCAACCTTCGCGTTGCTGGCGGCGGCTTTTCTCCAGACCTCCTGCATGCACCCCCGCACGCCCCCGGTGCGCCTTTGCGGGGGCGTGGTTCGAAGCGCAGCGGACTATGACCTGGAAGATGTACGAGTGGTGCACCTGCCAAGCGGGCGGGCCATCGCGATAAACCACCTTCTGGCAGGACGCGATTTCGAACTTGGATTTGCCGAGCGGGAAATTGAATCGGATCGCGCCGCCTTTACGTGGTTGGATCCCCGTCACGGCCCACGCGAATGTATGGTTGAGCTTCCACGCGAATCCCAAGTCGATGTGTCGCAGAGGCTGATCTACACCATCACGCCGGAAGGCGTGGTCACCGTGGATTTGACACCCTGCCCTTGAATGCAGGCTGCGCCACCTGCGGCCCCGGATGATCCACATACGAGGATAATTCCAACAGATTGCCGTCCGGATCGCGAATGTAAATGGAACGTATCCGGCCACGCGCGCCAGCACGCACGACCACCTTTTCAACCTGATGAATGCCCTCAAACTTCAGGTGATCGATAACCACTTCAAGCGGACCAGCACAGAGCAGGCACACGTCGGCAGCTCCCGGTGTAGGCCGGGCGGCAGCGGGCATGTATTCCCGTCCGGCGGGATGCAGGTTGATTTTCTGGTCGCCGAAAACGAGTGCATGCCGACCTTCGCCAAATACGACATGACGCATGCCGAGCACGCGCGTGTAGAAGGCCACGGAGGCGTCGATGTCCCGCACGGTCAGGACAAGGTGATCAATCGCGTTGATCATCGGTCGCATGCTCACGGGTCCACCGGCAAGGCGTCGCCCAGCGGATTGCCGGCGACCAGGCGCGGGCGGTTGGTGGCGGTGTAGGCGCTTCGCATTGTCAGCAATTGCATCATCAATTCGTTCATGCGCGGATTGTTGATGTCGCCGTGATTCGCGCATATTTCGGCGGTGGTGCGGATGACCCAGTAAGGCGTGTCGTTGTAACGGTCCGGCACCGGCTCGATGCGAACCTGTCCGTCCACCACGCTCGCGCGATGGCTTAACAGCATGTCGGTGTGGCCGTCGGTGTGGGCGGCGAGCCAGCCTTGCGACGGACGGACGGGCGATTCATCTTCGCGGTAGGACCGGAACATCCGGACAAAACTCTGGCCGAATGGAAACGCGCGCCGGGTTGCGCCGTCAGCTTCAGAGGTGACCGAAGCGATGAGCGGACCATTGACCGGCGTCATGTCATCGCCGTCATTGTCCATCACAAGCCGCACATCATGACGCTTCATCATGTCCACGAATCGCGCCACATCCACCGCGCGCACCGCCGGATTGGCCATGATGACCAGATCAACCGGAAGGACGAGGTTTTTGGCTTCACGGCTCACCGAAACGTTGATCAGCGACATGGCCATGGCATTAAACAGAATGCGACCGCCCATCGAATGGCCGTACATGATGACCTTCGAGTCAGGCCGCTGCTTGGCGGTCAACATGATTTTGGTCAGGGCTTCCTTCATGTTGATCGAGGATGCCACGCGATCGGCGGCGAGCAGACGGTTCCAGAACGTAGGCTCCTTCAGCCATGCCCCCTTCAGCGCGTCGCCGCGCCAACCGATGAACACGGCCACCACCCGCCGCGGCGTCGGATTTTCCGGCGAAGCAAGCCGTACCGCTGAAGCCTTGACCTCATCAGCAATCCGGCGGAGGTCGCCATCTTCCCGCGACCAGTCGGCATTGTTTTTCCAGCCATGAATGAACACCGGCACCACGATGCCGTGGGTGGATTCGCTGTTTCGCCGGTGAATGAGCTTGAGCGTGTCGACCAGTTGCCGGTTGTCCCAGAATTCGCCCTCGTCATCAAATTCGATGATACACAGGTCTGCCTCGGCGCCGGTGGCCTCGTCGTGAAGGACACGCATATATTCCTCCGGCGTTTGGTTGTACTGGCGTAGACCCACGCACCCGGCGGTGGCGACGGCTATTGCGACGCAAAAAACAATCCGGCTTGTTAGCGACATAATATGGATGTCCAATCTATTTGCTGTGACCCGTTGAACTCGTTGACACATACAGTATAATTACGTAATTATGTTTTCAAGTGTCTTGAGGAGATTGTGATGATGAATTCGATTCGATGTGCTTCCGTCGCACTGGCGGGCTGTGTTGCGTGGTTCGCGTCCGGTTGTTCGCGACAGCCGGAAACCGCGCCGGCCGAAGTGGCCCGACCAGTCAAACTTGCGGTGGTCGCGCAACAGGCGCCGTCGTTTGTCTTTTCCACCGCAGGCCGGATCGAGGCCGCCCGCCGGGCCGAGCTTTCATTCGACCGGGGCGACGTCCTGGTCGAATTGCCTGTTACGGCCGGCGACGAGGTGAAGACGGGCGACCGGTTGGCCCGCATCGACACCCGCAACCTGGAACTGGCGGCAGAAGCCCGCCGCGCCCGTTTCGATGAAGCCCGGGCAAGCTTTAAACGCATGGAACGGCTGTTTGCCCGGGAGGCGGTGGCCCAAGCGGACCTCGACCGCGCCCGCGCCGCCTTCGATTCCGCCCGCGCCGAACAGGAACAGGTCGAAAAAGATATCGCAGCCTCCACCCTCGTCGCCCCGTTCGACGGCCGCATCGCCGCGACGATGATAGACCTGTACCAGTTGGTGGCGCCCCGGCAGGCGGTAATGGTGATTCACGATTTATCCAGTTTCCGCATCCGGATTGACGTGCCGGAAACATTCGTTTTGCGGGCCGGCAAAAACGCCCGCACGCAGATGGTGGCGCGGTTTGACCACCTGCCCGGCCAGACGTTTCCGCTGGAGCTTGACGAGTTCAGCACCGAGGCGCGGCCCGACACGTTGACCTACGCCACGGTGTTCCGGATGGCGCCGCCCGCCGGCCAGGCCATTCTGCCCGGCATGTCCGCGCAACTCGATTTGCGCATACTGGCGGAAGACGAAAGCCACGCATGGATTCCCGAAAGCGCGGTGGTGTCCACGGATGCACAGTCATTGTATGTATGGCGCGTTGATCCCGTTTCCATGCGGGCGCAACGCACGCCGGTGGTCGTCGGCGAGTCGCGCGGCGGTTCCATCCAGATTCTTGAAGGGCTCACCGCCGGTGACACGATCGCGATTTCCGGCGTGCATCATCTGCTCGACGGGCAACTGGTGAAGGCCCACGCACCCGCGCGAAACGAGTAAGCCCGCCATGCAAATCGCCGAATACTGCATCCACAAGCGCGTCATCACCTACCTGCTGTCGGTCCTCGTACTGACCGGCGGGCTGGTCGTGTATCCCAACCTCGGCCGGTTCGAAGACCCCGGCGTCGCCATCAAAACCTGTCCGGTGATCACCCCCTACCCCGGCGCGTCGCCCGAAGAGGTCGAGGCGGAAGTGACCGACGTCATCGAATCCGCGTTGCAAAGTATGTGGCAGGTGAAGGAAGTCACCTCGGTTTCGCAGGCCGGTCTTTCCATCGTGAAAGCCGATTTCAAGGACACCTTCCGCAAAGCCGATCTTCCGCAAATCTACGACGAGGTTCGCCGCAAGGTCGCGGATGTGCAGAAAAACCTTCCTCCCGGCGCCCAGCCTTCGATGGTGAACGATGACTTCGGTGATGAATACGGTATTCTCTTTGCCATCACCGGCGACGGATATTCCTACAAGGAACTTTCCGACTACGCGGAATTTTTACGCAAGGAATTATTGCCGGTGCCGGGGGTGGCGCGGATTGTGTTCTGGGGCGAACAACCGGAAATCATCGCGGTCGAAATTTCGCGCGCGAAGCTGGGGCAGCTCGGCATTCCCCTCGACTCCATTTTTCAACTTCTGCAGCAACAGAATGTCGTGGCGAATGCCGGCATGGTGCAGTCCGGAGATGAGCGCATGCGGATTGCCTTGAGCGGCACGGCGGCGTCGTGGGAAGCGCTGGGCGACCTTCTGCTCGCCGGCGCGGAATCGGCCGTCCGGCTGCGCGATGTCGCGACACTGGTCCGCGATGTTCAATCGCCGCCCTCCGCCGTGCTTCGCATCGATGGACAACCCGCGATCGGGTTCGGCATTTCCACCGAAGAGGGCGGCAACGTGGTCGCGATGGGCGATGCCGTGCGCGCGCGGCTGGACCAACTCGAATCACGCCGCCCGGTCGGCATGGAACTGCACGTGATTTCCTTCCAGGGCGAAACGGTGCGCGCGGCGGTGAGCGGATTCGTGATCAGCGTTTTTCAGGCGCTGGCGATTGTGGTGGGCGTGCTGATGATTTTCATGGGCTTGCGAAGCGGCCTGATCATCGGCGCGGTGCTGTTGCTGATCGTCGGCGGCACGTTCATCCTGATGCAGGCGATGAGCATCGAGCTTCAGCGCATTTCGCTGGGGGCGTTGATCGTGGCCCTGGGCATGCTGGTGGATAACGCGATCGTGATTACCGACGGGATTCTTGTACGCATCGGGCGCGGCGAGGATCGCATCAAGGCAGCCGGCGCGGTGGTCGGACAAACCATCTGGCCCCTGCTGGGCGCCACGCTGGTAGCGATTATGGCGTTTGCCGCCATCGGCTTTTCGCCCGACTCGACCGGCGAATATTGCAAGTCACTGTTTCAAGTCATCGCCATTTCGCTGCTGCTGAGTTGGTTACTTGCCGTGACGGTCACGCCCCTGTTGTGCGTTGACTTTCTGCGCGCCCCCAAGGCCGGCGTCTCCGCGCCGAAGGAGGGTCGCATGACCGGCCTCTATCGCCGCTTCCTGCACGGCACGCTGGTGCGGCGTAAGCTGGTGATGGCGGTGATGGCCGGCTTGATGGTCCTCGGCATCTACGGATTCGGCAAGGTGCCTCCGGCGTTCTTCCCGCAATCGGCGCGCCCACAGTTTGTCCTCGATTACTGGCTGCCGCAGGGAACGCACATCGACCGCACCCTTCGCGACACCCGGCACCTTGAAGAATTCGTGATGAACCTCGACGGTGTCGAGTCGGTCGCCACCTGGGTGGGTCGCGGCGCGATTCGCTTCATGCTGGTGTACGCGCCGGAGGACGCCAATGCCGCCTACGCGCAATTGCTCATCACGGTGAAAGATTTTCAGCAGATCCCGGAGTTGATCGAAACGATCCGCGCTGAACTCGACTCGAACTACCTCGACGCGCAATGCAAACTGTGGAAATTCGTTCTCGGGCCGGGCGGCGGAAGCGCCATCGAGGTGCGATTCTCCGGCGAGGATCCGCTGGTCCTGCGCGACCTGTGCAACCAGGCCCGGGCCATCATGCAGGCGAACCCGCTCGCCGTGAACATCAAGGACGACTGGCGGCAACCGGTCCGCATCACCCGCGCGGTGGTTCGCGACGAAGTGGCGGCGCAACTCGGCGTGACCCGTCCGGAAATCGCCGCCACACTGGAGGTGGCGGGCGAAGGCCGCCGGGTGGGCGTTTACCGCGAAGGCGAGGATGTCCTTCCCATTCTGGCGCGACTGCCGGAAATCGAACGCAACCAGCGCGATCAGCTTGATCTCGTGACCGTGACCAGCCGGTTGACCGGCGAGAACATCTCCCTCCAGCAACTCATTTCCGGCTGGAAGACGGAGTGGGAGAACGCGCTGGTGTTGCGGCGCGACCGCGAGCGCACAATCACCGCGCAATGCGATCCCGCGTCCGGCCCGAGCATCGCCCTGCTGAACGAATTGCGCCCGCTCATCGAGGCCATCCCGCTTCCCGAAGGCTACAAGCTGGCGTGGGGCGGCGAGTATGAGGATTCCACCAACGCCAACGCCGGCATCGCCAGCACTATGCCGCTGACCTTCCTCATCATGGTCGTGCTGATCGTGATGCTGTTTAATGCGTTCAAGCAAGCGGCGATCATTTTCCTCACCGTGCCGCTGGCGGTTGTCGGTGTGGCGGCCGGGTTGCTGATCACGAAAGCGGCGTTCGACTTCATGGCCACGCTGGGCTTCCTCAGTCTCGCCGGCATGTTGATCAAAAACTCGGTGGTGCTCATCGATCAAATGGATCTCGAAATGCGCAGCGGCAAACCCGCCCTGCAGGCAATCATCGATTCCACCATCGATCGCACGCGGCCGGTGCTGATGGCGGCCGTGACCACGGTGCTCGGGTTGGTTCCCCTGCTCACCGATGTGTTCTTCCAGGGTCTGGCCGTGGTTATCATGTTCGGACTTTCCTTCGCGGCCGTGCTCACGCTGGTCGTGGTTCCCGTGTTGTATGCCGCATTCTTCAAGGTGAAAGCATCATGAAGCGAATTTTCTCCCTGCTCGCCGCCTGCGGATTGCTGACCGCCGGCTGTTCCCACCTCGCCGGTCCCGACTACGAACGTCCGGACGCGCCCGTCGCATCCGCATGGACCAGCCCGGCGAACACGAATGAACTCGCCTCGTTGCGCACGGACTGGTGGGCGGAATTCGGCGATACCGAACTAACCAGCCTCATCGAGCTGGCCCTCACCAACAACTTCGATCTGCGCGTCGCCGCCGGACGCGTGGAGCGCGCGCGGGCGTTGGCTTCGGTGGCCGACAGCCGCCGCCTGCCGACGCTTGGCATCAACGCCGGCGCGTCGTTTGAGTTGCAGGATTCCGGTTCCGGCCCGTCACAAAGCTCGGAAAGTTATCAACTCGGCGCGGGCGTGAATTGGGAAATCGACATCTGGGGCAAACTCGCCAAGGGCGCGCTCGCGGCGGAAGCGGAAATCGAAGCCTCCGGCGCGGACTGGCGGGCGACCTATCTGCAAATCGCATCCGAAGTGGCGCGCCAGTATTTCCGCCTTCGCCAGTTGGACGAATTAATGCGCATCTACGATTTGTACATCGCCGACTCGGAGCGCATTCTCGGCATCTACGTGGCGCGCGCCGAGGAGAGCTTAATTTCCAGAGATGTGGTGTTGCGCCAGCGGGCGGAATTGCGCCGCCTCGAACGTGAGCGCCAGGAATTGGCGCGGGACCGCCAGACCGTACAAAACGGCATCGCTGCGCTGTTGGGTCAACCAGCGGGAACATTGGAAATCCCGCCGGCGGATTTACGTGGACGCGTGGCGGCGGTGGAGATTCCCGCCGGGCTTCCGTCCGATTTGCTGGAGCGCCGTCCGGATATTCTCGCCGCCGAGTACCGCGTGCTCGCTGCATACAACCTCGCTGGACAGGCGCGATTGGACCGCCTCCCGTCGATTGCCTTAACCGGTAACGCAGGAAGCGTCAGCGGGAGTTTTGGTGATTTACTAAACCAGTGGGCGTTGGGCGGCGGGCCGGTGATCAGCATTCCACTGTTTGATCCCGGCAAGAAGGCGCAGGTCAAGGTGCGGGAGGCCGATCTGGAAATCGCTTCGGACCAATATCGTAGCACGGTTGTGCGGGCGTTTCAGGAAGTGGAAAACACGTTGATCAATTTGTCCAGTCGCGCTGGACAACTCGACAAATCCGGGGAGGCGCTCGACGACTTGCGCAAGGCCAACGCCATCAATCAGGCGAAGTTCGAGGAAGGTCTTCTCTCGCAGCTCGAGGTCCTGGAAAGCCAGCGGAGCCTGTTGCAGTCCGAACAGGTTTCGTTGGATTTATTCGCGCGGCGCTTGAGCGACATGGTGGTGCTGTACAAAGCGCTCGGCGGCGGCTGGATGAAAGAGACGATGACGGAAGTGAAGTGAAACCGGACGCGGAAGCGCATCCGCTCCAGCACAAAAGCGCCGAAACTCGGCGATGCGCCCTATGCCTCCCCTCCCGCCTCAAGGATCATCCGAACCGCCTGGGCGGTATTCTTTACCCCGAGGCGGCGCATCATGCGCAGGCGGTGCATTTCCACGGTGCGCGGACTCAGGCGTAATTTCTTCGCCATTTTCTGGCTTGAAAGTCCTTGCGCCAGCAGTTCGAGCACCTGGCGTTCGCGCGGGGTCAGCGTGGCGATGTTGCGCGCGTTACGGCTCAGGTCGGACATTCGCTCGCGCTGCTTCCGGTCCTGTTTAAGCGCCGCCCGGATCCGGGCCATGAGCAATGACCGCCTGGCCGGCTTTTCGAGAAAATCCAACGCACCGGCCCGGGTTGCCCGCACGGCCATGGGGATGTCACCGTGACCGGTCAGGAAAATCACCGGTTGCCGACAGCCCCGTCGCCGCAGGGCATCCTGAACTTCCAATCCGCTCATTTCCGGCATGCGCACGTCAAGCAGGATGCACCCCGGATGGCCGGACTTGATGGTGCGAAGAAAAGTACGGGGCGAGGTAAATCCCCGGTGCGGCATCCTGTGCGCGTCCAGCAGCATGCCGATGGCATGAACGAGCGGCGCCTCATCGTCGACTACGAATACCTGGGGGTTGTCGCTTTTCATGGCGTCAAGGTTTACGGTCGCCCGCGGGCAGTTCAATCATAAATGCCGCGCCCCTTCTGACGCGGGCATCGACGACAATACGGCCGCGATGGGCCTCGATGATGGTGCGACTGATGCTCAAGCCGAGACCGGTTCCGGTTGGTTTGGTGGTGAAAAAAGGTTCGAAGAGCCGGCTGCGGATGTTCTCCGGGATGCCCGGCCCGTTGTCCGCGATGCGAATGCGAATACGTCCCGTCCGGCGCTGCACGGTCACGGTGATTTCGCAACGGCCATTTCCATAATAATGCAAGGCATCCAGGGCGTTGCGCACGAGATTGTAAAGCACCTGTTCGATTTGCAGGCGGTCGCCCCGCAAGGAAAGCTTGCCAGCGCAAAAACATTTTTTGACGCGGATACGGTGCTCCTCGATCTCGCGGTTGAGGAGGGAAAACACCTCGTTCACACAACCGGGAAGATCAACATTTTCCTCGGCCAATTGGCGATCGCGATACAGGTTTTTTAACCGGCTCACAATCTCGCCCGCGCGCTGGGCCTGCTGCTCACAACGCTGCAGCATGGTGATCAGTTCGGGGCGGGAAATGTTTTTCCGACGGGCGGTTTGGACGCCGGCCTGCAGATAAGCGCTGAGGGTGGCAAGAGGCTGGTTTATCTCGTGGGCCAGGCTCGAGGCCAGTTCGCCGAGCGCGGCGATTTGCGTGGCCCGGGTCAGGCGGGCATCCCGCTGGCGGTCCTGCTCCTCGCGGGCGGCAAGGTGGGTGATGTCCTCGAAGATGCCGAGAATGCGCGTGGCCCGGCCGTTATTGTCGCGCGCATGCACGCGGCCCCGACTGTGTACGACGATCCATTCGCCGGGCTTCGCCCCTTCGCGCAGCGCACGGTAGCGCATGGAGAAACCGTCGGATTCACCGCGTACCGCACGGTCCACGGCGCCCCGCGCGCGGGCGATATCCTCGGGATGCGTGGTCGCCAGCCAGTGCGATGCATCCACCTCCTGAATGGCGATTCGTTCGTCCGGCGTCATAGCTCTGTGACTCATGTAGATCACCCGGTTGGTGGTGATATTCCAGTCAAATACGCCGATCCGGGCGCAGGACAGGGCCGCTGAAAGCCTTTCCTGGCTTTCCTCCAGTTGTTTCAGCAGGGGCCCACTGGTTTTTACCGGGGTGCCGGGAAGGTTTTTACGAATATTCCGTTTGCTCATGCTCTAACTATGCCACAAGGGTTGGAAATGGTCGAGAATGTCGTGGCGCAATAATCTGTTGACGCCTAGTTCAACGCTTGATACATGGTACAGTATAAATACTGTAATTGCTGCCCGTGTGGCGGCAACCCATAAGGAGCCTCTATGAAAATGAAAGCAATTGGTTTTACCTTGATGATCGCAAGTGCCGCCGTATACGCGATCGAGCCGCTTCCTCTTGAGGAGGGACTACGCGGGTATGTGGCGCCCAGCGTCTCGGTCATGAGTTTTCGTGACAACACGCTTGCGGGCTCAAAGGGACTTGAGATCGGGAACAAGCGCATCGATTCCCTTGCCGAACGCGCCGATGAGGAAACCGCCGGCTCCGTGTCACTGGCGATGGAGGTTGGTTACATGTTTCTCGATCAAGGCGTCTATGTGTATCTGGGCAACCGGTTGGAGGATTATCTACGCCTCGACAATAGCTCGGAGCTCGGCGCGCGGATGGATTTAGGCAATCTGGGCATCCTCGACGCCGGCGTGATGTTCTCCCCGGTCGCCACGGAAGTTTGGGAGGATCCCTTTCTCGCCGGGGCCGACCGGACGGAAACCGACCGCACCTCGGCAGGAGGGCGTATTGGGCTGGCAAATATCCTCGGAACCGCGTTGGAGATACATTTCGCCGCCCGCTCCGTAAGTATTGATAACGAGCGTAGCGGCGAATCTCTTGGCTTGAGTGTAAGTGATCGCGCCCTGCTGGCGCGAGAGGGGGAGTCGGTAGATGTTGAATTGCTGTACACGCTGAAAATCGACGATCAGAATACCCTTATTCCTTCGATTAAATATGGGGTATACGATGCGGATGGTGCCGCGATGACCCGTGACGGGTTCACGATTCAACTGACCCACGCCTTTTCATATGAGCGCTACCGGCTCATATCTAACCTTGGCTTCCGGCAGACGGAATTCGACGAGAAAAATCCGGTCTTCAATGAAAAGCAGGATGAAGATGAATTCATCATCTCACTCACCGGGATTTACAACCAGTTCATGGGCTATGATGAATGGTCGCTGACCGCTGGCCTGCTCTACGCCAAACGCGACTCCGACATCAAGTTCTACGAATCGGAGTCGTTCGTAGCCAGTCTGGGCGTGATGTATTTCTTCTAGCGGGTAGTGGCAAAGGTTTTGTTTTTTCACGTCGGCGATCTCGCGTTCTGGCTTAGTTGCCTTGCGCTATTACGATCAAATCCGCTAGCGATGGCCTATTATGAATTCATCCGCGCGGCTACTCGTCGCGATCACGGGAGTGCGTGAAATGGATTTACAGGTCGAATCTTTCATGACCGTAACCTTGGGCATTCTCGTCCTTTTTGTCGGCAAGCGCATCAACGGGTGGGTGTCCTGGCTGCGCGAATACAGCATTCCCGAGCCAGTAACGGGGGGCTTGGTGTTTTCGGTTTTTTGGTGGTTGCTCTATTTTGCCACGGGTGTGGCTGTCACGTTTGACATGATGGCCCGCGACATTTTGCTGGTTTATTTTTTCACCACTATAGGCATCAACGCCAGGCTACATGATTTATGGCATGGCGGCAGGCCGTTAGCTGTGCTGCTGGTTGTTACTTTGGCCTATATGTTTGTGCAGAACTTCACCGGCATCACGGTGGCGCAACTGTTTGACCTTAATAGCTCGATTGGTTTGCTGGGCGGCACCGTTTCGCTGATCGGTGGCCACGGTACCTCGATTGCGTGGGCCCCTCAAATTGCCGAATCCCATGGCGTGGCGAATGCTATGGAAATCGGCGTTGCCTGTGCCACGTTTGGTCTGATTCTTGCCAGCGTGATGGGAGGTCCGGTCGCCCGATTCCTAGTCCGGCGGCACAACCTGGCGCCGGCGGTCAGCGAGCGACCAGATATCGGGTTGACCGAAAAACAGCATCGCCTTGGCGTGAGTCACATCGATGTGATGGATGCCGTGCTCGCCATTCATGTCTGCATCATTGCGGGCGGGTTGATGCATAAGGGGATTGAAGGCGTGGGCGTTAAGCTGCCGTTGTTTGTAACCTGTCTGCTTGCCGGCATTTGCCTGTCCACCGTGCGGTCGGATCAGGTGCGCAAGATCACTGGAACGCGTTGGCCCTCCCGCACGCCAGCGATGGCGCTCATCGCGGAAGTTTCGCTGGGAACCTTTCTGGCCATGTCGCTCATGAGCATGCAACTGTGGACGCTCATTGATCTGGCTGGTCCGATTATCACGATTCTGGCGCTACAACTTGTGGTCGCGATATCGATCAATATTTTCATTGTGTTTCCCGCGCTTGGGAAAAACTACGATGCCGCGTTGATCTGCGCGGGCTTCGGAGGAATCTCGCTGGGGTCGACGCCCACCGCGATGGCCAACATGGCCGCCGTCGCCGGAAAATACGGAAACTCGCATCTGGCATTCATCGTCGTTCCCTTGGTGTGCGCTTTTTTTATCGATCTGGCCAACGCGTTGATTATTCCCCTTTTTCTGGGTTGGTTGTAGCAACTAAAACCAGTGGCATAGACCATGTTGCGCCCGCGCCGACTACACCATCGTCAACGGCATCATCCGCGTCGCCAAAGGCGAACTCCTCG
>CALMYG010000022.1 GCA_937873455.1 uncultured Verrucomicrobiota bacterium
TGAGGGCGGCTTTTGATGCGGAGTAGGAGCGATGCGCCTGCGGCGCATCAAGAGGGTTGGCTCGTTGCGCGGTTCTCTACAGGTGTCGTTTTGTGGGGATAAGCAAACAGACGCGGTCACCGCCCGCGTCTACAGATTCGCGAACAGCTGTAGCCGCCCGCGCTGAGGGCGGCTTTTGATGCGGAGTAGGAGCGATGCGCCTGCGGCGCATCAAGAGGCTTGGCTCGTTGCAGGATCATAGTCGCGGTCCTGATGGGATGAAGACGAGGGGGGGGTGGGATCAGATGCTACGGTCCACGAGGCCGCGGACCCTCCCGACTGCTGGGTGATCACGCCGGGAGGGACGGCGGCCTCGCCGTCCTTTTTCTTCGGCCGCCAGGGGCGGAGCCCCTGGTTGAAGACTGGTTGATCACGTCGGGAGCACGATCGGTCGCGGAATCCGGGTTGCGCGAGAAGCAATCGCCGCTTCGCGGGTCGCTTGACGGCGCCGATAGGCGGCTCTACACTCGCCACCCTTTACGGAAAGAAGATGTATTTATGGAACATGGTCCCCACGAAGACGAATTTAGGCGGCAGCGACTGGCCAACCTGGAAGCGCTGAAGGCGCGCGGCATCGCGCCTTATGGCAAGGCGTTCCCGCGCGATGGACGCATTGCGGATTTGCGCGCCGGTTTCGCGGAAAACCGGGTGGTGCGCATGTCCGGGCGTTTGATGACCATGCGGGAAATGGGCAAAAGTATTTTTGCCGATGTGAACGACGGTTCCGGGCGCTTCCAGGTCTACGTGCGAAAGAACGATCTGGGCGATGACGCGTTTTCCGCGTTTCAATTGCTGGACTTGGGCGATGTTATCGGCATCGAGGGCGAAATGTTCACCACGAAGATGGGCGAACCCACGGTCAAGGTGAATGCCTGGACGCTGCTCTCGAAGTCGCTGTTGCCGCTGCCAGAAAAGTGGCACGGATTGCAGGACGTGGATACCCGGTACCGCAAGCGGTATCTTGATCTCATCGCGAACCCCGAGGTCCGGAAGGTTTTTGACCAGCGTATCGCCATCGTCCGGGAAATCCGGGCCTGCCTGCATGAGCGGGGCTTTCAGGAAGTGGAAACACCGATGATGCAACCGATGGCCGGCGGAGCGGCGGCCAATCCCTTTAAAACGCATTATGAGGCGTTGAATTGCGATATGTTTTTGCGGATCGCGCCGGAATTGTATTTAAAGCGGCTGATGGTGGGCGGTTTCGACAAGGTCTTTGAACTGAACCGCAATTTCCGCAACGAAGGCTTGAGCCGGTTCCATAACCCGGAATTCACCATGATTGAGGTTTACCAAGCCTATGGCGATATGCGCACCATGATGGATATTGTCCAGGACATGATCCTCCGGTCGGCCCGCGAGGTGATTGGTTCGCTTCAGGTGGGCGCCGCTGACCAACCGGTAAATCTGACGCCGCCCTGGCGCGAAGTTACCTACCATGAGCTGGTGCGTGAGGCGATCGGCGAGGATTGGTTCGACCTCGATTTGACCGGGGCGAAGGCCCGGGCCCATGAAAAGCACCTGCATATCGATCCCGCGTGGACGATGACGGAATTGACCCAGGAAGTGTTTGAAAAGTTGGTCGAAAAAACGCTGATCGACCCGACCTTTGTGACCCGTCTGCCGGCGGCCTTGGTGCCGCTGGCGAAACCGTGCGACGACGACCCTTCGCTGGTGGATGTCTTTGAACTGGTGATCGGCGGCCGGGAAATTGCCCCGGGTTACAGCGAGTTGAATGATCCGCTGATCCAACGCGCCCGTTTTCTGGAGCAGGCGGGCGGCGACGCGGCCAAGATCGATGAGGATTTTCTCACCGCACTGGAACACGGCATGCCGCCGGCCGGGGGCATGGGCGTGGGCATTGACCGGTTGGTCATGGTGCTGACGGGCGCCGAATCCATCCGCGATGTCATCCTGTTTCCCCAGTTGAAGCCGAGGACGTGACCGGGGTGCGCCTCCCGTTTTCCATTTATCTCGCCCTCACCTACATGAGGCCCAAGCGCACCTTCATCTCGGTGGTTACGGTGATTTCGGTGATCGGGGTGATGTTGGGGGTGGCCGTTCTGGTCATCGTGTTGTCGGTGATGAGCGGGTTCGACAACATGTGGCGGGAAAAAATCCTCAGCTTCAACGCCCACATTACCGTGCAGGACTTTGATGTGATCGAGGACCCCGAACCGCTGCTGGCGGCGTTGGCCGAAGTTCCGGGAGTGACCGGCGCCGCTCCTTTCGTTCAAGGCTTGGCGTTTATCGTCAAGGACGAGCGGGTTTTTACCCCGCTCGTTCGCGGGTTCGATCCGCTCTATGAATCCAAGGTGAGCCGGGTGCCCGAGCACATGATACGCGGCGAGTATAATGTTGAGGGGGATGGCGTATTGGTCGGGGTGGATCTGGCCCGGCAGATGCAGGTGGGGGTCGGCGATACGTTGCTGGTCTATTCGCCCCAGCATTTCAGCGTCTCGGATGAAGTTTACCTTCCGGAGGAGTTGGAGCTCCGCGGCATCTACGATGTCGGCATGTGGGAGTTTGATTCCAGCTTTATCCTGACCTCGCTGGAAACGGCGCGGACGCTTCATCGCATGGAGTCCGGGGTGCACGCGATTCAGGTGATGACCGTCAATGCCTTGCGGGCCAACGACGTGGCGGCGGCTATCCGCGAGGCGATCGGGCCCGGCTATTACGTGACGACGTGGATGCAGCAGAACCGCCAGTTGTTTGCGGCGCTCCGGGTGGAGAAAAACATGATGTTCATCCTGTTGATCATCATCACCATCGTGGCGGCTTTCGGCATCTGCAATACCCTGATCACCGTGACCGTGCAGAAAACCCGCGAGATCGGGTTGCTCAAATCGCTGGGGTTTTCCTCCGGGCAGGTGATGGGGGTGTTTATCTGGCAGGGCTGGTTCCAGGGCCTGATCGGGAATATGGCCGGCATCGGCCTGGGGTTGTTGTTCCTGCAATACCGAAATGACATTCTTAAGTTTTTTTCCGATCAGTTTCATCTCGAATTGCTCCCCAAAGAGTTATACCACCTGAGCGAGATTCCGGCGGCGACCTCGATCGGGGATGTGGCGATGGTGGCGATATCCGTGCAGGTGATTTGCACCTTGGCCGGGGTGTTGCCGGCGTACCGGGCGGCCCGGTTGGATCCGGTGAGGGCGCTTCGCTATGAATAATCCGGATACACGGCAAGGGATTTGGGTGGATGCGGTCACCAAGTTCTACCAGATCGAGCGCACCCGCATTGAGGTGCTGCGCGGAATCTCGCTGGTGGTGTCGCCGGGCGAGTCCATTGCCATTATGGGGGCGAGCGGCGCCGGCAAAAGCACCCTCCTGCATACCTTGGGCGGGTTGGATCGACCAACCTCCGGGCGGGTACTGCTGGATGGCGAGGATATTTACAACGCCCCGGCGCGGCGTCGTAACGCGATTCGGGCCCGTGAATTCGGCTTTGTCTTCCAGGCGTTTCATTTGCTGCCGGAGCTGGACGTGTTGGACAATATCGCCCTGCCGGCGCTGGGGCAGTCCGGCGCGTTGCGGCGGCGCGAGGCCATTCGTGAACGGGCGCGCGGGTTGCTGGAGGCGGTTGGTTTGGATCACCGGTTGGGCCATCGCCCGGTGGAAATGTCCGGCGGCGAACAGCAACGGGCGGCCATCGCCCGCGCGCTGATGAATCGCCCGCGTTATGTGTTTGCCGACGAGCCAACCGGAAATCTGGATTCGCGCACCGGGGAATCGGTTCTGGAAACCTTGTTCCGTTTGGCTGCCGAGCAGGCCGCCGCGCTGGTGGTGGTGACCCACAACCGCGAGGTTGCGGAACGCTGTCGGACCCGTTTGGTTTTGAAAGATGGAAGTTTGGACCCGCATGAATTATAGTAGACAGGGAGTTTTTGTATGCAGATCTATTTAAATGGTAACATTGTCCCGGAAAAAGAAGCGGTGGTATCGGTATTCGACCACGGGTTGCTGTATGGCGACGGCGTTTTCGAAGGGATTCGGGCCTATCACGGCAAGGTCTTTCGCTTGGATGAACATATTGACCGTCTGTTCCGTTCGGCGGCGGCGATTGCGTTGGTGATACCGATGACCCGCGAGGCTATGGCCGCCGCGGTGGTGGAGACCTGCAAAGCCAACGGCATCACCGATGGCTACATCCGGCTGATCGTCACCCGTGGCGTCGGCAGCCTGGGGTTGAATCCCTACCTGTGCAAGGAGCCTCAAGTGATCATCATTGCCGGGGCGATTCAGTTGTATCCGAAGGAGTTATATCAAACCGGCATGAACGTGGTCACCGTCGGAACCGTCCGTAACCATGTCGAAGCGATCAATCCCCGGATTAAAAGCCTGAATTATCTGAATAACGTTCTGGCCAAGATAGAGGCGATCAATGCCGGCGTGATGGAATGCATCATGCTGAATCCCCAGGGGTTTGTCGCGGAAGCTTCGGGCGATAATATATTCGTGGTGCGCGGGCGCCAACTGATTACCCCGCCGGTCTGGTGCGGCGCCCTCGAGGGTATTACCCGTGAAGTGGTGATGCAACTGGCGCCGGCTTGCGGTCTGACCGTGAAGGAAGACGTGTTAACCCGGTATGATTTGTACACCGCGGACGAGTTGTTCCTTACCGGAACCGCCGCCGAGATTATCAGCGTGGTGAATGTGGATCGCCGGGTCATTGGCGGCGGTGCGCCCGGCCCTTACACCCAGGCTTTGTTAAAGGCATTCGGTGAGGAAACCAAAAATACCGGAACTCCGATTGCGTGACGGCATGTTGTGCGAAATCTGCAAAACCGAAGAAGCCACGGTCCATCTGACCCAGGTCATTGACGGATCGATCAAAAAGCTGCACCTCTGTGAGCAGTGCGCCCAGAGCAACGGCTTCGATTTGCAGGGTCCGATTTCCATCACCGATATCCTGCTCGGCATGGGGGGCAAGCGCGAGGAAACGGCCAAGCCCGTGGTGGAGCGCTCGTGTCCGCGATGCCACATGCGACGTACCGATTTTAAAAAGACCGGTCGATTCGGTTGCGCCCAATGTTACGAAACCTTCGCCGAGGACTTGCCGCCATTGTTGAAGGCGATGCACCGCAACGACCGGCATATCGGAAAAGTTCCGATCAGAGAGGCCGACCGCTTGAATGCCATGAACGAATTGAACCAGCTCCAGGCCGACCTCGAACAGGCAATTTCCAACGAAAACTACGAAACGGCGGCGACCCTTCGCGATCAAATCATGGTTTGCCGGCAAAAACTGAGCGGGGAGGGTTAAGCGATGACTATCGACCCCCTGCTTTCCAATTCCGGCGCGTGGATGTCAGCCAGCCAGCATGAGCAGATTGTGATCAGCAGCCGTATCCGCCTTGCCCGCAATTTGCGGGACTATGCCTTTCCCGGATGGGGCGGCGAAGAAGAGTGCGCGCGTATCTGGTCCCTGCTGCGGCCGGCGTTGGCCGCGCTGCCGAGTCTGCAGCCGGAAATCGATGTCGGGATGGACGAGCTGGATGATCTTGATAAACAAATCCTTTTGGAGCGGCATTTGATCAGCCGGGAACAGGCGGGAAAAGGCCGGGGAAGCGGTTTGATTATTCGCGAGGATGAGCGGGTCTCCCTGATGGTCAACGAGGAGGATCATCTGCGGTTGCAGGCGCTTACCTCCGGCCTGGATTTACCGGGATGCTGGCGGGTGATTGACGACGTGGACAGCCAGATCGAGTCGGTGACCGGGTACGCATTTTCGCCTTCCCTCGGGTATTTGACGTCGTGTCCGACCAACGTCGGTACCGGCATGCGGGCCAGCGTGATGATGCACCTCCCCGGGTTGGTTCTCATGGAGGAAATGAACCCGATTATCAAAGGGCTGGGCAAGATCGGCCTGACCGTGCGCGGCTTGTGGGGCGAAGGCACCGAGGCGGTGGGCAATATGTTCCAGATTTCCAATCAGATGACGCTGGGTGAAAAAGAAGGCGATATCGTCCACAACATCGAGCAAATTTGCCTGGAAATCGTCGAACATGAGAAGAATGCCCGGTTGCGGTTGGCCGAGAAAAAAGAGCTGTACCTGAAAGACCATATCGGCAGGGCCTTCGGGATTTTGACCCATGCGCACTTGTTGACCACCAAGGAAGCGCTCGATTTATTATCGGATTTGCGTTTGGGGGTCGATTTGGGTATATTAAAAGGAGTTGACCGGGGCGTCGTGGATGAACTCTTGATGATGGCGCAGCCCGGTCATTTGCAAAAGCTGGAAGGCCGCGTGCTCAAGACCAAAGAACGGGACCGGGTTCGGGCCAAGCGGGTGCGGGAGCGATTGACCCGAAGCGAATCGAGAACGAAAAAAGTGAACAAAACCCATGAATAATTTTACCCCTCGCGCGCAACAGGTGTTGCAGTTGGCTCGCAAAGAAGCCGATCGCTTCAACCATAGTTATGTCGGCACCGAGCACTTGCTGCTCGGCATCATCGCGCTTGGGCAAGGCGTGGCGGTCAACGTGTTGCAGCGTCTGAACGTCAACCTCGAGGCGGTGCGCCTTGAGGTGGAGAAGGCGGTCGGCGTCGGACCCGAAACCAAGCAGGTCGGAAATCTGCCGTTCACGCCGCGGGTTAAAAAAGTGCTGGCCCTGGCCGGCAGCGAAGCGCGTTCGTTGAATCATGCGTATGTAGGCACGGAGCATATTCTGCTCGGTTTGTTGCGGGAAGGCGAGGGCGTGGCTTCGCGGGTCTTGCGTAACCTGAATGTGGATTTGGAAAAGACCCGGGTCGAAATCATGAAGGAGCTCGATCCGAACTACGAGCCGGAGCATGACACCCAAGCCGCCGGCGCCGGGGCCAGCGGCGGCAACGCTCCGCAAGCTTCCGGATCAACCGGCAAAGACGCCAAAACACCGGCCCTCAGCACCTTCGGCCGGGATCTCACCGAATTGGCCAACAAAGGCGAACTCGATCCGGTCATCGGGCGGGCTCAGGAAATCGAACGGGTGATTCAAATTCTTTGCCGCCGCAGCAAAAACAACCCGGTATTGATCGGCGAGGCCGGGGTCGGAAAGACCGCGATTGTCGAAGGTCTTGCGCAGTCCATTGCCAAAGGCGACGTTCCCGAGCTGTTGCGCGAAAAACGCGTGGTGACGCTGGATCTGGCCCTCATGGTGGCGGGCACCAAATACCGCGGCCAGTTCGAAGAGCGCATCAAGGCCGTGATGGACGAAATCAAGCGGGCGAAAAACGTGATTTTGTTTATTGACGAGTTGCACACCATCGTCGGGGCCGGCTCGGCCGAGGGCGCCATGGATGCCTCCAACATCATCAAGCCCGCGCTTTCCCGCGGCGAAATGCAATGCATCGGCGCCACCACCCTCAACGAATACCGCAAGTTCATCGAAAAAGACGCCGCGCTGGAACGGCGTTTTCAAACCGTGATGGTGCGTGAGCCGACCATTGAAGAAACCATTGAGATTCTCAAAGGTCTTCGTCAGCGCTACGAAGATCACCACCACGCCAAAATACTTGATGAGTCGCTGGTTGCCTCGGCGGAGCTTTCCTCGCGCTACCTGAACGACCGGTATCTTCCCGACAAGGCGATCGACGTTATGGATGAAGCCGGCGCCCGCGCCCGCATTTCGGCCATGACCCGTCCGCCCGACATCAAGGAAAAAGAACTTCAGATCGAAGATATCCGCCGCAAAAAAGAAGAGGCGATCAAAGGGCAAAAGTTCGAGGAAGCAGCCGCGTTTCGCGATGAAGAACGGATCGCCACCGAGGCCATGAACAAAACCATGGAGGCCTGGCGCAAGTCCCGCGATGAAGCGGTGGTGACAGTTTCCGCTGAAGATATCATGACCATTATTTCCAAGTGGACCGGAATACCGCTCTACAAAATGGAAGAACAGGACATGGCCCGGTTGCTCAAGATGGAAGAGGAAATCGAAAAAACCGTCATCGGGCAGCACGAGGCGGTGGTTTCCATTTCCAAGGCGCTGCGGCGTTCCCGCGCTGATCTGCGTGATCCCAAGCGCCCGATCGGTTCGTTCATTTTCCTCGGACCGACCGGCGTGGGCAAGACCTTGCTGGCCAAGGCGCTCGCCGAATTCATGTTTAACGATGCCGACGCCTTGATTCAGATTGATATGTCGGAATACATGGAGAAATTCGCGGTCTCGCGTCTGGTCGGTTCGCCGCCGGGGTACGTCGGCTACGATGAAGGCGGTCAACTGACGGAAAAAGTGCGCCGTCGCCCGTATTCCGTCGTGTTGTTCGACGAGATCGAAAAAGCGCATCCCGATGTCATGCATATTCTCCTCCAGATATTGGAAGAGGGCAAGCTGACCGATAGCCTGGGGCGCGCGGTTGATTTCCGCAATACCATAATCATCATGACCTCCAATATCGGGGCCGATTCGGTGCGGAAAGGCAGCGGATTGGGTTTTGCCGAAGATACCCATGCGGCCGATTACGACCGGATGAAAAAGCTGATGCTGGAAGAATCAAAGCGAAGCTTTAAACCGGAACTGCTGAATCGTATCGAAGACATCATCGTTTTCCATCCGATGACCCGGGAAACGGTATTGACGATTCTTGAGCTCGAAGTGGGCAAGGTGAAGTCGCGACTGGCCACCAAAAATATCGAGCTTCACGTCACCGATTCCGCGAGGGAGTTTCTGTTGACCAAGGGGTTTGATCCCTCCTACGGGGCGCGCCCGATGAGGCGTGCGGTGGAGCGTTTCCTGGAAGACCCGTTGGCCGAGGAAATCCTGCGCGGTAACATCCACAAGGACGAGGCCATCGAAGTCAGCTCGAATGGCGAGAAGCTTGTGTTTGGACAACTGGCCGGCGCCAGTTAATCATCCGGTGAGGGACGGCGGCCTCGCCGTCCATTTTTCTTCGGCCCTGACGGGGCCGCGGACCCTCACTCCCGCCGGTTGATTGCGCCGGAATCAGGATTGACCAGGGAATCTGGGATGCCCCCGTCGTCGCTCCGGCTTGCTGATCATCTCGGCTTGGGTTATACCCTCGAGGCGTGATTGTTTTTATTGTCAAAGCACTCAGTCGTATGCATGCCATCATGCCTGAATCCGTGTCCAACCGGCTGGGTGAGGCGCTGGGTTTGCTGCTTTACGGTCTGCTCGGCGGGAAGCGGAAACGCGCTGAAGCGGCTTTGGCGCGTTCATTTCCCGACTGGGACAAGCAGCGGGTTCGTCAGACCACCCGTTCGGTGTTCGTCGGCAACGGACGGTTCTTCGCCGAGGTGCTGCGGTTGCACGGCCGCCCACGGAGATCACCGTTGGACCTCATTGACTACCGCCCGGAGGACATGGAGCGTTTTCGGGCGATCATGGCTCAGGGCCATGGCGCCTTGGTGCTCACCGCGCATGTCCATAATTACATTTACCTGGCTGCCTGGGCGGCACGGTTCTACCCGATGACGGTTGTCGCAAAGCCGATACGGCCTCCGGCATTGAATGATTACATCCTGAAGGTGTGGGGCGAATTGGGGATTACCGTGCTGCCGCATGCGGGCACTTACCGCAAAATCCTGCGCGCGGTGCAGGGCGACGACGTGATTGGTTTTGTCATGGACCAGAACGCCGTACACAAGCGCGGGGTATTCGTCAGCTTTTTTGATCGTCCGGCCTGCACCAATCCTGGGCTTGCCATGTTGTCGGCGCAGTCCGGCGCCCCGGTGGTGCCGGTGTTTCTGGTGCGGGATCGCGGCCGTTACCGGGTGCGGATTCATGAAGCCATACCGCCACCTCCGGACCGTGAATTGGATACCCTTCAAGACTACACCCAGCGTTACACCCAGGTGATTGAGCAGGAAGTGCGGGAACAGCCGGAATCCTGGATATGGATGCACAACCGCTGGCGCACCGCGCCGCGACCCGGTGACCGTATCACGCGCACGGACGGATCCTGTTACCGCCATGAATGATGCCTTGCTTGAGGTTGAGAAGCTGTCCATCGGCTTCGGTACCGACACCGGTGAGCTGGAGGTCGTCAGCCGGGTTGATCTTCACGTGGGCCGCGGGGAGGTGGTGGCCCTGGTCGGTGAAAGCGGGTCGGGAAAGACGGTGACGGCTTTGGCGGTTACCCGTTTGTTGCCGATGCCTCCGGCTCGAATCCGATCGGGTTCGATCCGGTTTCAAGGGGTGGATGTATTAACGTTGCCGGAAAGGGCGCTGCGGAGTCTGCGCGGCGGAAAAATCGGGTATATCTTTCAGGAGCCGGCGACTGCGCTGAATCCGGTTTTCACAGCCGGCTTTCAAATCGCCGAGGCTCTGCGCCGCCACGGCGTGGGTGGGGCGGCGGATCGACGGGTGGGCGAATTGCTTGAGGCGGTCGGTTTGTCGGACCATCGCCGGATTGCATCATCGTACCCGCACCAATTAAGCGGAGGGCAACAGCAGCGTGTTCTGGTGGCCATCGCACTGGCCGGCGATCCTGAACTGCTCATTGCCGATGAACCCACGACCGCGTTGGATGTGACCGTGCAGGCGCAGATTCTTGATCTGCTGGCCGCGTTGCGAAAGAGCCGCGGTATGGCCGTACTTTTGATTACCCACAATCTGGCCATTGCCGCGCGTTTGGCCGACCGGCTGTGCGTGATGTATGCCGGGGAAGTTGTGGAAACCGGCCCGGTACGCGAGGTGATGGCCGCGCCGCGACATCCTTACACGGCCGCGCTTTTGGAGGCGGTACCGCGTTTACGGGGCGCCACGCGAAGACTCGCCGGAATTCCCGGAAGCATTCCAGCCGGTGGTGTGTGGCCGGAAGGTTGCCGGTTTCACCCGCGCTGTCGGTTGGCCGATGAGCGGTGTCGTCGACAGGCGCCACCGTGTGAACAAACCGGTAACCGCACATCACGTTGCCATTATCCGGAGAAAGCGGGCTATGAACCATCACGGGGATGACCTGTTGCGCGCCGACCGCTTGGTGTTGCGGTATCCGGGAATGCAGGCTCCGGCCCTGAACCAGGTTTCGGTCGGTATTTCCTCCGGCGTCACCTTGGGCATTGTGGGAGAAAGCGGCAGCGGCAAGTCTTCGTTGGCGCGTTGTTTACTGGGTTTGGAATCGCCCGCCGAAGGCTGCGTCTATTTTCGTGGACGCCCCTTGTCGGACATGACCGGGCCGGAGCGAAGGGTTTTTCGCGGCAAGGTGCAGATGGTTTTTCAGGACCCTTTCAACAGCTTGAACCCGCGTATGACGGTTGGCGAGACGTTGGGCGAAGTGTTGCGGGTGCATGGGCTTGCGGCGAGCCGTCGTGAAGCGGAAGCGGGGGGGCGGGAGTTACTTGATCGCGTCGGTTTGGCCGCCGGGGTGGCCGGGAGATACCCGCATGAGGTGAGCGGAGGCCAACGCCAGCGGGTGGGCATCGCCCGGGCCTTGGCTTTGAAGCCCGATATCATGATCGCCGACGAGCCGGTGTCGGCCCTTGATGTCTCGGTTCAGGCACATATTCTCAATTTGCTGAAGGATTTGGTGGAAGCCACCGGCGTTACCCTGGTGTTGATCGCCCATGATCTTGCCGTGGTGCGGTACGTGTGCCGCCGGGTGGCGGTGATGTGCCGTGGGGAGATCGTGGAGGAGGGGGAGGGCGGGTCGGTGATCGATACGCCGCGCCATCCCTACACCCGTGACCTGTTGGCCGCCGTGCCGGAGATCGATATTATATGATCAGGCCGCGTCTAGCGCGATGGGGCTGGTCATTGACGCGGCTCCTCGGAAACTTTACTGTTATTGGCTCGGAGTAAAAAGATGGGTCTTAGCTACGGTACGTTATTGTTAAAAAATCCATACCAAACAGGTCTGGCGGGCACGCACGTGCGTGGATGTCAACCCATGAATCCGAATTATGCGGCGGCCACGGCCACGTGACGAATTCTTCGCCAGATTCAACGCCGCCCGTCGGTACGTTTGAGGTCACCGCCCGTGATCCGGGGTCTCAGGCTCGTGTTGGTTGGTTGCAGACTGCGCATGGCGTGGTGGAAACACCGGTCTTCATGCCGGTGGGCACTCAGGGAACGGTCAAGGCGATGGCCCCGCATGAAATGGAGGACCTGGGCTATTCGATCATCCTTGGAAACACCTACCACTTGAATGACCGCCCGGGTATGGAAATTATGGCTGCGGCCGGCGGTTTACACCGGTTTATGGGGTGGAATCACGCCATTCTGACCGACAGCGGCGGGTTCCAGGTATTCAGCTTGGCCAAGTTGCGTAAAATCACCAAGGATGGCGTGGAATTCCGGTCCCATAACGATGGCAACAAGCACTTCCTGGGCCCCCGTGAATCCATGGCCATACAGCGGACTTTGGGATCCGATATTGCCATGGTCTTCGATGAATGTCCGCCATACCCGTGTGAACGGGATTACGCTTGCCAATCGGTGGAACGGACCCTATCGTGGGCCGCTTTATGTAAGGAACAGCCAAGAGCCGAAGGGCAATTGGTGTTTGGTATCGTGCAGGGCGGTTTGTTTGAAGACCTGCGGGAGCATTGCGCGAAAGCGTTGGTTGGCATGAACTTCGACGGCTATGCGGTCGGCGGGGTTAGCGTCGGCGAACCGGATGCGTTGATCCTGCCCGGGGTGGATGCGGGCGTGGCTCACCTACCCGAAGACAAGCCCCGCTACCTGATGGGCGTCGGCGGATTCGCGCAGATGGTCGAATCCATCGCCCGGGGAATCGACATGTTCGATTGCGTGATGCCGACGCGGGTGGCCCGTAATGGCACCGCGGTAACCCGGCAAGGACGGATGTCCATGCGTACCGCGGCGTGCAAGACGGCCTTTACGCCGATTGAGGAGGACTGCGGGTGTTATGCCTGCCGCCACTTCACGCGGGCGTATATCCGCCACTTGCTGAACGTGAACGAGGTGCTCGGCATCCGGTTGCTGACGATTCACAATCTGTTCCGGTATTTTGAGTTTATGAATGAAATACGCGCGGCGATCCGGCAGGGCACGTTTTGTGATCTGCGGGTGCGCTGCGCCGAACTGAAAAAAAGCGTGGCGGCATTTTAGCGGCCCGCGGATGCAAGGAAGAGAAGTATGGATACTTGGATGATGGTAATGGCGATGGCCCCCGCGCCCGGCGGCGAACAACAACCCTCGGGGACCTTCTTCTTCGGATGGATCGCGATCATGATCGCGATCTTCTATGTAATGATTATCCGGCCCCAGCGTCGGCGTGACAAGGAACGCCAGGAATTGCTTAAAAACATCAAATCCGGTGATCGCGTGCTGTTCAGCGGCGGCATTGTCGGCATCGTGACCAACGCCAAGGAAAAAACGTTTACCATCAAGGTCGGGGAAAAAACCAAGCTCGAGGTCCTGCGTGGCGCGGTCACCCAGATATTGGACAAGGAATCCCTGCCGTCGGATCTCGATCCGGAGCTTTCATCCACCAAATAATGTCATTCACAGAACGGGAACATCGTCATGGATAAGAATGTAAAATGGAAATGGCTGGCTCTGGCCCTGTTGATTTTGAGCTCGTTGATGCTCGTCACCCCGGTTAGTCAGAAGGTCAAGCTGGGCTTGGACCTGCAAGGCGGCATCAGCTTCATCGTGCAAATCGATGAAGAGCAGTTGCTCCGGCAATACCGGGAGGAAAATCGCGAATTGACCGAGGAGCAAGCGGTCCGGGATGTGCGGGAGCGGGTGATCCAGTCCCAGGACATCGCGGTGGAAGTGATTCGTGGCCGCGTGGACACCATCGGCATCGCCGAACCGTCGATTTATCCCAAGGGGGAGAACCGCATTATTGTCCAGTTGCCGGGTGTGGACGAAGACAAACAGCGGGAAGCCCGCGACTCCATCATGAGCGTGGCGTTTCTGGAATTCCGCCTGGTGCATGAAAACAGCGACACCTGGGTGCGTGAGTTGTTTCAAGACGGCAAGGCTCCCCGCGGCTTCCGCGTCGGCAGCGCCACCGATTTCTTCTTCGTGCGGGATTTCGAAAAGGTTTCCGAAAAGGAAATGGATCGCCAATTCTGGTCGGACCTCCGGCGCTTCGCCCCCCGTCCGCGCAGCGATTTCATGTTGATGCGCGATGAGCGTCAAGGCGCCACCATCTATCGGCCGTTTTATATTGAAACCCGGCGCCAGCTCACCGGCGACGCGCTCAAGGACGCGAAAGTCGAGTACGGTCAGTTTAACGAACCGCGCATTTCCCTTGAGTTCAACACCCGGGGCGCCCGCGATTTCGCCCGGGTAACCAAGGATTACGGTCCCAACGGCGAGAAGAACATGGGTAACGACGAAGGCCGCCAACTGGCCATCGTGTTGGACGGGACGCTCTATTCGGCGCCGGTAATTCGCACCGCCATCCTGGATGGACGCGCGGAAATTACCGGAATGTTTTCGCCCAGCGAGGCGGCTCGTTTGGTGAACGTATTGCGTGCCGGTTCGCTGCCGGTGCCGGTGGTCATTATCGAGGAACGCCAGGTCAGTCCGTCACTCGGTCATGACTCGATTGAAAGCGGCGTCAAGGCGGCCATGTATGGCGGTACGCTGGTGTTTGTTTTCATGATCATGTATTACCGATTGGCCGGCGTGATCGCCGTCACCGGTCTGGGGTTGATCATGCTTCTGTTGCCATTAGGCATGTGGATTTCCGCCGGCTTTCTCAGCACCTTCGCGGGCGGTGGAGAGGGCGGGCGCGTGGGGCTGCCGGTCATTACATTGCCCGGGATCGCCGGTATCGTGCTGACCATCGGCATGGCGGTGGATGCCGCAGTCCTGATTTTTGAACGCATGCGCGAGGAATTGACCAACGGGAAGTCCTTGGGCGCGGCCATTCAAGCCGGATATGAGAAGGCGTTCAGCGCCATTCTCGACGCCAATGTGACCACGGTGATCACCGCGATCATCCTGTTCTGGCAGGGTTCCGGTCCGGTGCGCGGTTTCGCCGTCACCCTGTGCGCGGGCATTATTATCAGCATGATCGTATCGTTGATCTACATGAAGATGTTCCTGCGCCTGCTTGTGGATAAATTCGGCATGACGACCTTGAACATGCTGCATTGGGTCAAAGCCACGTCGGTTGATTTTCTCGGCAAGCGCAAGATTTATGCCGTGCTGGCGACGTTGTTGATTGTCGGTTCGATGACCAATTTCGTCATCCGCGGGGAGCAAAACTTCGGCGTCGACTTCACCGGCGGCACCGTGTTGGTTTTTCGTTTTGATCAGGAACAACCCATTGACCAGGTGCGTGCGGTGCTTGATCAGGCCGGTATCGGCGGCGCTCAGTTGCAGTACCAGCAGGACATCGCGGTGGGTCCCAGCGGCGATTACGCGAAATTGCTGGAAGTCAAGGTGGGGTATGAGCAAGGCGACCAGGCCCGTGACTTGTTGCTGGAAAGCTTCCGTGAGGCCGGGTTTAATCTCGCCCAGACCGAACGGGTGGGACCTCAAGTCGGCGATGAGCTGAAGCGGAGCGGCATGATCGCGATGATTGCCGCGTTAATCGGCATCATTATTTACATTACGATCCGCTTTGAATTCGCCTTTGCGATGGGCGCCATTGTCGCCACCATCCACGACGTGCTGCTTACGGTGGGTCTGTTCAGTCTGTTCGGCAAGCAGTTCAGCCTGCCGATCATTGCCGCGTTGCTGACCATCGTGGGTTACTCCGTTAACGATACCATCGTTGTCTTTGACCGTATACGCGAGGACCTCAAACTCATGCGCGGAAAGAAGTTTGTCGAGATTTGCAATATCAGCATCAATCAGACCCTCAGCCGTACGATTCTCACCTCGTTCACTACCTTGCTTACGGTGGGGATGCTGCTGATCTTCGGTGGCGGGGCGATGAATGATTTTGCCCTGACCATGTTTATCGGTATTATTGTGGGTACGTTGTCGACGATATACGTAGCCACGCCGATCATGTTGCTGTGGTACCGCGATAAACCTTCGGAGTCCGAAAAGGCGAAGGCCTGATTCGGGCGTCGGATTCGATGAGCGGCGCCGCAGGTTCCCGCGAGAATGTTTGGACCTTGCTGCCGCAGGACGAGCCTTCCGCGGCCGCACTGGCCGCGGAAACCGGTTGTCCCGGTTGGCTGGCCGCTACGTTGGTCCGTCGCGGCATTTTATCCGGCGATGATCTGCAGCGCTGGCTTCATCCCCGGTTGGCCGATTTGGGCGACCCCTTGGTTTTGCCGGACATGGAGCCGGCCATAAGACGAATCTTGCAGGCGATAACCGCCGGGCAACGCATTACCATTTTCGGGGACTACGACGTTGACGGCATCACCGGCTCCGCGTTGCTGGCCGATGTGCTGACCAAAACCGGGGCCGCCGTGGCGACCTTTCTTCCGCATCGCTTGGAAGAAGGGTATGGCTTATCTCCCGAGGCGCTTCAACGTTGCCTGGAGGAAACCTGTCCCGCCTTGATTATCACGGTGGATTGCGGAACGGGATCGGTCGAGGCGGTTGAGACCGCGCGTGAAGCCGGGGTTGATGTCATCGTTACCGACCATCACACGGTCGGGGATGCCGTGGCTCCGGCCTTGGCGGTGATTAATCCGAGGCGCGCTTCCGATACCGGACTGCATGTCCTTGCCGGAGTGGGGGTGGCATTCAAGGTTGCTCATGCCTTGCTCAAATTGGCTCGTCGCCTCGCCGATCCTCCGGCATGGGCGGCAATGGATCCCAAGGCCCTACTCGATCTGGTTGCCTTGGGGACCGTGTGTGATCTGGTGCCATTGACCGGTGAAAATCGTATCTTGGTCAGTCACGGACTCAAGGTTTTATCCAAAACCGATCGCGCCGGTTTGCGGGCGCTGATGGAAGTCGCCAAGACCGGTTACGTTATTGGTCCGTATGAAGTGGGCTTCTTGCTCGGCCCGCGCCTGAATGCCGCGGGTCGCCTGGGCACTGCGCAAACCGCCTTGCGTCTATTGCGCACCGATCATTCCGCCGAGGCGGTCGAATTGGCCGCGCAGTTGGACCGGGCGAACCGGGAGCGCCAATCGGTCGAGCGGGCTACCGTGGAAGATGTGCAAGAACGGGTGGCGCGCCGTTTCGAGACCGGCGCCTGTTTTGCTTTCGTGGAAGCGGATCCCGGATGGCATCCGGGGGTGGTGGGTATTGTCGCCTCCCGCATCATGCAAAAACACGGCCGACCGACGATCATCATTGGCGCCGACGACCAGGGCCGGGCCAAAGGCTCCGGGCGCAGCATCAGCGGCTTTAACCTGGTTGATGCCTTGACCGAGTGCCGCTCCTTGCTGGTGAAGCACGGCGGCCATGCGATGGCCGCCGGTCTCGAAATCGACTGGGATAACATCGATCGGTTCCGGGAGGCGTTCGGATCGGTGGCCGCCCGCGATTTGTGCGGGCGCTCTTTTGTGCCGGAACTCAAATTGGATGGATGGATTGGACTGGATGACCTCACCCCGGAGGTCCTGGGCATCCTCGGGAAGCTGGGGCCTTATGGCATCGGAAATCCCGAGCCGGTTTGGGGATGCCGGAAGGCGGAATGGGCCGTTGCGCCCCGCGAAGTCGGTTCCGGCCACCTGAAGGCCCGATTCAAGCAGCGGGTGGAGGCCTGGGACGCCATTGGTTTCGGGTTGTATCAATCCGATCTTTCGCCGGATCCGGTAGATTTGGTTTTTGCCATCCGGCGGGAATGTTACCGGGGCCGGGAATCCATGGTGTTGCATCTCAAAGACCTGCGTGAATCAGGGTGATGGGAATCTTGGTTGTAGGCCAGCCCTCCGCGGCTGGCGGTTTTCGCTAAGGATTCGGACCGCAGTTTTTCCGCGGTTTCCGCTTGCCTATTCCAGGTTATCCCCGTATGTTTCCGCACTTCTCAAACGGAGTACGACTATGGCACAAGAATGTTCAATTTGCGGCAAGGGGTCTTTTGTTGGTAACCGCATCATACGGCACGGGTTACCGAAAAAGTCCGGGGGAATTGGTTTGCACACGACGGGGATTACCCGCCGTCGTTTCAAGCCCAACATTCAGCGCGTCCGCGCCAAGGTAAACGGCGCGACCAAGACGCTAAACGTCTGCACATCCTGCATCAAAGGCGGAAAAGTAGTCAAAGCTTGATTCAATCCATCACCACCCAACCAGGAGGGGTTATGCCGGCCTACGAGAAAAAGAAGATCGGTACCGCGCAATTGACCTTCGACGGCAAGTCCGTCGACATGGATGTCTGGGAAGGCACGCTGGGCGAACGCGCGGTGGATATTGGCGCTTTGCGCAAGAATACGGGGCTCATCACGTATGATCCCGGGTATGTGAATACCGGTTCGTGCGAAAGCAACATCACCTTTGTGGATGGCGATAACGGTATTCTGCGTTACCGCGGATACGATATCGAAGACCTCGCCAACAACTGCACGTTTGTTGAGGTCGCTTACCTCCTGATTCAGGGCAAATTGCCGACGCGCGACGAACTTCAGAAGTTCTCCCGCTTGCTCAATCAGCACTCGATGATTCACGAGGACATGCTGATTTTCTTCCGCAACTATCCGGAACGCGCGCATCCCATGGCCATCGCATCGGCGATGGGGGTTTCCCTGTCCAGCTTTTACCCGGAACTGGAGGATATTGAGGAGGCCAAAAACATCGCGGCGACGCGTTTGTTGTCCAAATTGCGCACCATGGCCGCCGCATCCTACAAGAAGTTTATCGGCGAACCGTTTATTTATCCGAGCAGCAAGCTCACGTATTGCGAAAATCTGTTGAACATGATGTTCGGTTCGCCCGTGGCCGAATACCAGATCGATCCGGTGCTGGTGAAGGCGATGAATCAATTGCTGATCCTGCACGCCGATCATGAGCAAAACGCCTCGACTTCGGTGGTACGTTTGGTCGGCAGCACCGGGGCGAATTTGTATGCATCCATTGCGGCAGGCATTTGCGCGCTGTGGGGTCCCTACCACGGCGGCGCCAATCAGGAAGTCATGGATATGCTGGAGGAAATCGTCCGCAACGGCGGCGATGTCGACGCGATGATTGCCCGGGCCAAGGATCCCAACGACTCCTTCCGCCTGATGGGCTTCGGCCACCGCGTATACAAGACCTACGATCCCCGGGCCAAGGTCGCCAAGCGGGTTTGCGAGGAAGTGCTGGGCAAGTTGGGCGTAAACGACCCGCTGCTGGAAGTCGCCAAGAAATTGGAAGAGCGGGCGCTGAACGATGACTATTTCATCAAGCGTAAATTGTACCCGAATGTGGATTTCTATACCGGCATCACGTACCGGGCGATGGGATTTCCCACCAACATGTTCACGGTGTTGTTCGCCATCGGGCGCCTGCCCGGTTGGATCGCTCAATGGTACGAGCTGCATGGAGATGCCGCGCAGAAGATTGGACGTCCCCGGCAAATTTATATCGGCGCGCCCAAGGAAACATTCGTGCCTATCGATCAACGTGTCAGCGGTTGAGCGGCATCGGCAGGAGGCATCGGCGATGCTTCCATTTCTTGAACGTGTGCGGCATCGCTGTCCGGACTATGTCCCTGTTCTTCAGGCCTTGGGCGACACGTATACCGAATGCGGCCGTTACGAGGAAGGGCTGGAAGTTGACCTTTTATTGACGGCGCGCCTTCCCGATGATGATACGGCCTGGTACAATCTTGCCTGCAGTTACGCCCGGACCGGACAGATCGATCCCGCACTCGAGGCGTTAAAGAAAAGCCTGGCGCTGGGTTATGACAATTACGAATGGATGCGCCGGGACGATGATTTATCGGCGTTGCGCAGCCATCCGGAATTCATCCGTCTTACCACTCAGGCATCGGCTTAACCCGGCGAGGCGTTTTGCTGGGCCGCCGCCATTTGCTCCCGGTATTTCCGCTTTCGATGCCGCACGATTTCGCCTTCCACCATATAGATGGTGTCCTTGGCAATATTGGTTGCATGGTCGGCGATGCGTTCAAGCGACCGGGCGACGGATAGGATATTCATCAACGGTTCGGTGTTTTCCGGGTGTTCGCGAATCTCGGTTTCGACTTTCTGAAAGGCCTCGGCCATCATGGTGTCGATCCGGTCATCTTCGGAAAGCCAGATTTCCCTGGCCAGGTTGGCGTCGCGGTTGATCATGGCGTCGAGGCTGTGTGACACCTGTTTTTCGCAAAGTTCACACATGGCCCCAAGATCAAAGGTGGTTTTGGGCTTCGGCTTGGCGATCATCTGAATCGCCCGCTCGGCCATGGAAACGGCCAGGTCGCCAATCCGTTCCAGATCCCGGTTGATTTTCAACATGGCCACAATGTAGCGAAGGTCATGGGCCACCGGTTGGTGCAGGGCGAGTATCTTGAGGCATTCCTCTTCCACATCCACCTCGGCGATATCGATCAGGTGATCCGTCTCGATGGTACGGTAGGCGAGGGCCTGATCGCGCTCGATGACCGAGCGAACGGCGGCGCGTACGTTTTCCTCCACGTGGGCGGCCAGTGACAGCACCATCTTTTTCAATTTATCGGTTTCGCGCATCAAATGAACGGCCATGATCGTGCTCCTTACCTGATTATCCGAAGCGTCCGGTGATGTAGTCTTCGGTCTGCTTCTTGCCGGGATTGGTGAATAATTTCTGGGTTTTGTCCATCTCAATCAATTTGCCCATGTAGAAGAATGCGGTCAGGTCGGAAACGCGTCCGGCTTGTTGCATGTTGTGGGTGACGATGATGATGGTGAAGTCCTGCTTCAGTTCGGCGATGAGATCCTCGACCCGGGAGGTGGCGAGGGGATCAAGGGCGGAGCAGGGTTCGTCCATCAGGATGACATCCGGGTTGACGGCAATGCAGCGGGCGATACACAGGCGCTGCATCTGGCCGCCGGAAAGTTGGAGGGCCGAATGGTTGAGCCGGTCCTTGACCTCGTCCCACAGGGCGGCTTTGCGCAGGCACCGTTCCACGGTGTCGTCCAGTACGGACTTGTTGTTGACCCCGGCAATGCGCAGGCCGTAGATCACGTTTTCATAAATGGACTTGGGAAACGGGTTCGACTTTTGGAACACCATGCCCACCCGCCGACGCAGGGCGATGACGTCCACGTCATTGGAATTCAATTCCTGATCTTCCAGCAGAAGACTGCCTTCGGCGCGGACGCCGTCAATCAGGTCGTTCATCCGGTTGATGCAGCGGAGAAAGGTTGATTTGCCGCAACCGGAGGGGCCGATGAAGGCGGTGACTTGGCGGCGCGGAATATCCATCGTGATGTCATGCAAGGCATGGTTTGACCCGTAGTAGAAATTCCAGTTGATGGCCTTCAGGGTAATGTCCGGGGGGGCGTCGGGGGTGTCGTTCATGGAGGGGGTCCTCAAGGTCGGTTAAAAGGCTCCGGTGGCGTATTTGCGGCGCAGGCGTTCGCGAACGATGATGGCGCCGAGATTCAAGAGCACCACGAGCAGGATCAGGAACAGGGTGGTGGCAAACACCATCGGTTGGGCGGCGTCCGAGTCGGGGGATTGAAAACCGAGATCGAAGATGTGAAAGCCAAGGTGCATGAATTTCTGGTCGAGATGAATAAAGGGGTAGATGTGATCAATGGGCAAGCTGGGGGCAAGTTTGACCACGCCGACCAACATCAGCGGGGCGACTTCACCGGCGCCGCGGGCCATGGCCAGCACGAGGCCGGTAAGGATCCCGGGTGCGGAGGCGGGCAAGACGCAGCGGGCAATGGTCTGCCATTTGGAGGCGCCGAGGGCGAGCGAGCCTTCGCGCACGCCGCGCGGTACCGCGGCTAACGATTCCTCGGTAGCGACAATCACCACCGGAACGGTCATCAGAGCCAACGTCAACGAGGCCCAGAGAATGCCTCCAGTGCCGAAGGTCGGGGTTGGGAGGGTCTCGCTGAAAAACAGGTTGTCGATGGAACCGCCGACAAAGTAAACAAAGAAGCCGAGACCGAAAACGCCGAACACGATAGAGGGCACGCCGGCCAGGTTGTTTACGGATATGCGCACCATGCGGACAAATAACCCCTGTGTGGCGTATTCACGCAGGTAAATGGCGGCGAGGACTCCGAATGGGGTGACGGCAATGCTCATCAGCAAGGTCATGACGAAGGTCCCGAAGATGGCGGGAAATATCCCGCCTTCCATATTGGCCTCGCGTGGCTCCTGGCTGACGAAGGCCCACAAACCGCGCCCGAAATGCGCGAGTTTGTCCCCGAATCCCATGGCATTGGGATAATGCGCATGGACCATCGCGCCTATGGGAAGCTGTCTCGACTCGCCGGTGAACAATTCCAGTTCAAGGCGATGGGCGTTCTGCTCCGCTCGCATGGCGGCGGCTCGGGTAACAAGTGTTTCGTACTGTTTTTGCAACTCGGCGCGCCGGGCGCCGATGGCTGCCCGGGCGGCATCGGTTTCGCCATCCGGCATGCTGCTCAATCTTCGTTCCTTGATGCGCAGTTGTTGCAATTCGTGATTGATGACGCCTATGTCCTTTCGCTCGATGCGGTGAATTTCCTTCCGGCGGGTGGTTGCTTCGTTGATCAGGGCTTTAAGATCACGGTCGAAGGTGGAGTCGTTGGCGGCGATCACCGTTCCATCGGCCATGTGAATGGCAGCCGGCAGACCGATCGCGAAGCCGTATTCCATGCGTTCCACCATGATGGCGCGCGGGGGAAATGAGATGTTTTTTGCGGCGGCGTGGTCGATATAGCGGAACGTCGCACCGTACACATCCTTGTTGCCGACCATAAGGTGCCACTCCCGGTCGCCGCCCTCCGCCGATTGGACGATTTTGGTTCGCGAGCCGGCGATCATGCCGCCCAGGACATTGGTTCCGCGCATCGCGAATCGGCTGTCTTCGGTCAGTTCAATACGGCTTACCGGCTTGGGCCAGAAGACGGCCAGGCCATTGCGAACGATCAGGCCGAGCAGGGTGATGACCATCAACAATCCAACGGCCAGCCCCATGGACGTGACCCATACCCACTTTTCACCGATGGGTTTCGCTTTTCCGTTAATCGTGTGGTGAACCATGATGTTTCCTTACCATCAAACGGCCTTGTATTTTTCCCGCAGATGGTGGCGCAGGATTTCGGCCAGGGTATTCACGGCGAAGGTCATCATAAAAAGCAGCATGGATCCGAGGAATAACGCGCGGTAGAGGGTGCCGTGGTGCGGCGCCTCGGGTAATTCAACCGCGATGTTGGCGGAGAGGGTCCGCATGCCGGAAAATATGTTGAAGTCCATGATCGGAGTGTTTCCGGTGGCCATAAGGACGATCATGGTTTCGCCGACCGCCCGTCCGAATCCGATCATAATGGCGGAAAAAATGCCCGCGGAAGCGGTGGGAAGGATGACCCGGATGGCGGTTTGCCACCGGCTGGCTCCCAGCGCCAGGGAAGACGATCGAAAGGTCGGCGGAACATTGGAAAGCGCATCCTCGGTGATGGTGAAAATGATCGGGATGACCGCGAAGCCCATCATGAAGCCGACAACCAGGGAATTACGCTGCTCAAACGGCAATCCGGTGACGTGCGGCCACCACAAGCGGAAATCGGCCAACGCCTGTCCGGTGGCCGGATCGCGGACGACAAATAACATCTGTTCCAGCCAGGGCCCGAGTTGCCAGCCCAGATAACCGCCGGCAAGCACAATGGGGATGACAGCAAAAATTTCCGCGCCTTCGGGAATCCGACGCCGCATGTCAAAAGGCAATTTGCCCCAGAAGGTTCCGAAAACCAGCACGGTGATTGGAACGGCCATTAGCACCAGGATGACCGACGGAACGCGGGTTTCCAGGATGGGGGCGAGCCACAAGGCGGCGAGAAAGCCGAGAATAACCGATGGCAGCGAGGCCATGATCTCCATCAGGGGTTTGATGTAGCGCTTGAAGCCGGGAGAGGCGAATTGCGAGGTGTAAAGCGCGGCAAGCAACGCGAGCGGCACCGAGAAAATCATGGCGTACACGGTACCCTTCAAGGTGCCGATGATCAGGGGTACCATGGAGAGTTTGGGTTCGAAATCATCCGTACCGCCGGTGGATTGCCATTCGTATTTAGGCGCGCTGGCCCCTTCGTACCAGATTTTGCCGAAAAAAGCCTTGAGGCTTGCCTCGGGGTGGGGGTCGTTCAAGGCATAAATATGCAGCATATTCTGATCATCGACCAAAAGCATACGGTCATATTTTCCGCTCAGACCGGCCAAGGTTACGGGGAAGGCCAGCGCGTCTTCCCAGCGAACGGTCTCGGTGGTGCTGAAGCGAAGGGAGGCAAAGCGATCGCCGGCGACCAGGAACGATTTGTTGCGCAAACTTGTCGAGAATGCCGTGGAAGCTCCCGGCAGGTCAGGGAACTGTTTGGTTTGTCCGAAGAGTCGTTGGTTGCCGGGTTCGTGAACGAACAGGCTGAATACCTTGTTGTGTCCGGCGGTGGATGTGAAAATGATGGAGTCATCGCCGAAAAGAAAATCGGCAGCCGCGATGGTGTCGCCGGGATAGTCGGCAAACGGTTCAAACACTTGGCGGGCGACAAAACCATCCCGATCCCGGTAGAGATAATGGACCAGGTTTGAGTCGGTGATTACCATGATGCTGTCGCAACGGGTGTTGACCAGTACATCGGTTGGTTTCCCGGTGATCAAGCCGGTTAGATTGTGCTGCCGGTCCAGTTGCAGGCGGTTGCCGCCCATCAAGTTGCGGCGCTGAGTGAAATTGACGGCATGAACTTCCCGCGCGCCGTTGACATCTTGAATGGCCGCGACCATCCGGTCGTTATCGGCCACGGCGAGATGCAGTTTACGCAGCGGATGTCCGGGTTCCCCGATCGGGTGAAAGGACTCAAGCTCTACCGATGCCCTTACGGTGCGGGCGCCGGTTGTAAAATCAGGTCGGTAAGCTACGCGAATGAATGCAAATTCGCCCCCATCGGTTCCGACCGCCGCATATCCGGCTTTCGGGCGATAGGCCAGGGTGGAAAGAGTTTTATCCCCGGGATAGTCGGGACGTATGTTCTCGGCAACGCCGCCGGCCGGCAAATCGAGAAAGACAAATGTTCCGTCCTCGCGCAGCACGAATGGACGTTCCGTCCATTCGTCGGTGCCGAGCGCGATGTAATCGCCTTCCGGAAGTTTCCATTCGTTGAGAAATGTGACCTCGGCCCCCCGGAACAGAGGAAAAATCTGGCTGAAAATAAACAGGAAGATGGCAAATACCGCGACGATAATACTCACGCCGCCGACCTTGATAAAGTGGGTCATGGCCCGGTCGACTTTTTTGGCGACGGGTGAGATTTCGTATCGAACGTTCTTGCCGTAGGCACTCATAAAACATGGTTGGTGATTATAGGATACCGCGGGCGGAAAACGAGTCCGCCTTTCGCCCGCGTTTCCTAGCAGGTTATTTAAGCGAGGACAACACCTGTTCGGCCAATTCCGCGGTCATGGGGAAGTAGCCATCCTTCGCCACCACTTCCTGGCCGGCTTTGGAAAGCACATAGCGCAGGAACTCATAGGTCAGGGTGTCGATCGGTTGGTTGGGCGCCTTGTTGACGTAGAGCATCAGGAAGCGGGCCAGCGGATAGTCGCCGGTCAGGGCGTTTTCCGGGGTGGCCTCGAAGTATGCGCCTTCGTCCGTTCCCAGCGGCAATGCGCGAACGCCGGCGGTTTTGTAACCGATACCGGAGTAACCCAGCGCGTACAGGTCGTTGGCGATGCCGGTGACCACCGAGGACGAACCGGGTTGCTCTTTGACCGAAGCCTTGAAGTCGCCTTTGTTGAGGGCGTTTTCCTTGAAGAAGCCATAGGTGCCGGAAGCGCTGTTGCGCCCGTACAACGAGATCGCCCGCCCGGCCCAGTCGGTCAGGCCGAGTTGGTCCCAGGCGGTGATCTCCGGACCGCCGAATTTCAGGGTGCTGGAGAAAATTCCATCCACCTGTTGAAGGGTCAACCCCTCGATGGGATTGTCCTTGTGGGCGAACACGGCAAGGGCGTCAATGGCGACGTTGACCTCCGTGGGTTTATAGCCGAATTTTTTCTCGAATTCGTCGATTTCCGACGACTTCATCGGGCGGCTCATCGGGCCGAGTTGGGCGGTGCCTTCGATCAAGGCCGGGGGAGCGGTGGACGAGCCCTTGCCTTCGATCTGGATGTTGACGTTGGGATAGATGGCCCGGAATCCTTCGGCCCAGAGCGCCATCAGGTTGTTCAGGCTATCCGAACCGATGGAGTTCAGATTGCCGGAAACACCCTCTACCCGGGTGTACTCGGGCAGATTAGGGTCGACTTGGATGGCGGATTCGGCGCGGGCGGTGTGCAGGCCGAGGGCGAGCAGCGCGGGCACGGCCAGGGTGGTCATGAGGGTTTTACGCGTAGTCATGGTGGTATTCCTTCTGGTGTGGGGCGGGGCCGGTTGTTGCCGACCCCGCCGTGGGGTTAGAATTTAACGGAAAGATCGACTTGGAGCCGATCATAATCTTTGCCGTTGTCCAAGCCTTTTTCGGACATGAAGTAGGTGATCGAACCGCTGGTATTTTTGGCGATCTGGTAGCCAAGCTGCACTTTATGGCTTTTGCCATCGGTGCCGCCGCCCCAAGCGTCGGAATCGGCGAAGGCGCCGAGCGCCGCGTCTTTTTCCAGTTCCCGGTAGCTGTAACCGAAATCAAAGGATCCGGGGTCTTTCAACTTGCCGAGTTTGATGCCGATCATGTAACCGGTGTCGTCGTCATCAACTTCCTGATTCTGAAGGAAGTTGCCGGCAATTTCCACCGGAAGGCCGACGTTAAAGCCGATTTTAGCGAAGAGCTCGAGGATTTCGTAGTCATATTTGTACATGGCTTTGACGACTTTCCCGTCTGCATCCATTTCCTTGTCGGTGGAATTGCCAAATCCGCTGGTGGCGCTGGAGATGGTTTCGAATCCCGCGAGGTTGTCGTAAAGGAAGTATGATACGCCGGCGGTGAGGTTGAGGCCATCGTCTTTCATCACGATGGCGGCTTGGGCCCCGTACAGCATGGTTTCGTCGGCGCTTCCGCGCTCGACTACATAGAAGGCGCCGCCATTGAACACCAGGCTGATGGCGTCTCCGGCCGGAACGTTGAGTTTAAGCGCCGCGCCTTCGGGGTTGAGGTCGCCGTCCCATTGAAGATCGTTCACGGCGATGAACGGCATGTTCATCTTGCCGAGTACGATACTACCGGGAAGAGCGCCCGGATGCCAGTCGATGAAGGCAAGGTCAAGTCGGACATCCTTGGAGCTGAAACCCTCGCCGAGGGTCTGATTGGTCGAGATGGGGTCGGCATCGCCGCTGGCCAGGGCGATGGCGGCGTCGATTTCATCGTTCACCCGGGCGTAAGCACCGAGGCGCGCGCGGACACGTCCGCGGTTACGTGTTTCTTTGCCTTCTTCGTCGATGGACTCGAAGCGGGCGCGGACGTCGCCTTTTAGCGTCAGTTTTTCCGACCAGTTGGGTTTGGCGCCATCCTGGGCGATGGCGAGGTGAGCGCCGGCGAACATGGAGCCGGCGAGGGCGGCCATTAGGAACTTATTCATGCGAACTCCTTTTTGGGGTTGAGTCAACTACGGGTGGTGGTAGTTGCAGGGGCAGTACCACCGGTTATTGCGTTCGCACGGTGGGCGGCGTTCGTTAGGAAAACATGAGGGCGGGGCGAGAAGTCAATAAATTGAATGATACCGCTTTCTTACTTCCGGTGCCGTTGAAGGGCGAGCTTGAGGATGCGATCGACCAAGGTATTGTGGTCGATGCCGGCTTTCAGGGCCGCCTCGGCGAGATCCTCGCCTTCGGACAAATTGGGATTGGGATTGGCTTCGAGAAATACCAGGTCGCCGTTCCCGGCAAGCCGTAGATCGATGCGTCCGTAATCGTTGATTTGAAGAATCCGGTAGATGCGCTTGCTGAAGCGGCCTACCTTGCGTTCGAGGTCTGGTGGCAGATCGGCATGGGCATAATCGATTTCCCATTTTTTGCGGTAGGCTTCATCGGCCTTTACCCGGGCGGTGGCGATCTGGGGCCCGCCTTCGCCGGTTTTCCCGAATCGGATTTCCCGGGCGGGATAAGCGGTCAAACGATCGTTTCCGGTGATGCCGACATACAACTCCCGACCTTCGATATATTCTTCGCAGAGGGCAAGCTGGTTGCGGCGTTCATGAATCATGGTGATGCGGGTCTGAAGCTCTTCCTGATTCGTGACGATGGAAGCGAGGCTGATTCCGTCCGAGCCGTCTTCCATGGCCGGTTTGACAATTAACGGAAAATGAAGCCGCTTGGGAATTGCGGAAGATCCCGGCGCCACGGAAAAGAAATGAGGCACCCGGATTTTATGGTAACCGAGCAATCGTTTGGCGGTGATTTTATCCCGGCAGAGTAGCAGTCCTTCCGCGCCGGTTCCGGTAAAGGGCAAGCCCATCAGTTGCAGCAGTCCGGCGATGTTAGCGTCCTGGCGTCGATCACCCCGGAAGTGCTCGGTAAGGTTGAAGATAAGATCGGCCTGGCGATCGACAAGGGCGCGCACGGATGCCAGAGGGTCCGGACCAAAGGGGTGGATCAATACCTCGTGGCCCAACTCCCGCAAGGCGGTGATGATATGAAATTCCATCGATTCGCGGACAGCGTCGGTGGCGCCGGTGAAATCGGGGTCATCCGGGAATACGGTTTCCAAATCGATGAGGGCGATCACCTTCATGGTCAGGCTCCATTGCCAATATCACGGTAGTCGGTTTGTTCGGCCAGCAGTTGAGCGGTGAGGCTGATGCCGATGGAAAAAAGGGTTTGGTTCGGTTCTTCCCGGATGTACAACTTCATTTCCCGGGACCGATGAATAAGCCGGCTGATCAATTCCTGGACCGAATACTTGGGCAGCCGGGACCAGTCCGAGATGGATTGAATCAAGGTTCTGCGGTGACTGGATAGAAACTTGTCCGCGCGGGGTATCCCGGATGCCGCCGGGGTGGCGGTGAATAACTTGAGCAGCATGGGATCATAGAAGCCCAGATAACCTTCCCCGAATACGCGCCGTTTGTTTTTATAATAGTTGTCCAGGGTGGAGCGAATTTTGGCGGCGTCCCACAGACGGGGACCCCGGGTCACCTCGGGGGGATGGTTGGCGATGGTCCGCATGACATGATCGACATACTCCAGCTTGCGGAGCGCGCCCCAACCCGCGTATTTTTTCCGCCAGTCAAGTCCGGGGGTCAGCCATACCGCGAAGGTCTCGGAGAAATCCTCATCCGGATGAGCTTGAGCGTAATTTCCCTTCAAATGTACGACAAACTGCTTGCTGTAGGGGCGCATGACATACCGATGCGGATCATAGGGCAGGGACATGTTACCGAACAGTTCGCGCCACCGGCTGCGTCGATAGAGCCGGTAGGCGTAATTGATGGCATGGCCGGTTTCATGGCGCAGCAGCTTCATGCATTCGGCTTCCGATTCGCCCTCGGCCTCAACCATCATGGCTCGCTCCAGTTTGATCAGGCGGGGATGGGCCAGGTAGAATGCGATGCCGACGGCGGGAATGCGGTCGGGGGTTAGCCATTCGGTGCTCAGGTAGCAGGGCGGGCGGAAGGATAAGCCGCGCGCGGCCAGTTCCGCGTACAGTTGCTCCACCCGTCGTGCGACCATGGAGCCTTCAATGCGAACCTTGAGATCGGTTATACGCCAACGCAATAGGTCCGGGTCCGGAAGGCTCTCCCATTTGGCGAAGGGCGAGGGCGGAGGCGGTGGCGGCTCTGGAGGCGGCATGGGCGACGGCGCGGGTGTCGGCGGCTCCACGGGTGCCGGTGCTTGATGAGCCGTTTGCTCTGGAGCGATCATGCCGAAGCGTCTCCCGAAGCGAGAAGTGAATCAAGTTCCGATTCGGACAACACGGTGACGCCCAGTGTCTTTGCCTTTGCCAGCTTGGAGCCGGCCGCTTCCCCGGCAACCAGGTAGTCGGTTTTCTTGCTTACGCTGTCGGTGACGATCGCCCCGATGGAGCGGAGGCGTTCCTTGATGCCGTCGCGCGAATAGCCGCTTAAGGTTCCGGTCACCACCATGGTTTTTCCACATAACGGATGACCGGATTGAACGACGGTGGCGGGCGCATCTTCCATCCGGACGCCGGCCGCGGCCAATGCCGTGATGAAGCTTATATTCGCGGGGTTCTGGAAGTACTGGAAAATGGCGTCCGCCATAATGTCCCCGATATCCTGAATCGTTCGCAAGTGCTCCGGCTCGGCCGCGCGCAAGGCGTCCAGGGATCGGAAGTGATCCGCAAGTTTGCGGGCCGCGCCTTCTCCAACATGGGGAATTCCCAGGCCGTGCAACAGACGCCACAACGGACGTTCTTTTCCAGCGCGAATGGCCTGGATCACCTTGGCCGCGGATTTGGTTCCCATCCGATCCAGGCCGGCGAGCTGTTCCTCGGTGAGCCGGTAAAGATCGGTGGCGGTTCGCACCAGGCCGGCATCGACCAGTTGGTTGACCAGTACATCGCCCAAGCCTTCCAGATCCATGGCCGATTTGCCGGCGAAATGGCGAAGGGTCCGCTTGATTTGAGCGGGGCACGATGCGTTTTCGCAACGCCAGGCCACGCATTCGGGATCGCGCACCACCGGGCCGCCGCAAGCCGGACAGACACCCGCGATATGGCGAAGCAGATCAAAGGGTAGTGCACCTTCGGGGCGTCGGGCCAGGTCGACCGCGATCACCGCGGGAATCACCTGGCCTGCTTTTTCGATCAATACGGTATCGCCAATCCGTATGTCTTTGCGCTTGATTTCATCTTCGTTGTGAAGGGTCGCGCGGGCGATGACGGACCCGGCCAGCGCGACCGGTTCCAACTCGGCTACCGGGGTTAGAATGCCGGTTCGGCCAACCTGGACGGTGATGTCGTTGAGCCGGGTAGCGGCTTGTTCGTGGGCGTATTTAAAAGCGATGGCGAAACGGGGCGCTTTCGCGGTTGCGCCGAGAAGGTCCCAAGTATCGCGTTCGTTGACTTTAATGACGCAACCGTCAATCAAGTAGGGTAGGGTGTGTTCCTGTTGTTGCAACTCTTCGGCGCGGATCAGCGCCTCGTCGATATTGGCGCAGGTCTTCCACCAAGAGGGGATGGGCAAGCCCAGTTCACGAAGCCACGCCATTTCACCGGCATGGGTGTCCGGGCCGTCGGCGCCTTCGATGTCGCCAATCCCGTAAAAGGCGGCATCCAGCGGGCGCTTGGCCACGATGGCCGAGTCCAATTGTTTCAGCGAGCCGGCCGTAGCGTTGCGGGGATTGGCGAATGGCGCTTCTCCCGCGCGTTCCCGCTCTTCGTTGAGTTTGCGAAATCCCTCCAGCGGCATGAACGCCTCGCCCCGCACTTCGACAAATTCCGGAAAGTTGCCATTCAAGGTCAAGGGGATGGTCCGGATGGTTTTAAGGTTCTGGGTGATATCGTCACCGGTGACGCCATCTCCCCGGGTCGCACCGAGAATCAACCGGCCGTTTCGATACCACACGCTGATGGAAACCCCGTCGATTTTAGGTTCGATGACATAACTGACCTCGCGCCCGGCCAGACCTTTATGGACCCGCCGGTCAAACTCCCGAAGGTCTTGTTCATCGTAGGTGTTGTCCAGCGACATCATCGGCCGGCGATGCGTAACGGATGTAAACTCCTTGAGCGGGGCTCCGCCGACCCGCTGGGTGGGGGAGGAGGGATCGTGAAGTTCCGGGTAGCGTTTTTCGAGTTCGGTCAATTCACGTAGCAAGGCATCGAACTCCCGATCGCTGATTTCGGGGGCGGCATCGGCATAATAAAGACGATTATGCCGATGCAGTTCAGCACGCAGAAAATCAATGCGTTTTCGGGCTTCCGGTTGGGCGCTCATACTGTTGGACGATGGTAAGGGAAAGAGGCGCCAAAATCACGAATTTTTCCGGGGGGTAATTGGATTGACGCAAGGGGGATGATGTTGTATACCGGCCCGTTCTTTTAAGAGGAAAAGCGGGCGTCCCGCTTGCGAACGGCAGGAATACTACTATGGCAGCGAAATCGTCAAAAAAAGCAAAACCCACCGCCTCCAAAACCAAGGCCAAGACGGCGAAGAAAAGCGCCCCGGCCAAAAAAGCCGTAAAACCGGCGGCGGCCAAGAAGGCTCCGGCCCGTAAACCCGCTCCTGCTCGCAAACCGGCGCCTGCTGCCAAAGCCAAAAAGCCTGCCGCCAAGGCGGTTAAGGGTTCCAAGCCGGCAAAAACCGCCAAACCGGCCAAAAAAGCTTCGCCCAAGGTTGTTGCGTCCATTTCCGCCAAACCGATTATCCGGACCGGACCTTCCATCGCTCCCCGCAATTTCGGAAAATCCCCGATCGCGGCGCTTCGCGGCGCTCCCGCTCCGGTCAAGTCGGGAAAAGCCAAGCCGTTGAATGCAAAAGAATTGGAGTTTCACCGCGGTTTGCTGCTCAAATTGCGCGACCGGGTGATCGACGAAATTTCTTTTTTGGCCAACGACAACCTGAACAAATCGGCCAAAGATAACTCCGGCGATTTGTCCAGCTACAGTTTCCACATGGCGGATCAAGGTTCCGATAATTTCGACCGCGAATTCGCGGCCAGTCTGCTCAACAACGAGCATGACGTGCTCTACGAAATCGAGGAAGCGCTCCGGCGAATCGATCAGGGCACGTATGGCGTTTGTGAAATGAGCGGAGAACCGATCGAGCGCGAACGCCTCAAGGCCCTGCCTTTCGCCCGGTATTCCGTGGCGATTCAAACCGAAATGGAGCGCGGCAAGCCAAAGTTCCGTCCGTTCCGGCGCAGCGCCAGTATCCAAACACCCGAAGCCTCGTGAGCCCGGTTCGGAAGCCGTAACCGATGCTGGCCTTGTGGACAGCCATCCTGGTCACCCTGTCCGACCAGTGGACCAAACACTGGGTTCGCCACGATTTTTATTATGGCGAATCCCGGCCGGTCATCGAAGGTTTCTTTAATTTCACCTATATCCGAAATACCGGCGCAGCCTGGGGTATCATGGGCGGATACACCCATGTACTCACCGCCATCTCCGTGATCATGCTGATCCTGATGGTTATCTTTCGCCGGTCCTTTCTGAATAATACCTGGTCGCATCGCCTGGCCCTTGGATTCATGGTGGGCGGTATTGTCGGTAATTTGATGGACCGCTTGCGGCAGGGCTGGGTCACCGACTTCCTGGATTTCTACATCGGTTCCTGGCACTGGCCCTGCTTTAATATCGCGGATGCGGCGATTTGCGTCGGCGTTGGTATTTATCTGCTCACCGGCTTTCTGGATCAGCGCCGTCTGGAGGCCGCGGCGCGGGGCGCGCCGCCCAGTGACCGGGTTGCTTGAGCGCTGATTCCCTTATGCCGGCCCGCATGGTAATACTCGTCGGACCCACCGCTTCGGGGAAAACCGATGTCGCGCACATTCTTGCCCGGCGCCTGCGGCTCGCTATTCTCTCCGCGGATTCCATGATGATCTACCGCGGTATGAATATCGGAACCGCCAAGCCGAGTTCCGCGGAACTCGAGGCGTTTCAGTATGCGGGAATCGATTTGGTTGACCCGGATCAGGAATTCAGCGCTCATGCCTATTGGGCGGCGGTCGCTCCGGAAATATCCCCCCCGAAACGTCGGCTGGTGGTCGGAGGAACCGGTCTTTACCTGCGTGCCTTGCTGGGCGGGCTGGATGACTCCGCCGGCGCGAATACCGCATGGCGCGAAGAAGCGGAAGCGCTGCTTGAGCGTGAAGGATTTGATGCCTTGAAAACCTGGTGCCGGAAGCGCCGGCCGGAAATTGACCGTGAGCTGCCGGCTGGTGATCTTGGTAATCCCCGGCGATGGATTCGCGCCGTGGAGCGTGAGCGACCGGTTGTGTCAAAGCGGATGACGACGCTTGCGGATGACGTGAGGATCTTCGGGCTGAGGCGTGATCGCGAGGATCTCTCCCGACGCATTCGTTTACGCGTCGAGGCCATGTTCGCCGCCGGTCTGGTGGAAGAGGTTGCGCATTTGCGTAGCACCTATGCTACGCTGTCTTCAACCGCCGCCCGGGCGATTGGATATGCCGAGGCCATGGCCGTGCTCGACGGAACGGCAAGTCGTGACGAAGCCATGGAAAGGACCGCCACCCGGACGCGACACTATGCGAAGCGGCAAATGACGTGGTTCCGGCATCAATTGCCGGTCACCTGGGTGGATGTCAGGGAGGATGACGACGCGGAGAGCATTGCTTCACACGTCGCGGAAGGCCTGTCCGGTACCCCGGGCGAACCATCGGATTCATGAGACGGAATATGGAGAAAACGATCGAAATCAAGTCAACGGATCGGGAAACGGTATTGCTGGTGGGCGTCTGTCTCGATCGCTTTGCCGATCCGACGTCGCAGGAATCGCTGGATGAACTGGCCCAGTTGTGCGAGACCGCCGGGGCGGTTGTGGAAGCTTCCCTGGTTTGCCGGATCAGCCGCCCGAACGCCGGGACCTTGATCGGCGAAGGCAAGGCCAACGAAATCGGCGCCATGGTCAAAGAACGCGGCATTGCCACCGTGGTCTTCGACGAAGAACTCACGCCCGCCCAAGGCCGGAACCTGGAAAAAATCTTCGGAACCAAAGTGGTGGATCGCACCCAGGTGATTCTCGACATTTTCGCCCAGCACGCGCGGACATCCGAGGGGCGATTGCAAATCGAATTGGCCCAGTTGGAGTATCTGTTGCCGCGTCTGCGGCGGATGTGGACGCACTTGGAGCGACAAAAGGGCGGCATCGGCATGCATGGTCCCGGCGAAAAGCAGCTCGAAATGGATCGTCGTCGTATTGTCGAAGACATCCAGCGGCATCGCCGACGGTTAAACGAGGTGCAAAAGCGCCGTTCCGAACAACGCCGCGGTCGCCGTCGCCACGGTTGGGCCTTGATCTCCCTGGTCGGGTACACGAATGCCGGGAAATCCACCTTGATCAACGCCTTGACCCAGGCCGGGGTGCTGGCCTACGACAAATTGTTCGCCACGCTCGATCCTACCACCCGGCAGCTCAAGCTGCCCAATCATCAACTGGCCCTGTTGACCGACACCGTCGGCTTCATCCGAAAGCTGCCCCATCACCTGGTTGAATCCTTCAAGGCGACCCTGGAAGAGGTGGTCGAGGCCGACTTGCTCGTACATGTCATTGATACCGCTCATCCCCAGGTCTTCCATCATATTGATGCGGTTCATCAGGTCCTTGGCGAGCTGGGCGTACACGACAAAACCATCGTTCCGGTATTCAATAAAATCGATGATCCGCAATCGGCGGTCAATCTCCCCGGCTTGCGGGCCCGTTTTCCCGGGTCGGTGGAAATTTCCGCGCGCCGTGGCGATGGGCTTGACGCCCTTCGGATTCATCTGGCCGATTTGCTGCGACGCCGCCGTGAGCGTCAGCGCTTGCGCATTCCGCTGCAGGAAGGCAAACTGCTGGCCATGCTTAAGACCAGCGCTTCCATCTACGCGACCGATTACGAAGAGGAATCCGTTATTATTGAGGCGGCGGTTCCGGTGACCATGAACGGTATCTTTGCCGCATATCGAATGGATTCACTTCCGGTTTCCCCGGATGAGGAGAATGCACGTGACGCCTGAGGCTTCCATGCCGGATGCGGGCGCGGTCATGGTCGGAACCGGTACGATGCCGGCAGCCCGTAAAATCATCGAATATCCCTTGAGTCCGCGGCGCATCAAGGACCTGCCCGAGCAACAACGGCCGCGCGAAACATTCGATCGCGACGGCCCGGAGCAGGTGAACGACCGGGTCCTGCTGGCCATTTTGATTCGGAATGGTATTCCGGGTCATAGTGCGGTGGATATCGCCGACGACTTGTTGAATCGATTTGGCTCCCTGCCGGCATTGGCCCGGGAGCCGGTCGAGGAAATCGCCCGAATTCCCGGTATGGGCAAAGTCAAAGCACAGATCATCAAGGCCGCGTTGGAGCTTAGCCGTCGGCTTCCGGTTGCGACGGCGGGTGAACGGGTCGAGGTGCGAACCCCGGGCGACGCCGCCCGGTTAATCCGTAGCGATGCCGCCTTGCTGGAGGTTGAGCAATTTTGGGTTATCCTGCTCGACACCAAATACCGGTTGCGCCGCCCGCCGGTTTCCGTGTCCAAGGGCATTCTCGATGCCTGCCTGGTGCATCCGCGCGAGGTGTTTAAGGAGGCGATTCGCGCCTGCGCCGCCGCCGTCGTGCTGGTGCACAACCATCCCTCCGGAGATTCCGCCCCCTCCCGGGAGGATCTCAAACTCACCCGTCAACTTATTGAAGTCGGACGCATCATGGACATCGAAGTCCTCGATCATGTGATCGTCGGCGCCATCAACGACCGCAATCCATCCGGATTCACCTCCCTGCGCGAATCCGGCTTGGTTTCTTTTTCGGAGTCCTGAACCATGCATGTACATGCCACTGCCGTGATTGATCCCGCCGCCACGATTGGAGCGAATGTCCGGATTGGACCCGGGGTTGTCGTCGGACCCGACGTAACCATCGGGCCTGATACCGTGATTGGTCCGCACGCGGTAATCCACCCTTATACCACCTTGGGCCCGGGTTGCCGTATTCATGCCGGCGCGGTCATCGGCGATATCCCCCAGGATTTAGCGTTTAAGGATGTGGTCAGCCGGGTCCGCATCGGCGCGCGGTGCATCCTGCGCGAGGGCGTAACCATTCACCGTGGAACCAAGGAGGCTTCCGAGACTGTGGTCGGTGATGATTGTTATCTCATGGCCAACAGCCATCTTGCCCATAACGTGAAGCTGGGAAACCGGGTGATCCTGGCCAATGGCGTCTTGCTCGGCGGCTATGTGGAAATCGATGACGGCGCCTTTGTCAGCGGCAATGCGGTGGTGCATCAATTTTGCCGGATCGGACGCCTGGCCATGGTCGGAGGGATCAGCGGTGTCGGAAAAGATGTTCCTCCTTTTTGCATGACGCGCAGCGGTTCGGTCAATACCGTCATCGGACTAAACATCGTCGGCCTTCGCCGCAACGGGTTTTCCCCGGAGCAGCGTCAGATGATTCGCGCCTGCTTTCATACTGTTTATCGCGAGGGGCTGAATGTATCCCAAGCGGTTGACGTCCTGAAGAGTCGTACCGACCCGCTTGCCCGGGAGTGGGCCGACTTCATCAGCCAGGCCAAGCGCGGTATCTGCAAAGGGTCGTTCCTCGGCGCGGATGAGGAATAAGTTCAACCGCCTTGGTAGAGGTGCAGCGAGATGAGAACCAGGGCAAATGCAACCATAAGCATGATGGCAAAAAGCTGATTGCGCTTGGCCTCGCGAGCATTGGCGGTTTGCGGTTCCAACATGATGGCGCGTAGACTTTTTTTCATGGTTTTATTACTCCTTTACGAATGATCCCATGTAGATCGTGAGGCAAGGGCGCCACGTGCGCTATCGGTAGGGCTGCCGCAATCCATGATAGGTAAATTTCCTACCACGGGTCAGATTTAGGCAGGTAACGGCAAGGTTTGTGTTTGAACGATTCATTGATCTGCGGGTACTAAAGCACCATGCGTTGGATTTTCATTGTTGGGCTCCTGTCATGGAGTGGTTATCCGGTCGCGGCCGATTCCGTGCGCTTTGGTTGGAATGATGCCGGCGTAGCGGTCACCGTGGATGATCAACCGGCCAATCGCGTCTTGGAGGTGATATCCGCGGCAACCGGAATCCCCATCGTGCTCGATCCGGCAAATGACACACGACTCAATGGCACCTACCGGAAGCGAACCCTGGAGGAGCTGTTGCTTGATCTTTCCCCCGGCATGGTTATTCAGTATCGGTTCGATGATCGGCTAAATACCCACATCATCGACCGGGTATACAGTTCCTCCATGGCCGACCCTGAACTCAAGCAGAGTCAACTGCGGGAATTGGTGATCAGCCGGGAGCGGTTGGAGCAGGGGATTGTTCCGCCGATGAATCGCCCCTTGCGTTATTCGGGAATTGGCGCGGCCATCCAACCCACCAGCGATCAAACCGGCATTTTTCTCCAGCCGCTATCGCCGTCCGCTCCGGCGGCCCGCGCCGGGATCAAGCTGGGGGATGTGGTTGTCGCTGTAGACGGACGTGCCATCAACAGTTTCACCAATGTCGCCGATATTGCCGCCGCGATACGCGGCCCGGAAAACTCCGATGTGGAACTCACGATCCGTTATCCTGATGGGACGACCCGATTGCGCCCCGTTCGTCGCGAGGTGTTTACCTGGGAACCGCCTGCGCCGTAAGTCCAGAAACAACGCATCCTCGATCCCTCGGTGGATGGTGATTGATTAATCTTGTCTCGTGTATGCCATTTGTGTATACACGAATCATGAAGACAATCACCTTGGATGATGAAGCCTATGCCTTGTTGAAGTCGTGGAAACGGTCGGGTCGGGAGTCGTTTTCCTCGGTAGTGAAGCAGGTTGTACCCAAGCCGGGAACTCTGGGCGCTTTGTTGGGATTCGTTGAGAAAAACGCCCCGTGTGCTCCTGAACGCGATGAAGCGATGGAAAGCGCGATCGAGGATCGATCCGCTACCAAGGAAAATCCATGGACTATGTAGCCGACACGACGTTTCTGGTCGGGCTGTGGCGGCGCCAATCGTGGGCACTGGACTTTGCCCAGCATGAGTCCGGCAAGAGTCTGGGCTTGCCTTGGGTCGTGTTGAGTGAGTTCTGGCACGGCGCGACCGTTGCCGGACATGATCCCCGTCGCGTCGAAGCCTTTCTTCGTTTGGGCATACCCTTGCTGGATCCGGTTCCGGTTATTCCGCTATACGCGCGGCTCTGCGCGGATGTCCAAAAGACCAAAGCCTACCGGGCCATCAGTCAGAATGATCTATGGATTGGCGCCTGTGCACTTGCCGCAAACCGCCCGCTGGTTACGCGTAACCAGCGACATTTCCATCTCATCCCGGACCTCAACCTGAAGGTCTTGTCCGCCGCGTGATGATTGAGACGTTCTGTTTCTTTGATCATGTCTAAAACGAATCGGGTATGCGAATCCCGGTAAGAGTGTGACCATCAACAATCCATCTTGAGACGCGGGACGGGTTGCGGTACGGTGTTGGGATGGTGAAGGAGCAGGATGAATCGATTTGAGTTAAAAGAACGCGTGGTGAAGCGCGCGCTGCTGCACGGTACGTTTACGCTTCGCTCCGGCGCGGTTTCAAACGTTTATTTTGACAAGTACCGGTTTGAATCCGATCCCGGTTTATTGGCAGCCATTTCCAGGGAAATGGCGCCTTTGGTGCCGGGCGGGGCGGAGGTGTTGGCTGGTCTGGAGATGGGCGGAATTCCGGTGGCGACGATGCTCGGCCAGCAGACCGGATTGCCGGTGGCGTTTGTCCGCAAAAAAGCGAAGGATTACGGTACCTGCCAGTTGGCGGAAGGGTGCGATATCAAGGGGCGCCGGGTGGTGGTGGTGGAGGATGTCGTGACTTCCGGCGGACAAATTCTACTCTCCGTCGCGGACTTGCGGGCCTTGGGCGCGGAGATCACGGATGTTGTTTGCGTAATTGACCGCGAGGCCGGCGGCGTGGAACATCTCGCCAAGGACGGCCTGAAGCTGCATGCCTTGTTCACCATGTCGGAGTTGTTACCAAAGCCATGAGCACGATCTTTACCAAAATCCTGAGCGGGGAAGTTCCCTGTCACCGCATCGCCGAGGACGAACGTTATTTTGCGTTCCTGGATATCCGCCCGGTCCGGCCCGGCCATACGTTGGTGATTCCGAAGCAAGAAGTGGACTACCTGTTTGATATGGAAGATGAACCGTTGGGCGGGATCATGATTTTTTCCAAGCGGATCGCCCGCGCACTGAAGCAGGTGGTGCCCTGCGCGAAAGTGGGGGTGATGGTGGCCGGCTTGGAAGTGCGCCATGCCCATGTGCATCTGATTCCTTTTCATGCGATCAGTGACCTCAGCTTCGCCAACGCACGGGCCGAGGAGCCGGCCACGCTGGCCGCGTTGGCGGATAAAATCCGGACCGCGATGGAGTAACCATGCCTTACCGCATTTGTAAATCCATCGTGGTGGAAAGCGGGCACATGCTGGCGAAGCATCCCGACAAGTGTCAGTTTCCCCATGGCCATACGCGCCAGGTGGAATTTGTGCTGGAGGCGGATGACCTCGACGCCAGCGACATGGTGTGTGATTTCAAGGTGATCACCACATCGGTTCACGAGCTGGTGCAGACCTTCGACCATTCCATGTGCATGAATACGGATGACCCGCTTTTCGCGCAATTCAAGGAAAACTACGGCGACCGGGTGATCGGATTTGAACATACCGATCCGACCACCGAAGTTATTGCGAAAACAATTTATGACGCGGCGAAAGCCCGCCTCATCCTGCATGCCCAGAATGCCGGGGCGGCGTTTCCCTTGCGGCCCAACGTTCGGCTGGTCCGGGTCAGGGTTTGGGAGACGGGAACCAGTTGGGCGGAATACGCGGAATAGTTAGACCCCGCGAAGTCGCGCGCCCAGCGCTTCGATTACCGTTTGCACCGGGAGGTTGTCCAGGTTTCCATCCGGCGCGGTGACGATGGTCACCTGCGAGCCGCGCGGCGCCCACAAATCCGGATTGGTCGGTCCGAACATCACCACGGAAGGCACGGCGACTGCGGCGGCCAGGTGGGATATGCCGCTGTCGTTTCCAAGGTAACCGCGTGCTTGTCCCAGCGCGATCGCCAGTTCGACGAGGTCCGGTTGGTGCCACCATGTCCTCCCGCCCAGCTTGCGGTCAAGGTCGGGTATGAACTCCCGTTCGGCATCTCCCGTGATGAAAACGGAGGAAATGCCAAGCGTTTGCTCGGCGTGATCGGCGACGGCGAGAAAGGCGTCCAGCGACCAGTTTTTGTTTCTCCCTCCGCTACCGGGGTGGATGGCCAACCACGGGGCGGTCGGGATATCAAGTTGTACCGAACCGGCTGCCGGGAGGTTGAGCCGCGGAATCGGATCGGAATCGTAAAGCGCCAGGGCGGTCAGCGGTTGCAAAAAATGGTCGATGGCGTGTTGGTTTTCGATCAGAGGGGACGCCTGGAGCAGGATTTTCACGCCGCAGCGCTTCAGGTTTTCAACGAGGACGCCCCCGGGATCGTGCAGGTATTGAACAATAAAGTCGAACGAGGCGAAATAGGCCTGATCGTCATCCCGAATGGTGGCGTTATCAACGAAGTAGCGGGCGATGCCCGAAGCAAACAGCGGTTTGACGACATCGACCAGCCCGGCCGCGCGGGCGAGAGCGCCGGGAAGGGGGTACGCGATCAGCTCAATATGAGCGTCCGGCCAACGCGCGCGGAGGGCGGAGAGAACCGGTAAGGTAACCAGAAAATCGCCCAAGGCGCCGCCACGCAGGACGAGAATGCGGGCCGGTCGGGTCAACGCGAAACCACCGCGGTTATGGCCAGGGCAGCGGCCAGGGCAACCAGCGTAATTCCGCTGACTGTCCTTCGTCCGCCCGTGGCCATCAGCCAGGACGTCCAGGCCCGGAATTTGTAGGGGCTGAGGACGATCCAAATACCGGCGATCACCATGATATAGGCAACGGAAACCACCACCAGGCGCCAGGGGGAGGGGTGCCAGCGCGCGGCATCCACCATGAACGTCGGTATCAACATCAACAAACCACCGAGGGCGCGCGCGGCCAACAATTCATCAAGAAATTTTGTGACCAGATAAAACGTGACGGGCGTGATCACCACCAACAAGCTTTTGTATTTGCTCAATCCGCCAAGGGTCATTTGATCGACCAGCATTGCCGATCCAATCAAGGCGATCGCGGCCAATACCCACCCGGCGCGGCGGTTTCGGGGAAACGCGGCAAGCGCCCGCGCGGTTGCTTCGGCATGGCGCAAAACAAAAAAAGCGCCAAGACCACTCAAGGCGGCGGCGATCGCGCTGATGCCGCTCAGATGTTCGGTTCCAACCATCATGCCGTTATTTCCATTCGTTCAAAAGCCAAACCGCCCCACTCGCCGTCGCCGTCGCGAAAAACTTCCATCAAACCCAAGGCGGTATACGCAGCGCTGACGGTTTCCAGTTCCGGATCGCGGATGCCGCTCAAGGCCAAGTAGCGACCGGTGCACCGGGCGAGGGCAGGCGCTATCTGCAGCAGGACGGTGGTATAAACGTTTGCGCAGACAAGGTCAAACGATCCCTTTGGCGGTTCGGCGAGGATGTCGGACACGGTGAGCTCGATCTGGCCCTCCAGGCCGTTTAAGCGGATGTTTTCCCGGGCCTGTTCGAGGGCGATGGCGTCATGGTCGAGTCCGACCACATGTTCAGCCCCCAGCAGGCGGGCGGCGATAGCCAGGATGCTGCTTCCGGTTCCGACGTCGAGCATGGAGCGCACCCGGCCGCCCGGCGTCCAATGGTCGATCCGATCCAGACAAAACCGCGTGGTGAAATGATCGCCGGTGCCAAAGCTGAGGCCGGGATCCAACCAGATGGTCTTACGTTCCGGCATTTCGGGGGCGCTTTCCTTTTCCCATAACGGAACGATTCTCAAATGGCGCCCGATCAGGGTGGCGTGAAAATGATGACGCCAGAACACCTGCCAGTCGCGCGGCGTTTCCCGGCGAATCTGCGTGGCCATGATTTCCGGCCATCCCGCCATGACGGTGCGGATGATTTCGGCCTGATCGGGCTCTTCCACATACAGCTCCAACCAGCCCCGGTCATGACCCGGACGTTCCAGTTGAATGACTGGAAGTCCCCAGGTTTCTCCGATGCGCTCGGCGAGCGACTCAAGCGCCCCGACGGCGACTTCCAGGGTTACGATGTAGTGTCCACTTTTCATGGGGTAAGGATTTCGGTTCTCCAATTCGGTTGGCGGAGCGGGCCGGTTACTTTGAATTCCATCAGCATACTTAAAGGAATGGTGACCACCCGGACGGCGCTGGCGAGGGAGCCGTCGCGAAACGGATGAACTTGTACGGCGAATTGCAGGTGATTGGTCCAGGCATACGAACCTTTGGCGGCGAGGGAAATCAAGTTGCCGGCCAACTTGAAGTTGTCGGTGCGGATTTCACCCTCGCCAAAAACGAAATCACCCTCGGCCACATTTTGTTCGCTGAAACCGAGGCCGGGATAGATTTTTCCCAACAGGGTGGACAGACCGCCAAATACCGGAATGGTCAGCAGGCGACCCTCGTCGATACGCACCTGGGCCCGGCCGGTAAGATTCGACCAGGCCGGCGGGTCGGGGTACCGGCCTTCGAGGGATAAGTCGGCCTGCAGGCGTCCTTCATACTCGGCCCCTTCGGTGCGGTTGATCATGCCCACGATACGATCAAAGGAAAGTTCTTCCGCGCGAGCGGACAAAGTGAAGCGGTCCTCGGTAGCGCCAAGGGCCATGACCAGCACGCCGGAGACAATGCCGTCGGCAATGTTTGCGGTAAAATTGGAAACGGTCAGCAGGCCTGGCCCCCGGTGCGCCTGGGCTTGTAGCCGGTCAAAAACCACGCGGGAGCGACCGATTTGACGTCCGCTAAGTTGAACGGTGAGATCCGTGCGGCGATCGGTCTTGGCATCAATCATGCCACTCGCCCGGACGATAATATCATCAGAAAACGTATAAGGTAGTACGTGTCGGAGAAAATTGGCGCCGGCCATCGGGGCGACACGCAGCGGATTGGCGGTAATTTCCAAGTCGACTTCGTAGCGTTCGCGGCGAAGGTCCAGGTTCAGGGAGCCGCGCACGCCGCCGGTCGCGGTTTGGGCATCGAACGGGTTCAGGAGTACCAGGTTGTTGGAGTAAAGCAGCCCGACCTGCGCCGAAGTCAATTCCGCGCCGCGGAACGAAAAGTTGGCGCCGTGAATCATCCCGGTCACCACAAGTCGATCGGGAGCATCGTGAGGCAAGCTGAAACCGCCGGCAAATCGAATCGGCGTTTCCCGGATTTCGAACATGCGGGACACGCGGGCCAGTCCCGGAGGCAGAACGGGAGCGAGTTGGCGTAATTCAAGGTCGAAATCAATGCCGCCGTCCATGCGCCGCTCGGCGAAGTCGGTTTTTATCGTAAAGCGCAGCACTCCGCGGCCCGGCCCGTCGCCGCCCTGAACCAAACCCTCCTGAATCAGTAAGAGCGGGCCTTCCCGTTTAAAGGTCGCAAAGAGACGTTCCGCCGGAAAATCCTGAATTCGCCCGTTTTCCAAAGACAACCAGCCGCCCCAACGGTAGGGCGCTTCATGCCAGGAACAGGGCCCGATCCACCCCTCGGTATGTAGCGTACCTTCCCAGTTTACGCCGGCTTGATCAACAGATCGCCTCAAGCGTCCCGGCAGAAATAACCGGAACCCGGAGGCGTCCATTTCCCCGTAGACGTGCGCTTCCAGTTGGTCCGCATTCGCCTGGTATTTTCCGGTCATGGTCATGCTGTGTTCGGCGGATTCCACGATCTGCAACCGGAACTCCGCGGCGTCTCCGGCATAAGCAGCTTCCAGACCGGCTCCGGCAAACCGGTGGCCGGCATACACAAACGACGGCGCCCGCCCTTGAAGGGTGATTTCCGGCCGCGTAGGTTTTGATGCATCGGCCCGGAATTCAAGGGTTAATTCAGGCGGGGTGTCGAGTTGGAGGGTCAGTAGTTTTGTCCTGATTTCGCGCAACACCGTTGGCGTTTTCTGAAATGCTTCCAGCCATGACGTCGGCAATGCCGTGGCAACGGGTTCATCATCCCGGGGGGAAGGTGTCTCCAGCTCGCCACGAATGGCAATCGCACTGTTCAAATCGGAAGTTCCGGTTCCTTCGATCATCCAGGCCGCTTCGGTCCGGTCAGCGGATAGCCGCAACCGGGTGATCCGGATGCGATCACCCGGTTCTGATTCGGGCGATCCAGTCAGTGGAAGCTCCAGGGTGGCATCGCTTAGGATGATGGCTTGAATATGCCAGATGCCGCCGAGCGCGGCCCGGTAATCGGGGCGGATGGCGATATCGCCCCGGGTAAGCGCGGGTTGCCCGTTTCCCGGGAGGGTAAGATCAACATCATGCAAGACGAAACCGTACCGGGGATTCCACGTCACGCGGGTCACGTTTACGGAAAGCGGAGTTAGTTGTTGCGCAACGCGTTCTTCGATAAGCGCGCCGGGAATGCCAACCGCCCAAACCAGGAACAGTAGAACCGCCGCGACCTTGACGAGCATCCATATACCGTGCAACGCGCCGTGAAGGCGTCGCGATCCGCAGGTGTTGCGCACGAATGCGCCCCACCGGCGTGGCGCGGATGGCGGTTGTTCCGGGTCAGCCTGGCCCATCAGTCTTGTTCTCCTGGAGCGATCGGCAGAATCGGGGCAATGGGATTTGCCACCGGCTTGAGCAGGGCCTCGACCGCGGCACGGGCCAACGTGAAGACGATATCGGTTCCCTGGCGCATGGCATAGAATTCGTCATCATTCGCATCATCGCCGATAAGCAACACCCGGTTTATGCCGGCGCTCAAACCGAATATGATTTGCCGGCGGGGTGGGGACAGTCCATAACGGGTCAGATCGGGCGGGTCCTCCTCGATGAAACGGACGGCGACCAGTTGTGCGGCGTGAAACAAGACCAGATCGATGGCGTCGGTATCCGGCGCAAACGTGCTGTCCGTAGGTCGGAAAAAATGCGTCTGACGCTCGACGACACGTTCTCGCCAAGGCCCGCGTTGGGTGATGCGTTGCACGGATTCCGGTTCAAGGGTTAAGATGACCGGGTCACGGTAGTCCAGCGGATCAATGGAGAAGGTCGTCGCCAAGCGCCCCGGAACTTCCATCACCTGTCCGCTGACCGGGGCGGCGATGTAGAGATCGCCCTGTTCATTGGCGCCACCCAGGACAAACCGCCATTCCCGTTCGGCGGCGGCGGAGTCGGAGCGGCGGAAGGTGATGATCCGGTTGGTAATGTGAAGGCCAAACGGCTCGTAGTCGGTAATCGGGGGATCGATAAATCGGCTGACTAAAACATCGGTCCATGCGCTGAGGAGGGTTTGAATGCGCGGCTCATGGGCTAGGAATCGTTTCGGAGCGGTAACCTCCCAGACGCCTTGGGTTCCGCGATTCGCCACCAACCGCCACTCGCCGGATTGCATGGTAAAGCCATCGATTTCTCCCGGAGCGATGGCCAGCACTTGATGATCGCGAAACACGCGCAGTTCGGGGGAAAGCCATTCGACGACATCATCGCCGACGGAGAAAACATGATCCTGGCCGGCGACGGTGGCGTAATACAAGCCTTCTTCGCCTTCGATGGCATGGCCGATTTTCAGGACATACGAGGGGTGACCCGGATCGCCGGTCAAGGTTAGCTGGCGCTCCGGATGGTCAAACCCATAAAGCGAACCCGCCGCTACCGACTCGGCCACAAAGTCATGAATGCGAAATTCGTAGAGCCGGTGCAGCCATTGACGTACCGCGGTTTCAGCGGCGCGCGAACGCACCGGTCGCTCAATATACCAGCCGTCGCCATCTCCACGCACGAGTTGCAGCATGGCGTCCGGACTTTGCCATTCCAGGCGGCGCACGCGGCCCGGTGGAATGCCAATCAACCGGCGATCCCGCAAATCAATGGCATTCACCGGAAGGGCGTTCAGCAAACCGCGGGCGACCACGAAAACCTCGGGAGTGTCGGCGCGTTGGACATAGACATGTTGTCCGCCGGGAGCATCGCGCCCAATGGAAAGGGTGATCGCCGAAGTCGCGGTTTCCATGACCAGCGTGGCGCGCGGCGGGTTGAAGCCGAACTGCTCGGCGGTGAGCGGCAAGGCGCGTTGTTCAGCGGCACTGATGGATTGGCTCCACCGGGCGGCGGCGATCGCATCGAGAATCCGCATGACCGCATTGCCGTCAGCGGCCGCTGAAACCGGATGAATCAACCGCCATTGTTCGTTGGTCAAGGTGACGGCGAAGCGTCCAGCCGGCGTGTCGATCCTGATACCGGTTACTTCCTCCGGATTGATGCGGAACGCGAGGCGGGCGGCGAGGCGCCGTTGCTCCGAGTTGTCGCGGTGCCGGTCAGCAAAATAGATATAGCCACCGAGCAGCGACACGGCCAGCAGGAGACCCAGCGTGAAGCGTCCGTTCATGGCGCTTCCCGCCTCCGACGCCAACGGACCAGTAAACCGGCCGCGGTGACCGCGGCGGGAATGACGACCACCACAAACCAGAACAAAGATTGAAGTTGCCGGCGATCCATCATCAACTTTATTTCTTCAAAAGGGCGCGGGGCGATATCCAACAGGTAGTCGCGTTCCAGAATCCAATTGAGCGCGCTCAGGAAAAAGTCGCCATTTCCCCCGCTCAAACCGCTGTTGGATACGAAGTCCGCATCGCCGAAAATCACGACGCGGCTGGCTTGAATGTTCATGGTTGCCGTAACATCGCCGGCGCGTTCGACGGCGACGGCGAGGGGAAGGGGACCCCGGATGTCACGTTCCGGATCAAACCGATGCGGCCGCGCTTCGGTATCCCTTTCGGCCCAGGACTCGGGCGACGAAAAGGCCAGCGGGACGGCCTGGAATAAATCCCCGCCGCCTTCCCGCCGGTCGTCCATCAACGGCAGTGCGCGCGGCCAAAAGAATACCGTATTGAGTGTTTTCAGCCGCTCGGTTATGGGATGGTCGCCGTATCCGGCGGTCAGTACGTCGAAGCCGGACAGCGTGCGCACGGGATCGATAACCAGGTTGTTGAAGCTGTCGATGCCCCACGAACGGAGCAGGGGAGCAAAACCCGCGTCCGTTTCCGCGGTTAACATCAACAGGATGCGGCCGGCGCGTTGGGCAAATGCGGTGATGCGTTCGATTTCCGCGGTGGAATAAGCCCGGGACGGTCCGGCGATGATCAAGGCATCGGCATCATCGGGCAGGCTGGTCCGGGTTAAAAAACTGAAGGGGGTAAGTTCGATATGATCACGCCGGATCCACTGTCCGATCCGCGACAGGCCGACATATTCATCGTGATCATCAAAGTCGCGTTCGCCATGACCCTGCAGGAAATAAACCCGGGGCGGGTCGGCTTCCACCAGGGAAAAAATTGCCGACGTAAACACCTGCTCGCCGCGAAAGGCGATTTTTTCCGGAAGGTTCCCGCGCAGCAGCGGCTCGTAATCCATATCGGTTACATCTTCCGCCTGCACCACCCGGTAGCGGGAGCCGGAGGAGAAGACCACCACATTGGGGCGGTCAAGGTCATACCGGCTCATGAAGGCTTCGGCCTTGCCGGGATGACGGTCGGGATCGATGCGCTCCACGGTCAGGCGATTGCCGGAGGCGTACTCGTATTCGCGCAAGACATGCAAGACGTCATCGTAAACATGGTGATACAGCTCATGCTGGGGTTGAATGAAAACCGTAACATGGATGGGCTCTTCCAGTTGGCCGAGCAGCGCGACGCTTTTGCCGGATAACGCGAAGAAGCGGTCGCGGCTCCAGTCAAAGCGCGCATAGTGCCGGGAAGAGAGGTAGTTCACCATCACGATCAGGATAAACATGAGGAGAATGGACGCCGCGCCGTGCAGGCCGGACAACCAGCGCCGCCGGGATCGGCTGCGCATGCGTTGACGGTTTAACGCCACGCCGGGATCGCTTTCGTTTATCGCCATTGCCGTGACTCCAGCAATCGGACGGCGGTAAACAGGCACCCGATGGTGACGCTAACAAAATAAATCACCGGGCGGGTATCGACCACACCGCGCGCGAAGTCCATCATATGGCGGTGCGGGGCCATCAGGTCGGTCAGGATCCGGGCGGCCGGATGGGCGGTCAGGTATTCGACGAAACCGGCAAACAACACGAGAATCAACAAGGAGAAACAACTGATCGCGGCGACAATCTGGTTGCTGGTGGTCAAGGAGCAGAGCAATCCGATGGCCAGGTACATCGCGCCGCTCAAAAGCATGCCAAAGTATCCGGCGGCTATGACGCCGGGGTCGAGCGGCGGGGATTCCGCCGCATACGCTTGCAGGCCGACCAGAAACAGCGCGGTGGGAATCCACATGATGGTGTAAAACGAGAAAACCCCGGCAAATTTGGCCGCCACGACCTGGGTGTCGGTGATTGGCGCGGTCAGCAGGGTCTCCAACGTGCCCATCCGACGCTCTTCGGCAAACAGGCGCATGGTGAGGACCGGCACGACGACCAGTTGGGTCATCCAGTAAAAGGGTGAACCGAACATGAGATTCATGAGGCCAACGCCGGGCGTGCCGGCGGCGAGAATGCCGGTGAGCAGATAAAACACGAGGCCCATTACCAGCAGAAAAAATGCCGTGGTTACGTACGCCACCGGCGATAGAAAATAGCCGGCGAGTTCTTTGCGCCAAAGGACCCAGAAACTAGACATGGCCGGGTTGCTCCTCGCGTTGTTCCCGGGTGATCGAAACGAAAAAGTCTTCCAGGTTTCCGCTTTCCCGGCTCAGTTCGCGCAACGGCCATCCACGCGCCGCGGCCAGCGCGGCAATTTTTTCCCGCGGGTCGGCGCCGGCCGGCCCGCGTAGACGCAGGCGTAACCAGTCCCCGTCTTGATCGGCTTCCAGCGTTTCGATCTCCGGCCACTCCCGGAGGGCGGTCAGCAGGTCGGCGCGGGGGGCGCGGACTTCCGCATGAACGTGGCAAGCTCCTTGAATGCGATGGATCAGCCGTTCGGTGGTGTCGGCGGCGGCAATGCGGCCGTCTTTGATGATGACCACCCGTCGGCATACCGCCTCCACTTCGGATAAAATATGGGTGGACAACAAGATGGCGTGACGGCGCCCGAGTTCACGTATCAATTCGCGAACCTGGCGTATTTGATTGGGATCCAGCCCGATGGTTGGTTCGTCAAGAATCAGCAATTCCGGGTCGTGAATCAGCGCCTCGGCCAGCCCCACCCGTTGCCGGTAACCCTTGGAGAGGTTGCCGATGATGCGCCGCCCGGCATCGGTCAGGCCGCACAAGGCTTTTACTTCCTCCCGGCGGGGGCGGCGCTTTCGCCCCGGGACGCCTTTCAAGGCCGCCCGGAAGTCGAGGTATTCGTCCACACGCATTTCGGGATACAGCGGACAATTTTCCGGGAGGTAGCCGATGCGGCGGCGAACGTCCATCGGGTTTCGGATAATGTCGTATCCGGCGACCCGGGCGGTACCCCCGGTCGGAGCGAGGTAGCCGCACAGCATGCGCATGGTGGTGCTTTTGCCGGAACCATTCGGCCCGAGGAAACCGACGACTTCGCGCGTACCCACATCAAAGGACACGTCGTCCACGGCCAGTCGACCTGGATAACGTTTGGTAAGGTGGGAGGCGACAATCATGGGCGTCGGGAAGCGGGACCATCCGCTTACTGGGCGGTAAGATTGAGAGCCGTGGTTTGGGCCAGAATAAAGGTGTCATGCTCAACGATGCTGATGACTTCCACTTTCACCGCGTCGCCCCGGTTGGTTCGTTCCAAGGCGATGCCGACATCCCCGAGATTCTGGACTTCCGTATCGTTGATGCTGGAGATCAGCATGTCAGGCGTGAGGCCGGCGCGATCGGCAGGGCTGCCGGGTATGACCTCTTTGATCAACATGCATGAGCGGTATTTGGGTAACCGGGCGGCGGCGACCTCGCTGCAATCAAATACCAGGCCGAGCCGTTCGCGGGCCAATTGTTCGCCGGAGGGCTTGGGTACCGGGTCCATGGTGAGGGAAAAGGTTCGTTCTTCGCCGCCGAGCAAGAAGGTCAACGCAACCGTGGCGCCCGGCTCATAGGCCAGCAGCCGTTGGTTCGCGGCGTACAGGTCGCGAACAACTTCGTCGTCAATGCGCAGCAGCTGATCCTGTTCGCGTAATCCCTGGGCGTAGGCCTCGCTCGCGCGGTTGATCTGACTGATCACCAGCCGGTCGCCCTTTTCGTCGAGATCAAAGCCAAGCCAATGGTTGTGGATCAGTCGCGGGGTCAGCCATCGGGTCAGCAGCGCCTTGGCACGTTTGACTGGAACGGCAAAGCCGATGTTCTGGGCGTTTTGCCGGGCGTCCTGATAGACCGCCACATTGATGCCGATGAGTTCCCCGTCCACGTTGAGCAGGGGGCCGCCCGAATTGCCGGGATTCACCGCGGCGTCGGTTTGGAGAATGTCCCGGTAGAGTACCTGGCCGTTGTAACGCGCCTCGCGGTTTTTTCCGGAAAGCACGCCGGCAGTCACGGTATGAGCCAGTCCGAAGGGATTGCCCATGGCAATCACGGTTTCGCCCAGCAGCAGGTCGTCGTCATCGGCGAACGGCAAGGCCGGCAGGGGCTCATCCGGATCGATCTTGATCAGGGCCAGATCGTTGATTTCATCGCCGGTAATCACCCGGGCTTCGTAGCTGGTTTCGTCGGAAAGCATGACCCGGATCCGGGAGGCCCGCTCAATAACGTGAAAGTTGGTCAGGATGAAGCCGTCGGTGCTGACAATAACGCCGGAACCCAACGAATGCTTCATCTGATATTCGGGGGGAGCGGGAGGCGTGCCGAAAAAGTCGCGGAAGAACAAATCCAGCATATCGCCGCGAAACCGCATGCGAGGATCCGAATAGACCCGGCGCACCATGCGTTCCGTTCCGATATTCACGACCGAGGGCATCGCCTTTTCCACGGCCGCGACAATCGGAGTCCGGCGGTTGGAGGATGCCCATCCGGGGCTAGCGAGCCATAAGCCGCATAAACAAAGTAACAATCGTTTCATGGTGGTAAAGTCTACCGGTTATGTGCGTGCGGAGGCGACTAGAAAAATGTCGTGCCCGCCCGCTGCGCGAGCTGTTTCTCACCCGGGCGTGTAAAGCGTGATCAGCGCAGGCGGGAGGCCAGCATGCCCAACGCCACCAACATAAGTCCGACGCCGTTTTGGGCCAGAATGTTCAGGGTCAGGGTAAAAATGTCTCCGGCCCGGGCGGCATTGATGGTTTCCAGGGCATAGGTGGAAAATGTGGTCAAGCCGCCCAGGAACCCGACGATGAGAAAGATCCGGGCGGCTGGCGTTAGTACATCGCTGCGTTCCGAGAAGCCTATGATGAGGCCGATCAGGAAACAGCCGGTAAAATTTACCAGTAGCGTTCCCCAGGGAAATTGGGTTCCCAGCCAACGCGCGGACAATACGGTGGCGCCGTAGCGGGTCAGGGCGCCGAGTCCACCGCCAACAAATATGAGGAGTGCTGGATGCATCGTTCTCTATCTAGCACGCCGGCCGTTCTTTCGCAATGTCCGGTTGCCGGCGCGCCCGTTACAGGCGCATCCCTGTTTGGTAGGCTTGTTTATGACACCTAATACCTGAAGGTTATTCATGAAGTGAAGGGATTTGGTCATGCGGCGCGTGAGCCATGCGGGAATCCGTCGGCGGGGAGTCGATTGTCCCAGCGTGCCGCCAGCGGTGTTGTCGCGGGCGGCGCGGTCTTTAGACCAGCGCCCCCCGCTCCGCCTTGCTGGCCGCCTGTCGCCGACGACAGGCTCGGCCCGCTGGATCAACCGACTCCCCGGACCCGCGTTCGCGGGTCTGCCCGACGGCTTCCCGCGGTATCGCATGCGCCTGCGGCGCATAAAGAGGACGGGCTCCTTGCACAATCCTTTTATTATCCTTTATGGGATGGATGAGGGGAAAATGGCATCAGTCAATGAATCAGGGATGCGCCCGCCCTGTATTGGGCGAATCGGTATTACGGCGATAACGCCTCAAGATGAGGCCGGATGAACTGCCACATGGCATCAGCGATAATGGCTTGGCCTTCCTGGTTGGGGTGAATGCCGTCCGGCAGGTTCAGGGCAGGATCGCCGGCCACTCCTTCCAACAGAAACGGCTTTAACGGTACGGCATAGCGCTCGGCCAGCCGGCCATAGATCGCTTCAAAATCGCGGATATAGGCTTCACCCATGTTTTCCGGCAACCGCATGCCGGCGAGCAGGATGATGGTTCCCGGGCTGGTTTCCCGGACGCGTTCGATCATCGCGGCCAGATTGCGTTCCGCTTCCCCGGGAGGAAACCCGCGCAAACCATCGTTGGCCCCGAGGGCAATCACCAGCAGATCGATCGGACGGCGCATCAGCCAATCAAGACGTCGCAGTCCGCCGGCGGTGGTGTCGCCGCTGATGCCTGAGTTTACAACCTGAAACGGCCAAGCCTCGGCATCGATTTTCTTTTGAATTAAAGCGGGATAAGCCAAATCAGCATCCAGGGTGTAGCCGGCGGTGAGGCTGTCACCCAGAAAAACCACGCGCCGGGGCGCATCCGCTCCCGCCCGCAGGGATAACAGCAAGGCAAAAACCGTAGCCAGGATCCGGTATGTTTTTTGACGCGTCATCATATTGAGCTTACAGTATAGTTTTAAGGTTTATCATGAAGACAGTACTTTCATTTTCTGGAGTTTCCAAGAGCTTCCCGTCTGCCGATGGTACGGTCACCGCCGTGGCTTCCATCGATTTGACCTTGGAGGCCGGGACCACCGCGGCATTGCTGGGTCCTTCCGGCAGCGGAAAAACCACGTTATTGAGCCTGGCCGCCGGCTTGGACGATCCGACCGAGGGACAGGTATGTTTTCGTGACGCTTCATGGGCCACGATGGATGAAGATGCGCGGGCGCGTCAACGCCTGGAGCAAGTGGGATTTGTTTTTCAATCGTTTCAATTGTTGAACACGTTAAATGCCCTGGAGAATGTATTGGTTCCGCTTGAACTGCTTGGCCGCGACGATGCAACCGCGCGGGCGGAGGAGCTGCTGGACCGCGTTGGTTTGGCCCACCGCCTGCACCATTATCCCTCCCAGTTGTCGGGAGGCGAACAACAGCGCGTAGCGATTGCCCGGGCCTTCGCGAACGACCCGGCGATTTTATTCGCGGACGAGCCTACCGGCAATCTTGACCACGGGAATGCCGGTAGGATTGTCGATTTGCTGTTTGCGATGAACCGGGAGCGCGGCACGACGCTGTTGCTGGTCACCCACGATCGCGATCTCGCGGCACGCTGCCGGCAAACGCTTCAGATGAAAGGCGGGCGTTTGGTATGAGGTTTGTCCTGCGCATGGCGTGGCGGGATTTCCGGGCGCGGCCTTCCCGCTTTCTCTTATACGCCTTCGCCATCGCCCTCGGCGTCGGTTCCCTCACCGCGATTGAGTCGTTCCGTCGCGCGTTGGAGGCCTCGATTGATGGACAAGGGCGAAATTTGCTTGGCGCCGATCTGCTGGTCCGGGCGATCCGGCCCTTTACCCCCGAGCAGCAGCAGTTGGTGGAGCGTTGGAGCGGACCCAAAACCACGCTCATCAGCTATCGCACGATGTTGCTGGTCCCGGAAACCGGGGCCACCCGGTTGGTGGAAGTGCAGGCGATAGAGCCGGAGTATCCTTTTTACGGACGCCTCTCGACCGATCCGGAATCTGCCGCGGAAACCTTTCAAGCTCGGGGTGAGGTTTTGTTGGATGAAGTGTTGATGAAGCAGGTGGAGGTCGAGCCCGGCGATGTGATCACGCTGGGGGGGCGCGACGTTCGGGTCGCCGGCGCCTTGCGCCAGACTCCCGGGGAAATTCCCGCCCGCGCGCTGGTGGCTCCCCGCGTTTTGTTGCCGCTTGTGCTGGTGGAGCCCGAGCGCTTTGAGCGGCCGGGCATGATGGCCCGCTTCGAATGGTACCTCGCGCATGGGGACGATTCGCCCCTCGCGGTGCGTGGTTTGAACGCACTTGCCCAGGAGGCCGCGCGGCTCGGTTTGGATGTCGAAACCGTCGCCGGCCGACGCGAGCAATTGCTGGGCAATTCCGATCGGATAAGCCGCTATCTTGGTCTGATGGGTTTTTCCGCCCTGGTCATTGGCTGTCTAGGAGCCGCCGGCGCGGTCCATTTTTTTGTGCAATCCAAGCGTTTGGCCGTAGCGCAATTGCGTTGCCTCGGAGCGTCGTTATTCCATGCCGCCGGGTCCTTCTTCATTCAGTTGTTGGCCCTTGCCATCGTTGGCGCCACCGTCGGGGTCGCGCTGGGTATGGCATTGGCGGGTGTTTTACCCGCTTTGTTGGCGCCGTTTGTACCCGTACCGGTGGAGACGGTGCTTCGCGGAGACGCCGCCGCTGCTTCGTGGTGGGTTGGTGGATTGTTTACCGTGCTGGCGGGTTTGTTGCCCATCACCCGTTTGCGTCGGATCAGTCCGTTATTATCGCTTCGCCTCAATCTACCGCCGGTCAATCGTCTGGATGCCGCTGGAATTGCCGCCGTGATGGTGTTGGCTGGCGCCTTGTTGGTATTTGCCGCCGGTCAGTTGGGGTCCTGGAGATTGGCGGGTTTGTATTTGGGCGGCGTGGTCGCGGTGCTTCTTTTACTGGCACTGACCGGACTGCTGTTGCGTCGGCTATGTCGTGTCGCGGTGCGACCGGGTTGGTCGTACACCTTCCGCATGGCGGTGGGCGGGTTGTACCGCCCGCAAAACCAAACCGCCTTGCTGGTGATCTGTATCGGGATGGGAGTGTTCCTGCTCAACACGGTGGATGTGCTGGAACAGCACTTGCGCCAGGATGTTGATCAACTGGATCACGACCGGCCCAATCTGGCCATGATCGATATCCAGCCGGACCAGCGCGCCGCTTTCCTCGATCTGTTGCGCGGCTTCCAACCGTCATCCGTCTACGCCGAACCCATGATCACGATGCGCCTGGTGTCGATCAACGGCATCGGGGTCGATGCTTTGGAACGCGATCCCGCCCGGCCCCGCGCGAATTGGGCCTTGAAACGTGAATTTCGTACGACCTACCGCAACCATCGCAAGCCGGCGATTGAAACGGTCATCGCGGGCGCCTGGGTGGAAGAGCGCTCCGACGGCTCTTTTCCGGTGCCGGTCTCGCTGGAGCAGGGGATCGCTGAAGCCTTGGCCGTCGGGGTGGGGGATCACCTGGTCTTTGATATCCACGGTGAGTTGTTTGAAACCAAGGTGGAAAATCTGCGGGCAGTTGACTGGAAAAGCATGCAGCCCAATTTCTTTGTTATTTTTCCCGAGGGAGCGATCGACGAGGCTCCGCAGTCCATACTCGTATTCAGCGAAATTGCCGACCTCGACCGTCGCGCCGCGTTTCAGGCCGCGGTCGCCCGCCAATTTCCCAATGTCACCACCATCGACATTTCGCTGATGATGAACACGGTCAGTGCCATGCTGGGTCAGTTGTCGGTGGCGGTGCGTTCCATTGCCTGGATGACCTTGCTGGCAGGTTTCCTGGTTCTTTTGGCGATTTTGCGGGCGGGTCGGCAGCAACGTTTGCGCGAGGCGGTGCTGTTGCGCACGCTTGGGGCGCCGGCCCGGTTGGTGGTGCGGGGTCAGGCCTTGGAATTTCTGCTGCTGGCGCTGGGGGCTTTGGTCAGCGGCCTTGCGCTTTCGTGGGCGGCTTCCGGATTGATCGTTCATTATGGCATGAAGTTGCCCTTCGCGCCGGACTGGTGGAGTCCCTGGCGCCTGGCCGTCCCGTTGGTAGGCGCCATCTACCTCATGGGATGGCTCAACGGTCGGGCCGCCTTGAAAAAGCGTCCCGCCGAAGCCTGGCGGGAGTGGTCCATGGCGTCATCCTGAGCGCGGGCAAAACCAGGGGGGCGCATCCCTGATTGGTTGACTTTTTCGTGGCACCGCATACCTGAAGCTTGTTCATGACGTGAAGGGGTTTGGTTATGCGGTGCGAGAGCCAAGCGAGAATCCGTCGGCGGGGAGTCGATTGTCCCAGCGTGCCGCCAGCGGCGTTGTCGCGGGCGGCGCGGTCTAGAGACCAGCGCCCCCCGCTCCGCCTTGCTGGCCGCCGGTCGCTGACGACCGGCTCGGCCCGCTGGATCAACCGACTCCCCGGACCCGCATGCGCGGGTCTGCCCGACGGATTCCCGCGGTAGCACATGCGCCTGCGGCGCATAAAGAATGCGGGCTCTTCGAGCAATCCTCTTTGTAATCCTGATGGGTTGGATGATGAACGAAATAGTCTCTGTCAATGAATTCGGTATGCGCCCGAACAGGGGATGATGAAAATTGTGCTGGCCATACCACAGGGGAAGCGATAACGTCATCGCCGGAATAACAACCATGAACCATCAGGAGATCATGTGATGCTGAAACACGCTTGCCTAGCTGCCGCCCTGCTCGCCGCTCCCTCACTTTTTGCTGAAGAACCCGCCCAAACCATGATTGTCGGGCGTAGCGATCTCAAGTCCGTGTACGAAATTTCCGAGATTCGGGCCCAACGCACAACCTTAACCCGGGAAAACAAGTTTCCCAGTGAAGGCAACGTGGAAGCCGGCGGCTTCTATGCCCACGACGAACGCATGGACATCGAACGCGATATCCTGGGCGTTTCTGCGCGCTATGGCTTGTGGGAAACGGTGACGGTTGGCGCGGAAGTGCCGGTGGTCTTGGACTCCAAGTTCAACGGCAAAAGCAATTCCGGTTTGGGCGACGTGGTCCTCGGGCTCGACTTGCTGGCGTATCAGGATATTTTCCGTTACCCGTTTGTGATTCCTCACGCCGAGGTCTCCTTGCCCACCGGCGACGAAGACAAAGGACTCGGTTCCGGCGAAACCATCATTAATTTGGGTATTTCCGTCGGCACCAAGGTGTTCGACCAATTGACCTACGTGGTTGACGCCTCCTACGCCTTCAACGGGGCCAGTCAGTTTGCCGACAGCGACGACAACCAATACAGCCTTTCCGGTTCCGTGGTTTGGGATATCAGTGACCGTTTTGCGGTTCTCGCCGAAGGCCGGTTGTACGAGAAGTTGGACTTCATGGATGACAATCCATACGAGATCAAAGGCGGTCTGGTGTACCGTCTTAGCCGCAACCTGCAATTGGCCGGCTATGGCGGCAAAGTCGACGGCGGCATGGGCATGGATTACGACCAAGCCATGCTCCGCCTGAACTACCAGTTCTAAAGCGTTATCGGCCGATTGGGGGCAACCGGACCGTGGTTCGGTTGCCTTTCTTTTAACTTCCGCATCCAGTCTTACTTTTTGTGGAACACATGGGTGCCGTGGCCGAAGAAAATTTCGGCGGCTTCCATCATGGTTTCCGATAAGGTGGGGTGCGCGTGGATGGTGGCCTTCAGGTCACCGGCCCGCGCGGCCATTTCGACCGCGAGTACGCCTTCCGCGATCAATTCGCCCGCGCCTACGCCGGCAATGCCAACCCCCAGCACCTGTTCGGTGTGCGGATCCAGGATCATCTTGGTGAGACCGTCGTCCCGGCCCAAGGTGGTGGCGCGACCGGAAGCCTTCCACGGGAAGGTGGCGATCTTGACCGAACGCCCTTCGGTTTTTGCCTGGGTCTCGGTGAGTCCGCACCAGGCCATTTCGGGGTCGGTGAAGACCACGGCGGGAATGGCCCGGGGATCGAATACGCTGGGCTCCCCGGCAATGGCTTCAATCGCGACGCGACCCTCGTGGGAGGCTTTATGGGCCAACATGGGATCACCGGCGATATCGCCGATGGCAAAAATATGCGATTCGGCCGTGCGACGCTGCTTGTCCACCTTGATGAAGCCGCGTTCATCAAGCTGGATTTTGGTGTTTTCCAGTCCGATGCCGTCGGAATTGGGCCGGCGTCCGACTGAAATCAGGACGCGCTCGAATTCCTGGACCGGTTCGTCGACATGCAAGCCTTCGAGGGTTGCTTTGACCGTGCTGCCCGTGTCTTCGAGGCTGAGCACTTTGGTCTTGAGAAGGATCTTATGAAAACGTTCCTCGAGTTTGCGGGTGACGACATCGGCGAGATCCTTGTCCGCGCCCATGAGTAAACCGCCGGTCATTTCCACGACGGTGACCTTGCTGCCCAGCGCGGCATAGACGCTGCCGAGTTCGCAGCCGATGTAGCCGCCGCCGATGACCAGGAGCCGCGCGGGAATGTCTTCGATGTTGAGCGCGCCGGTGGAGTCCATCACCCGGGGCGAATTGATGGCCAGGGGCGGCGGAATGGTCGGGCGGGAGCCGGTGGCGACCACCGCGTAATCAAAGGTCATCTCAGCGGTTGAACCGTCTTTTTTGGTGATGAGCAGGGTCTTGCTGTTCTTGAAGGCGGCCCGGCCCTTAACGTAGTTGATTTTGCGGGCCTTGGTCAGCGAACCCAGGCCGCCGGTCAACTTGCTGACCACGGTGTTTTTCCAGGTGCGCATTTTGTCGAGGTTGATGACCGGTTCGTTGTAGGTGAGGCCCCATGCTTCGGCGTCGCGTGATTCTTCGATGACGCGGGCGACATGCAGCAACGCCTTGGAGGGAATGCAGCCCCGGTAAAGGCAGACGCCCCCGGGATTTTCCTCGAGTTCAATGATCGAGACTTGGAAGCCCATGTCGGAGGCTTGAAAGGCGGCCGGGTATCCCCCGGGGCCGCCGCCGATAATAACGATTTGGGAATGTGACGAGGTGGTCAAGGATTAACCCTCCAACGTAAGCAGTACAGGTTGCTGAATGGCATCGGTGATCCAGCGCAAAAAGCGCGCGCCGTCCGCGCCGTCGATGACGCGGTGATCAAACGAAAGGGAGAGCGGCAACAAGGCCCGCGGCTGGAAAAAGCCGTTGATCATTACCGGTTGCACCGTGGCCCGGCCCACGCCGAGAATCGCCACTTCCGGGAAGTTGACGATCGGGGTGAAGAAGGCGCCGCCGATTCCGCCGATGTTGGTGATGGTGATGCCGCCACCCTGCATGTCTTCGGGGCCGATCTTCCGGGCTTTGGCGCGGTCGGATAGCTTGCCGAGTTCCTGGGCAATCTTGATGACGTTCAGGCTGTCCACGTCCCGCATGACCGGAACAATCAATCCGCGCTCGGTATCCATGGCCACGCCGACATTGACATACTTTTTGTAAATCAACTGGTTGTGGGCGAGGTCAAGGCTGCTGTTGAATTTGGGATGCACCTTGAGCGCCGAGGCGAGGATTTTGATCAGAAACGCGGTGAGGGTGAGTTTGGCGCCGGCGGCTTCGGCCTTGGCCTTCACCGATTTCCGCAGGTCCTCAATCGCGGTGATGTCGACGGTGTCGTGCAGGGTAACATGGGGCACGTTGCTCCAGGAAACCGCCATGTGTTGCGCGGTGGCGGCCCGCACGTTGGAAAGCGGCTCGGCCTCGATTTCACCCCAGCGGCTAAAGTCGGGAAGCGGTGCGGCGATTGGGCCGCCGCCCGTGGCGCCGCCGGAGGAACGGTTGTCGCGAGCGTAGCGCTTGACGTCGTCGACGGAGACCCGGCCACCGGGACCGGAGCCGGCCACTTCGTTGATGTCGATGCCGATTTCGCGGGCGAACTGGCGGGTGGACGGGGCGGCCGGAACCGCCGCGCTGCTGGTGCCGCTAATGGCCGAAGCGGCGCGTGGCGCCACGCTCGCTTTCGGGGCAGGCGCCGGTGCGGGGGCAGGTGCGGGCGCCGGCGCTTTTTCCTCGGCCGGGGCAGCGGGCGGCGGCGGAGTGGTGGGCGCTTTGGCGGCGGGGGCGGCAGGTTTCTCCGCCTTGGGAGCAGCGGCCGCGCCTTCCTCTATGGTCATGACCACTTGCCCAACCGTGGCTTTTTCACCTTCTTTGATGTGAATGGCCGTGATGGTTCCCGAAACCGGGCTGGGAATTTCCACGGTGGCTTTTCCGGCTTCGACTTCGAGCAACGGCTGGTCGGCCTTGATGGTATCGCCCACCTTTACCAATAAATTGGTAATCGTGCCTTCCTTGGCGTTTTCACTTAACTCCGGAAGTTTGAATTCAATCGACATAACGGCATCCTTTCAGATAAAGCCATGATTTCAGGCAATCAACGGGTTCAATTTATCGGGATTAATGTTCAGGTCCTTAATCGCCTGGGCCACGAGGGAAGGTTTGACCGCGCCGTCACGCGAAAGGGCGTGCAGGGTGGCTACGACCACGTACCGGGCATCGACTTCAAAGAAGTCACGCAACGACGGGCGGTTTTCACTGCGACCGTACCCTTCCGTGCCGAGGCTGATGATCGGGCGGGGAATCCAACGGCCAATCATGTCCGACATGACTTTGACGTAGTCGGAGGCGGCAACGATCACGCCTTCGGTCGGCGCGAGTTGCTGGGTGACATACGGCACCTTCGGTTCGGCCTCGGGGTTTAACAGGTTGAAGCGGTCGCATTCCATGCCGTCCCGGCGCAATTCCTTGTAGCTGGTGGCCGACCACACATCGGAAACCACCCCGTATTTTTCGTGGAGGATGTCGCGGGCTTTGACAACTTCGTTCAGGATGGCGCCGCTGCCGATGAGCTGGGCTTTGAGCTTCGCTTTCTTGTCGTTCTGCGCGGGGAGCAATTTGTACAGGCCCTTGAGTATGCCCTCGCGGCAATTTTCCGGCATCGCCGGCATCGCGTAGTTTTCGTTGCCGACGGTGAGGTAATAGAAGATCGCCTCCTGGTCGATGTACATGCGCTTGATGCCTTCCTGAATGATGATGGCCAATTCGTAGGCATAGGCCGGGTCGTATGTCATCAAGTTGGGAACCGGGTAGGCGAGCAGGTGGCTGTGGCCGTCCTGGTGCTGGAGTCCTTCGCCGGCCAGGGTGGTGCGCCCGGCGGTTCCGCCGAGCAGGAAGCCGCGGCAGCGAAGATCGCCGGCGGCCCAGATCAGGTCACCGACGCGTTGGAATCCGAACATTGAGTAGTAGATGAAAAACGGAATGGCGTTGACCGCGTAGTTGGCGTAGGCGGTTCCGGCGGCAATGAACGAGCAGAGCGAACCCGCCTCGGTGATGCCTTCTTCGAGGATCTGGCCGTCTTTCGCCTCCTTGTAATACAAGAGGCTTTCGCTATCGACCGGCTCGTAGAGCTGGCCGGTGTGGGCATAGATGCCGCACTGGCGGAACAGGGCCTCCATGCCGAAGGTGCGGGCTTCGTCAGGAACAATCGGCACGATCAATTTACCGACTTCCTTGTCCTTGAGCATCTTGGTAAGCATCCGGACAAAGGCCATGGTGGTGGAAACCTCGCGGCCTTCGGTTCCCTTGTAGAATTCGTCAAACAGCGTGGCGTCCAGCGGGGCGATCTTTCCGGAAGCCTCGATGCGTTTGGGAAGGAAACCGCCGAGCTGACGGCGGCGTTCCAGCAGATACTTCATTTCGATGGAATCCTTGGCCGGACGGTAGAACGGCGCTTTGCCGATGTCGTCCTCGGAAATCGGAATGTCGAAGCGGCGGCGGAACGTACGCAGCTCGTCCTCGTTTAGCTTTTTCTGCTGGTGGGTGATGTTCTTGCCTTCGCCGGCTTCCCCGAGACCGTAGCCCTTGACGGTACGGGCGAGAATAACGGTCGGCGCACCGGAGGCATTGTTGTACGCGGCGCGGAACGCGGCATACACCTTCTCCGGGTCATGTCCGCCCATCCGCATGTGGGTGAGCTGCTCGTCGGTGAGATGCTCGACCATCTTGAGGGTCTCGGGGTATTTCCCGAAAAAGTTTTTGCGGATGTAGGCGCCGTCTTGGGTGGAATACTTCTGGAATTCTCCGTCGACCACTTCGCCCATGCGCTTGACCAGAATGCCGTCCTTGTCTTTGGCGAGCAGGTCATCCCAGTCGCTGCCCCAGATGACTTTGATGACATTCCAGCCGTTGCCGCGGAAGTTGGCTTCGAGTTCCTGGATGATCTGGCCGTTGCCGCGGACCGGGCCGTCGAGGCGTTGGAGGTTGCAATTGATGACGAAGATCAGGTTGTCGAGTTTTTCGCGGGTGGCCAGGCTGATGGCGCCGAGGGATTCCGGCTCGTCGGTTTCGCCATCGCCGAGGAACGCGATGACTTTGGAGTCGGACTCGGGAATAAGGCCGCGATCTTCGAGGTAACGGATAAAGCGGGCCTGGTAAATGGCCATGATGGGGCCGAGACCCATGGAAACCGTGGGAAACTGCCAGAAGTCGGGCATCAACCAAGGGTGGGGGTAGGAGGACAATCCGCCGCCCGGGGCCAGTTCGCGGCGGAAGTTTTCCAGGTGTTTGGGGGTCAGGCGGCCTTCGAGGAACGCCCGGGCATAAATACCCGGCGAGGCATGGCCTTGAAAATAGACAAAGTCGCCGAGGTGCTTATCGTTGCGGCCGCGGAAGAAATGGTTGAATCCGACCTCGTACAACGTGGCGGCGGAGGCGTAGGTGGAAATGTGACCGCCCACGCTGGCATCCAACTTGTTGGCGCGCACGACCATGGCCATGGCGTTCCAGCGGATGATGCTCTTGATGCGGCGTTCAACTTCGCGGTCGCCGGGGAAGGGCGGCTGGTGTTCGACGGCGATGGTGTTGGTGTACGGGGTGACGGACGTCATCGGAAGCTTGACGCCCTTTTTCTGGGCGCGAATCTGCAAATCCAACATCAAATCACGTACCCGCTCCTTGCCGCGGCGGGCAATGACTTCGTCCAGCGAATTCAGCCAGTCGATGGTCTCGAGCTTGTCCAGTTCCAGTTGTTCCTCAACATGAGCATCGGTCATAATGGGTAGCCTTCCTTACCTCGCGTTGTTTCAACGAGTTCGGCGTCGGGTCGTCAACATGTGCGGGTGCGCATTGCCACCCGTTCCGCCATCTTGCCGTCGCCGCCAAAAGCCAATAAAGGTACGGGTTCGTGTTGAAAAACGCAAGTCAGGATGAAAGGAGCGGATACGATTTTCCCCGATACACGGAACGAACGCGGAGTAAGGCCGGTGCGGCCGGTTTTTATGATGTCCGGCGGGGCAGGTGTACGGAAAAGGTGCTGCCTTGGCCGATCTGGCTTTCCACAAGGATTTTTCCGCCATGCGCACTTACGATATGTTTAACAATGGCCAGGCCGAGTCCGGTACCGCCGGCTTTGCGGCTGCGGGCCTTGTCGACCCGGTAAAACCGCTCAAAAATCCGCTGCAAATGGGCAGCCTCGATCCCGCAACCCTGGTCGGTGACCCGGATGATCCACTCGGACTCCGATGGGGTGACGGTCAACCGGACAGCCCGGTCGGGATCACTGTATTTGATGGCATTGTCGATCAGGTTGACCATGACCTGTTCAAGCAGGGGGGCGTTGAAATCCGCCGACCACTCGGGATCGCAGGAGGTTTCGATGCGGATGTTCTTTTCGGCGGCCTGCCGCGATACGGAATGCATGGCGGATTGCAGCAGATCCATGAGTTTGCCCGGCTTAACCGCCACGTGACCTTGTTCGACGTCTTGTTCGATCCGGGAGAGGCTGAGCAGGTCTTCGATGATGGCTTGCAGCCGGTCAACCTGCTTGGCGATGATTTTACAGAAACGCATCGCCTCCTGGGGTTCGCCGATGGCGCCTTCGATGAGGGTTTCGACGAAGCCCTTGATGGAGGTCAGCGGGGTTTTAAGCTCGTGCGATACATTGGCGACAAAATCCCGCCGCACCCGCTCGAGCCGGCGCAGGCGGGTGATATCGTTGAGCACGATCAACGCGCCCGAGTCGCCGCCCGCCGGGGTGCGCAGTGGCGTGCAGTGGACCTGGAGCGACCGTTCGGTCGAGCCGTGAAAGACAATTTCACCCTCACTGGAAATCCGTTGTTCCAGGGTGCGGGCGATCATGTCGTGCAAATCGCGGTTACGGATGATTTCCAGCAGGGAACGGCCGGTGATCAGATCCGCGCGGGCGCCGAGCAAGTGGGATGCGGCGGCATTAATGTGGAGGATCGAGACGTCCGGATCGACGGCGATGACGCCTTCCACCATGCTGCCGAGCATCGCTTCCTGCTCGATGCGCTGCTGGTTGATGGTGGAAATTCGCTCGTCGAGCTGGGCGGCCATCTGGTTCAAGGTTTCAGCCAGGCCGGCCAGTTCCTCGGAGGGGGGAATTTCCAGGCGAAAGCCGAGATCGCCGGCGGCAAACCGCCTTGCCCCGGCGCGGGTGTCTTCCAGCGAGCGGCTGATGCGCAGGATGACCATGAAGCCGAGCCCGGAGATCAACGCCCCGACGCCGAGGCCGATAGCCACCACCCGGCTGTTCAGCCAGCCATCCCGGGTGGTGTCACGCCGGGACGCGTTCCAGGTGTCATGGGCTACGTAAAGAATGCTGCCGAGCGATACCAGGGAGAGCAGCAGGTAAAACGGGTATAGTTTCCAGAGTAATTTGCGGCGCGACGTCATTCCTTGAAACGGTAGCCGACGCCACGAACGGTCTCAATCAAATTGCCGTACATCCCGAGCTTGCGGCGCAAGCCGACAATCTGCACGTCCACCGAGCGGTCGGTTACCGGGTAGTCTTCACCCCGCACCGCGTCCACGATCTGCTGCCGGGTGTATACCCAGCCGGGCCGGCGGGCGAGGAATTGAAGGACGCGAAACTCGGTGAAGGTAAGGTCGACCGGCTTGTTTTTGATCATCACCTCGTGACGTCCGGGGTGGATCACCAGGTCTTTGTGTTTGATGGTGGTATGGTCGTCCATGCCTTCGCGGTTTTTCCGGCGGAGGAGATTGCGGATGCGGGCGATGACCACCTTGGGGCTGAAGGGCTTGGTCATGTAGTCGTCCGCCCCGAGTTCGAGGCCGGTGACGATATCGGACTCCTCGCCCTTGGCGGTTAGCATCACGATGGGGATGTTCATCGTGTCCGCGTCGTGTTTAAGCAGTTTGCAAACCTCGAGACCGTCCATGCCGGGGAGCATGAGGTCGAGCAGGATCACATCGGGTTGGTTGCGTTTGGCCGCCTCCATGGCGGTTTCGCCGGTCATGGCCACGGAAACCTGATACCCCTCCTTGGTCAAGTTGTACTTGATCAGTTCGAGAATATCTTCCTCGTCTTCCACCACCAGAATTTTTTCGCGGGCCATAGGGGAGTCCTTTCCTGTCGGAAGCACACTATCATCGGTAACGGTTAGAAAACGATGAGGGCTTGGTGAGACTTTGGCATGGGTCAGGCCCAGTCAAACGATTGGAGGAAGGGGTTGTGGCGGCGTTCGGCCCCGATGGTTGTTTCGGGTCCGTGCCCGCAATAAACGGTGACGTCGTCGGGCAGGGTCAGCAATCGTTTTAGCGACGCCGCCAGATCGGCCGGGCGCGCCCCGGGCAGGTCGGACCGGCCGATGGCGCCCCTGAACAAGGTGTCGCCCCCGAAGAGCATTTTTTCCGCGGGGAAATAAAACGCGACGCCTCCAGGCGAATGTCCCGGGGTTTCGATAATGCGGTAGGTGAGGCCGATATCCGTCCATTCCTGGCCTTCGGCCAGTTCGCGTTCGATGCGGGGCGGGGCGCGGGGCGCATCGTAATACGGCGGAAATGCCGCCCGCTCGGTGAAGGCCCAGCGTGCGTCGGCGGGATGCATGGCCACCGGAGCCGGAAACGCCGCGACCAAATCGGCCAGAGCCGAAACGTGGTCGACATGGCCATGGGTGATCAGATGCGCGGCAACCGTGAGGCCGTTGGTCCGCAGGTACTCGATAATCTGTGGCGCGTCGTCCCCGGGATCAACCACCAGGGCCTTGTCCTGATCCTCGTGACGGATCACGAAGCAATTGGAATCAAAGAGGCTGACGACCAGGGTTTCGATGTGAACCATGCGTCCCCCGGAGATTTTAGAACAACGTGTAAATAAAAGGCGCCACGCTGCTGCCGCCGATGATGAAGGCCATCAGTACGAACAGCACCAGCACGATGGGGATGATCCACCATGCCTTGTTCTGCCAGGCGAACTCCATAAATTCGCCGAATAACCTTCCCAAATAACGTAAAGCCCGCATTGCCTTGTCCTCAAGTGATTGCCAGTTAATCCGGAAAAAGGTAGAGTCGCCGGGTAGTGTAATCAAGATCATTTCGTCGGGACGCGTTTTTATGAACATAGATTGGAACACCACCTTGATCGCCGGGAACGAACTTTGGCGTTTGCTGACCCTGTTTGGGGTGATTACCATCGCCATGATCGCGGCCAAGCTCGGCAAGGCGGCCCTGCTGCAGGCGGCCAACCGGTTTGAAGGTCACGGACGGTTTTTGGTCGCCACCGGTCTGCGGGCTTTGGCGAAGTCGATTGCCTTTGCCGCCGTAGCCTTGGCGTTTCCCATCGGCGCGGCCTTTTTGAATATGGGCGATGCGGTGGGCGGCATCGTGCGCGCGACCCAGGCCGTGTTGATCAGCCTGGCCGTCGGGTTCACGCTTTATCAGATGGTGGATGTCGTCTTCATCTGGTTGCACAACCGGGCGGTCCGCAGCGGCAGCGGGATGGATAATATGTTGGTGCCGGTCGTTCGCACCAGTTTGCGGGTTACCATCATCATCCTCACCCTGCTTCAGGTCGCGCAATCGCTTACCGATAAACCGCTGACCTCGATCATCGCCGGTCTCGGCGTGGGCGGCCTGGCCGTCGCACTGGCCGCGCAAGACACCATCAAGCATTTCTTCGGTTCGCTGGTCTTGTTCGCCGACAAACCGTTTCAAGTTGGCGAGCGGGTGACCGTCGATGCGGTGGACGGCACCATCGAGGAGGTCGGTTTCCGCTCAACCCGTATTCGCACCCTGGAAGGCCACCTGGTCACCATTCCCAACGGCGATCTCGCCAACAAAACCATCATCAACATTACCCGGCGCCCGCATATCCGGCATCGTTCCGTGTTTAGCATAACCTATGACACCCCGCCGGCCAAGGTGGAACGGGCAATCGTCCTGCTCAAGGAACTGCTGGCCGATCACGAAGGCATGGACGCAAAGTTCCCTCCCCGGGTGGCCTTCCATGAATACGGCGCGGCCTCCCTGAATATTCTGGTCCTGTTCTGGTACCATCCCGGCGATTACTGGAGTTACATGGGCTTTCTCGAAAAACTGAACCTCCGGATTCTCGAAACCTTCAACCGCGAAGGAATCGATTTCGCCTTCCCGACCCAGACCCTGTACCTGGCCGGAGATTCCAAGCGCCCCCTGCCGGCGGCGCCGCGAGTATGAATGCGATCCCCATGCCATGGAAAAAGTTCCAATCCTTGGAACTTTGGCCCCAAAAAAGTTCCAATCCTTGGAAGTGTGACGGGCTGAGCACGCGCAACCCCGACAGCACGAAATCAACCCTAGGAGTCGGGCTTGCTCAATTCCTCCTTGAGCCATGAGCACGATTGCCGACCGAATAACCGCGGTACAAGAACGGTTGCTCCGCGCGATCGAGAACGCCGGACGCGACCCCGGCGAGGTCGCGTTGATGGCGGTCTCCAAAAATCACGGACCCGATGCGGTACGGGAAGCGGCGGCCTGCGGTATCACCCTGTTGGGCGAAAACCGTGTTCAGGAGGCGGCGGCGAAAATTCCCGAGTGTCCGGGGCATTTGCACTGGCACTTGATCGGCCACCTGCAACGCAACAAGGTGAAGCCCGCGGTGGAATACTTTGAAGCCATTCATTCCGTTGATTCGCTCCGCCTGCTTGAAGCCCTCCAGCAGGCGTGCGATCAGGCTGGGCGGCGTTTGACGATTTATCTGGAAGTCAATGTGTCGGGCGAGTCGGTAAAATTCGGCTTTAAACCGGACGAGGTGCCGGCGATCTTGCGGCGTTCGCCTGAGTGGACCCGACTGGATATCAACGGACTGATGACGATTCCGCCGTTCACCGAGGACCCCGAGGGCGCGCGGCCGCATTTTCGCGCGTTGCGGGAATGCCGGAACCGCTGGCAGGACGAGACCGGCATTCCGCTTCCGGTCTTGTCGATGGGCATGTCGCACGATCTTGAAGTCGCGGTGGAGGAGGGCAGTCATATCGTCCGGATTGGTACCGCGATATTTGGCCCGCGTCCCAAACCGCAACCGATGGGAGAGGATTTGTGAAACCATTCGCTGAAATTACCGTGGGCTTTATCGGGGCCGGCAACATGGCCGAAGCGATCGTTCGTGGATTGATACAGGGCGGAAACATGACTCCGGAGCGCCTGTTGGCCTCGGACGTTGCGGAGGAGCGCCGGCGCATTTTTGCCGAACAGTTCGGCGTCCGCGTGGTCGAGGACAACCGGAGCGTCGTAGCCGCCAGCGAAGTGGTGGTGGTGGCGGTGAAGCCGCAAATGCTCGCCGCCGCACTGGAGACGGTTCACGCGGACTGGCGGCCCGGCCAGTTGCTGATCAGTATTGCCGCCGGCGTTCGCGCGGAAAAACTCGATGCCGCATGCGGAGGGGTTCCCGCCATCATCCGGGTTATGCCCAACACGCCGGCGCTGGTCGGGCAAGGCCTGTCCGCCTACGCACGTGGACCGCGCGCCAACCCCGAACATGGCACGCTGACCGAAGCCTTGTTCGCTACGGTGGGCGATGTTTTGTGCGTGGACGAAACCGCGATGGACGCAGTCACCGCGATCAGCGGCAGCGGTCCGGCATACGTATTTTATTGGTTGGAAGCCATGCTTGCCGCGGCGGGCGACCTGGGGTTTGACCCGGTCACGGCGCGTCGTCTGGTCTATCAGACCTTGAGCGGCTCGGCGGCGCTGGCCGCCGCGTCTTCCGAGGCGCCGGAAACGTTGCGCGCCCGGGTGACCTCCAAGGGCGGAACCACCGAAGCCGCGATCCGCACCCTGGAGGAAGGCCGCGTCAAGGACAACCTGGTCGCGGCGATCCACGCGGCGGCCGCGCGATCACGCGAATTGTCCAACCTGTAACCTATGAGCAAGGAAGACCAGTATCCGCGGGCGTTTCCCGAGCCACATGTCGTGGAGCGTACGGCGTGGCTGCATACGATCACCCGCTTTTGGGTTACGGTTTTTCTGTTGGTGGTGATCGTATACGTCACGGCGCTGCTCATCGGGCGCACCGACGGGTTTCGCGAGTTGGTTCGGCAGCGCATGGAAAAAATCCTCGGGCTCCCGATAACAATCGAATCCATGCAGATCAGCCCGGGGTTGGCGTTGCGGTTGGTGGGTTTGCGCGAGGCGGGGGTGACCAACCGCCCACCTGCGCTGGTGGTTGGGAGTGCATCGGTGCGCGCCGACGGGTTGGCGATCCTCCGTGGCCGGCCCTTTCCGGTGCGTTCGGTGGAACTCTCGGACGCCGTCCTCCGCTTCTCGCCGAGAGGAGCGGGCCGTTGGACGCCGTTTCCCGAGCTTGCGGAGACGCTGTTGCCCTGGTTGCAGGTAACCGCTACGGATGCCGCGGCGGAAACGATCTCGCCCACCGAATGGCTGCGTCGACACGGAATGCGGATATCCGCTGAAAATGTCCGCCTGGTATGGCTATCCGGCGGCGGGGAGGGTGACCTGCCCGTGGCGCTAGCGGATGGCATTGCCTTCTCCACCGCCAGGGTCCGCCCGTTTGATGAGCCGGTCCTGTGGTGCCGACTTGCCGTCGCGCATGCCCAAACCGGCGGCGAGGAATGGTTGCGCGATCTGGACCTTGAATTCCTGCGGCTGCCCGATCAGGACGTCATCCTCCGCCTGCGCGGCTGGGAGCCGACCGCCGGGGGCAATCCTTATCGATGATCCTGCTAGTGCGGCAACCAGGCGAGGCCGAAGGCCGCGATGCTGATGTCGCTTTTACGCGGGCGGATGCTGGTGGCTTCGATGGTCATGCGGTCAGGGTCGAGCGTCTCTTTGATCCGGTTGAGTTCCCCGTCCAGTTCGGTTTGCAGGGCATCGTAGCGGGCTTGAATCGCTTCGAGCGAGTCGGAGGCCATGTCGATGTCGCGCTTCTTTGCGGATGCGCGGGTAGCCCCGCGCATCGTGGTGGCGGCGCGTCCCACCGTTCCGGTTGAGACCGCACCCCGGCCAAGCAAGGCGCCGAGCAGGGTCGTGCCGAATGAGATGGCGGTGGACATTTTCTGTTGACCGTATTGATCGCGCGTTTTCTCCACCCGGGCTTCCGCGCGTCGGATTTGTTCGAGCAGGGAGGTTAAGCGCGTTGCGTATTTTTTTCTGATTTTCTCCATCTCTTCATCGCGTTTTTCCCGCAAGTGCAGGGCAACCCGCGTTTTGAAGTCGCCTTCGGATTCACCGGACTTGGAGGTCAGTTTGATTTCCGGAGCGGCGAATAATTCCAGCACCGTCTCCTGGTAGATGTGAGAGACCAGCATTTTTTCCCACAGCTTGAACGAAGCTGGCCGGGTCAAGCCGTCCGGCAGTTCGGCGAACGCGGTTCCCGCCAACGGCTGCCGGTCATAGGCGGCAAGGTGTTCCATGGCAAAGTCGGCGGCGCTCCAATTAAAATCATCCGCACGTTCCACCGCCGGGTGGATGTATTGCGCGGTTTGCCAGCAGTCGACCTTGGCTTTGGCATCGACGAAATGCAGGCGCACTTGGGCAAAGACCAGGGGACGGTAGGTGGCGATGGCCGCGCCGCCTTGGCGGGGCCGCAGGAAAAATTCCTCGACGCCGGGAGGCGTGGCCGGCCGGCTGGAAGAGGGTGAACGTCGCTCCGCCGGTTCCTCCGGAACTTCGGCGGGGGTGACGGGAGTTGGCGGGGGAGCGGCGACGATTTCCGCCGGTTGATCAGCGGTGTCGGCGAAAACCGGAGGCCGGGCCGCCGCGGCCGGAGCGGGCGCCGTCGCGGGGCCACTGAGCGTCTTGATCTGGTTGAGGGTCAGGGGGCCGCGCAGGAACGAAAGCGCCCAGCGCGTCTGAAAAAGAATGGGGCTGCCCTGATGCACATTCTGCAATAGAAAAACCCGGTTGCCGAGGCCGGAAAGCAGTTTATCCATCTCGGCACGGGAGAAGCTGTCCCCTGATCCCTGCGCGGCGCTTTCCAGTCCGTCAAGAACGCGGGCTTTATCGCGATCGGTTTGCAGGCGTCCGATCATCCAGGTTCCGGTGTTGCCAAGCCCCTTGTAATCCAGGTCCACTGGATTTTGCGTGGCGAGTACCACGCCGAGTCCGAATGCGCGTGCTTGTTTGAGCAAGGTAAGCATCGGCAGCTTGGAGGGCGGATTGGCGGTGGGCGGGAAATAGCCGAAAATTTCATCCATGTAGAGCAGGGCCCGCAGGCTGGAGGTGCCGGATTGGCTGCGCATCCACGCCAGCACGGCGTTAAGCAGGATAGTGACAAAGAACATGCGCTCGCTATCCGACAAGTGCGCGATGGATAGAATGGAATGGCGGGGTTTACCTTCGGCGGGGTAGAGCAGCCGCTGTATGTCGAGCGGTTCGCCTTGCGTCCACACGGAAAAACCGGGCGAGGCGATCAGGTTGTTTAAGGCCATGGCCAAGCCGAGCCGGTCGTTGGCCGGGTAAAACGAGTCGAGATCGAAAACGCCTACTTTGCTGAACGGCGGTTTTTGAATTTCATGGATCATTGCCGGGATGTCGAGGTCCTGGCCCTGTCGCCAGTGGAAATCCAGGATCGACGCGAGCAGGATATGTTCGCGGCTGCGAAGCGGGTCGCCGCTGATTCCGACCAGAGCAAGCAGTCCGGAAACGGCGGATAAGATGTAATCACGAAACGCGGAAGCGTCTTGTAGCACTTCCGGGGAGGGCGCATCAAAGGAGCGGAGGACCGTGAGCGGTCGTCCGGCGGTGCTGCCGGGGGTGTAGATGGTAAATTCGGCGGATGCGCGGAGTTTGCCGATTCGTTCCGCCGACTGCCCCCAGGATTCCAAGCCCTTGCGCCAGGTTTGGGCGGTTTGTTCGGCGAGTTGCTCGAGGGTAAGTCCTTTGCGCGCGGCGTCGGCGCTTTCCAGCCAGGGTTGAAAGTCCGAAGGGTTCAGCGCAGGAAATTGAAGCAGCAGGTTGCCGAGATCGCCCTTCGGGTCGATGATCAAGGCCGGAATCCCGTCGATGGCGGCTTCTTCAAGCAGGCTGACGCACAAACCGGTTTTGCCGCTGCCGGTCATACCGACGCATACGGCATGGGTGGTGAGGTCTTTGGCGTCGTATAAGACAAGATCGCCGGAGGCTTGGTTTTGCTGGGCGTCATAGCCGCGCCCCAGATAGAAAGAACCGAGTTTTTCGTAGTCGCTCATGGGGATATCTCCATGTTGGCTTTTCAGTGCAATCGTTCCACATCCACCGCCACGGTCATGCGGGGCGTGCCGCCGCCGAAAATGACGCCCTTGAGCGGTGGAACATCGGAGTAGTCGCGTCCCCAGCCGGTGATGATGTACCGGTCGTCGGGATGTTGGTTGTTGGTTGGATCGAGATCGAGCCACCCGGCATCGGGGAGGTGGACGGATAGCCAGGCGTGGGAGGCATCGGCCCCGACGAGCTTGGCCTGTCCGGGAGGCGGCAGGGTTTCCAGGTATCCGCTGATGTAGCGGGCGGAAAGGCCATAGGCGCGGAGGCAACCGATGGCGAGATGGGAGAAGTCCTGGCAAACCCCTCGTTTATGCGCGATAACATCGGCAAGCGGCGTGGCCAGGGTAGTGAAGGCGGGGTCGTAGGTGAATTCCTCAAAGATGCGGCGCATGAGGTCCCGGGCGGCGTCCCGAATGGAGGCATAACGCTCAAAAGAGGGCCGGGCGTAGTCGGTCAGTTGAGGCAGGCTGGGAATCATCGGTGACTCCAGCATGAACGCGCGCGCTTCGAGTTGCGCCGCTGGAGGCAGGTCGGCGAGGTCGTCGCGGTAGCTCGCCCAGGCCACCGTGGATGGCGCTTCGCCGGCGCGGCCCGGTTCGACCGTGCTGGTGGCGGTAACTTCCATTTTTTTGTGGGGGCGCTCAATGGAGAAGTAATAAATCTGGTTGCCGAAATGATCGATGCGCTCCTCAAGAACGGTTGGTTGCGGCACCACCGAGAGGTAATGGCTGGAGCAATACTGCCCGGCGCCGCTGCGCGGGGACAAGTGCGCGATGTTGTGGCACACGGTGGCGGTATCGCTGTATTCGTATTCGGTGCGATGAATGACCCGGTACTTCATAGGTTTTCCGTTTTCCGGCGGGTCGGCATGAGTTGGCGGGCGCCTTGGGCATGGGTGAAGTAGTACTGATTCAGCGCCTCCGAGACCGCCATCAACCGGTTTTCAATGGTGTTGGTTAACTCGAGCAGGGCGAGGTAGCCCTCGTCCGGGGTGGCGCGGCACAATGCGGCGATATCGGCGAGCTTGATCTGGGTCGCCGCTTCGAGAGCGAATTTATCTTCCGCGCTTAGTTTCTTGGTCAGCCTCGGACGCGGCAAGCGGGATAAATTGCGTTGCAAGCGGTCGATCTGGTAGGCGAGGGCCCGCGGATTGGCTTCATCCAGCAGCAGCACTTCGAGGACGGTTTGCCGCTGAAGGAAGGAGCGGTACCGCCGGCGGTGGGTGATCAAGCTTTCATGGGTGGACAGAAACGATTCGAGGACGAGATGTTCGAGCAGTTCCTCGCGGGCGGGAATCAACAGGGACTTCACCGTGCGGATCAACCACAATGCGCGTTCGATGCGGCGCCCGGAGTCGAGCATCAGCCAGCCCGGCTCGCGGGTCATGCTTTCCATGTTGAGGCCCATGAAGGCGGCCAGCGAGGTGATCAGTTCATCCAGTTCGTATTCGGAGGAAATGAGGGCGCTTTGCGGTTGGGTGCAGACATGCCGCCAATGATTTTTGATGCCGTCGAGCACGCGCCAGTTGTCGAGCGACCAACGGTCCCGGACCAGATAGGCCGCGCTGGTCAACGCGTTAAGTAATTGGGCGATGCTGCCGATGCGGTTTTGATCGATCATGATCGAACGCAATTCGGCCCCGCTTTCCTCCGGCGTTAACGGCGTTTCGCTTAAAAAGCCGGGGAAGGTCTCGGTCACCGCGGTGAGCGTCTGCTGCATCAGGTGTACGCGTTGCTGGTGGGTGGTGTCGCTGCTTTCCTCGGCCCGGTTCATCTGGGTGATGACGGTGCGGAGGAGCCGCGCGGTGCCTTCGGTGCGCTCGGCGTACCGGCCGGTCCAATACAGGTTCTCGGCGGCGCGACTGGCCAGAATGCCGCTTCGTTGCAGTTGCATTTCCTCGCTGGTCGGCTGGAGCCACAAGCTGATGTGGCGTTCCGGGCGGGAGGCGATGACCCACGTGTCCTTGCTGATGTTGTCCAGATGGCGGGACGGCGCGGCCACGCCCCGGTCGCGCGCGGCCCGCGCAAGGCCGCCTTTCATGACATGGTAACGGCCTTCGTGGGCGGTCAAGAAGGTCCGGATGGCGGCATGCCTCGGTTCGATATGTCCCTTGATCAGGCAGGGCGTGGTCGAGAAGCTCACCTGTTCCTGGCCGACGAAAAGATGGGGGCGGGCGAGAATTTTCGCGCGCCAGCTCTCGCGTTCGGCGGCGCTAAGCGTGGCGCCGAAGACCGATTGCGCGTCATGGGTCCGGCAGATCGGTTTGATGACAATGCGGTCGAGGTTGTCGAGCACATGCCGGCATTCCTGGGGCTGCCCGCACCACCAGGTCGCGGCGGACGGGAGCTTGAGCTCGCTGCCCAGGTAGTAGCGCGAGATGCCGGGCAGAAAGGGAATCAATCCCGGATTTTCCAGAACGCCGCTGCCCAGCGGGTTGGCGATCACCACATTGCCCAGACGTGCCGCCTGCAGCAGGCCGGCCACGCCGAGCAACGATTCCTCGGCGAGTTCCAGCGGGTCGCAGAACCGGTCGCTCAGGCGGCGGATGATGACGTCCACCGGTTGCAGGCCGTCGAGGGTTTTGAGCCAGACCCCGCCCTCGCGCACGGTCAGGTCGTCGCCCTGGACCAGCGGATAGCCGAGATACGAGGCGAGGTAGGCGTGTTCAAAAAACAACTCGCTGTAGGGCCCGGGGGTTAGCACGACGATGCGGGGCTGATCTTTCCGGCGCAAGGGGAGGTTCTGCAGGCCGGCCCGCAGGGTGCGAAAGAAAAACGACATCCGGTGGATTTGCCCGTCCTGGAAAAATTGGGGAAGGATGCGGGTCATGACCGTCCGGTTTTCCAGGGCGTAGCCGATGCCGGCCGGCGACTGGGTGTAATCGCGCAGTACCCACATCCGGCCATCCGGGCCGCGGGCCAGATCGACGGCAAAATCAATCAATTGCATACCGGTCGGATAACGGAATTGATCGCAGGCGCGCAGAAACCCGTCGTGTCCGAAGACCAGTTCGGCGGGAAGCAAGCCTTGTTGGATCAATTTGCGCTGGCCGTAAAGGTCGGCGAGAATCAGGTTCATCAACTCGGCGCGCTGGACAAGACCGGCTTCAATGTCCGCCCAGTCCTCGCTACTGATGATCAGGGGGATCGGATCGAGCTCCCAGGTGCGCTGGTGGCCATGGGGATCGCCGTGGACATTGTAGCTGACGCCATTTTCGCGAAAAATGCGTTTTGCCTCGTGGCGGATTTTTTCGAGGGCATGCCCGCCGAGGTCGTCGAGCGCCCGCATCACGTGTTGCCAATGCGGACGCACCTGTCCGTTGGCATCCCACATTTCATCATAAGATGCGCCGGGTGCGTATCGCTCGCTGGTTGGTGACAGCAACATGTCCTGACTCTGGTTCACCGGTAAACTCCCGTGTTGAGGGAACATACGCCGGATGACGGTCGGGCGCCAGCATGAATCGCGGACGCTTCCTTTACGGGTAACGACACGAATAGCGGGTCCGAACCGTATCGGATTTGATCAGGCGGTGAACCATTTCTCGGCCCCCATGATATCGAGCATCATGAAGATCACCGGGACGGGCAGGATGCCCAACATAACCCTGCCCATGTGCTCTGCCGATTGAATGTTCGATTCACCATCATCCCTTGCTGCACGGGAGGCGCTGTTCGGCATCTTGCTGGCTTTTATTCCGACAGCTATTTCCAAAGCAACATTGTGGCGCACAAATGACCGTCGAGAATTTTGCTTCCACCTCGCTCTTTCGTGATCGGCGAACTGACACAATTCGTATCTTGTCGCCTCTCATCGTGAATATCGCCCACCAATGCTTGTCCTTGATGCGCCCGATCAGCATGGACCTCGGCTCACCTTGGGTCCGAGCTGGTATTTGAAGCCGGGCGGGGTCTTCCCAAAGCACCTGTGCTAACTCAAAGTCGATGCCATGCTTGGTGGCATTTTTTCGCTTTTTACTAGGACCAGCCTCTGGCGCCCGGCTTCGGGCGTCCGCAGCAGGCATATGTTAGCCGATCTTAAAGTTCATCCCCGGCCACAGGCAATCTTTTCGGTACTCGATCAAGAACTCTCTTAAATGAGCCTGGTTTCGCATTGTTTCTGCGTTTTATGATGTAATCTTCCGCGGTCACGGCAGAGACTTTCTCCGCCACGGCGGAGCTGATGAACAAATTGATGGAAACACCATCCTGTTTCGCAATCTCTTTGATGTGCCGGTGAATTGAGTCAGGTAATCGCAAATTTAAAGCGCTCATTTTAGTTCTCCTAATAATTTCTTCGGTGTTACTACACGGACGCCGAATAAGCCAGCAGTCGTGAAGTCTTTGATGTTGTGAGTAACCACATCGACACAACCCGCCGCAACAGCCAACTCCAATATGTGGTCATCTTTCGGGTCCTGTAATTGAGGTCGCCAGATAAAATGTATTTTCTGGTATTCTCCATGAAGGCACATGCCGTCGAGTACATCATTTATCCCGCGAGATGAAAGATGTAGGGACTTCTGGTTTCGCCGCAATATCTCTTCATACTCAAAGAGTATTGCTGTCGATAATACAGGCACGAGATCCCCTGATTCAATTCGACGCAGCAGTTGAAACGATGCTCCCGATGAGGAGTACAGACCCGCATAAAGGACATTCGTATCAATAACCGCCCGCCGTAATTTCATTTAGCACTGATACTATATACAGCACCACATGTCAACTCGACGTTGGCTGAATTCAGCGGTTTTTGAAGGGCGTGGGCAGACCGGTGCGGGTCCGCGCGGTCGCGCGGACGGCGGCAGCCATGGTGAAGCAATTTGCGCTGGGCCTCGCGCCAGAGAGCTGGCCAGATTTTAACCACGGATTTCACGGATAACACGGATGGGGAATGGGGAACTACGGAAGGCGCGGAAGACGCGGAAGGAAGACAGATTTACAGAAGGAAACGAAGGATAACGAAGGGAGTTGATGGGGGATGAAACCACGGATTTCACGGATAACACGGATGGGGAATGGGGAACTACGGAAGGCGCGGAAGGAGTTTTTTCTTCACTCGCTCATACGTGGGCCTTCTTTTCTCGCGCGTACCTTGTTCGCGGCTCGCCGGGAGGCTCGCCCTCACTCCTGAAAAAACGGGCGTGAGTACCGGTACGGGTCCGCGAGACCGCGGTTTCTCCGGGGCGGAAACACCTTATCGCTTACACCTTATCCGCTGCGCTCAGCGCCTTCGCCGTCCTTCGTTGTCTTCTGTTCTGTTTTCCTTTCAGACGAAGGTTGAGACAACGTTCAACACGAAGTTTAACACAAAGTTCCCGCCAGGGGCGGGAGGGGGCAGACCAAGCATTGCGTTCTTCGCGTTGGTATTTATTTGGCGGGGCGGCGCAGGTCAAAGGTGTAGGGGAACTCTTCGTTTTCCTCTTCGGGAGGCGCGACAACCGGTTCCAAGCCGACGGCTTTGGGCATGAAGCGGGCTTGGCGTTTGGATTCCGGCGCAATGGTGAACGCGCCGGGGGTATGGACGTCGTCGGTAAAGCGGGAAATGCGACGGGCTTCCGCCTCGAGGGCGTTGACCGGGAAGGTGCTGTAATTGCGTCCGCCGTAGTGGGAGACATGGTAGGAGCAGCCGCCAAGCGAACGCCCGGTCCAGGTGTCGATGACGTCAAATACCAGCGGGGAATGCACGCCGATGGTTGGATGCAGGCAGGACCAGGGCTGCCATGCGCGGTAGCGGATACCGGCGACTTGTTCGCCGTGCACCCCGGTGGGGCGGAGGTTGACCCGGCGCCCGTTGCACGCCAAAATGTGCCGGTCGGCGGTGATGCCGCGCAGCCGCACTTGAAGGCGTTCCATCGAGGAGTCGACGTACCGCGCGGTGCCGCCGGAAGCCGCCTCTTCGCCGAGCACATGCCACGGTTCGATGGCCGCGCGCAATTCCAGTTCAATGCCATCGAGGTTGATTTCGCCGTAGCGCGGAAAGCGGAATTCGTTGAAGGGCAGAAACCAGTTCGGATCGAACTCGTAACCCGCCGTCCGCAAGTCAGCGAGGATCTCCAGGAGATCTTTCCAGACAAAATGCGGCAGCAGAAAGCGGTCGTGCAGTTCGGTTCCCCAGCGGATCAGCGGTTTCTTGTACGGCTGTTTCCAGAACCATGCGCATAACGCGCGGACCAACAGCGCTTGCAACAACGCCATCCGGGCATGCGGCGGCATTTCAAAGCCGCGAAGTTCCACCAGCCCGAGACGCCCGGTGGCGCTGTCCGGCGAATACAGTTTATCGATACAGAATTCCGCCCGGTGGGTGTTGCCGGTGAGGTCGACCAGCAAGTGCCGGAGGACGCGGTCAATCAGCCAGGGCTGGGCGACATCCCCGTCCGGTATCAGGCTGAGCGCGATTTCCAGTTCGTACACGAATTCGGAGCGGCCTTCATCGACCCGGGGGGCCTGGCTGGTCGGGCCGACAAACGCGCTCGAGAACAAGTAGGAGAGTGCGGGGTGATGTTGCCAATAGGTGATCAAGCTGCGGAGGAGGGACGGGCGCCGGAGAAACGGGCTGGCTTCCGGGGTGGCGCCACCGAGGGTCATGTGGTTGCCGCCGCCGGTTCCGGTGTGGCGACCGTCGAGCATGAACTTTTCCGTGGCGAGCCGGGCGAGGCGCGCTTCTTCGTACAGGCGCGTGGTAATGGCGCACAATTCATCCCAATCGTGTGAAGGATGTATGTTGACTTCGATCACTCCGGGATCCGGGGTGACGAAGAGTTTCCTCAGGCGGTGATCGGACGGCGGTTCGTAGCCTTCGATGACCACTTTGTAGTGGCAGGACCGGGCGGCGTCTTCGACGGCTTTTATGAGGCTGGCGTAATGTTCCAGCTTGCCGAGCGGGGGCATGAATATGTGGAGATGTCCTTCGCGGGGTTGCACGCACAACGCGGTGTAGGCGATGTCGGAAACCATGCGGTCATCGGCGGGGGCATCCAGTTGATCGCGCGGGGGCAGGGGAGGCGGTGTTTCCCAAAGGTTGGTTTCCGGCAACGGTTCTTTTTGTTCGGGCGGCATCCAGGGGAGGGAGTCGAGGGGGAGGCGGTACCCCATGGGCGAATCGCCCGGCAGCAGGTACAACCTTCCGCGGCGGAACATCCAGGGGCTGGAGAACCAGCCGCGATGGTGCACGCCCCAGGTCAGGGGCAGGACATACCCGATGGGTTGGCCGGGATCCTGGTCGAGCAGTCGGGCCAGTTGGCGACGTTCAAAGGAGCTCTTGAGGTTGGCTTTTAGCGGGTCGATGTTGACCGGGAGCGTGCCCTCTTTCCACAGGTAATAAAAAAGATCTTCGTAGGCGGCGTGCAGGTGATGGCTGTTGACCCCGAGAAGCTGGGCCAGGGTTTTGATGAAGGTCTTGGCATGCTTGACCCCGTAACCGTTGGCGGCGGCGGGGTGGGCGAGCAGGGCGGGATCGGACCACAGCGGTTCGCCGTCGGCCCGCCAGAAACAGCCGTAACGCCAGCGCGGCAGGGCCTCGCCGGGATACCATTTGCCCTGGCCATAATAACGAAGGCCGCCGGGGGCAAAGGCGTCGGCCAGCCGCCCGAGCAGATCGATCGCCCGCAAGCGTTTTTCGTCGCCGTCGGCCGCCGTGTTCCACTGTTCGGATTCCATGTCGTCAATCGATACAAAGGTGGGTTCGCCGCCCATGGTGAGGGCGAGATCATGCGCCTGCATGTCGGCGTCGACGTGGCGTCCGAGCGCCTGGATGGCATTCCACTGGGCGTCGGTGAAGGGTTTGGTCACGCGGGGCAATTCGCGAAAGCGGGTGACATCGTTTTGATAGAAAAATTCAACCTGGCAGGGTTCGGTGGCGCCGGTGATCGGTGCGGCGCTGACCGGGTCGGGGGTGGCGGCGAGCGGGATATGGCCTTCGCCGGCGAACAAACCGGAAGTGGGGTCCAGGCCCAGCCATCCGGCGCCGGGGATGTAGACTTCGGCCCAGGCATGCAGGTCGGTAAAGTCTTCGCCGGCGCCGGAGGGGCCATCCAGCGCTTCCACATCTGGCTTGAGTTGGACCAGATACCCGGAAACGAAGCGGGCGGCGAGCCCGAGGCGACGCAGGATTTGTACGAGCAGCCAACCCGAATCGCGGCATGAACCGGATCGGAGGCTGAGGGTTTCCTCGCAGGTTTGGACGCCCGGTTCCATGCGAATGGTGTAGGCAATGTGCTGGTTCAGGGCACAGTTCAAGCCGACCAGGAACGAAACGATGGCTTGAGGTTCCCGTGAGATGCCGGCGAGGTACTCGGTCAGCAGCGGGCCGGGTTCTTGAAGTTCAAAATAAGGGGCGAGTTCCTTGGCCAATTGGGGCGGGTAGGCAAAGGGAAATTGTTCCGCATAGGCTTCGACAAAAAAGTCGAACGGATTGACCACCACCATGTCGGCGATGACTTCCACATCGATAACCAGTTCGCGGGCGGGTTCCGGAAAAACCACCCGGGCCAGGAAGTTTCCGAACGGATCCTGCTGCCAGTTGATGAAGTGCGGCTTCGGCTCGATCTGCAGGGCGTAGGAAACAATCGGCGTTCGGCAATGGGGCGCCGGCTTGAGCCGGATGATGTGCGGGGCGATGGAAACCGGGCGGTCGTAGGCGTAACGTGTTCGGTGATGGATAGCTGCCCGTATGCTCATGCCGTCCAGTATGCCCGGGCCGGGCCGCATGCGCAGTATCTATCGCATTAATTATTTATTGCCAGAACAGGCTTGGGTTAGAAATGTGTTAGCCCGGATGATGCGGCGTGTGCGCACCATCCGGGCCAACGAGCAACCGTCAACCCGATCAATTAGAAGTCGATCTTAACGCCGGCGAAGTAGTTGCGTTCAGCGGCGGGGTCTATGCCGTCGTTGCGGATGCGGGCATAGTAGTCGCGGTCAAAAACATTGTTGATACCGGCAAATACGCTGACCGTGTCGCGGTAAATGGTGGCTTCGGCGGAAAGATCCCACACCGCGTAGCTGGGGATGGCGCGTTCTTCCTTGTTGGCGTCATCCGCGAAATGTTCGCCGACCATCGTGCCGCTGAAGGAAAACCGGAGGCGGTCGGTCGGGGCAAATCGGATTCCCGAGCGCACCAGATAGTCCGGGGCGTATTGCGGGGTCTTGCCTTCCTGGGGGCCGCTGGTGAATTCGGCGTCGAGCAGCATGACGTTGCCGAACCAGGTCAAGGCGCCGAGGGCGCTCGTGATGTCGATGACTTCCGAAACATCCACCTCCACGGCGGCTTCCACGCCGCGGTGACGTGATTTGCCGACATTGGCCAAGGTGGAAAACCCGCCGTCCAAGGCGATGGAGCCCACCTGATCGCGGAAGTTCATCTGGAACACGCTGGCGTCCCAGGTCAGAAAACCGCCGGCGCGTCCGCGCCAACCAAGGTCGAACTGAACGGCCTCGCTCGGGTCGAGATCTTCGGGCACCAGGGTCGTTCCGCCGGTCGGCACCGTTTCCGTGTACATGGTGGGGCGGTAGGACTGCGAGGCATTGGCATAGAATTCCTGATCGGCGAGCGCTTTCCAGGCCAGGCCGAGGCCGAATAGCGGGACCGTGACCTGTTCGTCCTTGCTACCCAGCGGTACGCCTTCCTTGGTCTTCGACGCATTGACTTTCTCCTTCACCTCCTGCCAGATGTTTTCGACGCGGACGCCCGGCGTAGCCGACCAGTCGCCGAAGACAAACCGGTTTTCGACAAAGACCGGGACGTAGTAGACCGAGCGGTCGCTTTCGTTGACGACCTTGCCGTTCCGTGAGGTGGGGGAGGTTCCGCGTTTATCGGTGCGGGGGGAATCCACGTGGTACACCATTGCACCGGCGATCAGGGTATGGTCATGGTCCCAGGCCGACCAGCCATGGCGGAGGCGGCCTTCGGTGGCGGCGGTGTAGAATTCCTGAAGTTCGATGGTGTTGCTGTTGGCATCCGGTCCGGTTGGCAGCGTACCAAAGCCCCCGCCGCGTTGGCGGCGGCTGTAGCGGGAATAGTAGCCGCCAAATGCCTTCAGTTCCAGCAGGGTATCGTCGGAAATGTCATGTTCCAATCCGATTACGCCGGCGTAGCGTTGCAGTTCAAAGCGGTCGTGAAACCGCGAGGTGGCTTTCCGGTTTTCCCGGTAATTGACGGTGTCCGGTCCGGTCGCCAGGGTGAGACCGCCCGGTTCGCCGTGTTGTTCCTCGTAGGCGTCGAAGGCAACGTTCCAGCGGGTGCGTTCCGAGGCGGGAAGCACCAGCTTTATGCGTCCGGCGTACACATCAAAATCGCTGTTGGCTTCGCGGAATCCGTCGCCTTGGCGATGATGAAACCAAGCCAGGTAGCCAAGGTCATCGGTGGTTCCTTCCACGGAGTTAAACGTGGAGTAGAAGCCGTCGCTGCCGATGGTGTGCCGGGTGTGAAACGCCTGGGTCACGTCGGTGCGTGGATTGCGGGTAACGTAATTCAACGCACCGCCGGGTTGGGGCCCGTACATGAGCGAAGCGCCGCCGCGGATAAACTCGATATGGCTAACCGCTTCCAGGGGCGGGGTGTAATAGGCCTCGGGATATCCGAACATGTCGGCGTGAATGGGAACGCCATCCTGCATCACCTGAGTGAACATTACCCGGTGGGGCGGCAGTCCGCGATAACCCAGGCTCAACAGCGGGGAGGACTCTTCACTCACCAGCAAGCCCGGCGTCTGATCGAGGGCTTGGCGATAGTTGTTGTTCACCAGGGCCGGACGATTGTCGAAACTGATGCGTTCCGCTTTTTTACCGTCAAAAATCGTGACGCCGGATACCGGGGGCAAAAACCGTGTCGTTGACTCCCCGACCACCGTAACGTCCGGCAAAACCACCGTTGCCGCATCATCACCACGCGCGGGTTGCTGGACCAGAAGGCCGCCCGCCAAAACCATCATCATCCCATATGTTCGCTTTATCATACGTTTATTCATCCTTTAATTGCATGTGACTGGTTGATATGCAAGACGCACACAAATACAACATATGATTTGTATGTCAAACAATTTTGTGCAGTTGCGTTCCTCGGTTTTGGCGTTAGGTTGCGGCATGCGTGAATCGTCGGTGAGATCGTTGGCGTGGCTGGTCACCCTGATCGTGTTTTTTCCACTGTGGGTCGGGGCGCAACGGCTGTTCAGCGAAGGTGTATTGGCGGCGGAGCGTGCCTGGCGCTGGTCGATGCCGGGTTGGATGCACGGGTTGGCTACGTTTCTGATATTTGCCGGCGTGCTGATGAGCCTTTCGTACCTGGTCGCTTCGCGGCTGAACCGACGGTTCCCGAATTCCCCGGTCCGCGATGCCAGTTGGAACGCGGCGCGTCATTAGTGTCGAGCATTTAACTCATACGGTAGCGGTGTTCTGTTGTCATTCCGAGCGTAATCGAGGAATCTCAGCCGCACCCACAGGCTGAGATGTCTCGACTACGCTCGACATGACCATGCTGGCTTCGGCTACAGGTTCATTTCAATTGCTCTAGCTGATCGCGAGGAGTTGGCGACCATCCCAGGTTACCGTCAGATCGTTGACGCGTATCCGCGTCCACGAAAAATTCGCAATCAGGTCGGAGGGCCGGCACGGCTCGGGGTGCTCGAGCAAGCCGGCCCAGTGCGCGATCTGCCCGACCAGCGCCTCGGGCTCGAAATGCCGGCGCAAGGTTTGCGTGTCCACCGCGCCATGAAGTTTTGCCAGCTTGCCTCCATGATGTTCCAGCAGCAGGAAGTGGTGCCGGTAAGCGGGGACGGGCAAATCCAGCAGGTGATGGATCAGCATTTGCACGGGAGCGGCCGGGGCCAGGTCGCGGCCACGGATAATTTCGCGGATGCCTGCATCGGCGTCATCCACCACCACGGCCAGGTGGTAAGCCATCGCCCGGTCGCGTCGCCGCACCACCGGATCGCCGAGTTCCATCGCCGGTTGTTGATCGAGCATCAATCCGCCTTGATCGGCACATTGAATGCGGGTGTCCGGCAAGCGCAGCCGAACGGGTTCGGTACAGGCCCGCCATCCGCCGGGCGGAAGCCGACGTTGACGGCAGTGGTTGTCGTAGGCAAACCCGCCGTCGGGCGCGGGACGTCCGAGAGTCTTGATGCGGGCCCGGCTGCATGAGCAGGGGTAAAGCAAGCCGCGATCGGCGAGAACATCGAGGGCTGCTTCGTGCGCGGGTGTCCGGTCGCTTTGCGTCACCCTTTCGTCCCAATCCAAGCCGAACCAGGCGAGATCCTCGATCATGGCATGGTGGTATTCGGGCCGACAGCGATCCGGATCGAGGTTTTCCAGTCGAAGCATTGTCGGCGCGCCAAGGGCGCGGGCATGCAGCCAGCACAGCAACCCGGAAAGCAGGGTTCCGGGATGGGCATATCCGGTTGTTGAAGGCGCGAAGCGTATCGGTGAAGGGTGGGGCATGAATCAATCGGACGGTAACGCGCAGCGTCTTGGTAAAAAGTTCCAACCCTTGGAAAATCCCCGCGCCAAAAGTTCCCCGCCTGCTCCCTCCCACATGTCGGGAGGGCGGGCAGGCAAACCTTGGAACATTGAAGGCGGCGGACTGGAGCGGGTGACGGGAATCGAACCCGTGTCCGAAGCTTGGGAAGCTTCTATTCTACCATTGAACTACACCCGCGTTATTCCGAATAAATTAACGTGACCGGGTGATTACCACAAGTGTTAAAAGCATGTGGGGCGGGATGCGCCCGGCATCGACCCCGGATTATTTTACCGCCCAGAGCGACAGCGCGGGAATGTAGGTAATGAGCAGCACGGCCAGGGCATTGAGCAGCAAAAAGGGCAGGGCGGCGCGGGCGACCTGAAGCAGGGGGCGCTGGAAACGGAAGGAGGCGAGAAACAAGTTCATGCCCACCGGCGGCGTGAGGTAACCCAGTTGCAAATTCGCCAGAAAAATCACGCCGAGATGCGCGGGATCGATACCGAAAACCGCGCCCATCGGCAAGATCAACGGCACAATGATGATCAGCGCGGAGTAAATATCCATGAAGCAGCCCACGGCGATGAGGGCGATGTTCAGCGCAAGCAGAAACATCCAGCGCGTTTCCACGTTTTCCTCGACCCAGGCCGCCGCCTGCAGGGGAATACCGGCATCGATCAGGTAACTGGTCAGCCCCATGGCCAGCCCCAGCACGATCAGAATCCCGCCGACCATGATGCCCCCTTGCACCAGCAAGGAATAAATCGCCCGGATGCCGAGATCACGATGTACGAGGGATTCCAGGCCCAGCGCATAGATCGCGCCGAATGCCGCCGCCTCGACCGGCGTACACCAGCCGGCGACGATGAGACCGAGCACGACAACGGGGATGGATAATTCGCCGCCGGCTTCACGGAGCGTCCGCAGGGCTTGCGCACGATCAAAGGGAACGCGTTGGATGCCCGCCCGGGCGGCCTGGTAGACGCACCAGGCGGTGACCGGAAGGATGATGATCATCCCGGGCACGATGGCCGCCTTAAACATCAGCACAATCGGGACCTGGGCGACCACGGCATACAAAATCACCACGAGACTCGGCGGAAGCAACAGCCCGATGGACCCGGTGCTGGTCAACAGGCCGATGGAAAACGGTTGCGAGAAGCCGCGATGAATAAGGATCGGCAACAGAAGGCCGCCGAGGGCGAGGATCGTGGCCCCGGAAGCGCCGGTGAACGTAGTGAAGAACGCGCACAGCAGGGTCACCGCGACCGCGATGCCGCCCGGCATCCAACCGAACCACGCGGCGAAGAGGTTCTCCAGGCGCCGGCTGGCGCCGCTTTCCGACAAGATAAAACCGATCAAGGTGAATATGGGAATGGCCGGAAAAATTTCGGAGGTGACGATCCGGTAGGTTTCCGCGGGAATCGCGGCAATGGTGACCCCGTCTTTCCAGAACAACAGCGCGGCAGCGCCGCCCAACAAGGCAAAGATCGGCGTTCCCAGGGCCGCCCCGACAATCAACAAGGTTATGGCCACGGTGACGAACCAACCGGAGGGTTGTTCGATGAAGGCGGCCAAGACGGCCACCAACAGCGGTCCCGATACCAACAGCAGGCGTTTGGTCCAGGTTCCGGCTTCCCGCTGAATCAAGCGGATCATGATCCCGAGCAGGCCGAGGGGCATGAGGGCCTCGGCCATCCACACCGGAATTACGCCGCCGACCTTATGCGTCCCGCCATCGGTAAACAAAAGGCGTTCATCGAAAAAATCCGCCCAGGCCGCCGGCAAGGCATTGCGCAACGCATCCGGAGCGGCCGGCGCTTCGGCCATGACCAGCAAGACGCCGGCCCACGTCAACGCCGTACAGACCATCAGCGTCAGATACGCAGCGAGGCCCCGGGCGCGGATTCGCCAGTTTTCCGGCAAAAACGGCTCCAGCGCGGCGATTTTGAGGTTCCGGTCTTCCCGGGTCGCCGCAACGGCCGCAACAAACCCCAGCAACAACGTGCCATGCCGCAAGTAGTCGATCGCGCCGGGCAACCCGCCGCCAAGGAGTTTGCGGCTTAGAAATTCGACGACCGGCAGCACCGCCATCGCCAGCAAGGTCGCGGCAATGACCCCGTCTTCCAGGAAGCCCGTCTTGAAGGGGACTCCGCGTGCGGTCAAGGCCGGCGAGGGATAAGCGGCAGGCGCGGGAGTCGGGGTTGCCTTCATGATCCTTACTCAACCGGTGCGCTTTGGCGCAACGGAGCGACCGCCGCCTGCACCGCCTCGAATATTTCGCGTGAAAATCGCGAGCCGACAAAAATGGGGTACCCTTCCCGGCGCACCAGGTCCATCCATTCTTCGCGCACGGTATCGGGCACGTCGTGTACGGTAAGGCCCGCCTGCTTCATGGCGGCAATGGCATCGATTTCCAACTGACGGCTGCGCGCCATCAAGCTGCCGGAGATCCGCCGGGCCTCGGCCAGCAATCCGGGACGGAGTGCTTCGGGAATGCGATTCCAGGTGCGTTGGTCAACAACGACACAACCGGGGAGCGGTTGCCAACGCATCGCCGTCATGTGCGGCGCCCGGGGATGCCATTGAAAAGCCAGCGCCACGGCGGGTGGCGCCGCGAAAGCTTCCACCAATCCGCTTTGCAGCGAAGGCAGCAATTCCGCCACCGGTAAGGACACCGGGTGGAAACGGGTGCGTTTCAACAGTTCGAGGTATCGGGTATCCGAACCCCAGAAAAACAGTTTTTGCCGTTGCAGATCGGCGGGAGCAATCACCGGTTCCCGCGCGAAAAAATGCACCCAGCCGGCCAGGGTCCAGGCCACCAGGACGAATCCGCGTTCCTGCAGTTGCTGTTCGAGTTGTGGTCCCACCACCCGGATCACTTCGTCCAGTTCTTCGTCGGTTTGTACCATGGAGGGAAAGGAAATGGCTTCGATATCCGGGGCAATGGTGATCAGGCTGACGCTGGTCAACGCGGCGGCATTGAGTTGACCGATGCGCATTTTGCGGATCATGTCGGGCTCGTCGCCGACCACGCCTCCGGGAAAAATGCGAACATCCACCCCGCCGTTGCTCATTTTTTTCCAGGCTTGGGCGATTTCGACCAGGCCCTGGTGGTAAGGCGAACCTTCCGGCGCCAGGGAGCCCAGCTTGATCACCTGACTGGATGCCGGTTCCCCGGCGGTCATCAGGGTGGCGGCGGCCACCATACACCAACGAGCCATGTTCACGGTTCATCCTCCGTTAGCAGGAAAAAATCATCCATGCGATCCAGGTACCACTGCGCTTTGTCGCGGCTCAGGGTGTTGGCCAACCGGTCATCCGGCGAGGCTTGGAGGTCCAGGGCAAGCGCGGCTTCGAGCAGTCGCCGGAAACCGGTGGCGTCCTGGCGTTGAATCATGACCGTCGTTGCCATCGTCACGTACGGGGAAGCCCGGCGTTGGCCGGACCGCGCCACCGCTTCATGAAAGTGGTGTTCCGCGGCTTCCAGGCTGCCTCCCGCGGCGGCGCCGCGACCGGCCTCAAAGGCCACAAAAAACTCATGCAGCGCGCCGTCTTCCACCGAGGGATTCAAGACCAGGGCCCGGCGCATGATGGCTTCCACGAGGGGTAATTCGGTCAGACCGGCTAGCCGACTTGGCTGAGCGGCAATAGCCGCCGCCCATCCCGCGCCCCACCAATACAAGGTGACCGCTTCGTCGGCGGGGGGGCGCTCCAGAAAGGCCGCGCCTTCCTCGCGGAGACGGCGGGGCGCGTCGGGGAAGCGAACCGACAACGCGGCGGCCGCGTAGTCGCTCCCCCGCAGGTATAACTGCGCGGCGCGGTTGCGCCCGGCTTCCTGGGCGGCCCAGTCGTCCGGCGGGTCGCGGCGCAACGGCCATTCCACGAACGCATGGCTGTACTGGATGTAGGCGCGGGCGGCGGCCAGCAACACCGCGCGGTTGCCGGGTTGTTGCAGCGCCAGCATGTCCAGGGTTTTCAGCGCAAACGGCATCGCCTCGGCGGCCAGTTGTAAATCGCTCTCCTGGGCAAAAGCCAGTGCCGCGCTTTCGGCCAGCCCGGTGGATGCATCGTCCAGTGCGGCGCGACGCATCGACGCACAACCCGCGCCCATCATCAGGAGGGGGACGCCGAATGCCGCGAGGATGACTGTGCGCTTGCTCATGCGCTAAAGCATACCGGCCTTTTTCCGCGAATCAATGTTTACCTTATAGCCGCCGCATGGCTATCGGACGAATGGGAAGGAAAGAACGAGCGATCCGATGTGGTCAGCCTGCGCCACGGAAAGGATTCACGATGTTCACCATGTCGTAGTGTTGGCCGTGGGCCAAGTCTTCCGTGTAGATGACGGAGCAATCCAGTGTTTGAGCGGCCGCAATAATCAAAGCATCCCACCACGACACGGCATGTTCTTTTTGAAGCGAGCGTCCTCGCTCCATCAGCTTCCAATCTACAGGAAGGGGACCCCATGCCTGCAAGGATTGAAGATCAGCCCAAGCCGCTTCCCTGGTCATGCCGGGTTTCAATTTTTGCGTTACGGTGACATAGTATTCACTCATCACTTGGGTGCTGATTCGCCCGAGTCGACTTTTCCAGAGTTCGCTCACGAGATCGGCGGCCCGGCTCTGTTTAACGCCAGCATCGGTATCCCGGACGTAAACCAGGATATTGGTATCCACGAAGGCTTTATTCATAAAGCTCGTCTCGTCGCGGATACGTGGATTTGGATTCGTTTATAACGGTGGGTTTCCGCGCCAGCCACTGATTCATCGATTTACGATAGCCAAGTTCAGTTTCAAGGCGTTCGGCTAGCAGTTCCCCGACAAAGCGGGATACACTTGTATTGCGTTCGGCGGCAAAAACCTTGGCTCGGCGGGCGATTTCGTCGGGCAAGGTGATGGTCACGTTTTTCATAACACGAAAATCGTGTAATACGATCTTCGTGTCAACCAGATAGCATCATGGTTAACCACGTAATGCGGATGTTCAAAAGACCTGCCAATCCTCGTTTTTAGCTGCCGTCAGGATGAGTGAAAGTCCGGAAATGAGGAAAAATGCTGCGCATGGAATAGAGTTTGCCGAGTCGGGTGGTGGCGGGTAGGATGCGGCGGTTATCATGCAACCAGGAAGATGGAGACGTTATGAAACTTGAAAAAATCAGCGGGTATCCGGCGCCGAAGGGGCCGGTGGTGTTGGCGATCATGGACGGCGTAGGCATTGGTAAGTTTCCAGAAGGCGACATGGTCGCCAAGGCGACGAAGCCGCATTTGGACTGGTTGAAGCAAAACGCGGTTTATACGGAACTCAAGGCGCACGGCACGGCGGTCGGGATGCCCAGCGATGAAGACATGGGCAATAGCGAAGTCGGGCACAACGCCATTGGGGCGGGTCGGGTTTTCTCCCAGGGGGCAAGTCTGGTGGAGAACGCCATCAACAGCCGCGCGTTGTTTGAAGGGGCGACCTGGAAAGAAATGGTCGATAATGCGCTGAAACACAATACCCAGCTTCATTTTGTCGGGTTGCTGTCGGACGGCAACGTGCACAGCCATATACGCCATCTGCTGGCGATGTTGAAGGAGGCGCGGGCGGCCGGGGTGAAACGGGTGCGGGTGCATGCGCTGCTCGATGGTCGCGATGTGCCGCCGACCTCGGCCTTGGTTTACATCGAACAACTGGAAGCGGCGTTGAAGGAGTTGTCCACCGACGGCCATGATTTCGCCATCGCCTCCGGCGGCGGGCGCCAGAAAATCACCATGGACCGCTACGAGGCGGACTGGAATATGGTCAAGCTCGGCTGGCAGACGCATTTCAAGGGGGAAGGGCGGTTGTTCCCCTCGGCGGCGGCGGCGGTCGAGGCGTTGCGCGCGGAAAATCCGGGGGTGATCGATCAGGATTTGCCGCCGTTTGTCATCGCCCGCGACGGAAAACCGCTGGGACCTCTCCACACCCATGACAGCGTGATTCTCTTTAATTTCCGCGGTGACCGCGGATTGGAGTTGTGCCGGACGTTTGAGAACGAGGACTTTGACAAGTTTGATCGCGGGCCCAAGCCTAACGTGAAGTTTGCCGGAATGATGGAATACGACGGCGACACGCATACCCCGAAAAAATATCTGGTTTCTCCGCCGGCCATCGACGCCACGCTCGGCGAGTACATGGTGAAAAACGGGATCAACCTGCTGGCGGTCAGCGAAACCCAGAAGTACGGGCATGTGACGTATTTCTTTAACGGCAACCGGTCGGGTAAATTTGATGAAGGTCTTGAGGACTATGTGGAAATCAAGTCGGACCGGGTTTCATTCGATGAGCGCCCGTGGATGAAGGCGGCGGAGATTACCGACGTGGCCTTGGCGTCGATCCGCGAGAACAAACACAGATTCATCCGGATCAACTATCCCAATGGTGATATGGTGGGGCATACCGGCGATCCGCTGGCGGTGGAGATTTCCGTGGAGGCGACCGACTTGTCCATCGGACGATTAATGAAGGCGGTGAAGGCGGCCGGCGGCATTCTGATCGCAACGGCGGACCACGGCAATGCCGATGAAATGTTTGAAGTGAAAAAAGGCAAGTTGGTTTTGGATGAGCAGGGCAAGCCGAAACCGAAGACCAGTCACTCCTTGAATCCCGTTCCGTGTTACATCTGGGATCCGAGCGGCCAAGCGAAGATCAGGCTTTCCGCACATACCAACTTGGGGATCAGCAGCCTGGCCGCGACGTGCCTGACGTTGCTGGGTTATCAGCCGCCGGCGGAATACGATCCGAGCATCGTGGATGTCGGCTAAGGATCGTGTACGATACGTCGTTGCTCCGCGCGTTACCCGCTTACTGGGGTAGCAGACGGGTAACGGCGAGGCGTCCGGGCTGCAACATCTCCGCCGCCAGGGCACGGATGTCTTCTCCGCTGACCGCTTGCAAGCGGTCGGGCACGGAGAAGGTGTAGGCGTATCCCAGGCCATACAATTCGTTCAGCGCGCACAGTTGCGCGAGATCGCCGGTGTTTTGCAGGTTCATGTCGTGGCCGGCGATCAACTGGGCGCGGGCGCGCTCCAATTCGTCGGGGCGTAGTCCTTCCCGGGCGATGCGTTCGAGTTGCTCGAGGGATATCTGTTTCACGTCGCTCATTTGCGCGGCGGTGGTGCCGGCGTAGACCGCGAAGAGTCCGGGCTCCAAGCCGCTCATGGCCAGGGCGCCGATGAAATACACCAATCCCCGTTTTTCCCGTACTTCGATGGCGAGTTCCGACGATAATCCGCTGAGCGCCCGCTGGAGGATATTCAGGGCTTCTCCCCGAGGGTCTTTGATATCGATTCCCGGATAACCGAGCAGCAGGATGGCTTGTTCAAACGGTCCGCGCACTTCGCCTTCAACCGGCAATTGGGGGGCGGCGGGTTGCCAGGCGTTCGCCCGTTCGGATGTTCCGGAAAGGTCTCCGAGGTGGCGTTCGGCGAGGCGTTTGGCTTCTTCGGTGTCGATATCGCCAAAGATGGCGATGGCGATGTTGTCGGGCGCGAGATGGCGATGGTAGTAGGCGAGGAGATCGTCGCGGGTCAAGGCGCTCAAGACGTCTTCGCTCCCCAGGGTGTTCATGCGGTAGGGGTGGCCGGGAAACAATTGATTGCGCAGGGATTCCTGGGCGAGAAACATCGGTTGTTCGCGCTGTTGCCGCAGGGAGGCGATCTGTTGCCGCCGTTGTTTGAGAAGTTCGTCCTCGGGGAAGTTCGGATGGCGGAGACAGTCGGCGAGAACGTCCATGAGGAGCTCGCGGTCCTCGGCCAGTCCGCTGGCGTTCAAGCCGAAACTGTTGCGCCCGGAAAAGCCGCTGATGGATGCGCCTCGCGACTCGATGGCCTCGGCGATTTCCCGTCCGGTGCGGGATTCGGTGCCGCGGGTCAGCAAATCGGCAATGAGCTGGGTGATGCCGTTGTTCTGTTCGTCTTCCGACAGCAAGCCGCCGCCCAAGGCTACGCTCACGAATACAAAAGGAAGCCGGCGGTCTTCGCGGACGACCACCGGGATGCCGTTCGGCAAGGTGATCCGGCTGACCGGAAATTCCTTGGCGACGCTGTCTTTTCCGGTGTCGGCGGCCGACGGTTCCGGGGTGAGGAGGGCGACCGTTTCAAAACCGCGGACGATGTAACGGTCGAAGACCTCGTGGAGGCGGTCGTTGTCGACCTGCATGATTTTTTCGAGGTAGTACTCGGAGAAGCGCGGGTTGCCGGTGTAGAATTCGCCGGCACCGTAGCTGCTGGCCTGGCCGCTCATGGTTTGGAGGGCGCCGAGTTCAGCAATCACATGGTTGCGCTTGGCTTTGGCGATATCTTCGTCGGTGAAGGGTTGGGTCCGGTAGGTTTCGATGAATTCGGCCACGGCCTGAAGGACCGCGTGTTCCTTGTCGGGATCAAAGGAGGCGGAAATGCCGAACAGGCCCCCGTGGGCGGGGGTGTGCGACCAGGCGCTGACGGTGTGGACGAGATGCCGGTTTTCCCGAAGTTCCTGGTTCAGCAGGGAGCTGCGGCCATCGCCGAGAATCCCGGCCAGGATATCCAGCGCGGGCGCATCCGGATGATCGACGCTGACCGTATGGTAGGTCCAGTGCATCCGGCTGACGTTGTAGGCGCCGGTGGCCCGGGCGAACCTCGGCGTGAGTTGGGCCGGCTCGGTGGGAAGGATAACCGGGGCGCGGGCGCGGCGGTTAAAGTTGGCGAAGGTTTCCCGAATGTAGGCGACGGTTTCCGTCGGGTTGATATCCCCGACCACCACGACCGTCATGTTATCCGGAACGTAGTGTTCGTGGAAAAAGCGCTCCAGGTGTTCGCGGGTCATGGTGCGGAAGACATCTTCGTAGCCGATGACCGGGACCCGGTAGGGATGAACGCGGTAGGCGGTTTCATACAGCAATTTGCCGTGCACGCGGGGCGGGCTGTCATATCCCATGGCGAACTCCCGCAGGATGACTTCTTTTTCGCGCTCCCACTCGTCTTCCGGGAGGCTGGCGTTCATGACGGCGTCGGAAAGGACGTCGATTCCGACCTTCCAGTTCCGGGCGGGCAGGTCGGCGTAGAAGACGGTCCGGTCGTGGGCGGTGTAGGCATTGATCGATCCGCCGGCCTCATCGATTTCCCGCGTGATATCGGCGGGGCCGCGGTTGGGGGTGCCCTTGAAGATCATGTGTTCCATGTAATGGGAAAGGCCCGCCCCGAGGTTGGCGCCTTCATGAATGGAGCCGGTGCCAATCCATATTTGCACGGCCACGACCGGTGCGCTGTGGTCCGGTTTGACCAATACCACCATGCCGTTATCCAGCACGTCGCGGTGCAGGCCTTGGTTTAATTGGCGCAGGTGGTCCAGCGTGGACTTCGGCGCATCAGGATTCTGAGCCAGGGTAAAGGCCGGCAAGGACATAGCTAGGAGCAGGAGTGAACGAAGGGCGAGGGCAAGGTGGTTATGGAACGGCGCTAAGCGCAGGCGCTTCCACGTCGGCGCGGCGACGGGAAGGACGGAAGGGCTGGAGGAAGGCGGTATCGAAATCATACCCGCCGGAAAAGTCCTCTTTGCGGTCTTCCTCGGTTTTTCCCAGCACGCCTTTTTCCACCATGATGAATACCACATCTCCAAAATCCTCGCACCGGTGAATGCCCCAACGATTCAGCACGGTTTTGGCCATTGGACCGTATTCCTGAAGGGCGTACTTGCGAACGCCTTCCAGCAGTTCGCTCCCTGAAACATGCCGCCCCGGTCCTTCCAAGGGTTTCTCAAACAATTTAATCGTAAAATCCAGCGCCTCGCGCATGAAGAAGTAAACATGACTGTTATAGCGTGGAACTTCCCGGGAAATCTGTTCCACCATCTCCTGAAAGCTGATTTTCTTCATGGGCAAGACTATACGCCATTTGGCCCACGCCGGTCAATGGGCTGAATGCAAACTTTACATTCAGACCGGTCAGGCCTCCGGTTTGTTCGATTTTTTCGCAGTGGCTATCGCACGGCGGCGGGCCGGTTGGCCGGCGAACGCGGGTTTTCGTCCGCGTCGGCGCGCCGACAGTACGTCGCGGTTAAGCCGATGAGGACGATCAAGAGGATGCCGCCGATCAGAAGGCGCTCCTCGCCGGTTAACAGAACGTGTCGTTGCCACCAGGATTTCATGTCCGTAACACGCCGCGCCAGGTGAAGGTTGAATGCGATCCCCGGACGGGAAGTACCAGGCTTAGCAGGTAGCCGCAGATAAACGTGAAGAGGGTGGAGGCCGGGAAGAAATAGATTTCGTGCAGCCACCCCAGACGTTTGATGGTCAGGATGAGCGCGATGGACGTGGCGGCGGCGACACCCCAGCCCAGCGCGTGGGCGCGACGGGTGAGCATGCCCAACAGGAAAAAGGCGAGCACCGGGGCGGAAAATAATCCCATGAAGGTGTAAAAGGCGCGGATGATGTCGCCGATATACCGGTAGACCCCGATCGCCACCGCGGTGGCGAGCAGGCCAAGCACGGCGGTCAACACGCGGGCCAGACCCACGGAAAAAACCGACTCCGCTTTGCGTCCGGTAAGTGGACCTGCGATGTCGTTGAGGATGACGGTCGTGAGGGAATTGAGGCCGGAATCCACGCTGGACATGGCGGCGGCGAACAAGGCGGCAATGATCAGTCCGGATATACCGGCGGGAAGTTGGTGGAGGATAAACCAGGGCAAGACCCGGTCCGCGGCGATGCCGTCCGGCAACTGGCCCGGGTGTTGTTGGTAATATACAAACAATCCGAGCCCGATCAGCAGCAACAATCCAATGATGAAAAAATCGGTGACGGCATTAAAGATCACCGCGCGGGCCACGCCGCGATCGGTTTTGACCGCCAGCAACCGCTGAACGGATACCTGGTCGACGCCGTAATCCTGGATGAGGATAAAGCCATAGGCCAGCGCCACGGCCAGGGCGGTCATGTGATCCGGCTTCAGGGTCCAGTCAAAGATCATCAGCTTGTCGGCGAGGTGGCCTTCGCGGAGGATGCCGACGACGCCGTCGGGTACCAGGCCGCTCAACAAAACCGCCACCCAGATGGCGCCGCCAATCATGATGATGAATTGCGGTACATCGGTCCAGATGACCGCGGAAAGTCCGCCAAGCACGCAGTACACGGTGGCGAGCAAGCCGATGATCAGGGCGGCGATCGCCAGCGGGATGCCGGTCGTGACGTGAAGGGCGAGGGAAGGCGCATAGATTACCGTGCCGATCCAGCTCAATCGCGCGAGCACAAAAAGGCCGGATACCGCGATGCGGGCGCAACGGCCGAACCGCATGGCGATGTATTCGTAGGACGTGGTCAGCCCCAATTTACGGTAAAGCGGGAAAATCAGGTAGATCAGCACCGGGGCGATCAGCGGACTCATCAGGCAGACCACCAACAAGGAAATATTTTGACTGTACGCCCGGCCGGGTAGCCCCATGAAGGTCATGGCGCTGGTGACCGAGGCGTACATGCTCATACCTACAGCCAGCCAGGGCAACCGGCGCCCGCCGAGAAAGTAATCCTGAAGGCTTTGTTGGCGGCGCGAGAAGTAGGCGCCGACCGCGATCATCCCGATCAGGTAAAGGGTCAGGATTGCATAGTTCAGCGCGCCGAATTGTCCGGGATCCGAGGTCATGGCATCGTCGGCTCCCCGGAAGGACGTTCGGGCGCGGACGACCGGTTGGGGAAAACGATGTCGGCGATCTGGCGTTTATGGTCGCTGAAGCGCGCTTGTTTGAAAAAGAAGTCGACGACGGTTACATCCGGCGATACCCAGGTTTGGTCGATGGCGAATACGGGGAGGGGCACCGGCCAGGTATAGGGCCAACCCCTTCCGGCGGCATGGTAGGCGTAGGTGAGTTCCGACCGCAGGGGGACAAGCGCGACCGAGTCGTGCGGGGTGTTGAAGTCGCCCATGACCACCAGGGGCAAATCGTTGGTGCGCCCGCGCACCCAGCGGGCGAGCGCGCGTATGACCGGAATCCGGTTCAGGTTCGGGCGCGAGACAATATCCACCGCCGCGAACTCCAGGGGGCCGACATCGGTGTCCACGCGCACATGCCAACCGGCGCCGGCCGGAATGATGATGTTACCGAGGTAGGTAATCGGAAAATGCGAGGCGAGGGTCATGCCGGCATCGGTGAAGATATGCTCCATGCCGAGCGCGTGGTAGGCGATGTCGGATATCATTTCCAGCCGGGGCGGTTCGGATATCAGCACGATATCCGGGTTGTCTTCGACCATGTGCCGAACGATGGACTCCACGCCGAGCACGCCCCAGGCGGTGTTCCAGTGCAGGATGCGGATGTTGTCCTCGGGCAATACGGCGGGGGCGCGATTCCACCGGTGGTCCACCACCAAGACCTTCACAAAACACGACAACACGGTCAGGAAAACGTAGAGCTGCAAGAAGCGGAAGCGATCGCGCAGGGTCAGAAACAGCCAGATAAAGCCGAACAGCGCCACCGCCAGGGGAGGAATAAAATACAGCCAGATCAGGGAAGGGTACTGATCCTTCAGCCACCAGCCCACCCACCAGGCCGTGCATACGGCAAAGCCACCCAGGGCCCAGAGGGCGTCCAGCACGACGCGTAGGCCGCGCAGGAATGTGGCGAGCGCTTGCTTCATCCGCTCGTTATAGAAGATTGGCGGCGAGATCGGCAACCTCGGAACGCACGCCCTTGTTTAAAACGATGTGGGCGGCGATCGGTTGCGACCGGAATTTTTCCACAATCGAGGACAAGCCGTTGGACATGCTGTCGACATAGGGATTATCGATTTGATAAATATCGCCGGTCAGGACGATCTTGGTTCCCGGCCCGACCCGGGTCAGCACCGTCTTGGCCTCGAGGGGGGTAAGGTTTTGCGCTTCGTCCACCACGATATACTGGTTCGGGATGCTGCGCCCGCGGATATACGTCAAGGGTTCAATCGCCACCCGGTCGGAATCCTCCGACATGATCTTGGCGCTTCCTTTACCGCCGCCTTTACGCCCGTTGGCGATCAAGTCCATCGCATCAAAAATCGGTTGCATCCAGGGATTCAATTTTTCCTCCACCGTTCCGGGAAGAAAACCGATGTCCTTGCCCATCGGAATGGTCGGCCGGCAAATCAGCATGCGCCGGTAATTTTTTTGATCCAGGGTTTTGAACATGGCGGCGGCCACGGCGAGCAGCGTTTTCCCGGTTCCCGCCTTGCCGATGATGGTTAACAGCTTGATATCATCGTTCAGCAACGCATCCATGGCATAGTGCTGTTCCTTGTTCCGGGGATGCACCGGCCGGATTTCATCCGGCGCGGGGATCAGGGGGACCAGGCGGCCCGAACCGGCATCGTAGCGGGTGAGCAGGGTATGGCTGGTTTCCGCCGCATTCCGCAGCAACACGTATTCGTTCGGCGAAGGTGTAAACCCCTCGGGTTCGACATATCCTTCCTGGCGAAACCGCTCGAGCACCTCGCCATCGACATCGTGCGCGGAGTGGCCGAGAAAGAGTTCGTCGATGTTGACCTGTCCGGTTTCGTAATCCTCCGCCTCCAGGCCCAGCGCGTCGGCTTTCAAGCGCAGGTTGATGTCCTTGCTGACCACGATGATCGGCGGGACCTTGTCGTCGGTCTCCTTCATCAACATGGAGAGGTGTAGAATCTGGTCGTCCGCCGTGGCGCCCTCGGCATAACGGTGGCGGTCGCCGGGAAACGCGATGCGCAAATCGCCGCCGCCGGGAAGCGCCACCCCCTGGGAGAGGTTGCCCCGCCCGCGGATTTCATCCAGCATGCGCGAAACCTGGCGGGCATTGCGGCCGAGTTCGGTCTGGTCGCGTTTGAACCGGTCGATCTCCTCAATCACTTTCAGCGGGACGACGACTTCGTTATCCTGGAATTGGTAAAGGGCGTTGGGATCGTGTAATAAAACGTTGGTGTCGAGAATATAGCGTTTTCTCATGGTGATGATTCGGGGAGGGTGGGGATTACAGCCATCGCTTTTTGCGCAGAAACCAATAGATGGAGGCGGAAGAAGCCACGGCGAGAAAGAGTATCCACAAGTAGGGATATTTCCAGTTCAATTCCGGCATGCCGTCGAAATTCATGCCATAGAATCCGGTAATAATGACCAACGGCAGGCTTAACGTCGCCAGCACGGTCAGGATTTTAATGACCCGGTTGACCTCCATCTGCTGGAGGTTCAAGTGAATCTGCAAAATGTTGGTGAGCATTTCGCGGTAGGTATCGGTGCGGTCCCCGATGCGTTTCAGGCGGTCGAGCAGATCCCGGTAGTAGGGGAGCAGGTGCGGCCGCACCAGCTTGAACTCGCCGCGGGCCAGGCGGGCAATGACTTCCCGCTGGGGGGCGACCAGTTGATGAAACCGTCGGACTTCGCTTTTTAACTGAACAACACGACTCAGGATATCCTGGTTGGGGTTTTCCAAAACATCCCGCTCCAATTCCGCGATGTCGCTGGCCAGGGACTCAATGGCCGGCTCGTACCGGTCAAACAACACGTCCAGAATTGAATAGGTTAAGCGATCAGAGGCCTTGGCCACGGAGGATGCATTTTTTTTAATCCGCTCCATGGTCGCCCGGATGCTGGGCAGCGACTGATCGTGATGCGTGACGAGAAAATTGCGACCGATAAACAGATTCAGCTCCAGCGGAGCGACCGAATGCGCTTCGGTGTAATGCAGCGCATGGACAACCAGAAAAAGGTATTTTTCATACTCATCAATTTTGGGCTGTTCGCTGACCGCGATGCAATCCTCGATGGCCAGAGGGTGGAAATTAAAAATCTGCTCCAGCACGGATCGTGCTTCCTCCGGGGTGGGGGAGTCGAGGTCCACCCAAATCTGGGCATCCTCATCGAAGAGCATGGTTTTGACAAAATCCAGTCCCGGATCTTCGCCAACCAATTTGCCGCCACTAAATACAAACGACTTGATCATGGAATTTGCATTACCCCGGCCACTATAGTGGGATCCTTCTAAAACGCAATCCCGATGCCACATCGCCGCGAAGCCGGTAGACCGGATTATCACCTAGTCAAAAAATGAAGGATTGCCGGAATTCAAGGCGCTCGAGAAGGTGGCGATGAGCGGTTACCCCGCCGATTGCCGCGGTAAATAATATTTGTAACCAACTTCCATGCAATGAGATGTGACCTTGTTCAGCCGGTAAAACCTTGTTGAGATTTAGTCTTGAAAGGGGAGTACGGTCCATAGTAGTCTGATCCTACGGAGAATCCCACGTGATGGTGGAACTATATCATTTCTCGTTAGGTTGAGGATATTATTATGAAGAAGACACCCGGCCCCCTTCGCACTCCCGCCGTCTTGTGGAAACCACTGCTTATTCCCCTTTTCGCGATGGTTTTGGGACTTCTGCCCCACCTAGGCTCAGCCACGTTGATCAGCGGACGCGTTTGGAACGACTTGAATGAAGACGGCATCCGGGACCCCGGGGAGCCGCCGATTGAGAGCGTGTTCATTACCTTGTATGACACGTTGACCAACTTCGTTGAGGCCACCGCTTCCGAGCCCGATGGTACCTATGCCTTCACGAACCTCTCCGTCGGCAATTACCTGATCGGCTTTATTCCGCCTCCCGGCTTCACGATCACCCTGCAAAACCAAGGCGGCGATGACAATTTCGACAGCGATATCAGCCAGACCAACAGCCTGACCGATCTCATTGCCTTCAGCGGGACGGCCATCACCAATGTCGATGCCGGTTTTTACCAGTGGCGTCCGGGCATCTCCCTCACCAAATTGGCCAGTGACGGCGTTTTCACCGCGCCGGACGGGACCGACCTCTACGTCACCAACGAAACCATCGTTACCTATACCTATATCGTAACCAACACCGGCAACACGTACCTCTCGTTCGTAAGCCTGGCCGATGATATTCTTTTCTCCATTGATGATGGGGCGCAAGTCGGACTTGTGGAATGTCCCAATCAAATGGCTCCGGGCGATGTCATCGTATTCACCACCCAGACGGTTATTACCGCCAGCGTTACCAACAATGCCTTGGTCGAAGCGATTCCCGTCGACTTCAAGACCTGCGAAATTATTCAGGGATTGGATCCGGTATTCGACGAGGACGATGCCGTGGTTATCGTCGTGACGCCCGGTTATACGCTGGATAAGGTCGTGGTAAGCCCGACCAACCGGGCCGCGGCGGTCGGCGAGACGATTGTTTTCGAAATTACCGTCGTCAATACCGGCGATGTCACGTTGGTGACCGTCCCGGTGGTCGATTTGTATGATACGAATTACTTGGCGTACGTCTCCGCCGTTCCGGCATCGGATGATAACGTGAACGATGGGGAAATTGACTGGTCGAACATCGGGCCCATCGCCCCCGGCGACAGCAGTTCCATTGTTGCTTCGTTTACGGCGATTGCCAGCACCGTGGGCTTCCGTGAAACCAACACCGTGGTAACCACGCCGAGCACCCCGCCGGACTTCCCCCCGGTTCCCCCGCAAACCAATGACGTCCCTTACGATATTAGCAACCCGGCCTTCACGATCAATAAGGCCATCCTGGCCCCGACCAATTACCCCATTCTGGTGGGTCAGACCATTGACTTTGCCTTGATCGTCACCAACACCGGCGATATTGCCATTCCCGGGATGGCCCTGGAAGATCGATACGATTCGGCCATTCTTTCCTACATCGGTGCGGTTCCCGCCTCCGTGGATAATGCCAATGACGGCGTCATCAATTGGAGCAATGTCGGCCCCATTCCGGTGGGCGCCTCCACCAGCGTCGTCGCCTCCTTCCTGGCCATCGCCAACACCAGTGCCGGTCAGGAAACCAATGTAGTGGTCGGCACCCCGACCCTTCCGCCCGAGCAGCCGCCGCTGCCGCCTCAAACCAACGAGGTCCCGTATGATATCGTCAATCCCCCGTTGTTGGAGTTGGATAAGACCTTCCTGAATGCGACCGATCCCGATCTCGGTGGAAACTTCACGGTCAGCTATCGCATCACGGTTCAGAATATCGGCGGTGCGGCGACGACCTATAACTTAACCGACACCCCGGATCCCGACCCCAACGTGGAAATCCTCGGCGGCGTGGTTACCGGCCACGTGAGTGGAATTCTCGTCGGTCCTGGTCCCTATTCGATTACGACAAACGAGCTGATCCAGGCCGGCGTCAGTCATGTTTACACGGTTCGTCTGGACGCGGTCTTGAGTCCCGGCGTCTTAAACGGTGATGTACAGGTGGGACAATGCGTTGCCGGCCAAGTCGGTTTCCTACCCGGTAACGGTTTGTTTAATGCCGCCCTGGTGGTTTACGGCACCAATGATGTGCGCATTACCGATGACGATTGCGGTGAAATCCCGCCGTATATCCTCCTGGAGAAAAGTTTTATCGGCGCTACCCCGGCCGACTTGCTGGGTAATTTTGCGGTGACCTACGAGGTTACCGTGTTCAATGCCGGCGGGTCGAGCGGGACCTACACCCTGACTGACAACCCGGATCCGGATCCGAATGTCAGCATTCTCGGGGGAACGGTTTCCGGTCAGACCAACCTCACGTTGTTGGGCGCAGGTCCTTACCTGTTCGCCTCCAACGCCACGATTCTCGCCGGGGCCACTCACAGCTACACGGTTCGCCTTGATGCGGCCCTGAGCGGCGCGGTATTGAGCGGATCGACCACGGTCAGCCGATGCAGCGGCGGTCCGGACGACAGCGAGGCGGGTGAGGGGCTTTACAACGAAGCGGTGGTCGTGTTTGGAAACAACAACGTGACCATCACCAACGATGCCTGCGGCGATATTCCGCCCTTCCTGGTGCTGGATAAGCAGTTCCTTTCCGCCACCGCAGCGGATTCCAACGGCAATTTCACCGTCTTCTATTCGATTACCGTTCAAAATAGCGGCGGTTCCGCCACGTTCTACGCGCTAAGCGACGCGCCGGATTTTGACGCGAATGTCACCGTCCTCAGCAACAACGTCAGCGGGCAGCTTGTCGCCGACTTCCCCGGTGGCGGTCCCTATACGCTGGCCACCTCCAATACTATCGCCTCCGGCGTGACCCACACCTTTAACCTCGCGATCTATGCCCAGTTGAGTTCAGCGGTCCTGAACGGCGATGCTTCGGTCACGCTTTGCGATACCACGGACGGCGAATTCATCGCCGGCAACGGATTGTTTAACGAGGCGACGGTGGTTTACGGACCGATCCAAGCCACCCTGCGCGACAACGACTGCGGGGAAATTCCTCCGGTGCTGGTGCTCAACAAAGACTTCGTCGGGGCGAGTGAAGCCGATGAAGATGGCAACTTTACCGTCACCTATGAATTGACCGTGGAAAATACCGGCGGTTCGGCAACCCTCTATTCCTTGACGGATACGCCGGCATTTGACGCCAACATCACGCCGCTCAGCAACAATGTTTCGGGTTATGTAACCCTCAGTCTGCCCGGTTCGGGCCCGTACACCCTCGCCACGGATGAGAACATCGCCGCCGGCGGGCTTCATACCTACACCGTTGTCATTTATGCCCGTTTCAGTCCTGACGTGCTGGCCGGGGAAACGAATATCACCCTCTGCGGCTCCATCACCCAGGGCCCGGTCGCCGGCGAAGGGTTGTTCAACCTCGCCACCGTGGTCTATGGCACCAACAACCTGGTCGTGACCGACGAGGATTGTGGTAATCCACCCCCGGTGCTGGTGTTGGATAAGGAGTTTGATTCCGTTTCCGCTGCGGATGAAGACGGTAATTTTGTGGTGACCTATACGGTTACTGTACGCAATACCGGAGGCACACCGGGGCAATACGATCTGGTCGATCAACCGGAGTTCGATGTCAACGTGGTGGTGCTGAGCAACAATGTCAGCGGACAGATCACCCAGAACTTCCCCGGCTCCGGACCCTACACGCTGGCCACGGGAGCGGCCATTCCGTCCGGTGGCACGCATTCCTACACGCTGGATATTTATGCCCGTTATGCCAATGCGGTACTCGAAGGCCAGGTTTCGGTAACGGAATGCGAATTCACCCAGTCCGGTCCGACGCCGGAACGCGGATTATTCAATCGGGCCACCGTAACCTATGGCACCAACCAAGTGGTCCTGATCGATGAGGATTGCGGCAATCCGCCTCCTTACCTCATTCTCGACAAGGCTTATATATCCGCGACCACGCCCGATACGAATGGCGCATTTGCCGTGACCTATACCATTACGGTCCGGAATGTCGGCGGGCTTCCGGAAACGTACAGCCTCGAGGATACCCCGGTCTTTGATCCGGCTATCACCGTGACCGGAATACTGGTCAGCGGACACACTAACTTCGCCGAGGCCGCCGCGGTATCCTATACGCTGGCCACCGATGAAGTCATTGGCGCCGGGGTGACCCATACCTATATCGTTACCGTGTTCGGCGTGATCGCCTTCGAATCGATCGGAGAAGACGGCTTGTCGGATTGCCTCGAAGTGGAAGGCGAACTGCAGCCGGGATTCGGTTTGTATAACCGGGTAACGATGGACTTTGGCCTGGAACGCTCGCTGACCGATGACGATTGCGGGCCGATTCCACCCGTGGTATTTATCAATAAATCCTTCACCGGTGTTTCCTCCCCGGCCGATCCTGACGGGTTTTTCACCGTGACGTATCAAATCTTCGTGGAAAATATCGGCGGTGCCGCCACGACGTATTCCTTGAACGATCAGCCCTTGTTCGACGGCAATATTCAGATCCTGAGCAATGTGGTTTCGGGCGAAATCAGCGCCGCCTTTGACGGCAGCGGACCCTACGCCCTGGTATCGGACTACCCGATTGACTCCGGATCGAATCATATCTTCGTCCTGACCCTGTATGTCCGCTATGGCGAAGCGATTCGCAACGGTGAAACCAATGCCACGGAATGTCTGTTCAGCGACAACGCAGGCGTGGAAGGGCAGGGGTTGCTGAATCGTGTGGTGCTTTCGTATGACAGCGGTTCGGTTACCCGGTCCAGCGAAGCTTGCGGCGATCCTCCGCCATTTGTACGCTTGGACAAGACGTTCTTGAATGCCACAACGCCGAATGCGCTCGGGGAGTTCACCGCTCATTATGCGATTACCGTCCAGAACAGCGGCGGTCGGGTAGCCTTTGTCGAACTGACCGATACCCCGGACTTCGATCCCAACATTACGGTGACGGGGGCTACGGTTTCTTCTTCCCAGTTGGTCCTCGGCACCTTGACCGGGCAACCGACTTTCACGCGGCCAACCGCATTCGGATTCAACGCGGGCTGCGCGTTGTCGAATAATCTGTCCGGCGTCGGGGTCAACATCCCGTATGTCACGATTCCGGTCACTGCGACTTCCACCGGTCCGCTTACCGCGTTTATCGGCGGGGGGGTGTCCGATCCCTACCTCCTGATCTACTGCGCCTTTGATCCGCTCAATCCTTTGGATAACCTGCTGGCCTCGAACGATGACTATTTTGGCGAGGGATACGGCAGCTTGCAGTCGGGATTCGATATGAACCTGGGCATCACCACGGTTCCGGGTCAGACCTATGTCGCGGTGGTGACGCTCTTCTCTCCGACCAGTCTGGGCGACGGCTTGTTCTCCTTGACGCTGAACAATGCCGAATTCCCGAACGCGGTTGATTTTGTCGGTAGCGGGCCGTTCACCATCGCCACCAATGCCGCGATCGGCTTCGGGCAGACCCTTACGGTCACGGTGTCGGTGCATGGAGTTATCGGCCCCGCGATTGTCGACGGGCAAGCAACCATCACGTCCTGCGGCCAGCAATCGGAAATTCCGGTTCCCGGCGAGGCGCTCTTTAACCGGTCGACCGTGGCGTACGGCATCGGAACCAACCGGGTAACCTTAACGGACGATGCCTGCGGTGAAGTTCCCCCGCTGCTCGTGCTTGAAAAATCATTTGTCTCCGCGACGACCCCGACTACCTCCGGCGAGTTCAGCGCCTCGTATGTCGTGACCGTCCGCAATGCCGGGGGGCTGCCGGGATCGTACGATCTGGTGGATACCCCGTTGTTTGATACCAATATCGTGGTAACCAGCGCGGTGTTCAGCGGCCAGGCCAATCTCGGCTTTGTCGGCGCCGGTCCTTACACGGTTGCCGTCGACGTCGCGATCAGCGCCGGGGCGACCCATACCTACACCGCCGAAGTCTTCGCCGTACTCAGTGAAGCCGTGCAGCGCGGCCTTGTTACCGTCAGCCTGTGCGGGGCAGAGAGCGAGATTGCCCAGGACGGCGAAGGCCTCTTTAACCGGGCCACCGTCGTGTACGGCGAGAACGATACGACACTGGTCGCCGACGACTGCGGTGATATTCCGCTGCCGCCGGGCCTCTTCATCGGCGATACGGTATGGGTTGATGCCAACAGCAACGGCTCGCCGGATGAAAACCTTGCCCTGTTCGGATTAAACGGCGTGCAGGTGAACTTGTTGCAAGCCATTGGCGGTGTCACCAATCCGGTTGATTTCCGTATCACCGGACCCGACGCGGGCCAACAGGGCTACTATGCGTTCACGAATCTTCCCCCTTACGGTACCTATATCGTGGAAGTTGTGTTGTCGACGGTGCCTCCTGGTTTCCCGATCTCGACGACCCCGCTTCGTTACACCTTGGACGCGGCGACCGCCTTTGTGGGTGGCGTGTTTGATGAAGCTGACTTCGGCTTCAACAACGAATTTGGCACACCCATCGAGTTACTATCCTTTACCGCCAGCCCGGTGGCAGGCGGGGTGGAACTGGCCTGGGAAACCGAGTGGGAAGTGGATACCATGGGGTATTACCTATACCGCGCTGATGCGTTATCCCCGGATGCGCGCGCCGCGATCAATTCCGAGCTCATTCCGGGCCGGGGCGCCAACGGCGGCGCTGCCTACAGCCGTCTGGATTCCGACGTGATTTCGGGCGAAGATTATCTCTACTGGTTGGTCGAAGAAGCGTATGACGGAACCCTGGCCTGGTACGGACCGGTTGCTGTCCATGTCGGCGAGGTCAAACGCGGCGCTGATCTGGCCACCACCGAATTGGAATCCGGCGCGGGCGCCGTGGTGCGTGTCCGGTTTGAAAGCTTGATCCAGGCTGGTGTTCCGGTCAGCCAAATTCCGGTGCGGTCGCTCCACATCCTGGTTGATGGTGTTCCTGTACCCCGGGTGGCAAGTTCCGACCGGGAATTCCTGCAGGTCGGCGATTTCCTGGTGTTTTATGCCCCGCCTTCCGACACGGCCCAGCAGATCGCGATTCAAACGGATCACGAGGTTGAAGCATCCGGCATGGAATGGGCGTTTGTCCGTCCGCGCGGCGGAGGCGGCGAGGTCGGCGTGGCTGCCGTAGATGAAAGCGGCTCGGCGCAGGTTATCTACGCTCCGTCCATGGTTCGCATGATGATCACCGGATTCAACTCGCCCTCCGTGTGGGCGCTCGACGTAACCGATGATGCAAACCCGGTCATGTTGTTTGGCCAGTCGGTGGTCGCCAATGGATCGTCTGGACAATTTGCCCTGTATTTGAGTATGTCTACGGCGGAGGAACGCGTAATCATCGCGGTGCAGGACGATGCGGTCTTGGAATTGGATGTCTGGCGTCGGCCGTAAGGTCATCGCCGAGGAGTGCTGGTTTATGAAGATGAAATATCATACCCCTGAAATTGTTGGTTTTGATCAGCAGGCGCTGGGCGAGTTGATCGGTCCGGTGCAAACCCAATATGCCTGTGATTGCAACGATCCGGATATCCCTCCCTTGTGGAAGGAATTCAACGTGGCTACGTTGCCGGTCTCCGTTGACACGGCCGGGTGTCCCGGTTTTGACACGGTCGAAATCCGGTTCAGCTCCCAGTCGCAAACGCTGCCGGTTTATAATTTTAACCGGGCGGACGGCAGTTTCTCCGGATCCCGCTGGGAAGTGCTGATCAATTCGTTTTCCCTCCCCGGGGCGCCCGGCGAATTGTTCAACGTCACGATTACCCTGCTGGATGACGGGCTGCCGGTCGGCAAGCCCTGCGTGACGACCATCCAGGTCCAAGGCATCAATGACGAAGGCGGCTAAACGATTAGCGCATCGGCATCGTTCGTGATGCCGCCTCGCCGGGTTGTTCTTTGACCCGGGCACGGGGGCGGGGTACTTTAGTGAGTATTCCTATGGTTTTTCCCGTGTTCAGCTTCGCCTTCGCGTTTTGTCGCTACAGCCCTCGCCTTTTCTTGCAATTGGCGGGGTGTGCGCTCGGCCTGTTGCTTGTTCATTCCCCGGGGCAATCCGCCCGGATTCCGGACAGCGTAAACCATTTCTCACTCACCCCTGATGGGTCGGATGGTTATACCCTGCGTTTCGTGTTTCCGGATTATCAGTTGGAAGCCGACGATCTGCTGGAATTTTCCGCGACGGTTCAGGGAGCTGTTTCCGAATTGGACGGGGAGGGGAGGGCAACGCCTTCCTGGGTGCAGGTACTGGAAATACCCGGGGGGCGATCGGTTGCCGTGGAAAGTGATGCCATCCGAACCCGGTTGATTCCGCTGGCGGAGGGCGTTGCCATTCCCGCTGAATTTTCTTTGTCCGAAGACGAGGCTCCAGTTTCCGCATCGATCGGGCGCATGGGGGGGCGGGTGTTTCTGCGGGTGGCGGTTCATCCGGTTCGCGTCGATTCAACTCGCGGCAGGTTGCTCATTATCGAGGAATTGACGGCGCGCCTAGTCGTATCCGAGGAGGCGCCGATGGTAACGGCTGCCGCTCCGGCCCCGGCGGCGCCGTTATCGCTGCTGCCGGCGGAATGCGCAGCGTGTCCGCCGCCCATGCCGGTGGGCATAACCCCCGGAGTCGGTCTGCCGGGGCAGTTTTTTCCCCGCCGCTCGGTTACCAACGACGTCGCCTGGAAAATCACGCTGACGGAACCCGGAATCTACCGGCTCACCGGACAGGAGCTGGCCGCAGCCGGCGTTCCAGCCACCTTCCGTGACGCCAGCCAACTTCGGATTACCGCGCGTGATCAGGTCATTCCGGTGTGGAGATCCACCACCGGGCCGATGGCCTCCAACGATTGGATTGCGTTCTACGGCGCCGCCGTTTCCAGCGAATTCACCACTCAAAATGTCTACTGGTTGACCACGGGAACCCCATCACCACCGGTACCCGCCTGGAATGCCTCGACCAATGCCTCCGCCGTCACGATGACGTCGGTGTGGTCATTGGTCGAAGGGGTGACCGGGACCAATATTTACGACTTCACATTTCAACCTTTGGATGAAAGTCATGACCACTGGTTTATCGCAAGAATTCCTTACGGAACATCCGTGGTTGCTCAATTCCAAACACCTCAACCCGTAACCAACAGTCTTTTTCGCTTGGAGTTTGACTTCTTCGGAGCTCCGCCCAATACCCTAACCAATGTTCCGGATCGGCGCAGTGAAATTCGCTACGGAACCAATGTGCTGGTTCGGCGGGATTATACCGGAACGGTGCGGGTCACCGGTACGGTCGCGACCAACGTATCCTTGCCGACGAATGGCGTAACGACCTTTACGTTTGCCCAAACCAATTTGCTGCCGAATGTTGGCGATGCGTTGTTGAAGTCGATGCGATTGTGTTACCAGCGTCGCCTTGTTGTGCCGACCTTGCCGTTTTTTTTCAATGCGGCAACCGGCGCGGTCAACTATCGCGTGGAAGGATTTGTCAGTACAAATATCTGGCTGGTCAATGTCAGTGATCCATTCGCTCCGGTTCAATGGACCAATCTGGCGGTTACTGCAATAAATGGCACCAACCGTCTTGTTTTCGGTCAAGCTTCCGCCGCCGGTAGTTTGGCTATCTTCAACGCTACCAACCATAGAAGTGTTGCTTCCATTACCCTAACGCGATTCCGGGGGCTTGCCGATGTACAGCGACAAGCCGATTACGTGATGGTGACGCCACGGGAATTCCGGACCTCGGCTTTTCGACTGCTAAAACACCGGTTCAAAAATGATCTGAGGGTCCAGGTCGCCAGCCCGGATGATGTGTATAATGAATTCAGTTTTGGGGTGAAAGATGCCGCGGCCATTCGCCAATACTTCGGTTACGCCTATCATCATTACCAGCTTCCCCGTCCTGCCTATGCCTTGCTAATCGGCAATGGCTCGCATGATCCGCTGCGCAAAACCCGTCATAGTGATCCGGAGTTTATTCCCACCGTTCAGTTCGGATCCAATTTCCAACGCACATCCTTCGAACAATGGTTTGTCACCGTGGATGGGGTGGAAAATGATGGGGCGCCGGACCGGCTTCCCGATTTGATGCTTGGCCGCATTCCCGCCACGAACGAACTAAACCTGAGCCGCCTGGTCAATAAACTGATTCATTATGAAACCGCGACGAACGGAACCTGGTGGATGGAAACCGCGCTTTTGGTGGCGGACAAAAAAGATCAAGGTCAAGCAGGGGATTACGGGGGATTCAGCGAATCCAACACGCTCATACACCTGACCAACGGTGGATTTGATCCGACATTCGGCATCAGCAAGTCTTACTTGGATGCATCTCCAGCTTCTGCCATAAAGAGTAATATTAACACCATCATTCACGATGGTGTTCACATCATTAATTACATGGGTCATGGAAGCCGAACCGTTTGGTCGTTAGATAATGTCTGGGATATCAACGATGCCAGCTCCCGAACTAATACCACAGCCTATCCCATCATCGTCACGTTCACCTGTAATACCGGGGCGTTTCAGTTGCCCGCGTCACGTTCGATGGCGGAGGCGATCATCCATGCCCAACATAGCGGCAGCGCCGCGGTCGCGCCAACCGCGCTCGCCCTGCACACCAACTCAACGGTACTGGCTGATGGTTTTTATGAGGCGTTCGCCGTTCAGCGTGTTCCCAGGCTCGGCATGGCGATGCAAGAGGGCCGACTCCGGCTCTGGACCTTCAATAAATTCGCCCGGGAAAACATGTTTTACGCGATCTTCGGCGATCCCGCCCAACAGGTGTGGGGAGGGGCCAAGCCATGAGCCGGCAGGTTGGGCGCATCGGATCGCTGGTGGCGCTGGTTGCCGGCCTGGGGGTTGCCGTTCACGGCGTCACGATTCCCGATGATCACGGGAACACGCCGGCGACCGCCACTCCGATGCCGGGCGGTAGCAACATCGTTTCCGGCGTCATCGACTACGATACCGACGTCGATGTGTTTTCATTCCCGTTTCGCCCGATGCGTTCCTACGCGGTTCGCGTTTCCACCGGCACGGTATGGGATCTGAAGCTTGAGGTCCGCCCTCCCGCTTATGCGCCGGTGGTGATTGCGACGAATACCGTGTGGACGAATGCGCCGGTTTCCACGGTCTGGACCAATCCGGGTGCGGCCGCCCGGTGGTACCTCGCGGTATCCGGGATGTTTCAATTCACCACCGGTTCCTATCAGATTGCGGTGTGGGAGGCGAATCCGGCGGAGGATTCCGATAACGACGGAATCGCCGATGCCTGGGAAACGCAGTATTTCGGAAACCTGAACACCGCCAATCAAACCTCGAGCTGGCTCGGAGGCGGTACACTGGACCTGCATGCCTATCTGGCCGGCGTGAATCCCACGAATGGGGTGGCGATTCGGTCTTGGACGCGGTCGGGCGCCAACCTGATTGCCGGCTGGCCGGTAGCCCCCTATAGCACCTATGATCTGTATGGAGCCACCAACCTGTTTGGTTCCTGGGAATGGTTGGGGCGGCAAACCCTGGGCGGGGAGGGGGGCTGGTTATCATGGACCAACGCGTCAGGTGATGCCCGGTTACGCTTCTTCCAGTTCCGCTTTATCTACTAGGGATGCCCGTTACTCCAGATGGCCGATTCCCTCAGATGATCGACTGCAACTCCCTTCTTCGCTTTGGCGACCCGATATTTCCATTCACTTTTGAGAAATTATCACACTCAGGTGCGAAATCGGTTCGATGTTATTGGGCGCGTCAAGCGTTTGACTTGAAATAGTACTTTTCCCTATCCCGTCCGATGCTAATGGATAACACTACGGGGTCCTCCTTTGTAATACGTTGATAATACGCATTAAACCGCATAAATGGATTAGGTCGGCAAGCGACATGTCGCTGTTCTTGAAAATACTGTCGTGGTGCCGTTTGCAACTGGCAAGAAACCTGCTTAATTAAGTTGCAGGATGAAAACAATGAAAACAATCGAATCCAGTCGGGTAGCGGTAGGGATGCGCTCCATCCTGCTGGTTGCCATGATGGTTTCCATTTTTTCGTTTGCCGCAGGTTCGGCGATGGCGCAAAGCGGGTCAACCGGTGGCATTTCCGATGTTAAAGTGGAAATTCGCCAGACCGGTTTCTACCGGGTAAGCAAGACGGCGTTGGCCAGTGCATTTGGAATCTCCGAATCCGCGGTGGTGGATACGCCCTTCGTGGTTGCCAATATGGGCCGGGAAGTCACGGCGATGCGCGATCAGGGTGACATTGTATTTTTCGGTCATGCGTTCGAAAACATTTACACCGACGTCAATGTGTACTGGATTTCCGTGGGTATACCCAGCACCCTGCCCGAGATGACGGTCGGAGCGGGTAGCGCCCCGTTCGCCTCCTCGTACACCTCGGTTCGCCGGGTCGAGCAAAACCTCCTGATCCGCGCCGACCTGATCAAGGACGCGGAAGCCGGTTATTTTGAGCCGCTGTTTTGGCGCATGTTGACCAGCGGTTTGAGCACCCGCTTCTTCAACGCTCAGATGGCCTTGACGAATGTCGCCCAAGGCACCGGCGGAACGTTGAAAGTGCGTTTGCAAGGCGCCACCGATACGGTAGGTCGCTATTTCCACCGGGCGCGCATTGATGTAAACGGCCAAACGCAGGGTTTCATTGATTTTGAAGGTCTGGAAGCGGTCGAAGCCGAATTCACCATCGCCTCGGGCGTCTGGACCAACGGTAACAATATCGTCCGGATTGAAAGCACGCCGCCATCTGGAACCACGTTTGACAGCTTTTACCTGGATTACATCGAAGCCAAATACCAGAAAACCTTCGCCGCCCAGTCCAATCGTTTGTTTATGGGGCAAGTGGTTGGCAGCCTGCAGGTCACCGGCCTGGCCGATCCGAATGTCCACATTTGGAACGTTTCCGACCGCTGGCAGCCGAAGCGTTTGGTTGGCTTTAATGTGGGCCAGGCGGGAACCAATTGGACGGCTTCGTTCCTCACCACGATGACCGGCGATTATGCCCTAAACCGGGTAGGATTTGAATTGGCGCCGTTGGCCGTGAAACCGGTAAGCAGCATTGACCTGCGTAGTACCGAGTGGGCGCTTGATTATGTGACTATCGCCCCGACCGGCCTGCTTTCGGCCAGTCAATGGTTTACCTCTTACCGTCAGGGCCAGGGGTTGGATGCCGCCACGATCTCCGTTGATGATATTTACGATACGTTTAACTTCGGCATCCGCGATCCCAACGCGATTCAGAGCTTCCTGTCGTACGCTTATCGTAATTGGACGCGGAGCCCCCGTTATGTGTTCCTGGTCGGCGACGGCTCCTTGGATTATAAGAATCGTCTCGGGTTCAACGACTCGCTTATTCCCGGCTTCCCGATTATTTCCGCTCAGGGCATGTATGCTTCCGATTCGGCTTTTGGTCTTGGCGTGGGTCCCAGCGAGATCGCGATGGCGGTTGGCCGTTTGCCGGTTACGACTACCGCGGCGGTTCAAGACTATACCGTCAAAGTGCTCAACTATGAGGTTGGCGGTTCCTGGCGCAATAATTCGCTGGTTTCCGCGGATATCAATGACTTCGCCGGTGATTACACGGGTATTGCCGATGATCTGCAAACCCGGTTGACCGACAAGTCGATCGTTCGTGCCAATGTCGCCGAGTTGGGAGCGACCGCGAGCCGGGAAACGCTAATCGACGCGATCAACAGCGGCAAGGAGCTGTCCTTGTATGTCGGCCACGGCACGCCCAACGCGCTTTCCCTGCAATCGATCTTGCTGACCGCCGATGTGCAGTTGATGACCAATTATAACACGCCGACCGCATTTGTATTGATCGGCTGTTTGGTCGGCAGCTTCGGCAACCCCGGTGTTACCAACATCGGAGAGGCGATGGTGCAGGCCAAGGGCGGCGTGGTGTCCCTGGTGGCCGCCGCCACGTTGATTTCCGCGGCTGATGGACAAGTCTTGTCCGAGCGGCTTCTTGATGCGGTCTATCAGGAAGGAACCGCTCGTATGGGCGACGCTTGGATCAAGGGCAAGGAGCAGTTGGTGACAGTGGGTCGCATGCCGGCGTTCCTGGGCTTCCAATTGCAGGGCGACCCCGCGCTGGCCATCGGTTCTACCAGTTCACCTCGTCCTCCTGAAGGCGCCGGTCCGTCCGCTCCCAGCAAGGACGAATGGATTTCCTGGTATTTCCCGCCGGTCTTGGGCGATATCGGCGAGGAGTATGATCCGAATGGCGATGCCGACAACGATGGCGTCAGCAACGACGGGGAATTTGCCGCCGGAACCAGTCCCATTGATCCCGAATCGTTGCTTCGGATCATCAATATCCGCCGCAGCCCGGCCGCTCCCGGAAAAGTTGACGTCGTGTGGCCTTCCGCCCAATTGCGCATGTACCGCCTGGAAATGGCGACCAACGTGAGGGGCCCTTATACGATGGTCGTAGAAAACATTCCGGCGAGCGCGCCGGTCAATACCATCCAGGTGCAGGATGAGGGCGTAGCTCCTCGCTTCTACCGGATTGCTCTGATGCCTTGATCCCGCGGGGTCCCAATCCCGGCGCGTGATCCAAACTTCCAAACCTTGGAAGTTTGGCGTCAAAAAAGTTCCAATGCTTGGAACCACGTAATCGCTCTTGAACCCTCGCCCGTTGTGCGATTACCCTCATGCCCCATATGAGTGGTCCTTCTTTATATACCGGCGTGCTGGAACTGGCCCGCACGTTGATTGCGATTCCCAGCGTCAATCCGCTGCTCACCGATGATCCGTCCGTAGCCGGTGAACACCGTATGGCGGACTTTTTGAGTGATTATCTGGATCGGCGGGGGTTCCGGATCGAACGGTATGAGATCACCTCCGGTCGTCCGAATGTCGTGGCTTCATTCGGTCCGGAGTCGCCGGGACGCACGGTGATGGTGGAAGTGCATCTGGATACCCAGGGCATTCACGGCATGACCGTGCCGCCCTTTGAAGGACTGGTGCGGGATGGCCGTCTCTATGGCCGCGGGGCCTGCGACATGAAGGGGCCGATGGCGGCGGCGCTGGTGAACCTGACGCCGGAAACGCTGGACGGTTTGGCCTCGGCAGGCGTGCGGTTGCTCATCGCCGGGGCGATGGGTGAAGAAACCGGCAATCTCGGCGCTTTGGAATTGGTCGACGCGGGGGTGGGCGCCGACGAGACGCTGGTTTTGGAGCCGACCGATCTGCATGTGGTTCACGCCCATAAAGGCGCGTTTTGGTTTGAAGTGGAGGTCCGGGGAATTGCCGCCCACGGTTCGAACCCGGATAAGGGAAAAAGCGCGATTATCGCCATGGCCGACGTGGTTGCGGAAATTCAGCGGCAAACCGAATCCCTCGCCATGGTTCATCCCTTGCTGGGGCGTCCCACCGTGAACATCGGGACCATTCGCGGCGGAACTTCGATTAATATTGTTCCGGAGTGCTGCACGATTCAAGTGGATCGGCGAACGTTGCCCGAAGAGTCCAGCGCGGCCCTTATCGAGAATCTGCAGGGCGCGCTGGATGCGATGATCCGGCGTGGCGTGATGACCTCGGCGACCATCCGGCGCATCAAGGAAGGCAAGCCCTTCGCCACCGGCGCGGATACGCGGTTGGTCAGGCGGTTGGGCCAATCGTTGGGCGATCACGGCATCCCGTTGGTAACCGAAGGCGCGGCGTGGTACAGCGATGCCGGGCCGTTTTCGCGCACCAGCGGCGAAGTGGCGGTATTCGGCCCGGGCAGCATTCGGCAGGCTCATACCGCGGATGAATACATTGATATTGCCGAGCTGGAACGGGGCGCCGCGGTCATCGGTGGCTTTTTCCGGCTGCTGGCCGGCGAACAGGTTTCATCGTAACATCTTGCACAATGCCTTCCGAACATTCCAACCATAACCCGGCCGCGAGGCGTTCCGATACGCTCCGTGAACATCCGTCCTATCCGGCGGCCTGGAGCGTGGCCGCTTTCATGATGGTGGTGCTCGGCGCGGCGAATATCCTCTTGGGCGATTTGAATCAGGACGAGGGCTGGTATTTGTATGCCGCCTTGCGGGTGGCGGAAGGGTGGTTGCCGTACCGTGATTTCGCCTTCACCCAGGGGCCGATGTTGCCGTTGACCTATGGTTTGTTTGCGCCGTTGATTGAGATCGGCGGGGTGGGGGCGGGGCGTATCATCACCTGGCTTTTGGGCGCCGCCTCGGTGGTGTTGGCCTGGCGCTGTGCGCAACGGCTGGGGGGGCGTGCCGCCGGGGTTATGGCGCTGGCCCTGGCCGGGGTGAATGTCTACCAAAGCTATTTTACCGCCGTTGTAAAAACCTACTCCCTGTGCGCGTTCTTTCTCATGATCGGGGTGTACGCGCTGGTGCGCTGGGCGGATACGCCGACGGAGCGGCGCCGCGCGTTCTGGTTGGTTGCGGCTGGATGCGGTCTGGCCGCCGCGGCGGGAACCCGCCTCTCCACCGGTATGATGTTGCCGGTGGTAGGACTTGCCCTTTTGTTTGCCCCTTCCCGGTGGGGGCGTTGGAGTTGGTGGTGGTTTGGGGTGGGCGGCGGCGTGACCTTGGCGCTGATCTTCCTTCCCCTGTATCGTGTGGCGCCGGATGGCTTCCGATTCGGCTTGTTGGAGTTTCACACGTTGCGCGATGGCGGATCCGGGCTGGCCTCGCTGGTCTATAAGGGCGGATTTATTTCCCGGCTGGTGCAGGCCTATCCGGTGGCGACGGCCTTGCTGTTGCTGATGGCATTGGCGAAGCTGTTGCGTCCGTTTTCCGCCACGGATTCCGGGTACCATCAAACCGATGGGTTTGCGTTGATCCGGATCCTTGGGGTGGGGGTGTTGGCGATCACGTTGGTGCATATCGCCGCGCCGTTTCCCTACGATGACTATCAAACCCCGATTTATCCCGTACTGGCTTTGGTGCTGGCGGTTTCCTGGTCCTATGCCCTGCGCGCGTGGTCCGGTTCGGGTTACCGCTGGCGTCCGGAGGTGGAACCCGCCGACCCGCGCCTCGCCGCCTGGATGGTTTGGTCGGTGGTGGTGTTATCCGGCGCGCTTTCGTTTGCATCGCCCATCAATCAAGACTGGATGATTGCCGGTCGCGACCGGATCTGGTGGAACATGAAGAGTAAACCATCGCTGGTGCTGCTGCGGGAAACCGCCCGCGAAATCAAGGAATTGGCCGACGACGGCCCGTTGCTGACCCAGGATACCTACCTGGCCGTGGAGGCCGGTTTGCATGTGCCGAGGGGATGGGAAATGGGGCCGTTCAGTTATTATCCGGAGTTGACCGACGAACGTGCGGACCTCCTCCATTTGGTCAACCGCCGCCGCATGATCGAAACGCTGACCGGCAGCCCGGCCCGGGTGGCCGCGTTCAGCGGTTATGGTCTGGCCATCCAGTCTCCCGAAGTCATTCCCGTGCCTCCGGAGGAACTGGAAATGTTGTTTGGTCTGGTCCGGGAACGCTATGCGCCGGTGCGCGAAGTCGCGGGATTCGGACAGGCTGCCACTACGCTGCGTATGTATCGTCTGCTCGAAACGCCGTGAAGTTATCCATCGTCATACCGGCCTATAACGAGGAAAAACGGATCCGGCGGATGCTGGACGCTTACCTAGACTATTTCCTGCCGCGTTACAACAACACGATCGAACTGATTATTGTGGTCAACGGTTCGCTTGACGCCACCGCCGCCATCGCCCGGACCTACAGCGACCGCCACGCCCAGGTCAGCATGGTCGAGGAAAAAGACGCCATCGGAAAGGGTGGGGCGATCATTCTCGGGTTTAAACATGCCGCCGGGGAGCTGATCGGATTTGCCGATGCCGACGGCTCGACCCCGCCGGAAGCGTTTGATGATCTCGCCCGCAATATCGGGGATGCCGGCGCCATCATCGCCTCGCGCTGGTTTCCGGAGTCTGTGGTGGAACCGCGCCAACCGTTAAAGCGCCGCATCGCCTCCCGTATTTTTAATTTCTGCGTTCGCAATTTGTTCGGCATGGCCATTCATGACACGCAATGCGGCGCCAAGGTGCTTCGTCGCGAGGCGGTTCAGGCGATTCTGCCCCACCTCGGCATCACCCGCTGGGCGTTTGATGTCGACCTGCTTTTTCAGGTGCATCGGGCGGGTTATCGCATCATCGAGTGGCCGACGGTTTGGCACGATGAGGGCGGTTCGCAATTGCGGATCGTGCGTGCGTCCATCGAAATGTTTGTTGCCATTACACGGCTGCGTTTGATTTATTCTCCGCTTCGCTGGGTGGTGACGGTTTATGACCGCACCCTGGGAAGAGTCTTGCACCGCGCCTGATCATGTCTGAATCTGTTCCACAATCCAATAACGGCCTGCTGCGACACAGCATATTCCTGTTTGTCGCGACCCAGGTGGCCAATATCGCCACCATGTTGTTTCAGGTTGTGACGGGCCGGAAACTCCCGGTGGATGAGTACGGCGTGCTCGCGGCGATGATGAGCATCTTCCTGATTGCCGCCACCCCGCTGGATGCCCTGCGCACGGCCATGGCTCACTTCGCCACCCGCGCCATGCGCACCGGGGACACCGGGGCGATCCGCTGGCTCGTCAATACATGGAGCCGTCGCATGGTCGGGCTGGCGCTGGGGCTGGTGGCGGCCAGTTACCTGTTTCGTCATCAGGCGGCCTGGTTCTTTCAACTGGATTCGGGCGCGCCTTTTGTTTTCGCCTGCGGCTTGATCGCCATAACATTCTTTATGCCGCTAATGACCGGGGTGTTTCAAGGCATGCAGAATTTTTACTGGATGTCCGTATCCATGCACACCTGGGCGATTCTCCGGTTGATTCTGGTTATTGTCTTTATGACCTTCGCGCCGACGGCCATCGCCGGATTGGCATCCCATGCCGCCGCCACGTCCGTGGGATTGTTGTTGAGCGTTTGGGGCCTGCAACGGCTGACCCGCGACTATCCGGTTGTCCGCCCGGCCTCCGGAATCGGAGGTTTTTTCCTGCGCTCGTTGCTCATGCTGGGCAGTTACGCGGTCCTGATGAATGCCGATTTGATTTTTATCAAGCACCTCTTCACGCCGGAAGAGGCCGGCACCTTCGCCCGCGCGGCCATCATCGGGCGTTCGGTGATTTTCCTGCCCATGCCCATTGCCTTGGTCATGTTCCCCAAGGTCATCACCAGCGGACCTTCCACCCGCGACAGCCGGATTACCCTGATCAAGGCCCTGGTTCTGGTCGCCTTGCTCATCGGATCGGCTGTCGGGGCGATCATCGCCGTGCCTTGGCTGCCGCTTTGGATCATGTACGGCATCCGGGAGCCGGATGCCGAGCTGGTTCGCCTGCTGATCATGGTGGTGTGCGCGATGGCGCCCCTCGCTTTGACCTTTTTGCTGATGAATTACGAAATCGCCCAACACCGCTTCTCTTTGGTTTGGTTGCTGGCCGGTTGTGCATGGGCCTATATTGGCGGCGTCGTGATCTGGCATGAAACCATGGAGCAGATTGTCTGGGTCATGGGGTCGGTCAGTTTGCTTTCCGCGGCGGGATTCAGCGCGGCGATCGTGTGGCGCGCCGGGAGGCGACGGCGATGAAACCCTGCATCTTTTTTGATCGCGATGGGATTGTGAATGTCGCTCCGTTGACCCGCTATGTGGAACGGATCGACGACTTCCATCTGCAGACCGCCTTTTTCGATGCGCTGGCCATCGCCAATCAACGCGGTTATGAAGCGGTTATTGTTACCAACCAGAAGGGGGTGTCCACCGGATTTACCCCCTTGGCGGAACTGGAAAAGATGCATGCGCAGATCCAGGCGGAGGCGGCTCGGCGCCGGCTGCGGTTGTTGGATATTCTTTATTGTGATGCGCCGAATAACGAACATCCGAGACGGAAGCCCAATCCGGGCATGCTGTTGGAGGCCGCGGAACGGCACAACCTCGATCTGACCGCCTCCTGGATGATTGGCGACAACGAAAGCGATGTTCTCACCGGGCAACGCGCTGGCTGCCGAACCATTTATGTCGGTACCAAAAGCCTGACGCTCGTGCCGGATTATACCGTGACGGACATGTCCGAAGTGCCCGGTTTGTTGCAGACCTGCCTGGCCGAGGGCGTATCCCGGTCAGAATAAGCCCGGCTGTTCCAGAATCCGGACCGGTTCGACCAACGTTTCCCCTTCCTCGCCCGCTCGATTCACCCGGTCGGATACCGGATGGCAGGTCATCGCTTCCGACGGAAACGGTTGCAGCATGTTGACCAGCGTGTCCGGATGCGTGTCGGGATCCAGCCAGCGCATTGCGCTTTCCGGGGTGAAGATCACCGGCATGCGATGGTGTACGGGGTGCATCAACCCGTTGGCCTCGGTGGTAATGATCACGCAGGACGGTACGGCATCCGCGCGCCACATCCCGGCCAGCGGAAAGGCCGCGCCATCCGCCCGCTTGAAGTAGTAGGGTTGCGGCCGCTGCTTCGCGACGCGATGCCATTCGTAAAAACCGTCGGCGAAAATCAGGCAGCGTCGCTCCCGGAAGGCGTCACGAAAGGTGGGCAGGCGGTGGACGGTTTCTCCCCGCGCATTGATCAGCGGTGCGCGTCCGGGCATTGACGCGTTCCACCCCCACAGTTGCCAGTCCATATGCCTTTTTCCCGGTGTTGTTAAAACCGGAAGGCGTTGCCCGGGGGTGATGTTGTAACGGGGCGGCAACCAAGCCTCCGAGGTTACGTCATCGAAAAGGGCTCGGATTTTCTCCTTATAGTTGGCGGTAAGGGTCAGGCGTCCGCACATGGTGAACCTCCGGAAAAGAGCCAGCGCCCAAACGCGGGTAAATCGTCGAAGAGCGGGACGCCGCACGCGACCAGTCGTTGGCGGGATTGATGGCCGGCGTCCAGCAGTACGCAATCCACCCCCATTGCCCGGGCGACTTCCCAGTCGTGGCGCGTATCGCCCACCATCAACGTCACGGATGGATCGAGTTCCAGTTCCTTGATGAGGCGGACGCCCTGCTCAATTTTGCCTTCGGCATAGTGATTGTTCGCCCCGGAGAGGTGATGAAAAACCTGGCGCAACCGCTTTTCGGCAATCAGGGTCTCCAGCGTTTCCTGCCGGTAGGCGGAGAGCACGACTTGGGTTACGCCGTGGCGCTGCAGGGCGTCCAGCAGGGATCGCGCACCGGGTTGGAGGCGCAGACGCGACCGCCGGCGCTCGTAGCGGGTGATGAATTCGGTCCCGACCTGCTCAAAGGGGGTTCGCCGGAAGTCAAAACCCAACATTTCATAATACCGTTGAACCGGGAAATCGAAAATATCCTGGTAACGGGCATAGGAAAGCGGGGGAGCCCGATGCCGTCGGAGAACATCGTTCATAATGGCGCAACACGCCCGGGCATCATTTAAAAGGGTTCCGTTCCAGTCCCAGATAACGGCGGTATAGGGTATGGGCTTCATCATGGTGGTCCCGGTAAAACTACCAAAACTATTTGTGTTTCGTCTGCCCAAAAGGGTTGACCTGCTCCAACCATCTTCCTATATTCGCAATCATGTTGTCACGCGCTGCTTATGTCGAACCTTTGCCGGGAGATTTCCTATGATACCTGCACGCTGGTTGGCTCTTGCTCTCACCCTCTGTCTTTTTGCCGCGATGCTCCCGGTCGAAGTGGTTCAGGCCCAACCCGCCCAGCGCAATCCCATCAGTATTCGCAAGGTGGACGGCGGCAAAGCCCCGACTCCGGTCTTCCAGGTTCGCGGTTCGCAATCCCAAGGCCGGTCCAAGGATTGGTTCCGGGTCTTTGTTGAGTACGATTCCGAGCCGGATTGGATCGACGAGTTGAGCTTCACCTTTTATGTCCTGGTTCGCGGCAAATCCAAGGACGCACCTCCGGTCACCCTGTTCAAGGGCGAAACGGCTTACATCCATATTCCGTCCGGCAAGCGTCATCAGGCGGACATGTACCTTCACCCGAACATCATCGCCCGGTTTGGCGATGTCGCCCAGGTTGCCGTGGAGGTTCGCGAGGGCGGTCGGGTGCTTGCCCGTACCGGCAAACCCGAGCCGACCGAAGCGTGGTGGGAGCGTATTACGCCCGTAGCCGGCGTTTTACTGGATCGCGGACAAACCCCGTTCGCTCTGGTGGATATTGATGATCAGGAAATCATCAAACCCCGATAGCATTATTCTGGATACCTGATTATGTCTAAAGGACATCGGATTTTGGCGCTCGATATAGGCGCCAGCACCATTAAACTGGCGGAATTCGTTTCCACCCGCGAAGGCAGCGTCGAGCTGATGAACTTCGGGGTCAGTTCCCTCGGCAGCGATGCCGCCTCGGACGCCGAACGCGGCGCGATTATCAGCACGACGATCAAAGAGTTGCTGCACGATTGTAAAATCAAATCCGGCCCGGTGCTGTTATCCGTGTCCGGGCAATCCGTTTTCTCGCGCTTCGTCAAGCTGCCTCCGGTGGACAAGGACAAAGTGTATCAGATCATTCTGTACGAGGCGCAGCAAAACGTCCCGTTCCCGATCAATGAAGTGGTTTGGGATTACCAGTTGATCGGTCGCGGCGAGGGCGAACTGGATGTCATGCTCGCCGCCATCAAGGCCGATATCATCATCGGGCTGACCGATGCGGTTGAACAGGCCGGTCTTCAGACCGATCTGGTCGATGTCGCCCCGATGGCCTTGTACAATGCCGTCCGCTTCAATTACAGCGATACCGACGGCTGTACCTTGGTGGTCGATATCGGTTCCCGTTCCACCGACTTGATTTTCATGGAGCAGGGCCGGGTGTTTATTCGCAGCGTTCCGGTGGCCGGTAATGCGATCACCCAACAGGTCATGCGCGAATTCGAGTTGTCACACGAAGACGCCGAAGAGATGAAAAAGGCCCATGCCTTTGTCGCCTTCGGCGGCGCGTACGAGGACCCCAAGAGTGAAGTTGCCGGAAAAGTTTCCAAAATCGTCCGGAACGTAATGACCCGCATGCATGCGGAAATTGACCGTTCGATTAAATTCTACCGTACCCAGCAGGGGGGCATGCAGCCGTCCCTGGTGTTGTTGACCGGCGGCAGTTCGACCATCCCGTACCTCGACGAGTTTCTCAAGGAAAAGCTGAAAGTTGAGGTCACCGATCTCAACCCGTTTATTAACGTACCGGTCAGTCAGCAAATTCCCGCCGACCATATCGGCAAACATGCGCACGAACTGGCCCAAGTCGTTGGCCTCGCCTTGCGCAAAGCGTTGACCTGTCCAATTGAAGTCAACCTCCTTCCTCCCAAAGTGGTGCAGGAAAAAGACTTTCGCCGCCGTCAACCGGTGTTGGTCGCCGCCGCGCTGGGCGTGGCCGCCATTGTCGGGCTGTGGGCCCTGTTTTACGCCCGTATGGCCTCCATTACCGATGGCATGCGGGGCATGGTTCAGGATAAGGTTGCCGATCTCGAGCGCGTGGAAACGCCGTTGAAATCCATCGAACGCGACACCGAGGAAGTACGGCGCCGGATCGGAATCCTGGAGCGCGTTTCAGATAATCGCGGCCAGTGGTTGCAGATGTTGAGCGAAATTCAACGCGCGTTGCCGCCCGACCTCTGGATCGTTCAATTGACCCCCGTGCGGATCAGCGATGCCGAAGTTACCGCGAATCCCGAGCTGGCCTTGGGCGCCGTTAAAGGGCTGACCATTCGCGGTATGGGGTATATCGACAAGGTCCAGTCACCTGATTACATTCGCACGTTCCGCGACAACCTCCGGCAATCCGAATGGTTCTCGGACCGGACGGAATTCATTTCGTTGCCCACCCCCCCGGCGAATGAGTACACCCGGGAATTCACCCTCTCCGTTGTCTTGGAACAACCCATCCCATTATGAATTTCCGAAAAAACAGTATTTTGATCATTGGGGGCGGCATAGCCGTCGTACTCTTGGCCATCGCCCTGTTTTTCCTGATTACCTATCAAAAGCAGTACCGGGAAAATCAGGCGGCCTTCAACGCCGCGCGAAATCGTCTCAACAGCCTGAACCAGCGCAATCCTTTTCCATCGTCCGAGAATGTCACCCTGGCGGGTGAAAACCTTGAACGCCTCCATGACCGCCGCGAGGCGTTGCAGCAGTCGTTGATGCGCGGTCAGATACGCGCGGAGCAAATCGAACCCGCGCGCTTTGCCCCCATGCTGGAGGAAACCGCCCGACGCATCCGCGCCAAAGCTTCCGCCGCGTCGGTCACCCTTCCCGCCGACCCCGGATTGGGCTTTCGCGATTATGCCGCCGGCAAGCTTCCCCCGAACGACCCTAAAATTATGGAACGGCTGGTTATCCAGATTCGTGGTTTGGAAGATCTCATCGACCTCGCCATTGAAGCCAAGGTGCAATCCGTGGACACGATTGCCCGCGACGAATTTGAGATGCGTACTGCCGAAGCTGCCCCTGAAGCGCCGACCGACGTGCGTGGTCGCGGTCGAGGCGCCGCGCCCGTTCGCGGAGCGCCCATGGCCCCGGTCGTCCGCCCGCTGGTTGCCGGTCTGCCCCTTCCGGAGGAAAGCGATCAATACGAGGTGGAGCGGTTCGTGATTGGTTTCACCGCTCGGGAATCTGCGGTTTTTGATTTTCTGAACCGGCTTTCCAGTCGCAAAGTCAATTACGCCCTGGTGGATGTTTCCTTCGAGAATACCCGCACCGATGTCGGGCGACCGGTCGATATGAAGGCCCGGCTGGCCGCTCTGGCCAGCGCCGCCCGCACCGCGCAACCCGCCATGCCGGGGGTCGCCGCGCCCGAAGTCCGGTTGGAAGACATCTCCCGCGAGGAACGCGTGGTGAGCGGTCGTGATTTGATTCGCGTGCGAGCCGTTGTCGATATGTACCGATTTACCGATGTCCGCGCAGGGGAGGGCACGCCATGAGTTCCGCCCGCAAACCCACCAGTTGGTTGAGTGTTAATTACGACAAGGTCGCCGTCGTCGTCGTCCTTGTCGCGTTGTTGATCAGCGCCGCGATGCTCATGCTGCAGTTGCAAAGCGCCAGTCGCGGCATCTCCCCGCAGGATTTGGTCGCGACGCAGCCGATTGGTGTAACCGCGCTTGACATGGCGCCGCTTGACGCCTTGGCTGAGCGCATTGCCCAGCCCTACCAGATCGCCTCGGCGCAGCGCCGCATGCTGGTGGGGGATTTGCGGGTCAGCAGCATCCCGGACGGCTTGCCAATTCCTTTCGATGCCGCAGTCTGCCCCTTCACCGGTGCGAAACAACCCGCCATCATCAGCCCCGAAGAGCGCGATTCGGATGGCGACGGCATCCCCGATGTATGGGAAATCAAGTACGGCCTGAATCCTTTTGACCCCTCGGATGCCCAACTCGACATGGACGGCGATGGATTTACCAACCTCGAAGAGTACCTCGCCGGAACCGATCCCACCAATCCTGAGGACTTCCCGCCCCCGTCCGCCAAGCTGCGCCTGCTCCAGTCGCGCCTGAATCCCTTCAAACTCTTGTTCCAGGGCACCCAGCGCCTCCCCAACGGCGAACAAGCCTATCAGTTGAATTTGCGTTCCGGCGATCGAACCCATTTTATCCGCATGAACGAGGATGTTGAAGGGTTCACCGTCGTCGGGTATGAGGAAAAAGCGCCGGAAGGCCCGACCCTCATTCTTCGCCAGGGTGATAAAACCATGCGCATTGTACAAGGCCGCGTGCGCGACGAACAGGCCTTCACCGCCTTGATGGTTTTTCTCGTCGATGGGAAACGATTCCGGGTCAATATCGGGGAAAGCGTTAACCTGCTTGATCAAAACTACAAAGTCGTTGACATTCGTCAAAATGCTGTCGTAATACGCGACGAAGTGTCCGGGCGGGATATTGAAATCGGCCCGATCAGCGATGAGGAACGACGAGCGCTATCCGCCGGGAATTAACGGCCTATGCACGATCAACGTATCAACTATCCTTGTTTTGGTTTTTCACTTAGTAACTCTATCAGGAGCAACCGCATGAGACGCATCCGCATCGCCGCAACCGCCGCCATGGTTTTTTCTATCGCATCGTTCCATGGCCTGAACGCCCAAGACATTGATTTCGACGATCTGTTAAGCGAACTGAGTTTCGGCGAATCCTTTGGCGCAACGGAAGCCCCGGCCGAGGACGCCGCACCCGCGGTAGACGTGGAACCGGCCAGCGATTGGGACGATGCTACTTTTGAGGCCGACGCTGTTGAAGCAGATGCCCCTGAGACCTCGGTTCAGACCGATTGGGATGATGAACGCGTTGAAGATCAACCCGCTGAAGTCCAACCGACCCCGGCGCCTGCCCGTTCCGCCGCGGAGCCCAAGGCCGACGCCCCCCCCAGCCGGGCCGATGCCCGCTTGATGGCTCAACAGGAAGAAGTCCGCCGCCAGGCCCAGGAAGTCCAAGCCCGTAAGAATTTTGACGACGGTATGGCCGCCTACACCGCCGGTCGATTCGAACAAGCGGCCAAGCTGTTGGAGGACGCGAACCGCGATCTTCCCGTGCGCCCCGCCAATGAGGCCATCCGCGAGCAACTGCGTGTCACCCTCGGTGATGCTTACATGAATCTCGCCAGAGATCGTATGGACTCCGATATCACCTTCGCGCGCCGGAGCATCGATGCCTCGCTACGTATCACCCCCGAAAATCGCCGTGCGCAAGCCCTCGAAAAGCGAATCAGCGCCCGCGAAAAACGTATTGCCGAACAAGTCGCCCGTCCGCGATCCGTGACCGAACAACCCAAGTACGCCGAAAAGTATTCCCGTATTGATGATCTGCTGCGCGAAGGCCGCGATCTCTTGGATGCCCGCGAGCTCAACGATGCCGAAATGGCCTTCGAACGGGTCTTGCAGTTGGATGAATACAATATCGAAGCCATGCGCTTCCTTCGCCGGATTGAGGAAATGCGTTTTGATATTCGCACCAAGGAGCGTGAAGCAACCGTGGCGGAAATGATGGCCATGGTGCGCGATACCTGGAATCCGCCGATCCGTACCGACGTTCAATTGCCGACTACACAGCCGCAAACCCAGATTGACGCATTGACTTCCCAGCAACGGCTCCAGCGGAAGATGGAATCCATTATCATCCCGTCCATCGAATTCCGCCAGGCGAACATTACCGATGTCGTCAACTTCCTCGTCGATGCCAGCGTGGCCGGTGACCCGGACGGGATAGGCGTAAATATCATCTTGAAGCTCGCCTCGGATGGCGGCGGCGCCTCGGCGGCCCCTGCTCCGCGTGCCGCAGCGCCGGCCGCTGATTTCGGCGGTTTTGGCTTTGGCGATGATTTTGGCGCCGGCTTCGACGAACCGGCCGCTTCGGTTCCCGGAGCTTCCTCGGTGCCCGCCATCACGCTGAATCTCCGCCGCATTACCTTGCTCGACGCCGTCAAGTACATCACCGAAGTCGCCGATCTTCGATTCCGGCTGGAAGAAAACGTCGTGGTCATCACCCCGGCCAATGTTGTATCCGGCCGCGTGATTACCCGGATGTATCCCGTTCAACCCTCCATTCTGGACGTCATCGTCGAGCGCGGCGAGCCGGAACAAGGCACGCGCGGAACCGGTGACTTTATCGGCATGGGCACCCAGATCAGCGTGAAGCGTACGGATGTAAAGGACTTCTTTGAGCGCGCCGGTGTTCCGTTCCCGGTCGGAACTTCCATCACCTACAACCAGAGCATCAGCCAGTTGATCGTCGCCAACACGGTGGAGAATCTCGAAACCTTTGAGCGGATTTTATCCCGCTTGAACGTCATCCCGAATCAGGTCGAAATCGAAGCGCGTTTTGTTGAAGTGAATCAGAACAATCTGGAGGAACTCGGTTTCCAGTGGTTCCTGACCGATAACTGGGAAATTGCCCAGCGCAACAGCAGCGGGGGCATGTTCCCGGCCAGCTCGGAAACCATTATTGCCAAGGCCGATCCGCAAGGGATAACCAAAGGAAATCGTTTCTTTGGTACCGATTTGACGACCGGGGCTATTGACCCGATATCGACCGTTACGCGTAGCGCAAGTCAAACGCCCCTTGGCGGTGTTATGAGCTTCGCCAGCGTATTGACGAATCCGGAATTGCAAGTGGTCATCCAAGCCCTTTCCCAGAAAGGCAATGCCGATCTCTTGTCTGCGCCCCGCGTCACCACCCGTAGCGGCGTGAACGCCCAAATCCAGGTGGTCACCGAAATTATTTATCCGACCGAGTTTGAAGTGACCGAGCCCGCTCTGCAAACATCCAATGCGAGTGAAGGGGGGAATAACTTGGTTACCCCGCCCACCGTCACCCCGGGCAGCTTCCAAACCCGGGAAACCGGTGTTATTCTGAATGTCACGCCGACGGTAGGCCCCGACGGTTACACCATCGACCTGACCTTGGCCCCGGAAGTCGCCGAACTGGTTGACTGGATTCAATACGGCTCATCGATCAGCGCGGGTGGTCAAAGCTTCACCTTCAACATTCCGCAACCGGTTTTCGCCAGCCGCAAAGTTACGACCAGTATCGTGGTGTGGGATGGTCAAACCGTGGTCATGGGCGGCTTGATTCGCGAAGACTTGGTGAAATATGAAGACAAGGTTCCGCTGCTCGGCGATATCCCGGTTCTGGGTCGGCTGTTCCGGAGCAAAGGCGAATACAGCCAGAAGAAAAACCTGTTGATTTTTGTTACCGCGCGATTGGTCGGTCCCGATGGCCGTCCGATTAACCGGGCTGATGGCATTCCGGGCGCCGACGCCGTGGATGCAACCATTCAATAACGACCGTTAGTTGATCGCGGTTTCCGTAACGTCATCGTTGATACGGGCCGCCATTCTGTTCGGGCATTAGCGAATACGCCAGCGTGGAGTAGGGTAGCCCTTGCCGGTCCAGGCGCGGCATGGGCATCGTGCTCCGCCGTATCCGTTTCCCGGTGTTCAGGTCGGCTTCCAATCATTTTCGATGCGAATTCCCTTATCATCCCTTAAGGCCTTGATACCGTGGTTGTGCAGGCTCGCCATTCTTGGCGGACTACTAGCGGTTTATGCCGCCGGCTTGAGTATGCGCCGGTCGGTTTTGGAGGCGCAGCATGTATCCATTGGCGAGGAAATGCCGTTTACGCTGGAAAGTGCTCTGCACTTTCGACGGGTAAAGATACTCCACGACCGGGGTGTTTTGCCCGAGGTCGACACGGCTATCCAGTATCCGGAAGGCATTCGAATCCGGGAAATCGACGCGGTCATTTCCGAACCGTTTCAGGTGGCTCTGGCCCGGCTTTTCCCGGATTCGGTGCCGTTTGCGTCCCGAATACGCTGGATTGAGGCTGGATGGTTTAGTCTCGCGATGCCGTTGCTGATGGTGGCGGTTCGGGTTTGGACCGGCTCGTGGTGGGGGGGCTTTTTTGCCGCGCTGTTGTATGCGGTCGGTCTGGCTTCGGTTTTGCGCAGCACGGGTCAGGAAATATCCCGGGAGAATTTTGCCTTGCCCTGGCTGGTGGCATCCGTTGCCGCCGCCGCCGGTTATTTACGCCCACAACCAGGCCTTTCCCGCATGGTATGGGGTGTTCTTTTCGCCGCACTGTTCGCCATGGCGTTGATGGGCTGGGACATGATTCAGTACGTGATCGCTCTGGCGACGCTGGGTGTTTCCGCACATGTGATTGCCCACTGCGACCAGTCAGATCGTACGATCAGGGGTTTGTTCATTTGGCTCTTTGCCGCGGTGTTTCTCGTCGCCGTGCTTCATCCGTACTACCATTTCCATGGTCTTGCGTTTTCACCGTTGATGATCTGGATGGCCGGCGTGCTGGGCGGTTGGTGGTATCTCCAGCACACCACCAACCGGGTGGCTGACCCCAGTCAAAACACCTCGGCTGTTCCTCCCAGGCGTCTGATGCTCGCCGCTATCATCGTCGGGCCGCTTGTTGTGGTCATGCTCTTCGGTTTGACCGGCGCGTATGGCGCCTCATACGAGCACTTCGCCCAGTTGATTTTCGCAAAAATCCGTTTTCTGAACGACAAGCCCGCCGATCCCGGACTCCTGACGTTTTATCAACGCATCATGTGGGTGCCCTCGCTTCACTCCGCTACATGGGGGTTGACAACATGGCTCTTTCCGTTCATCGTTTGGGTAGTTTTACTAATCGCTCCGGTTGCCTGGTTGTCTGCCCGGAAGTCGCCCGACCCTTTATTGCGGTTCATCCTACTTTTTTTTCTGACCTCGTTGGGCGCTTACATCTTGTTGGTTCGGTTTCATGTTTTCGTGGCGTTGGCCATCGCGATGGTGGCGGGTTGGTCCTATGCGCGGGCCGGTACCCGGGCCGGAGTGGCCGGCCGGGCGGCCATGGGACTGTTGTTGGCTTTTGCCGTGATGGCCGAGGCCAATCATACCCTGCGGGAACGACATCGCATGGGCCGGCCGAATGTGTATTACGATGAGTTGAGGGATTTAGCCTCCTGGTTGCGTGAACACGCGGCGCCGGAGCCGGTTTTGGCGAATATGGGCGTGAGTGCGTATGTAGCCGCTTATGGAAAGTGCTCCATCGCGATACATCCGAAATTTGAAGACCCTTTCATACGGCGGCGATTGGAGCGCTATGCGTCCATTATGTTCGGGGAAGACGAGCAGACCCTCAGGGACTTTATGGATGAACTTGGGATCACCCTTCTGGTGTATGCCCGGGGTGAATTTGCTGAAGAAAAACCTGAATATCAAATGCGGTACTTTGTAAATAAAATGGACCCGCCGGATCATGTACCGGCGCGGCGCTTTGAACGCGAGGACGACTCGCTGCGTTATTTTACCCGGCTCTGGGGTAATCGGAAGTATACCGTCTACCGGGCGCTATCCGGTACCCGTGAGCAGCAGGCACGCCAACTGGCCGAGCAGGCGTGGGAAAGCCTGGAAGTCGGGCTTCTGGATGGCGCGGAACGTTTGGCCACCGAGGCCCTGCTTGTGGACCGTCATCAAGATCGCGCCTTGCGCGTGATGCGCCACGTCGGCAGCCTGCGGGAACAAGGTTTCGCCGAACCGGCCACGGGAGGGCGACCGTGAGCCGACGTTGGCTGATCGCGTTGACCGGCGGGATTGCCTGCGGCAAGTCCGAAGTCGCCGGCATGCTTGCCGCGGAGGGCGTTCCGGTTCTGGATACCGATCAGGTGGCGCGCCGCCTGTTGAGCCCGGGGCATTGGGTATTCGAAAACGTGGTGGCGGCTTTCGGCTCGGAGTACCTGGCCGAGGAGGGGGGCATTGATCGACGTCGGCTTGGCGCCTTGGTTTTTTCCAATGCCGAGGCGCGTGAACGGTTGAACGCGATCATGCATCCGGCGGTGTACGAGGAGGTATTCCGTTGGGCGGCGCAGGCGCCGGCCTCCGAGGCTGTGGTCATGATCCCTTTGTTGTACGAAACCAAACGCGAAAAAGACTTTGACCGCGTCTGGGTGGTGGCTGCGGATGAGTCCTTGATGCTGCGGCGCATGGCCGGTCGTGGCTGGACCGAGGCGGAAGCGCGCGCGCGGATCGCCGCACAAATGTCGTTGCAGGAAAAAATAAAACGCGCCGATGTGGTGCTTTGGAACAATACGGACCTATCGGCTTTGCGGGCAGCCACCCGCGAGGCCTGGAATCAATTTCTGGCAGAAAAGGAAAAACCATGAACGAAGAACAACATAACCATAAACCTCATCGCCGGGGCCGCCATACGCGCGGTCGCGGCCCACGCCGGGAACCTCATGGCGAGCGTTTCCATCCGCCCGCCGACGAACCCTACTACGATCAACCCCCGCAAGGCGTTTCGAACGGGGAAGGCGGCCCTCCGGGCGACCAGGCCGAAGGGGAAAGCGGATCATCGAATCCTTCCCGCCCGTTGATTCCTGGCAAAAACCTCAAGTTGTTTGAGCTTCAACGCCAGACCGTGCCGGAATTGGTGGCCATGGCCGAGGAATACGGACTCCGCGAGCTGGGCGCGCTGCGTAAACACGAATTGATCTTTGAAATTCTCAAGATCAATGCCCGCTGCCAGGGAACCATGTACGGAAAAGGCGTTCTGGAAATCCTCCCCGACGGTTTCGGATTCCTGCGCTCGCCGCTGTACAACTACCTTGCGTGTCCCGAGGATATTTACATCTCGCCGTCCCAAATCCGGCGTTTTGCGCTGCGCACCGGGGATGCCATTGAAGGCGAGATTCGCCCGCCCAAGGAAAAAGAGCGGTTTTTCGCGATGCTCCGACTCGATCTCATCAACGGGGTGTCCCCGGAACACGCCAAGGCGAAAATTCCGTTTGGTGACCTGACCCCGCTGTTTCCGGATCGACGGTTGGTGTTGGAGACCACCCCGGATGAAATCTCCATGCGGGTCATGGACATTTTAACCCCGATTGGCAAGGGCCAGCGCGGGTTGATCGTCGCCCCGCCGCGAACCGGAAAAACGGTGCTCATGCAGAAAATCGCCAACAGCATTTCCGCGAATTCGCCGGAGTGTCATTTGATCGTGCTCTTGATTGATGAGCGCCCGGAAGAAGTGACGGACATGCAGCGCAACACGAAAGCTCAGGTGTTGAGCTCCACATTTGATGAACCCCCGGAGCGCCATGTTCAGGTCGCGGAAATCGTGATCGAAATGGCCAAACGCATGGTGGAAAGCGGCAAGGATGTGGTCATCCTGCTAGACAGCATCACCCGGCTTGCCCGTGCCTACAACACCGTGCAGCCGCACAGCGGAAAGATTCTTTCCGGCGGTGTCGATGCCAACGCGTTGCACAAACCCAAGCGGTTTTTCGGCGCGGCGCGCAACATCGAGGGCGGAGGCAGTTTAACCATTCTCGCCACTGCGCTGGTGGATACCGGCAGCCGGATGGATGAAGTTATCTTTGAAGAATTCAAAGGTACCGGAAACATGGAAATCTGCCTGGATCGCCACCTGGTCGACAAACGGATTTTCCCGGCCATCAACATTGAAAAATCCGGAACCCGCAAGGAGGAAAACCTGCTGCATCCGGATGAGCTCAGCAAGGTGTGGATTCTCCGCAAGGCGTTGAACGGGGTTCCGGCGGTAGAAGCCATGGAGTTGATGATCAGCCGGCTCAAGAAGACCAAGAGCAACATTGAATTCCTCATGGCGCTGCAAGGATAATCGGTCATGCCGGGCGGAAACGGCAAATGGGATGCATTTAATCGCGGGTTGGGACGCCACCACGTCGCCGCCGCGGTGGCGGCTATGGTCGTCTCTATCGGCGTTCACGCCCTGTTGATCGCCCGGGTGGAGTCCTTGCCGATCCGGTCCGCCGCCGGCGGCCCGGAACGCCCGCGGTTCGTGCCGATTGAGATGGTAGAGGTCCGGCGTGAGCCGCCTCCCCGGGAGGAAGCCGTCCCGCGCGAACCGCTGGATGCACCTTCCGTCGAGGTTCCGTTCGCCGAAGACCCTGAGGAGGTGTGGACCGAGATGGCCACGCCCGAGCCGCCCCGGTTGCCGCTTCCTGATCCGGTGATGCCGGAGGCGCCACCGACTGCTCCCGATACTGAACCGCCGCCACTGGTACGTCAGGAAGTGCTCGCCATCCCCGAAGCCTTGTTGGCCGAAGACGTCATTGCGCTACCCAGGCGCTGGGACAACGCCGATATCCCCCGGATGGAGCAGGCGCCGGATATTCAGTTGCCGGTTGATCTTTCCGGAGACGCCTTGACCGCCGGTGCATTCGACCCCGCCGCGGTGGCCGCGTGGATCAGCGATACGGAAATCGGAACCCCCGACTGGTCGGCGGTGATTGGGTCGCGCGGCCGGAATAACGGACTGGCGCCTACGACGACCGCGCTGCGCCCGGTGACTCAGTCGGATGCCACCCTCGATGAACGGCCCGAAGATGTGAGCCGACTCACCGGCATTGAAGATCTGCTTCAAGTCCGCATCCAAGGCTATCGTGACACGGATGGCTATACCTATTTCGCCCTTCAGGTCGAGCCGGCGCCCGATGCCGCTCTCACCGTGCAACCACGGGATATCCTGCTCATTCAGGACAGCTCCGCGAGCATGACCCCGGTCAAGATTGACGCCTGCCGTCGCGGATTGAAGCGCTGGCTCGACTTCATGAATCCCGGCGACCGCCTGGAAATTATTCGCTTCAGCGACGACATTCAACCCGCGTTTGGGGCCTGGCGTACCTACGATGCCGCCACCCGTCAGGACGCCTTTGCGTTTATTGATCGTATCCGGGCTTTGGGCAATACTGACCTCTTTCGTTCTTTGCAGTCCGCCTTGGCGGTTGAACGCGATCCCGCCCGCGCCTTGATGATGGTATTGATTTCCGATGGCCGTCCTACGGTCGGGGTTACCGGAAGTTCAGAAATCATCGAAAGCATCACCCGCGCCAATCAGGGGGGCATGTCGATATTCGCGGTTGGCGGCGGTCCCAAGGTGAACAGCTTTTTCTTGGATCTGTTGAGTTATCGCAACCGCGGGGAAGCGGTTGTTGTCCGGGACACCGAGGGCATCGTTACCGCCGCGGAGGCGTGGGCCAAGCAGTTGCGCCGTCCCGTATTGACGGATTTGTCGTATCGGTTTTCGCGGATAGATCCGGCGGAAATTTACCCGAAGCAGCTTACCCATCTGTTTCTGGACCGCCCGCTGATGATACACGGACGTATCCCCCAAACCGATGACGCCATTGTTTTCCAAGTAGTCGGCCGGGCCGGGGAAGCCTGGCATGATTTCGTCTTTGCTTTGGATCAATCCGCGGTGACCGGCGGTCCGGCCGAGCTGAGACGTCAATGGGCCTGGCAGAAAGTTTATCACATGATCGGCGATTACATCGGGGATGCCACGCCGGAACGGTTGGAGGCGATTCGCGCATTTTCCGATCAGTACGGATTGATCGTGCCGTACGGTTTCAGCCGGGCCCTGCCGAGGAGTATGTAGCCATGCCGCATACCCGAATGACGTTATCGGAAGCCGCCGATTACCTCACGATGACCGAGGAGGATATTTTGTCCCTGGTCAAACAGCGGGAGATTCCCCACGAGCGCGCGGGCAGTCGTTATGTGTTCACGCGTTCGGAAATCGATGCTTGGGCCTCCCAACGCTTGCTGGGGTTGAAGGAGGACCGCCTTCAGGCCTATCACCGGCGTTCTTCGGCAAAAATGCACGACCTCTCCAAAAAATCGGCGATCATGGCCGAATTGTTGCGGCCGGAGTGGATTGTGCCGGCTTTGACCTGCCGGACGAAGTCCTCGATCATTCGCGATATGGTGGAACTGGCCGACCGTACCGGTTTGCTGAACGACCGTGAGTTGTTGCTACACAATGTGATGGAACGGGAAAAGATGTGTTCCACCGCGCTGTCCGGCGGCTTGGCCATTCTGCACGGCCAGCATCATGAACCCTACCTGTCCGAGGATTCGTTTATCGTGCTGGGCCGGACGGTACAACCGATACCCTTCGGGTCGCCCGACGGACGAACAACCGATATGTTTTTTCTGGTCTGCTGTCAGGACGAACGGATTCATCTCCATGTCCTCGCCCGGATTTGCATGTTGTGTTACCACACCCCGCTGTTGCTGACGCTTCGGGAAGCGGAGGACGCCCAAGCCATGTATGACGCGATTGTCGCCGTGGAAGTGGAGTTGATTCGCACCCAGTCATGATGTCCGCACGCGTCGAAGCCGTGCCCGAGGCGCTCGCTTACCGTTCCAGTTTCCACTCGCGCTGGAAGGTGGATAGCACCTCGCGATGGGTGAGGTCAAAGTGGAGCGGCGTGATGGAAACACAGCCAGCTTCCAGGGCTTGCACATCGGTGCCGGATTGGCCGGGCGAAAGTTCCATTTCGCCATCCATCCAATAATACACATTGCCCCGGGGATCGGTGCGGCGGTGAAAGACTTCCTTGAATTGCGAGCGGCCCATCGTGGTAATGGCGTATCCGCGAATCTCGTCGTACGGGCAATTCGGAACATTCACATTCACCAGGGTGTCCGGCGGTACGCCGTGGCGGAGGATGTGGGCGGCCACGATGCGGGCCGCTTTGGCGCTGGTTTCCCAGAGCGGGTCCTTAAAGGTGCATAAGGATACGGCCATGCTGGGAATACCCAGGATGGCGCCTTCGGTGGCGGCGGAAACCGTGCCGGAATATATCACGCTGATACCGGCATTGGGACCCAGGTTGATCCCGCTGATAATCAGGTCGGGCGGGGATTCCAGGAGCGCCTCCACCGCCAGCTTGACGCAATCGGCCGGTGTGCCGCCGATGGCATAGCCCCGGAATCCGTCAGGCCGGTTGATTTCCGCCACTTTGATCGGGTCGGAGATGGTGATCGCGTGACCGACCGCGCTCATTTGGGAGTCGGGGGCCGCCACCACCACGTCGCCGAGGTCTTTGACTGCTTCGTAAAGCGCACTCAAGCCCGGCGCATGGATTCCGTCATCGTTGCTCAATAAAATTTTCATGGGCAAAGCTTCCACGCTCCGCGCCAAACTTTCAACCGCTAACTTTCACCTTTTCAGCCTTGCGTTGGTGCCGTACATTGGTCGTAGGAATCGCGTTCCGCCTTGTTCGCCGCACGTTATTTGATGCCGCGCTTGGGCGGTCGGGCTGGGCCCTATGCGACGGGAGCAGGTGAACCCCGCCAGGACCGGAAGGTAGCAACGGTAACCGTCGCTTCCCGGGTGCCGTAGGTCAACCTGGCCCGACCGTCCGGCGTGGTTCCCCCGAATGGTACGATTATGGCATATGAAGTTTTAGCAAGAAAATGGCGCCCGCAGCAATTCGAGGCGGTGGTGGGTCAGGACCATGTGATCCGCACCTTGCGGAATGCCATGGAGACCAACCGTGTCGCCCATGCCTATTTGTTCGTGGGACCGCGCGGCGTGGGAAAGACCTCGATCGCCCGGATCATGGCCAAGGCGCTGAATTGCCAGACCAACCGGGACGGCTCGCCGTGCGATACCTGCGCGTCGTGCCGGGAAATTTCCGCCGGCAATAACCTGGATGTCCTGGAAATCGATGGCGCCTCCAACAACGGCGTGGATCAAATCCGTGACTTGCGGGACAACGTCAAATTCCTGCCGGCGCGCGGCCCGTTTAAAATCTACATCATCGACGAAGTCCACATGTTGTCAATTGGCGCGTTTAATGCGCTGTTGAAAACGCTGGAAGAACCTCCGCCGCATGTGAAGTTTATCTTCGCCACCACCGAACCGCAGAAGGTTCCCGCGACGATTCTTTCCCGCTGCCAGCGCTTTGACCTGCGCCGGATCTCCACCGGTGACATCGCCGCGCATTTGGCCAAGATCGCCAAGGCGGAGGAAATCGATATTGATGACGATGCCTTGTTCGCTTTGGCCCGGGGCGCGGAGGGCGGATTACGCGATGCCGAGTCGGCCCTCGATCAGGTTACGGCGTTTCGCGGAAAAAAAATTGTCGAGGACGATGTGCTGCAGGTGTTCGGTCTGGTTTCCCGGCAGCATCTGGAAGGGCTGTGCGATGCGGTCTTGCGCGGAGGCATTCCGGACATCCTTCGTATTGTCGCCGAGTTGGATGCCGCCGGCAAGGACCTGTCCCGCCTGGCCGCCGAGGTGCTGGATTATTTTCGCAACCTGCTGGTCATGGCCTACGCCCCGGAAGTTTTGACCCGCCAGGAGGTTCCGGAACAACAACTGAAACTCTATCAGGATCAGGTGGCGGGTCTGGATGCCGGACGACTGATGCGCATGGTGGACCAGATTATTCATGCCCAGGGGCAGTTGAAATTTGCTATTTCGCGCCGGATTGTTCTAGAAATGGCGTTGATCCGGGCCGCCCGGTGCGCCTCGGTGTTGACGCTGGATGAAGCCATTGCCGAACTTAAACAGGTGGCGGCGGAGGACGCCGATCCAACCTACAAACCCCCGGCGGTCACGATGGCCCGGGAAGCGCCGGCCCCTTACCGCGCTCCGGAAAAAACCGCTGCGCGGCCGTCTCCGCCTCCCGAGCCGCCGCAAAAAAAAAGCCGTGATGCCGTAACCCCGGCGGCGGGCGAAGACGAAATTGCCCTGCTGGCCAACCATTGGAGCCATGTGTGCGCGAAGGTGGCGGCTATGGCCCCCTTGGCGCGATCGTATGTGCGCGATACCAGGCCCCATGCCATCACCGAGATCACCTGCGTAATCGGATGCGATCCGGAATTTTCCAGCCACTTGCCGTATCTCCAGCATCCGAAATGCGTCATGGCCTTTCAGCATGCCATTGCCGATGTGCTGGGCCGCAAGGTGACGGTCCACCTGCAGGAATTGGAGCAGCCGCAGACCGGGCGGATGCCGTCCGACAATCCGGTTCCGAATGAACCGGAAGCCGGCGAGACGGGCGCAGAGGGGCGCCCCCTTCCGCCGGGCGCGGAGGCCTTGGCGCTCAAACGGAAATGGGCGGAGGAACCTGCGGTGAAACGCACCATGGAAATGTTTAACGGTTTAATCAGCGATATAAGAACATAACGTCAACAGGAGCGCCACGTATGGTCAACATGATGAAATTAATGAAGCAGGCTCAATCCATGCAAAAAAATATGGAAAAGCTGCAAGCCGATCTCGCCGCGCGCGAATACGAAGCCACCAGCGGCGGTGGTATGGTCAAGGCGGTGGTCCAGGGTTCCATGACGCTGAACCGCGTCGAAATTGATCCCAAAGTGGTGGACCCTTCCGATGTCGATATGTTGCAGGATTTGGTGGTGTCCGCCGTGAATACCGCGTTGTCGAATGCGCGTGAAGATGCCGCTACGGAAATGGCCAAAGTGACCGGCGGCATGGGTTTGCCGGGCATGATGTAACGCCGGATGCGCTCACCGGAGAGTTTGGATCGGCTTAAATCGCTGCTGGCCCGCCTGCCCGGCGTGGGGCGCCGGTCAGCGGACCGCATGGCATTGGCAATCGCCCGCAACGCGAACGGTTACCTGGATCAGTTGGCGACTACGCTTCGCGATGTCGCCGCCGAGGTCGCATCCTGCCGGCTTTGCGGGGCCATGACCATCCGGGAGGAGAATCCCTGCCGCTATTGTACGGATGGCCGTCGCGATCACCGCTTATGCTGCGTGGTCGAGGACCCTTCCGATATCGAGGTGATGGAGCGTTCCGGGGCCTACCGGGGCCGCTATCATGCGTTGCTAGGCAAGTTGGCCCCGGCCCGCGGTGACGGGATGGCCGTCGACCGGATTCAGGCGTTGACCCGGAGAATTCGCGCCGAGGGCATTGAGGAAATTATTCTGGCGCTGAATAGCGATGTCGAAAGCGACGCCACCGCCCATTACCTGGCCGAGCAACTTGCCGGACTTCCGGTTCGTATCACCCGTTTGGCCCGCGGCATCCCGGCGGGAGGCGGATTGGCCTACGCCGACCCGGTTACCCTGGAAGCGGCCATGAAACACCGCACCGCGTTGTAAAAGATGTGGTCGGGATCACCGTGCCGCGCGTAGTTCAACACGCCGCCAACCCCGCACCGAATTGATGAAATACAGCCGATCATCCGGCCCAAGTTCCGGTACGGTGATCGCCTGTTCGGTAAGCGTTCCACTTTCCACGAGCCGGTTCCGAAATACACCGGGCAACAACCCGCTGCTTAGGGGAGGGGTCAGCCAGCGGGTTCCGGATTGCACCACGACATTGCCGGTGGTGAATTCCATCAGTTCGCCCGCCCGGTTGATCAGCAACACGTCGTCGACCCCGGCATGGCGCTTCAAGGCCTGTTGGTAAAGGCGACGGTTGGTCGTTTTGTGGTAGAGGTACGGCGAGTCGATGGCATGGCGCACCGTATCGATGGCGACCGACAACATCGGCGCCGATTCGGGATTGGCAAAATGTCCGGGCAGGGGCAGGGGAGTATGGGTAATGGCCAGGCGCCCGCGGCGGTCCAACGTCAGGCGAACGCGTTGAGCGCCCGGGCCGAGGTCTTGTTGAAACGCGGACAATTTCCGGGCGACCGCATCCCGATCCCACGGAAATTCAAAAAACCGAGCGGCGGTTTGCATCCGGTCAAGATGTTCGTTCAACCACAACAATCCGGCATCCGGCTCCCAGCGCATGGTCTCCAACAACCGGAACGGGGTCGACGCCCGGGGGGTAAGAATCCGGGCCTTCAGCAAACACTCCCGGTATTCCTCGTCCGGCGATGAATCCCAGACGATCCCGCTACCCACCGAATACCGGGCGGGGCGGTTGTTGGTTTTGACCGCGGTACGTATGGCCACCGCCCATTGGCTGCGTTGGTCGGGTCCGCTCCAGCCGATGGCGCCGGTATAGACACCCCGGGGTTGCGTTTCCAGCGTGGCGATGATTTCCGAGGTTTTTATCTTCGGCGCGCCGGTGATGGAAGCGCTGGGAAACAAGGCCGCCATTAATTCGGGGAGTGTTGCCTCGGTTTCGGCCCGAATGGTGGAGGTCATTTGCCACAAGGTGGGCCATGGCGAAACGTCAAACAACCGTTCGACGTCAATGCGACTGGGTTGGGTAACCCGGCCCAAGTCGTTGCGCATCATGTCCACGATCATGATGTTTTCCGACCGGTTTTTTTCCGAAAGACGAAGCCGGTTTCCGGCCGCCGCATCGAGGTCGGGGTGAGGTGCGCGGGGGCATGTTCCTTTCATGGGCTGAACGGTTACCACCCCGGGATGTTGGCGAAAAAACAATTCAGGAGATGCCGAGGCGATGACGAAATCATCGGTTTCCAGATAGCAGGCATACGGTGACGGTTGGACGTGGTAAAGCATGGCGAAAAGGCGCCAGAAGTCCACCGGCCCTTCCGCGATCAGGGGAAAGGTGTAGTTGACCTGGTAGGTCTCGCCGGCAGCGATATGAGCCTTGATCCGCTGTATTTTTTTCCGGTAAGCGTTTCGGCCTTCCGTGGGTGTCCACCGGACAACCGGCGGGGCGGTCTGCTCAACGCAAAGTCCAGGACAGAGGATCGGTTCGTCGCAGAGGGCGAACCAGGCCAGGGGAAGGTCGGATGGCGCTGCATCGTTCACCGCAAAAGCGTCATCAAAAGCTGATCCGGCTTCGTAGGAGAGAAAGCCGACGGCATAGCGCCCTTGCCGGTTAGCCTCGGCGACCCGGTCGAGTGCTTGGGTGACCGACCGCCGGTCGTGCGCCACCACCAGTTCCCGGGGATCCGGCCACGTCACCCAGGCATCGTCGCCTCGGGGATGCCGGGTAACGATTCGAATATTCACCCCAGATCCTTAAACAGTACCTTGGAGTGTCGCCCGCTTTTCATATAACGCGCGCGTCGTTCCGCCGGAAGCATGTCCGGGCTGCCTTCGGTGAATCCGCCCTTTTGTTGGAAATAATTAAACGCCTGGGTCGAGAGCGCGAACAGGCGCTTCACCCCCATGATTTTCGCCTGGTTTTCGATGAAGTGCATCATTTTACTTCCGATGCCCTGATTCTCGTGGGCTTCGGAAACGAACAGGCACTCCAATTCGGCGCATGCGTCTTGTTTGGCGCCGTAAAGGCGCAGGGCCACACAACCAAGAATATTGCGGTCGATTTCAAAGACAAAGTAATCGTTGATGCGTTCCGTGACATCTTGGCGGGTTCGTTGCGCCAGTTGCTTGGCTTCCACGGACTCGCGAATCAACCCCATGATGGCCCCGATGTCCTTCTTCCGGGCGCGGCGTATCGCCTCGTATTCGTTGGCATGGATCATGGTGCCGATGCCCTCGTTGGAAAAAATTTCGCTGAGGAGGGCGGCGTCTTGTTGGCCGTCGATGATATGAACGCGGGCCACGCCATTGCGGCAGGCTCGGACGCCATGCCGAAGTTTCGAGGCCATTTCCTTGTCCAGGTCCTGCCGGTGTTTCTTGAGGTAGTCTTCACCTTCGGCCACGGAAAATTGCGCCCGCAGGGTTCCGCTGCCCCGGACGCCGTTGCTGGTGGTGATGAACATCAATTTCGCCGCCTTGAGCGCTTCGGATACCTCCAGGGCCACGCCGTCGGAATTGACCCGGAAGGTTTGACCATTGCCGTCCATTCCCAACGGCGGAATAACCGGAATGATCCCTTGGGCCAAAAGGTCCTCCAGAAACGATGTTTCCACCCGTTCAACCTGGCCGGTGAATTGCTGGTCAACGCCTTCCAGTATTCCGGCGGGATGGGCGATGATGGCATTGGTAACCACCGCGCGCTGATCCGTATCCCGCAGCCCTTCGAGAATTTCGTGGGATAAACGGCTCGCCGCGAGTACGGAAAGTTTCAGGGTCGGGGCATCCGTGATTCCCATGCCCTCCAAATCGGAGGCGGGAATGTTCAGTTCATCGGCCAATTGCTTGATATGCACGCTGATGCCATGCACCAGAACAATCTTAATGTTCAAGCTGCGCAACACGGAGATATCCAAAAGCAAATTGTGGAATGTGTCGGAGGCCAGAATTTCGCTATCGATGTTCAACACGAAAATCTTGTCCCGAAAACGAGCAATGTAACTTAATATACCGCGCAAGTCCGATAGATTCATGGAAGATATTTAGCACATTTGGCGGCAGGTGCAATGTCGGATCGTTATCAGCGGCGGGCGGAGGGCGCACCTCCATATCTCTTCACTTCATGAACGGACTTCAGGTGTTCGGTGTCACGAACAAGTCAACGAATCAGGGATGCGCCGGGATGCTCCCGATGCCGGGCGGGATCAATAACCGCCCCGCACCGGCCAGAGATTCATCAAGTTGCCCTTGCTGTTGCTGCCCATAAACCCGTATTGCGGACGGATATTCCAAGCTAAAGTCGGATCGTCCTTACGGGTGGTGCTGGACCAGTAATGACTGGCAAATAGCCCGCTGAACGGATGTTGGACCGGCAAGGCAAAGTCGGTTTGCCCGAAGTCGATCAGGCTCAACAGTTCGCGGATATTGGGCAGCCGCCAATCGGAATGGCCGGCATACTCGAGGTTCCGGCAGTAAGCAACGGCATTGGACCAGGTCCAGGCATTCACGATATCGTTGTCGGGCAGGGAACGAGGGGCTTTTACCCACATCAGCCCGGTTAAGTGATCGGTGACGACTTCGTCGGTGTCGTTCGTCGCCACGGTGAAGCGCGGTGTCGGTCCGGTGGTACCGTACTGGATTTCCCCGTCATCTTCCGGTGTATAGGACACCGTCTGGCCGGTGCGCGGGATGAATGCCGTGCAGTTGTTGCTGTAGGTTCCGGTGATACCGAAAATATCCACGCCCCATAAAATGTTGTGTGGCTGGAGGTCTTCGTCCACCTCACGGAGAAGCGTGGGTTCGTAGTATCCGGCGGCGACGGTATCGTGAGCGGGAGATAGCATCCGGGTGTGTTGGGGCATTGCGCTGGCCGACACGCGAAACATCATGCCGACCGGGACGGTGATTACCGGATTGGTTGATTGAATGTCCTGAAGCCCCCGGTAGGAGCCGTCCCATTCCGGCTCTTCCGGGTCATCCAAAAGATCGGGACGGAACTCCACCGTGTAGTAGAGCAAGGGGTTTTCATTGGAGAAGCTTACGTGACCGTGTTCAAACGAAAATATGTCCTGAGCGAATCCGCATCGGATAAAAAGAAGGGAGACGAATATGACAAGACTTCGGATCCACGTTTTTGAATGTGCTTTAAGATGAGTAATCGAAGGCGCTTTTGGATTCATTGCCGAGGAGCATGCATCGACTCAGTATCACGGAAAAGTCAAAAATGAACTTCTCGCACTGTGTCAGTCGGAACGCTGCATGATGCGAGATACGGTCTCGGCAAACACTTCATAAATAAGTTCGCGACGTTGGGCATATTCGCATCGGATTACGGAACCGCCGCGAGCGGAAACATATCGATAAATAACCCGGTAGCGACCGACTCGCAAGCGGTGAAATCCATCGAGTGGGTGTTCAAGCGCCAGTATATCCCCGCGTCCTTCACTTAAATCGCGCAAGGCCTCCCGGAGTGCGCGCCGGGGCTCGGGGGCCAAACTCCGGAGAAACTCGGCCACTTGAGAGGAAACATCAATTCGCATGGAGTCGATCAAGGCGGGTATAACGCGTTTTTCCGGACCGGGCTTTTTCAATAGCTTGCATGGCCTTGGGATCAGCCAGTAACTCCATGGTTTCCACGATGGCATCCATGCGTTTTTTGGAAAGCAGATACCCAACGGTTTCGTTGTGACGGGAAATGGGCACAAACGATGTCTTTGGATCGCGCAGCAGCGAGGGCAATTTGGCCTGTGCCTCTGATATCGAATACGTAGATTTCATACAAAAACTATAGATTATTCGAGCGGCGGGATCAATCTCGAAGGTGTGGCGCGTGCCTGTCGGCGTTCCGGAAACGAAATGGTTGAAGGGTCTGTTGACTACTTCAGGCGCAGGGCAAGGCGCCAGAAGGTGGGATCGACAGCGGCGCCGGTGGCATTGGTGTAGGCGTAGTTTCCTCCGCCGGTATGTTGCAGGGCGGCCGGAATGTCAACCCAGGTCGCACCCAGATCGAAGGTGCGCTGGAGGATGAAGTCGAGGTGCGCGGCGTAAGCCGGCGGGAAGGTCCAGGCCACTTGCACCGATGTTACGTTAAGCGAGGTGATGGTAACTTCCGGCAAGGCCAGGGAAGCGGGCGGCGGAGCGCCATAACTTGCGGGAACGTGCGGGTCGGTGCCGTCCAGAAATGCCTGCAGGAGGGTGTAACCGCCGCCGAGATCGGCGAAGGGATCGTTGCCGAGCGTTCCAAAGAACAGCATTTCCCAAGCATCATCAAGCAGGTTGCCATCTGCATCGCCCGGCGATGGCGCGGGGATGCCGGTGACGTGGGCAAAGGTCATGTCGCCCAAGCGGATCGGTTCGAGGGTCTCGTCGGCGCACGGCGCGTCCGGCACATCGGCATAGGCGGTTACCTGGATCGTGATGCCGGGTATCATCGTGAAGCCCCCGGGAAAACGGAACGGCGAGCCATCCGGATGGACCAGCGCCGCCGTTGTCCCCATGCCCTCTCGGTCGAGGCGCGTGCAGGTGAGGCCGACTGTGTCAGGACGTACGACGAGACTGCGCGTCACGACGGGACGCGGCGAAGGGAGATCAAGCAACACATCGAGTCCGGCCAGGGCGCTGGTGTAATCGCTGGAGGTGAGGGGGGTGAGTTGCGGAGCGATGGCGGGAGGCAGGCCGTTGGTCCAATCGTTGCGGTAGGCGGGATGCATCACGCCGGTGGCAAGGAAATCGCGCAAGGTATCAAGCGGATTCGGGAACGCTCCGGGGAAATGTCCACCCCATCGTGCGCTGATGCGGTAGATGTCGAGGGCCACATTGCGCAAGGAGGCCATCTTGGGATCATTGGAGTCCCGGATCGTCTGCCGCAATGACTTGACGGTCTGGGCGAGTTGGTGCCCGGTGTCGGTTTCGGATTGATAGTTCTCCAAGGCGACCAATTGTTCCGGCGTGGGCAGGAGCAGGCCTGAAGCGGGACCACTTTCCGGTATGGGCTTGGCCGGCTCGGAAGCGCGGTAGCTGGTGAGGGTGAGGCGATTGGTATTGCGCTCGCCGGGCGTGGGTAGGAAGGAGGCGGGCAGGAGGCCGCGCTCGACAAAGCGGCGGGTGACCCACTGTTCAAAGACAAGGGTCAGCAAGGTTTCCAGCGTGTCCACGGTGGCGCCGATGCTGGGTGGATGGTTTGTTGCGTAGTAGGCGATGGCGGCGGCGCGCCAAGCGGCGGCTTCGGTGGCATCGTCGCCGCCACCGTACACGTAGGAGAAGCCAACCGGCGAGGCGGCGGGCAAGGTCACCAGTCCGGCCATTTCACGGCCCTGGAATGGATTACCCGGATCGTAGGGCGGCGAGAAGTTCAAGGCGTAGGAGGCCATGGTCCCGGCGACGGTAATGTTGGCCCGCCCGCCGCGCCCAGCCCGCTGAAGCCAGGCGGCCGTCTGGCCCGCGCCGAAAAAGCCCCAGTGGTAAGCCAGCTCGCTATCGAGCGGCTCGCCACTGACATCGTAGAGGGTGATGAGGTTGCCGGGATTGGGCACACCGTTGGTCAACAGAAATCCAGCGACCAGGGTGGGGATGTCACTGGTCGTGAGGCCGTCATGCGAATGCGGTCGCACATGGAGATTCAGAGCGGTACCGGAGGTGTTCCGCAGGGGCACATTCGTACCATCAAGAATGATCTGGAGATAATTCAGGGTGGAGTTTTGATTGGTTTCCCCGGTCCGGTCGGGCAAGAGGATCGGATCATAGCCCAAGCCGATTTTGACGTAGTCGGGAATGCCGTCGCCGAGGGTGCTGAGTTCACCGGCGGGGACGGAGAATTGGTACAGACCTTCAAACACGGCGGTGCGGGCCGCGCCGGGACCGATGGCAAATGCTTGCACACGGGTGTTGCGGTGGAGCCAGACCGGCTGGGTGTAAAGCGTCCAGGTTTCGCCGGGGTTGGTGCGGAAAAAAACGTTGGCCCCGGCCGGCCCGCGCAGGTTCAAGGCGACGGCGGCGGCATAGGTTCCGGGGACCGGGTCGGCGGTGATCGTGCCGAGGGCGGGTCCCTGCGCGGCATCCACCGGGAAAAGCGAAATTTGTGCATGCACTTGGTTGACCATGACATGGGTGGTTCCGGCGGGAACGTTGCCCAAGCCAACCACGGCGGGTTGGGTCAGGCCGGTCGTGGCGCCAGCATAGACCTCGCCGGTGGCGGCATAGCCGATGCCGATGGCCGAGCCGACTGACCAGTCGCGGGCGCGGCGGCGGTTCAGCACGGTGGCGCCCGGCGTGACGAAGGGTTCACCCGCGTAGGCGATAACATTCCCGGCGCCGCTGGTGTCGGTCACGGCGGCCAGCGCCACGTCTTGAATAAGATCGTAACCGGACGTTCCGGCGTTGAACCTATAACTCAGCGCGCGCGTGGATCGTCCGCTGGCGGACAAGCCGGAAAATAGCTGGAAGCCGTTGAGTCCGGCGGGTGTGGCGGTTGCTCCGGTGAATTGCTCGCCGGCAGGCGGAAGCAGGACGGCGGTGGCGTTGGTGTCGGCCGGGTCGTTGCGCACAACGGCTTGACTGCCATCGGCGGCAACAAGCAGGAGGCTGGCATTGGTGCCCGCCGCAACCGCGGTAACTTGTCCCAGCGCGAAGGGCGCGGAAACCGTGGAGGCGCCCGCGTGATTGTAGTTGGTTCCGGTGAGGGTAATTGCGCGCACATCATAGCTTGCGGCGTTGGGAATCCATGTCACCAGTTGCCCGAGCGGGCCATGAAAAGGATTCAGCATGTAGCGGGCATTGGTGGCGATCCCGCTCACGGACAGGCGCAACGGAGTTCCGGTTTCGCCGAGCGATACGACGCGCAGGGCCGCGCCGCCGGAGGCTATTTCCAGGAAAGCGACTTGTTGAACATCGCCGGTGCGCAGAACCACGCGGTCGGCCCGGTCATAACGGCGCGTGGAGGACTCGGCGATTACCGTGCTTCCGGTAAATATCGTGCTTCCCGTACCGACCCAAAGTTGCGCGCGGTTTTCCGGTAGTCCATTCAGAGTCGACGTGATCAACAAATCTTCAAACGACCCGGTGCCGGTGATTTCGCCGGCCACCACCGAAAGGGGCCCGACAATGTTTGGATGATGCCATGCCGCCACCACTGGTTGCATATTGGTGCTGAGCGTGCTTAAGAAGTTCAATCGTCCGGCCATGGGTGTTGTGAGCACGATGGAGTCGCGGCTGGTATTGATAAACCGTCCGGCGGTAACGGACGAAACGTGGTAGATGCCGCCGGCATGCGGACGCGTCCAAAGCAACTGGTCGGTGGTATTCGTCTGAAATCCGATCCGAATGGCTCCGGATGCACGGTCGACGACGATGGCCTCGGACCGTCCGTCGCCGTTCATGTCGGCATAACCGGTGATTTCAACCGGCCCGACGTGGAAGCGGGAGGGCGGGAGCGGAGAGGCGAAGGCGGGGATGACGAAGAACGAGAGCGCGATAGTAGCCGCTGTCGTGAGACAGCGGAGGATGCGGCCGGAGGGTGACGCATCCGCGCTCTCATGAGCGCGGCTACCAGTGCGGATTATGTCGCTAAACATCTTCATCAGAATGTCACATCATTGGTAACCAGGATTTCCTCGACTTCCCGGGTGACCGGGTCGAGCAGAACCAGCAGGTACCGGTACACCGAGCGGCTGACCCCGGGCTGGGTGTCCATCAGGTACATGTAACCGGGATCGGTGGGGGTGGCCGACGCACCGACCGGATCCTTGATGTAAATATAAGGGTCATAAATGGAATACCCATTCGCAATGCCGGCCCAGGCGATCATTTCCATCAGCGGCGAGACCTGATAGACATCCCCGGGCACCTCCGGGTATTCGGTGCTCGGCAACTGGGTGCGGTAAAGAATAAACGGTGCAATCCGCCGCGGCGTCCCTTCGCCCAACCGGTTGTAAACCCGGTTAAGCGGGTCTTCAGCCGGGACCGTCGTGATCAGAAACTGGTCGTTGGTAAGATTGTAGGCGATACGGCCGACCACTTCACCGATCCGCACCATGCCGCCGCCATGGATGGGATTCACCTCGGCGATGATGCGGGGATGGAAATCGGAGGCGTTACGTACCGGCGGTCCGCCGCGTACCGGCCAGGGCACGTTGGGAAATTCGTATACCTCCGGAGGGGTCCACGTGAAGGTTTCGCGGTTGCTCAACTTGGTTTGACCGCCGCTCACCGTCAATCCGCGCACCCGGACATTGAATGAATCGTTGAGGTCAATGGGCAATTCCAACTGAAACCGCGATCCGGAACCGAAACCGTTGCGCAGGTCGGTGGTGATATAACGCCGGTACGAAACGGGATAGGCAACGACCCGGTCCAAATAAACGAGATTGGACACCGTGCCGTCAGGGATCAGCGGCAGTCCCGCGATGTGAACCTCGAAATTGCGGGTACCCCAGCGCGGAGCGAACCAGGTGATGCGGGCGAGAGCGTTGGATTCGTCGCCGACCGGGCGAATTGGAGCCAGCATCGGAGCGGGAGGTTCGAACTTGAAGCTCAGCCCAATGCAACCGAGCGGCTTGAGCGGGCTGGGATTGCCGTGCCGATCGAACACCTGGACGAAGAAACACGATTCCTCGCCGAACAGCGGGCTGGAAAGCCAAAGGTTGGTGATCGAAGTGTTGGTGGGGAATTTTCCGGACTCTTCACGCAGAAGCGTAAGCGGTCCATCGTCGACCCGGTAATACAATTTGTACTGCGTCATGTCGGGTGGCGGAAAAAATTTGATGGTGATGCCGTCGTTGGTGCCGCCGCCAATGTCCTGGGGAGGCGGCGTATGAGCGAAGCAGGGTCGGCGACCGGCGGTGGGATCGAGAAACGCCGTTTCATAGCGGACGCCGACCGCCATGCTGACCACTTCAACCTGCAGGCCGGGAGCTGGCAGATTGAAGTCGTATTGAGGCGAGAGCTTCACGTCATCGCCGGCCAATCCGACCTTGGCTTGCAACCAGATGGGCAGGCCCGCCCATCCGGCAATGAACGTCAGGCGTTGGGTCATGACCAGCTCATCGTTTTCAAACGCAAAGCGTCCGAATGGGAAGCGCGCGGCGCCAACCCCCCAGTCAACTTCCACCCAGTGCAGATTCGGATCGAGGTTTTCGCGGCTGATGACAATTTCAACGTTGATGAAATTGGCATTGATGGCTTCGTCGGGGCCGGCGGTACGCGGACTGAGTTGCTTGATGGTAATGGTTCCCTCAGGACACAGGATGTCCAAGCCGCCCACGGGAGCTCCCGGGCCGTAACGGTCGCGCAGGACACCATAAACCGGTGGGCTATGGCCGGAAACATTGCCGCCAAAGGGGGCCACCGCGCAGGCGGCGGCGTTGGAGGAGTTGTCGATGGCCCGGACGGTGTACCAGAAGGTCTTCGCGTAATCGGCGGGAGCGGACGGAGCGCCGGGTCCGTTGTCGAGGTAGGACTGAACCGGCTGGCCTTGAACATGCGGAACGATGGCGACGAGGTTGTTGGTGGGGTTGCCGCCGAACTCCATCAACGCGCCACTGCTTTGCCACCGGTAGATGGCATAGGCGGTGGTTTCCTTGTCGTCTTCGGGCGGATTGGCTTCCCAGCGCAGACGCAGGTTATGTTGCGCGGTATTGGTGAAAACGTATTCGTTGATCACATTCAACACACGGGGCACGCGCGGCGGCATGCGACTGCAGAAGGTGCCGAGCTCGCCCGCCGAGACTTGGCCATCACGACCAAGCAGATCGCGGGCGGTGACGAAGTAGTAGTACTGGTCGCCGTTTTGCGGCGGGGTGTGCGCGCCGGGATAACCGGGGAAACGCGATGCGTGATCGGTGGCGAAGACGGTGCGGTGGTCGTTGCTTTGGGCTTGAGCGGCATCAAGGGTCGCGCCGGGAAGGATCGGGGTTTGATTGACGCGTTGGACGTTGATGCCGACGGCGGCTTCAGTCAGCAAGGTGGCGGTGGCGGGCGGGGTAGTCGGCCAGTTGTTGGCTTCGGCGAAGGTCTTGTTCACACGCCAGAGATTGAAGCCGTGTTGGGCAAGGGTGAGCCGACGCAATGGATCGGGGGTGGCCCAGCGCAAGGGCACATTCAGGTCAGCAGTGGCCGGGCGATCGGGATCGGGTGGGGCCACGCGCAGGGTGGCGGGCGCGGGCAGGATCAGCGGCGAGGCGGCGTTGACGGTCACCCGGCCCAGCACCGCTTCGTCGGGCGCGTTGGCATACGGGCGATCGCGGATTTCAAACGTGACCGGGCCGCTGGATGGAATCGGAACCGCATGGGCGGTGCCGAGGGACATGGCCAGCGACGGAAAGGTGCGGGCGGCGAATTGCAGGGCTTCAAGAAATTGCGGCTGGTATTCCACGCCCTGGATGATGGCCGAGGCCAGTTCGGCGTTGGAGAGCGATGAATCGGGAATCAATTCCTCGAACAGTTCGTTCATCGCGGTGCGGGTGGCGTCGGTGTCTTCGCCGAGTACCAGACGGGCGCGGTCGAACAGCGCCCCGATGGCGGAGGGCGAGGTTTGCACCCGGACGAGTGCTTCCAGCGTAAAGTCGCCGGGATCCTGTGGGTTGCCGTCCTTGCGCCACACCGACCATACGCGGGGGGTGAAGGCATCGAGTACGGTCGAGCGCCAGTGCAGGTAGGCCCAATGCTGGCCGTTGGTTTCCACGGTCAATCCGATGGTGTAGATCATCGGGTCGCCGGGCTGGGCGTGGGCGGTGGGGGCGAGAAAAGATAGGTTGAAAACGAGGAATGCAAACGTAGCCGCCGTCGTGAGGCGGCGGATGAACAGCCGTTTGGGTAATGACTCCGCGTTCTCACGAACGCGGCTACGAATTGACGTTGTATCCTTCATAACCATCATTTCACACTCGGCTTTGATCCCTTGGCTTTGCCGCCGCCGGTTTCGGTGGTAAAGGTCACGCGGCGCGAGGCCTCAATACAGGTGGGGCACAGCCCGATTTCCACATAGACCGTTCCTTGGCCCTTGAGTTTGAACTTGGATCCCTGTTTCAGGCCGGCGACGTCGAGTTGGCCGCCCAAGCTCAGCATGCAGAGGGCGTCGCCGCTGACCGACAACATTCCGCGTGCGCCGTAGGTGGGACCTTCGACGAAATAGAAAATGCCCAATCCCATGCCGGCGGTAACCTGGAAGAAACACGAGGCCGGAATCCCGAGCAGGGCTTCGGAAACCGGGATATGCGCTTCGCCGTACACATAGGCCCCGCTGAACGTCGGTTTAGGTACGCCCAGCGCGGTCACGACAAACATATCCCACTGGGCGATGGGAGCGAGCGAGCAGGTTTGGCCAAAGAAGATGCCGCCCTTGGCCTTGTAACCGTTCATCTTCATGCCCAGCGCGGCGCTGACATAATTTTCCTGCGAACCGAACGAGATGGCCACCGCGAGATCTTCAATGGAGAACGCTTCGAATGCGACTTTGCCGTCGGTTTTGTTAATCATGCCGACAAAGTTGACCGGGGTGAGGCTTCCATCGTTTTCGACATCGAAGGTAAACTTGGTCTTGATGTCGACGCGGAGATCGGGGCTTAGAAAGTCGAACGGGACGTTGATAGCTCCGATGGTTACTTCCGCCGTGTCCTGCCCGACATCACCGCACAGGTTTTGATCCGGACTGGATTCGTACTGGTTGATTTCCATGAACGCCTGGAATTCGGTTTTTTCGGGAAGAGCCCACTGGAATTTGGCGTCGAGGCGCACCTGCCGCATGGCATCGCCGTTGAAGTGGGCATGGCCGGTCATGGCCGCGCTGGCCATGGAACCGCTGAACGGCCCCAGCACATCCTTGAAGCCGAGGTCGAGATCCAACAGAATCGATGTCAACGCATCGCGGATGATGATGTTGATGTTCGCGAAGGTGGAGTCGATGGCATTGCGGAGTGCGCCGTTCAGGTCGAAGAGCCGCTGTTTGAGCGCGCCCTGCACGCCGGCAACGTACGCGCTGCCGTACAGTTCATCGGTAATGGTCCGGCGCAGTTTCTGTTTCACCACGCTTGGCGAGGCGAGGTTGAAACGGTTCACGCTGTTGAAGGTTCCCAGATAGCCTTCGAGCACCACTTGAATCCGGTCATTGATGGCCGGAAATTCATTGTTAAGCGCCTGGTTGAGCAAGGCGCTCAACTCATTGCCCAGTTCACCGTTGACGGCATTGCTGGCGCTCGCGAAGGCCGCGCCCAACTGCTCGCAGGTGTCGCGTAGATCGGCGAGCGACGGCGTGGCGCCGGTCAGGTACGGCGCGATCAGGGCATCCAATTCGCCCCCGGTCAACGCACCTACCACGGCGGCGAGGTTGGCATCGATTTCACTCACCAGCGCCTGGATCAGGGCGCGGGCGAGTTCGCGCACGGCGGAAGGATCGACGCCGCCGGGGCCGGGCTTGAGCAGTCCGCTGTTGGCGATAAATGCCTCCAGCGCGCGCGCGGCCTTGCCGATGGAGTCGCGCAGGATGGCCTGTTGCGGTGCGCCGAGCTTGGACCAGACCAGCGTTTCCACCACTGGCGCCGGCCCGCCGAAGAAATTGGTGAGTACCGGGGCGGAACCGCCAATCCAGTTGGTGCCGGACCAGCGGGTCAGGAGATGCGCATAGATCTGGTTGACCAGCAGGTCGACCGAAGGACCAATCACCCGCTCGAAGTGATCCTGCATTTGATCGGCCAGCAAGCCATCCAGGCGTTCGACTCCTTCGTGAAGCGGCTGGACAACCACCGCGCCGAGGGTGTCGTTGATCACCTGGGCCACGCCAAGGGCATCGCTCACTTCATTGATGACCATGTTCGCGAGGTTGATCTGAGGCAGGCCGGCCTGGATGCCGAAGCGCACATCCGCGCGCTCGGCGCTCAAGTAGGCCAGGCGCTTTTCGACGTTAACCAACAGGAAGTCCTCTTTTACCGGGTTCACCGAACGGAAGGAACGCGTGCCGAAGTCCCAGCGCACCGGCAAATTAAATTCCACCGCCCCGTTGAGCCAATCCTGCCGGGCGCGGACAAAATAGGTGGAGTTGGTCCGGTAGTTCCTGAGCTGGGCCGCCGTGGTCCCGTTGAAGCCCCGGTTGTCGGGGTCGTGATAGCCGGTGCCGAAATAACTTTTCGCCGGCGCGCCCCAGGTGCCGTTGGCCACGAATAGTTCGGCTGAATTCCAGGGGCCTGGCGTGTTCGGATTCGGGGGCGGACGGTGCGAGGCGGTTTGGATGTGGGCGGGGATCGACTCGAAAAACGACACGCGAACCCGGCCGGGTAAATTCATGAAACCGACATTCAGCGGAGCGGCCGGCGTCGAACCCGGGAAGGTGTAGTTTGGCGCCGAGCCCACCACGTTAAAGAACGCGCCGATGGTGGGCGTGATCACATAGGTTTCGTAACCGGAAGCGCCTGGCGCAGAGCGCTTGGGGCCGCGGATGCGAACCTGCGATGGGGTGATCAGCCGCGAGTCGAGGTTGGTCGGGCCGCCGGATTTGGGAATAAAATTGCCGTGCGGGAAAACGCCCAGTTTGCCCTGGAAGGAATCGGTGACGTGGGCCATGTAGGCATCAACGCCGAGAGCGAGGAAGCCGTTGCCGGGATTGCATAACTGCGAGGCGTCGCGGGTGAACTCGATGGCCGAGACATCGATCGGTGCCTGCCAGTAACTTGCGATGATCGCTTGCGGGCCGTCCTTGACATCCGCTTTGTCCAGCGCGCCGTTGCAGAGGAACATCAAGCGCTCGAATTGATTGCTGGCGTCGGTGGGGAAGGGCAGGTAGAGGCTACCCTCGGTGCGGGAATCCACATTGGAGTTGGACAGGAAAGCGAGACCAAAATTGTTGAACGTAAATTGGTAGCCGTTGATGATGACCTGCTCGGGCGAAGTGCCGACCTTGTCGTGAATGCCGGACACGCCGCTGCGGCGGGCGTAGTATTTCGAACGGCCCTTGAGATCATAGGGACCGTACACGCCGCCGCCGAGCGTGCTTTCGCCCTTGAGACCGGATGCGGTGGCGGAATTTGACGGCCCGGCGCGGAAGTTCATACCCGCGTAGTCGGCAAAGCCGTTCCAATAGGTGGTAAGATTGCCGAGACGTTCGGTCACGGTGCCGCTCCAGGGATCAGCGCCGGATAGCAGGATCACCGCCGGACGGCGATTGACCGGATACTCGCCGAGAATGGTGTTGTACTGCCCGTGCAGGAAGTGGCCGGGAATATGAACGCTGGCGTTCGTGAACGGATCGGTGACGTGGGCATGGCGCCCGAGGGTGTTGATCCAGCCAAAACGCAAGGGGAAGGCCGTGGTCAACGCACCGGCTCTGACCACGCCGCCGTCGGTGGTGAAGCGGAGGGGTTGCCCGGCGGCGGCCAAAGATACGTTGGTGGGGGTGGTGTCGCCGCATGACGGATACACGCAATCGGCGGAGACCGAAACCTGAACCACGCTGGCCGCATTGATGAAGCTGTTGGAGGACACCACGCGGTCGTTCACGATATCCATCACGCCGTTGCTGGTGACGGTAACCGCGCGATAAGGAAAGTGGGCGAGCAGAAACCAGTTTCCGGCCGCGCCAAAGGTAAAGCGCCCGGTCATTTCCGAACCGCCCTTGTAACCGGCGCGGACGGAAAGTTGGGTGCCGACCCCGGACACGGTGCGCCAATACATGTCGTTGGAAGGCTTCACTTGCTGGGTGCTGGGCACCGGCGCGGCGAGCAGGCGGGTGTACTGATTGGATCGCACATGAGCCACGCTGTTGGAGCTGAAGGTCCGGAAATCAAAGCGCCCTTCGTTCAGCCTCCACTGCACGCGATTGACCCGCACCGCCACGGGCTTGGATTCCTCGGCCACCCAGATCGGGCTGCTGCTGGTGATGACGAGATCAGCAAGGGGCAACAATTGCGGGCTGAGCACGTGAGGCCCGTCAAACAAAAACGAACCGTTTTGCGTACGCCGCGTCGCGTTGGTGGTCCAGCCCAATCCGGCGGGCAGGATCGGCTCCAACCCGCCGGCTTTTGCGCCGGCGGAATCGAGGGTCAGGTTATAGCGATAGAAATTGATGCCGTTCAGATTCGGACGGTCGATGCCGGGAGGCACGACGGCAATCGAAGACGGCGCGCGGACAAAGGCGTCGCCATTCGGGCGGAGGCCGATGTCGAGCAGGCCGGAAAAGGTAGTGAAGCCGGGATGGTTGTTCAGGCTGGCCCCGCCGTTGGGAAGGCCCAGCGTGGTGTGCACGTTGTTGCTGACCACGGATACACCGACGGTCGGAGTGTTGGTCACGGAAAGAATGGTGGTGGGGACATCGCCGAAATCAAGTCGGCCGTTGAAGTGTAGATAGCGCTGGGCCGGTGTGGTGATGGTTTGTGAAGCGAAAAACACTGGATCGAAGGGATTAAAGACCTCAAGATGTTGCAGGCGAACCTTGATGTTATAGGTTTGTCCCGGTGAATCGAGTTGTATGCCTGGTCCTGGTCGAAATGCAATGGTGCGGGCAAAGTTGTTGGAGGAGGGTCGCTCTAGTAACCCGCCTGCGGCAGGCAGGAAGGTCGGCATGGCGGGCTGATTGGTTTCCACGAGCAAGCCCTCGGCTAGAGCGATCGGGGTATTCGTGTCCGCGTTTCCGAAAAGTTCCACTTCATACCTGATCAGCACCGGATTGGTGAAGGCCGATGCGACCGGGTCGTCGTAACGATGCAAGCTGAAGTTCAGGTTTGCGGTAAAATTGGTGGCATTGGGATCGGTGTCCACCAGCCAACGCCGGGATAAGTTGACCGAATTTAGCGTGGAAATGATGTTGAAGGGGGCATCGTTGCTGTAGCCATTGCGGAAATGAATAAACCGCCGGTTCGGGGATTGATTGGTTCCGACGAGGGTGCCGTTTTGGAGTCGAACTTCGGCCTCCAGGCGATAATTCGTGTATGGATCGAGCCGGGCCGTGGGCAACAGGTTCGTGGCCAAGTTGTACGTATTGGTTCCGGCCGGGAAGAAGAAGAAATTGGTCGTGGTAAAAATGGCGGTAGCCCCGCCCTGGAAAGGATGCAGGTTGCCCGTGGTCAGGTTGCGCAATTGAAATCGGGCTGACAGCAAAGCGCTATCGAATGCGCTGGTGGATACCAGGGTCACCGGCACCCGCACCGGGATGAGGTGCCGCTGGTAGTTCGTGGAGTTGCGGGCCGCGTCGGAATCGATCACGTAATGCGGGTTGATGTAGTTGGTGATGACGGGAACGCCGACGGTATAAGTCGGCTGAGCCTTCGCGGTGGTGGTAAGTAACATCCAAGCCAGTAGGACCCAGCCGAATGACCCCGCAACCAATCGTATTGGGTGACCCGTCATGTGATGTTAAAACGTGTGAAGTGAGACTAGATTATAATACGCATTTACACTATGCGCGTTTAGTTGGCATGGGTCAAGGCTGCTATGCTGCTTGTTTGGGATCCCTTGACCGGGATTGGCGCGCGGGGGCATTTTGCGTATAATACCGCCTCATGAACTTGGATGCCGCCCTCGAACGTTTGTTTCGCCGCAACCTGCACGTGATCAAGCTCGATCTTGAGCCGATGCGGGTCTTGATGGAGGTGCTGGGACATCCTGAACAACAATGCCTGATGCTTCATGTCGCCGGAACCAACGGCAAGGGAAGCGTTTGCGCGATGCTGGCCTCGGTACTACGCGCCCACGGGTATCGGACCGGTTTATATACCTCGCCGCACCTGATCCGATTCAATGAACGCATTCAGATCAACGGTGAACCGATTGATGACGAATCCTTGACGTTGTTGATCGAAGAGGTGGAAGCAGCCGCGGAGAAGCTGCCGGGACTCGGCATCCGGGATGTGACGTTCTTTGAATTTACCACGGCATTGGCTTTTCTGTATTTCGCCCGCAAAAAGTGTCCATTGGTCGTGCTGGAAACCGGGATGGGCGGTCGTTTGGACGCTACCAACGTGGTGATTCCGGCGCTATCGGTCATCACCTCCATCGGGTTGGAACATACCGCGTATCTGGGGGACACGCTGGCCAAAATTGCCGGCGAAAAGGCGGGGATCATCAAGCCGGGTCGCCCGGTGGTGGTTGGGCCGGTTCCAGAGGAGGCATTCACCGTGATCGCCGGCAAGGCGCGCGATGCGGGAGCGCCCTTGTTGCCGGCGGCGGAACTCGTTCATGTGGCTGTGCGCTCGGTTTCGCTGGAGGGTCAAAAACTGGAAGTCGCCAGCGAGCAGGAGACCTACGGAACGGTGATGCTTCCGCTCCCGGGCCGTCATCAGGCCGCCAATGCCGCCATCGCGGTGGCGGCGCTGGAGTGCCTGCAACGCGATGTCGGCATTGCCGTATCAACCGAGGCCATCAAGCAGGGTTTGGCGGCAACGGTCTGGCCGGCGCGCGGGCAGGTGTTGAGCAACGATCCGCCGGTGATTCTCGATGGCGCCCACAACCCCGAGGCGGCAGAGGCGTTGGGCGAATGGATCAAAAAAGTCGCCCGGAAACAACCGGTGGGGATGGTCGCCGGTTTTCTTGCGGACAAGGATCCGGCGGCGTTTGTGCGGGCGCTGGGTATCCATCCGGTGCAGACCTGGCTGGCGCCCATTCGAAGCGATCGCGCCATGCCGGTGGAAGAAACCCAACGGCGTCTCCATTTCCTTCCGCATGTACAGGCCATGCCGGACACCGCCACCGCATTGCGGGCGGCCCGCGAATGGGCATGCCGCGAACATGGCATTGTGCTGATTACCGGTTCGTTGTACCTGGCCGGAGAGGTGCTGGCGCTGGAAGGCGCGAGCGGCTCACCCTAGCAGCCGTCGATTTCATTCCGGGCAATACGTACCGCCATATCCGGGCTGATAAAGCACGAGGCCGGTTGCCCGGGAAATTGCTGCGCTCTAGGTTGAAAAAAGTTCCAATGTTTGGAAAAACGAGGTCGAAAAAGTTCCAAACCTTGGAAGATCAGGTGGAAACGTGATCGATAATGCCGACGATGACCGAACGGACCGGGGCGTTGGCATCGTTTAGAACCTGGCGGGCGCCGTTGCCTTCGTCGAGAATAAGCACCGGTTCCCCGGGTCCGGCGCCGACGCTGTCGACGGCGATGAGGTAATCGGATCCGGCTTTTCCGGTCGGGTCGGTTTTTTCGACGATCATCAACTTCTTGCCGTCGTAAAACGGGTGGTTGATGGTGGAGTAGATTTGCCCGATGACGCGCCCGGTGATCATGATGCGCTCTCCGTGGTTTCGCGATGGACGCCGTCGACAATGCCGATGATGGCATGATCGACGGGGACAAAGGAGGGGTCAAGGGCCATGGCGGCTTCGCGGCCGCCTTCGTAATAAATCAATTCGCCCGGCCCGGCCATGCGGGTGGCATCGGCGGCGACCAGCGCCTTGCCCTTGGGATTTCCGGCCTTGTCCAGGGGCTGAACCAGAAGCATGGGAACGCCGCTCAGGCCTTCGTAAATTTCGCAGGGAACCACGCTGCCTATGACTTTGCCGAGCATCATGTCCGTTCTCCATCCAATTTCAGGGCGTCAACTTCATGAAACCGGGTGTTGCCGGCGATGTGGCGTCCCAAGGCTTCATGCGGGGCGGTGAGGATTCGATAACTGAAGGTCGTTCCGCTCCGGGCGAGGAAGGCGGTGGCAATCTCCACCGCGGCTTCGATGTCATGCAGGTGGCCTTCGTAGAAACTCAGGCCTTTGCCGGCGAGCCCGTCGTCGGCCAGGCGCAGTTCCAGCAACGATACCGGCGTTCCTTTAAGCGCCGCTTCGGCGGCGCGGATGTTCGCGGCGACCGAGGCGGTTTCGATAATGGCCCAGGCGCCGTCGCGCGACCGGTTGCGTTTTCCGAACATGGCGGCAAAAACATCCGGATGGACATCGGGCAGGAACAGGCGATCGATGATGGCATTGCCGGCCCAGTATTCGCCTTCGGCATAGGCTTCTTCCACCGAGGCGGTGGTGCCGCCGATCACGGTTAAATACCGCCCCCGGGTGATGGTGCCGCTTTTCAAGAAGACGATGGGCGCCTTCTTGAGCATGGCATCCGTCGCCTGGATTCCCGCCGGGATATCCAGAAATTCCAACAGGGCTACGGCGGGAAACGGTTTCATCAGGTGATGCGGAAGTGATCGACCAGTACGCAGCGGCGCCAACGCGAAAAGGTGCGCGGGCCGGTGAGGCCTTCGCCGGTGGGGCTGGCGATGGTGAACGAGCAGTAGCCTTCGCCGTCGAGGCCGAGTCCGGCCTGCGACCGGCCGTTTTTGACGAAGATGCTGCAGTTGCATTCCTTGGCCATGCGGTGAAGGTTGTCGATGTTGCGCGAATGCATGATCGCGGTGTGCCGGTTGCCGCCCTCGGTCTTGATGGCCAGGTCAATGGCGTAATCGGCGTTGGGCACGCGGCAGACCGGCAGAATCGGCATCATCTGCTCGGTCCAGAGCAGGGGATGGTTTTCGTCCACCTCGACGATGCCCAGCCGGATGGAGCTGGGTACGGTGATGCCGATCTTGGCGAGGATGACATCGGCATTTTTGCCGATCAAGTCGCGGTTGATGTGGGCTTCCTTGCGCGGGCCGTGCATTTCCGTGAAAATGACTTTTTCCAGCGCGGCCAGCTTGCTCTTGTCGATGAGCACCGCGTTGTTGCGGGTCATGCTTTGGATCAGGTTGTCGGCAACGCTGGAGACGACCAACACTTGTTTTTCGTCGGCGCAGATGATGTTGTTGTCGGTGGAGGCGCCGAGGACGATGTCGCGTCCGGCTTTTTCGATATCGGCGGTTTCATCCACCACCACCGGCGGGTTGCCGGGGCCGGCGCAGATGGCGCGTTTACCGCTGGTCATGGCCGCCTTGACCACGCCGCCGCCGCCGGTCACCACCACGATGCGGATATCCGGATGTTTCATGGTGGCGTTGGCGCTTTCCACGGTGGGATTCGCCACGCAGGTGATGACGTTTTGCGGTCCGCCGGTTTCGACGATGACTTTATTGATAAGCGCAACGGTCTGCATGGAGCAGTTTTTTGCGCTGGGATGCACGTTAAAGACCACGGTGTTGCCGGCGGCGATCATCCCGATGGTGTTGCAGATGATGGTCGAGGTCGGATTGGTGCAGGGGGTGATGGCGCCAATGACACCAAAGGGCGCGGGCTCCATCAGGTAAAGGCCGTGGTCGCCGGTAATGGCCTGGGGCTCCAGGTGTTCCAGCCCCGGTGTTTTTTCGGTGACGAGGATGTTTTTGGTTATTTTGTCCTCGAAGCGCCCGAGTCCGGTTTCGGTGTGGGCGGCCTTGGCCAGCGGGGCGGCATGTTCGAGCATCGTCTTGCGAATGTTGGCGATGATCGCGGCCCGGGTTTTCAAGGGCAGGGCGACGAATACCGGCTGGGCCGCTTTCGCCGCCTTCACGGCTTCATCCACGGTGGCGTAGATGCCGAGGCCTTGCTCCACCGCGGCGCCACGGGAGGCGGCCGGGGCCGGTGCGCCCGGGTCGCGGTTTAAATCCGAGACGATACGCTGGGCGATGGCGTCAATTTCCTGATCGCTTAGTCTGGCCATAAACAACCTCGATTACGGAGTCACGCGGGCGGAACCGCCGCGAGCGGTAAGCCGGAAACACGAGTCGTGGACCGGTCCGGCCTCCGCGGCGGCGGCATGCGCTTTCCGTTATTTTTTGTACTTCGTCTTGTCCCCGACATCCCAACTGTCGACGATGCCCATGACCACGGCGTCTACGGGACGCTTGTCCGTGGCCAGGGTCTGGCGGGCCGAGCTGCCAGAGGCGATCAGTACGATCTCCTCCGGGCCGGCGCCGACCGCGTCGGCGGCGACGAGGAAGTTTCCGGTTTCCCGGCCCTCCTCATCGATGGCGCGCACGAGCAGGAACTTCAACCCGTCCAGGCTGGGTTCCTTGCGCGTCGAAACGACGGTTCCGACTACCTTGGCTAGAATCATAATGCACCTGTCCGGCCGGGGGCCGGGCGGTTATTTTTTCGCCTTGGCTTCGGGGGCGCGACCCAGCGGCATCACCGCATCCACATTCGCGTGGGGGCGGGCGATGACATGGATGGCGACCACTTCGCCGACGCGTCCGGCAGCCACTTGAGCGGCATCACAGGCGGCCTTGACCGCCGCGACATCGCCGCGCACGACTACCGTCGTGAATCCGCCGCCGGTTTTCTCGTACGACACGAGTTCGACTTTGGCCGCTTTGACCGCGGCGTCCGCGGCTTCCACTACCGCAGGGAAGGAACGCGTTTCAATCATGCCTAATGCTTCCGTCATGTTTTTTCTCCGTTTGGTTACTACGTCTGGTTTGATTGGGGGTGTTCAGTGTTCGGGGGAACGTTGGGGGGTTAGCGCCCTTTGACGGCGCGTCCGGTAATCGACTCAATGGCTTTTTCGGCGGCCCGGTAGCCGACGTCGATATCCTGTTCTTCACCGCCGAGGTAAAGGCGACCGACCGCGCCGACGGCGCGAACTTCAAGGATGTTGACGTTGGCGGCTTTCTCCGCCTCGTTCGCGGCGATGGCGGCGTAGCCGGCCGGGGCGCACTCCATGACATACAACGACTGACCGGGCAGGATCATGTCGCCGTGACGGGTGCGGTTGATCAGTTGGGTGTGGTAGTCGGAAATATTCCGGATGACCTCGCTGGTGTAGATTTCCGGCTTGATCCGGTCTTCTTCCTTCAGGCCCAAATGTTCGAGGATGGCGCGACCGGCCTCCCGGACCTCGGATTGTTCATGCGAGTGCAGCTCAAGCATGCCGAACTGGCGTTCGATGATCAACATGCCCGGGGTGACGTTGGTCGCCTTGAGGGCGACGTCGGTCATCCGCATGATGTCCATGCCGGGATTGATTTCCACGAACAAGGCGGCTTGGCCGGGGGTGGGGAGGAAGCCTTGGGCGACCGTCCCGAGAAACGACGCGAACTGCGGCTGCAAACTGTCGAGAAACACATAACAACGTAGCTCTGCCATGGCTGCTTACTCCTTATTTTTTTCCACCGGCCATTGCTATGGCCTCTTCCATTATTTTCACGCTGCTGCTGCAACCGACGCGGGTGGCGCCGGCGTTTACCATTTTAACGACGTCCGCATAGGTGCGCACCCCGCCGGAGGCCTTTACGCCCAGTTTCTTGGGGGCGGTAACCCGGGCCATGAGGGCGATGTCTTCAGCGGTGGCCCCGCCGGAGGACATGCCGGTCGAGGTTTTGACGTAATGCGCGCCGGCCTTCATGCTCAATTCGCAGGCGCGAACTTTTTCTTCATCGGTGAGCAGGCTGTTTTCAAAAATCACTTTGCAGATGGCGCGGGAGTCGTTGCAGTCTTCAACAACGCCCCGGATATCCTGGAGGACGAGTTTGTCGTCTTTGCTTTTCAGGGCGCCGATGTTGATGACCATGTCGATTTCCTGGGCGCCATCGCGCAGGGCGCGCCGGGTTTCCAGCGACTTGATCTGCGGGGTGACCGCGCCCAGCGGGAAGCCGACCACCGCGCATACCTTGACCGGGCTGCCGCGCAGCAATTCGCGGGCTTTTTTGACCCACGTCGGATTCACGCACACCGAATAAAAGCCATACTGCACGGCTTCCTTGCAGAGTTTTTCGATATCGGCGGCGGACGCCTCAGCCTTGAGGACGGTGTGATCAATCAGTTTGCACAATTTATCCGGCGCAATCGGCGCGCCGCCGGCGGGGCGTGCGCCGCCGCCGAGAAGTGATTTGACCCGCTCGGCAATGCGTTGAACATCTTCGGGTGAGAGGTCGGAGGGTAGGGAGGATGCGCTCATATTCGCCTTTTCGTAGTCTTTAATCAGTTGCACGCGCTTGAGGTGTCGCTCGGCCGTGCATGCGGTGGTTAGAAAGACATCGGTGATTTGTTTGATTTCGGTTAGGGTGTTCTGGCCGGCCCCGAGTGTCAAGACATTCGCGCCGTTGTGTTCACGGCAGTTGCGGGCGAGGGCCTCGTTGTAGCACGCGGCGGCCAATACACCGGGAAATTTGTTGGCGGTCATGGCGGAGCCGATTCCGGCGCCGTCGATCACTATGCCGAAATCCGCGTCGCCCCGGGAAACTGCGCCGGCGACCAAGGCGGCGATGCGGGGATAGTCCACGGGCTCTTTGCTGTGGGTGCCAACGTCCTGGACGGAGTGTCCCAAGCCTTTGAGGTGGGGAATTAACCCCTGCTTGGTCTCGAAGCCTCCGTGGTCAGCGCCAATCGCTATCCGTAAACTCCGACTCATGTGGCGCGTATGTTCGCGACACCGCCCGCGTTCGTCAACAGGGAAATGACGCTTTTCGCGAGTTTAACGTTTTATCGGGAGTGACGCCTCGCGAAATCACGCGTCGGTATCGTCGTCGTCAGTAGCGGTGACCGGGCCGCGACGGCGCATGTTGTCCTGGAATTCAGCCTGGCGCAGCAGGTAATTCTGCATTTCCGTGAAGGTGATGGGGCTGATTTGGCGGCGCAAGGTGCCGACGATCTGCGGGCGCATCATTTCGGCGGAGACTTCCGTGTTGGCTTGCCGCGATTTGATGTAACCCAGCAGCATGCTGTTTTCCATTTCGATCACGTCGGTAAGCTCACCGGCGTTCCGGGTGAGCAGATGACGGATCAGCACATTGGCGATTTCCGGATCGAGCTCGACGGTGTTGAGATCGAACGGAGGCGGCGAGACGGCGGTGAGTTTGTATTCCGCCATGACTTCGTCGAAGGTGAGGCCGGCGGAAAGACCGGCAATGACACTGTCGCGGATTTCGGCGGCTTTTTCGGAAAGCGCATTGTAGATCGCGAATTCGCGGGCGGCGCGTTCCACCAGGGCGCGCACTTCCTCAAACTCGGGAATCCGCTCGGGGAGCCGCTCGCGCAAGGCGAGCACGTAGACGAAATTGGTTCCGGCGATGGGATCGCTGTAATAATAATCGTCGTCATCGCTCAGGTTAAACGCGGCGCGCACCAGCAGGGGATTCGCCTCTTCGAGCTCGGATGGGAGATCACGCAAGCCAAACGGCGCGGTGATGACCAGCTCAACGCCTTCTTCCGAGGCAACACGATCAAACGCCGCGCGACCGGCATTGCGTTGGAACGAGAGCTCCTGGACAAATTGATTGGCTTTGTCCTGGGCCAGAATCAGCGCCTGGCGCGCGGACAGGATGTCCACGATTTCATCGCGGACGTCTTCCAGGGGGCGGTATTCGGTGGCGGCAAGGGAAAAGAGGTTGGTGTCTTCCGCTTCGGAGGGCAGGGCGTAACGGTCGAGGTTGAAGTCGTAGTATTCTTCAATTTCCTCGTCGGTGATGGTGACCGCTTCACGAAAATCGGCCACCGGGAACACGGCGGCTTTGACCGCGACTTTTTCCGGAAGGGTGAACATTTCCCGGTCTTTGTCGAAAAAGGCGAGGATATCGTCTTCGGAAACGACCACGCCGTCGGCCACAAGGTCGGGATCGATTTGGACGTATTGGATTTCGAACGTATCGGTCAGGGTGGAGAAGGTGCGGTCGACCTCCATGGGGGTGACCAGCATCATGCGGTCCAGCACGGTGCGGAGTTTCTGGAGAATGATTTCCTGCCGGACGTGTTCTTCAAATTCGCGTTTGGTTGCCCGGAATTGGGCAAGGAATTGCTGGGCGAATTGATCGTAGGCCTGGGGGCTGAAGCGTTCATTTTGTTGGAGGAACTCAAAGGACTGAATGGCGCTGACGACTTCATCGTTGCTGGAGGAGATGCCGAGGTTTTTAGCTTCGCGCAAGGTGGCGATGCGCTGCCAGGCCATTTCATGCAGTTGGTCTTCAATCTCCGGCGTGATGGCGATGGCGCGGCCGGTCATCAGGACCAGCGATAAATAGGTGTTAAACCGGGCGCGCTGAAATTCCTCGAACGAGATATCTTCGCCGCTCAAACTTCCGGCCGCGTTGGGTCCTTGATCGCGGGCGTCGGGCATCTGGGTGCCCCAGATGACAAAGGAAAAGATGATAACAACCAAAAAGCCAAGCCAGATAAGGCGATTTTTGATGAGTTTATGAAATTTTGTGATCAACATGGCCATAAGAGGGCCCTTTCGCGTTACGTTTATATGAGCCGGGGAACATAGCGGGATCGCGGGCGAGCGTCAACAGGTCTGTGGGGCGCCGGGAAGGCGCGGGGCGCATCCCTGATTAACTGACTTTAGCGTGACAGAGGTATCCGTGCCCGTGATCACGTCCTAAATGCCATAAGGCGTTTTGTGCCGCCCGCGCCGAGAGCGGCTTTTGATGCGGTGTGGGAGCCCGGCGGAAAACCGTCGGCCCGACGGTTTCCCGCGGTACCACATGCGCCTGCAGCGCATGAAGAGGTCAGGCGTTTTGCATGATCTTCTTCATGATCCGGATGGGGTGATCATGAAGGGATAGGGATCGGTCAATCAGGGATGCGCCGGAAAGGCGCGACCGGGCGCGTGACAACACTCACGGATGCACCTGGCGCCTCTACCGCGCCGGTTGGGGCGGGGTGACGTTTGGCGTGGGTTGCCGGGAACCACCTCCGTCCCGGGGAAGAATCCAGCCGGCGGCGTTGCAACGCTGGCACCGGCTAGCGGTGACAATTTGGCCGATGACATCGGGCCGGGTTTTGCGCACTTCGGTTTTACCCATGCCGCGGCAGTCGGGGCACACATGTCCACCCGCCGGAATGGTAATGGTGGTGGAGCCGTGGAACCCGCAAATCGGGCAGGCATAGGTGTGGTTTTTTTGGCGCCGGTCGACATAGGATAACCGGCCTTCACCGGTGCAAGTAGGACAGGTGATTTTCCGGGTTTCCGGCCGCGGCGGGGGCGGTGGTTGCGGCAAAGACGTGGAGGTCGGTTTTACGGACTCCCCGGAAAGCAAGCCATGCTCAATGAGTGTGGGTTTAAGGAGTGTATAACCGCCGTAACCGGCCAATCCGATCACGATAAGAGCGAGCAGGCGGTTCATCCGGCTTCCTCATTGGGCGCAGCGGAAGCCCACAAACGGTGTCCGGTCGCGGGTTATGCCTTGGCGGAAGGTTGGATTCCGGTTGTCGGCAGCCATGCGGGAAAAGGTCGTCAGTTCCCCGTCTGGACTGATGAACGAGCCGCCGCGGATGACCCGCCCTTCTCCGGCTTCGGGGCCGGTTGGGTTGCGGGCGGGTGCGGTGGTGTAATAATTGGCCTGGTAATAATCGTGCACCCATTCCGCGGCGTTGCCGGCCATGTGGTAAACGCCGTAAGGGCTGATGGCCGGGAGATCCGGCGCGATCATGTTGAGTACCGCATCTTCCGGAACCAATGAGAACACGCTCCAGGTCGCCTTGGGCAATTGGAAAGGCGGAGGCGGGGGAGGCGCGCCACGACGGGTGTCCACCGGCGCGGAGGGTTGGCGGGCTTGATTGATCCGGGCGGATAAAGACGACCGTCCGGAAACGTTGTTGGCGAATACATCAGCGGGTTTGGCTTCGCCCCAGGGATAGACCAGCGTTTCCAGGCCGCGGGCGGCCTTTTCCCATTCGGCCTCGGTGGGCAGGCGTTTTCCTTTCCACTTGGCATAGGCATACGCATCGAACCAATCCACGCCGACCACCGGTTGATCGTCTCCGCTTAACTCGGGATGATCCCAGCCGGCGGGGCGACGGTTTTTAAGGGGTGGGGCATCGGGGTGATCCATCGAGGAGTCGCCGGTGGTTTCGGCATATTCGACGAACTTGCGGTATTCGGCATTACTGACTTCATAGCGGTCGATTTGGAACTCGTCGACGAAAGTGATCAGGGCGGGAAACACATCGCTGCCCGGCGCGGCTTGGGCATGACCACGGAGGAAAAAGCCGGCGGGAATCGTCACCGTCTCGCTGGTATCTTCGGGGCTGACCGTGATCGCCGGTACGGTCAAGCGGTAAGCGTCCATGATGCGCTGTTGCATGCGAAAAAAGTATTGGATGTCCATTTGCTCGAACAGGGCGGCGTCGGCCGGGCCGAGGCGGCGGGCAGCGGCTTCGGTGCCGATGACCCGGGTCAGGAAAAAGGTCTGGAAAGCGTTGAGTTCATCAACGGCTTCGTCAAATCGCTTTTCATCCAGCAGGACAGGGAGGCGTTCGGCGATCATTTGCGGCAGGGCGCGGGCGATATCCCGCCGCGCTACAACCAGGTTGTCATAAAAAGCCTTGGCCTGGGGATTGGCGGGAAAGCTGGGGGCGTTGATTCCGCGGAAACGCTCTTCCATTTCCCGGATGCGATCCTCGGCTTGATCGAACCGCTGGATCGACGCCTGGACCGGGGGCAGCCAGGCCCCGCCGATCTTCTGCAGTCCCCGGGCCATTTGTTCGGCCTGGAATTCCGCATTGGACAGCAATTGGCGTATGGCCGGGGTGGCCCGGTGGTCGTCGGCTTTTTCCGTAAATTCCTTGAGCAGGCGAACCGCCCGTTCCAGTTGCTCCTCGGTGGGGGTTCCATCCAGCAGCTCTTTTAAGCCGAGCAGGCGGGGGGCCAAAAGGTCGGCGGGGTTTTTTTCATCGACGGAGCGCACGTCCGCGCGATTAAATTCCTGTTGGAAGGCAATGCCGCGACCCCGCTCCATGCGCAGGGATATTTTTTCCGCGGTTTGGCCGGTCAATTGTCCGGTATGCGAGGTGCCGTCTTTCAAGACGACGGTCACTTCGCGGGTATCCGGCAAAAGCGCGCGGGCTTCTTCGCTGAACGGCACGCTCCGGGTCGGGGCGGTCAACAGCATGGCAAGGGCGATTACGGCAGACGTTCGATTCATCGGCGGATTTCCTTTTCGTCCGTATAGCATACACCAATGGCTTGGACAAGTTTCAGTCGTTTGGTTATCGTGCGGACATGAAGCGTTGGTTCATCATGCTGGCCGGGCTTGCCGGGCTGCTGGTTCTTGGCGGTTGCCTGATGCGGGATGTCCGCTGGGCCCCGGTGCGTCCGCCTTCCGGAGCCAAGCCTTCGATGTACCGGCTGGAGGTGACCGGGTATTGTCCCTGTGAAATCTGCTGCGGCTGGACCCGAACCTGGTACGGCAAGCCGGTCATTGCCTACGGGCCGAATAAAGGGAAGCCCAAGGCGGTCGGCATTACCGCCAGCGGGGCCAAGGCCCGCCGGGGCACCATTGCCGCCGATACCAGTATCTTTCCGTTCGGCACCGTCATGTATGTCCCGGGCTACGGATATGGGGTCGTCGAAGACCGCGGCGGGGCGATCAAGGGCTATAAAATTGATTTGTACTTTTCATCGCATCAGACGGCACGTGAGTGGGGCCGGGTCCGCCGCGAAGTCAAGGTCTGGTTGCCGCCGGAGCAACGGCGGAAATAGTTCAAACGTTGCCCACATTTTCTTTAACATCGCTCGTTAACACCCTCGCTAACCTAATCGCGATCACATGATAAAGCCGGGGACATCGTCGGAATCACTCTTTAACATCCATCGTTAACACCCTCGCTAACCTAATCGCGATCACATGATAAAGCCGGGGACATCGTCGAAATCACTCTTTAACATCCATCGTTAACACCCTCGCTAACCTAATCGCGATTACATGATAAAGCCGGGGATATAGTCGGAATCATCATGTTCATGTTCCTGCGGCCTCGCCGTCCGGTCAAACAGGAGACTCGAGTGCACGATTACGAATTCAGTCTCTTTCCTGTTCTGGCTGGACAAGCGGACGCTGGACATCCCGAACTCCGAACACTGAAAACCGAACACCAAATTCCGAGCACCCGGTGGCGCTTCTTCGCCGCTGGCATCGTGACGATGGAATTGACCCGACAAGTCTCTTCCATTAACCTCCCACCATGACGCATAGCGTGTGCAGGGAGGTCGAAACGGAGATTGACGCTTTCCACGGAAGCCTATTTCTGTGCTCGGCGTCATGGGGGTGTTGCAAGTCGTTGAATAGCAACAAAAGAAATGACGGAATCGCCACGGCACGATTTGCTATGCGTGACGGCTATTAATATGTTCTACTTTTAAAGAGGCGTGTGGTAAAGTCACACCCAAGGAACGCAGTCATGTATCCGACGCATAAATCTGAATTACTTACCGTAGCGCGACAAGCACATCACTCTTTATCTGAACATTACTCCATTTCATCATCGTTCCACAGTCAATCGGTCATGCCTTCACCCCATCGAGGATCCCATCATGGTGCAAAAACTTAATCGTCTCATTGGCCGAGCGGATTTCCGCGTTATGGTGTTTGTTGCCATATTGACCGTGTTGGTCACCATCGGATGGACTTTTGCCCAACTGGCCGACGACAGCAACACCGTTGATACACTGCAAGATGTCGCCGAACTATTTCTGGAGCTTAGGGAAAACAGCTACCGACTCGCTGTACCATCCTGGTACATGCATGGCGATGAAATGGAAGCGATGGAGGAAGCCTATGGTTTGGCGGGCTTCGCCCTGCAACCTGATTGGTTCGTTGCATTCTCCGGTGAATTGTTCTTTTCCCAAAAAAGTGAAATTGCCCAAAAGATCAAACACGGCGAGAAATTAATCATTTATGAAGATATGTTGTCCGGTGAGTTGTTGATCGTTCGCGAAGATACGGGCGAGGAGGAAATAGTATTTAAGGCTCCTGAGTGGCCGGAGATCAGCAAGAACGAACCTTACAAGAATTACCTTTTCCGTGAGCTTAGCAAGCGGCGCGTGGTCTGGCATATCACATTGAAGGAAATCGATCAGGCCGAAGCGGAATACACGGCCATGCTGGCCGCGATGGAAGAGGAAAGCGGCTTTGGTGGCGGCATGATGATGTTGCTCATGGGCGGCGGCGATGAACTGGCCATTGCCGAAATGAATACCGTGACGAATGGTTTATTGCTTAACCTCGAATATACGGTTTCATTTTCTGGCACGGTATGGTCGGCGTATTCGTACGATGCCCCGGCTTGCGCGGATTCCGACACGAATTGCGTTCCCGATCCCGCCGCCCGTTTTGACGGCCTTGTTCCTCCCTGGACCTTGGTTTACAGCAATATCGTGCTCACCGGTGTGACGTTCACCGCCTGGACCGATACCCGTCCAATGGCGCAGGACGCCAGTACAAACCCCGTTCACCGGTTTTATGCTTTCGGTAATAACGGTGTCGATACCGACGCGGACGGCCTCAATGATGCGTTTGAAATATTTATCGTGAAAACCGACCCCGAACTTGAGGATACTGATAACGATGGAATACCCGACGGGTGGGAGTGGAACCATGGTTTTGATCCGCTTAATGCCAGCGACTCCACCGAAGACCCGGACATCGACGGATTGAGCAATCTCAACGAATACCTGAACGGAACCGATCCGTACAATTCCGACACCGATGGCGACGGGTTTATCGATGGATATGAAGTAGATAGCGATTCCGATCCCCTTGATGTGGCTGACGCCCCCGTTTTGTTCATGCTCATTAATGGTGGTGAGGAATACACCAGCGACACTAACCTTACGCTTCGATTCCCTGGCTATATTGCCACCAACGCCACAATAGGCGAAGCGAGCAATTTGAGTGATGGCGTGTCGGTGGCTTGCAATCCGTCGGCATATTACAGCCTACAGCACGCTACAAATGGAAGCAGGGTCGTTTATGCCCAACTGTATGGTCCAAGTGGCGTCAGTGCGATTATTTCAGGAAACATCTTATTGGACACGGTTCCACCGTCGTTAGGCAGCTTTTCGCCGACGAATGGATACGTTACCAACCGCCGTTGGATCAAAATAACCGGCGTGGCTACGGATGCATTAAGCCAGGTCCAAGTATTTGTTGATGATGAGTGGGCTCACGGAAATGTCCAAACGCAATTTTGGCATGATCGAATACTATTACAGCAAGGAAGCAATCCACTGACCATCGTTGCCCGAGATTTGGCGGGCAATGCAACCACTCAAACCGTCGATATAATTCAAGATTCAACCGGTGACATCACCGCCCCAAACCTCTCCGTTTCGTTGCCTGGTCAATCAACAAACGGTGCCCCGGTGGTTTACGGCGACAATCCCGCCTTATATTTCCAGGGGACTACGGACGACGAAACCGCCGAAGTGTCGGCATATACCGTCGCGGATTCGATCACCAACGGGCCATGGGCCGCTGTGGTCTCAGGCACCCAAGTGTGGGGTAACGTCCAGCTTCAGGCTGGCTCCAATTTACTGGTGGTTACCGCCTTAGATGCGGCGGATAATGTCACGACATTATCTCGCACGGTGGTTCGTGATACCAACTTTATTTTTGAAATAACGAGTCCTGCCGGATATCAGGTCATGAACTCCGCCTCGGCCGTTGTGTCTGGTGTTGCCTCTCCGATGTTTCTTAACGCAACGATAACCGTTAACGGAGTGGCAACCACGATCACCGATCACGGCAGTAATGTCACATTTGCTACCGTATCTGGCGTTCCTCTTTCTGAAGACCGTACAGAGCTTGTCGGTGTAGCCGAATTTGGCGCAGATACGTACTATACCGATCCAACGTTGATCGGGTATGAAATACTTAGCGTAGCAAACAGGTGGAAATCGACGTTGTGGTCTGAATACTGGGTACCGTGCGGGCATGGCTTATACAAGGATTCCGTTGATATTATTCAGGAATGGAGTTCGACAACAAAATCGCTTCACTTCATGCTTGTATATAACGAGCACATTGATTGTTATTACAACTTGTGTATTCCAGACACTTTCTGTGATTCCGCAGACAATGTAGAAACATACGACAATAATGACTCGCAAAATCACTGGATTGAATTTGGGTATAGTGAATTATCCGGCGACGACTACTGGGGTCCGGGCGATACCATTCGTGAAACATGGCGCGATAATCACTCGGTGTTGCGCTTTGTTAAGCGATGGCCAACCCAAGAACTTCAACACGTCGTCTTGCAGTTCCCCGGCATGAGGTTCCGAACTGACACCGTGGGTTGGTTGCGCTTTCCGCTGGAGGTAGACGACCCTAGTCTCATTACCTATCGAGGCCAAACAGGGTTTTGGTATAACGGAAATGTCTCCTTTGTCGTGCCCATCAAAACAGAAGTTGAATATTCTATTCGCGCTTCAGACTTCACTTGGCCAAGTTATCATGTTTCGGATGATGGTTTAGACATTCGCGGACACAACATGGGCTTTTATTCCGCGATTTCGAATAACATCCTCTCTGTAGACATCACCAAAGCCTGGTCAGACCAGTATTCGGGTACCGTTCAGAATTATTTGCCTGGGAGTTCCGGCAGTGCTGGATATGGATACATGATGATGGGGGCAAGATCGGACAACAAATGCTATGCCAAAGCAGAGGTCGCCATAACACCAGATACCCCCGAGATTCGCAGCAAACTCCTTTTCAATTGGGCAGGAATCGACGGGGGAACCTACGTTCTGGATGCAGTCAACAATGCTACTCTATCTGGAAATGTCATTACCCTGAGCGCAGGAGAGAAACGCGCTGAAGACCATGCGTTCGTCGCTGGTGTTGATCAGAATGGCGATGGCCAACTCCAGGCCAGCGAGGTTTGCGCTGTCAGTCCCGCACGCTTCAAGCCGGTTTCGCAGTTCGAGTACACAACCGAGAGAGCCTATCTGCAAATCCTTTACTGGCTTCCCGGCCTGATCTATCCAACGGCATATTCCTTCCTCGACAGTTTTCTTAATGACACCGTGCCTGCTGGTGCATCTACCGTGAGCACCACTATCAACGTCAACGAACCCACCCACAACGTTGGTGCTGTTTTCCTTTCCGCAGGATACGGCTCTATTCAAAGGCATGAGTTTGCGCCATCTTCGGACCTGGCGGCGCTCATTTATGCGTCGGAGGAGTTTCACAATGCCCTCGCAATTGAAACATTTGGGCCACGGCGTACTGAGGTTCAGAACTACTTCGCGGCTCACACCAACGAGACCGAACATGTCTTTACATGGTCACTTCCCGCTCAGATCATGTTTGGGGCGTCTTTTGACCTCCACAGCTCTCTTGGTACTGCGACCCTTGGAGGGACCGTTGCCGTGACCGTTCGTCAGGTTGACCTTGAAGTCACCCAGATTCATGTTCAGGGAAATGTTTCCGATCTCTACGATTGGGACTATAACCTCGGATCGCCCGATTCGCGAGCCGCAAGGGTTCAGGCTGGCTACAACACGCTTGGGAATGGCGGACACATTTACCGTGTGCGTGTAGACCTTGACAAGGTGGACACGGCTTTCAGTTACAACTTCCGATGAGGCCCTATGAATAAGCGACACGTTATCCTTTTCGTTCTCGGTCTGCTGGTTAATGCTGTTTACGGCGAGAATCTGAGCGATGGTGAGTGGCGGCACAGAATAGAAGCCGCCGATTTCCCTTCGATCGTGTCGATTCTTCGTTTGCATGACGGCGTATGGCCGCATCTTTCATCGAGAGAGTTGATTGAGTTACAGCCCGAGGCTACGCGTCAGTCCGCGCAAGCCTGGCATGGTCTTGCCCAAAGCATGCTGAACAAATTGCAGGTGTACGACGACGCAGTTTCTGCAACCAACATGTTTGCCGCTATCCGTCTGTACGCTGAGTTTGCCGGTGCAATGCGATCACGCGGAGGCTATTCAAACTACCTTCTTGCGAACACTGCGGAGACTCTGGCTGTTGGACACCTTAGCGCATCTCTCGCGACAAATCCGGAGAACTATGCGCCAGTCAAGACAGCGTTCGCCGAGTTGGTGTCAAGCGATGTGCCGGACGAGGTTATGCAGGATGTTTTTCGTGAGGAGATCAGTGCGCCAAAGGTGGACGTGTCGCCGCAGACGCCTTTGTCATTCGTCGATATGCTTAAGATGCTTGATCTCGACCGGCACTCCTTCTTTCTGCGGGGCAGTGTTGATGCCCTGTCGACGAGGCAACTTTTTGCGAAGCGTGACTTGACTGGACTCTTATGGCGATGGGTGAATTACTCAACAGCTACGAAGATGCACATTCCTGGCTACCTCGCGTTCCTGGAGCGCGGAGGACGATACACCGACGCTCTTATCGCTGACGCTTCAGAATGGAACGAAAAGATGGGATCCATCGAAAAGGACTTCGGGTGTTCCATGCTTGGTATCCCGGCATTGCGACCATCGCATATCGGTGCGTGGTTGAAGTCCTGTGGGAATGGCTATTCGCGGACACCCTACTATGTCACGGTCTTCAAATAAGGGCGCGCAATGCGTCGTGCCTATCTTTATTCGGCACGCATGGGCCATGTCCATTGTAGCGTTCATGCTGCTGGCCGCCGTTGTTCGCGTTCATCTGCTCGTTTTGCCGTCGCGTGCTCTCCTCTTGTCGTTTTCCATAGCCCTTTGCCTCTACTGCATCGCGTCAACCGCCGGAGTGCTCCTGTGTGGTCGAGAGATGAAGCGGCGTCGATTGATGCTCTCTGCGAACATCGTACTGGCGCTAATCTGGGCAGCGGTTTTCTTCGGAACGCTGACGTTCCCTGTTCAAAGATAGCTGCAATCACTTACCTCAGCCCGGCGTGGGCCGGGGCGCGGGACACCTCGCGCCCTGTCGGGCGCTCGTGTGCTACGCGGTATGACATCCCGCCTGCTTGCGCACGCGGGACGCCAACCGCTCCGCTTCCCGCCCCGAGCCTGTACACGAAAAATGCGGCGGCATTTTTCGCGCCAGGCTCCCCATGCGGTGTTCGCGGCTACGCCGCTCACCTGTACCCCCTCCGCACATCGCCGCGAAGTTGGCGGCCAACATCGCGGCCATGTGCTCCGCCCCGCGTGCCGCTGCGCGTTGTGCGGCTTGTCGGTGAATCCGGCGTCATTGATCGTGCGACGGACGCAGCGCCAAGCCGCGCGGGGCCGCGCCGGAATCCGGCAGCTGCCGGACCGGGCAACGTCGCATAACGGCGCGCGTTATGCGTTCGTTCGGTCGAAGACTCCCTCACACGTTGCCCTTTCCGGCGCACCCCCGCGTTGCCTCCAGGCCGAAAAGTCCGGCTCCGGCTGTCGCCACACTTTTCGGCCTTCCGGCAACCCTTCGGGCTGGAACAGAAAGCGTTCTGTTCCCTTGGCGCTGCTCTTGGTGAATCCGGGCGTTGTGGGTTGTGCGAACGCCGCCGCAAAACGCTACGCGGCACGCAAGAGCGGCCTATCGGCCTTAGCAGGGGAACCCCCCGCTTCGCGCCCGGTTCCCCTCTGCCGTCCGCTTCAAGCTTCCGGTGTCCGTTCCGTTCTACGCCCGGCCCGGCCATCCTCAGCTTCAAGGTAAGCGTCACACCAACCCCCTCTTGACGGATATAGGAGCAGAGATGGCGTAAGGGTCAGAGTCTACGATCTATTACACTTACGCTGCGGATTTCAGCGCGGCGCGTTGGGCCTTGGCCCAGGCTTTGGGTGTGATGTCGGGGATCTGGAAGTGGGTCGGGGACAGAGAAATAGTGGCATATGCCACCGCCTTGGCGTAGCGTCAGCATGAGGGTGCCGGTTAACCGTCGCGGCTGCGGGCATAATCGCCCCAAAGCACGGCCCGATGGACTTGACGAGCCTTCGGAATCAAGGATGTCGCCGATCCGCAAGCAGACCGTGGCGTGGTTTCTGATAGAAACGGTAGCACGATGGTATTGGTGGGATTTTGTCGGGAAAATCAACCGGCTTCAGCAAGGCGTCGCCATGAGCAAAGCGGCGTCGAGGAGCTTCCAGTTACCTTGGTCACCCGGTGTTGATGTGTTGTCTTGGGCTGGTGGCGGGACATGACGTCACGCAGAAAAATTTCCGAGCCGATGACCAGCCCGTTGGTCCAGTAGCGGACCCGCCGCCGGACGGTCAGCGTAAACCCGGACGCCTCTACGTCACGTTCCGCCTTCTCGGCGAGGGTTTGATCCATCCGGTGGCGAATCTCGGTCAACGACGAAAGGCCGAAGAGATCCTTGAGCATCGGCAGCATGCAAGCGGTCATGTTCTCTTCAAAGGGATGCCGCCCGGACTGGTGCCATGCGCCGTGACTGCAGAAGCGGTAGTCGGCGGCATCCTCGACCATATCGGCGCGTACGGGGTTGTTTTCGATATAGCTCCAGCAGGACCATACGGCCTGTCCGCTTTCGAGAATGGTGTGTTTGAACCGGTCGGCCCAGAGCGAACCCCGGCGTCGGAGCGGCCGGGTCCGGTTGTACCAGGCGGTGAAGAGGTGCTGAACATGGCGCATGAGCCAACTGACATCCCGGCACCGGGCCTGCCATTCCCGGCAGGCGGCGGAGTGGGGAGTCAGGGTTCGCTTCCCGCCATGAAAGGCCTGGTACCGGCGGCAGGTTTCCTCGGCGGTGGGCTGCTCGCTGGGCGCATGCACCAGCAGGTGGAAGTGGTTGGACATGACCTGATAGGCGACGATGCGTACGGTGTAAAGCCGACTGACCCGGTGAAGCAGGCTGATAAACTTTTCTTTCTCGACCGGACCGAACGGCAGGTCGGCGGCGGTTCCGGCAATCCGGTTGTAGCAGTGGTACCAGGTTGGCTGGTCATCGATTCGTATGCGGCTTCGTCTCATGGCCTGTTTCCTTATCCGAGGCGCCTGCCTCTAGGTTCTTAAGGAAACGAGAAGGCTAAATTTCCACAACTTTTTGCTGGTCGGGAATTCGGGTTGGCGTATCCCGCTGGCTGGGAGTATGATGCAGAAAGCAATTATTTCTGTGTCCCCGGAGACCTTGCAAATTGGGTCTTTATGGGTCGTGACAAGGAGTGGGTAAGTAGCGCGATATGCTCAACAGATTATGCAACATACGACTGGAGTTCCAACACCGAACTGACCTATATTAAACGCTGGCCAACGCAAGAAATGCAAATTGTCATTCTGGAATTTCCCAATCTACGCATTTACGATAAAGTAGTATTCGGTGCCGTAGCCCCGGACGATCCTAGCGTCATTACATACCGGGGGCAAACGGGGTTCTGGCATAATGGCAACATTTCCTTTATTGTTCCCATCATGACTGAAGTCGAGTTCACTGTAACTGAGGCATATTTCAATTGGCCATCATATAGTTGGCCGCTCAAGAATATTGGCGGATGGGATACCGGACATGCTTGGGGAAAATTCATGATGTTTCGCCCGAATATTTCAAATAGTATCCTTTCCGTTCAACTACTGGTGAATGGTACGGATATTCAACATGATGACTATGTAGTTAAACAAAAACCTTCCGGTACACGAGCCACACCCACAAATTCTCCAGCAGGTGAAACTGATAATCGTATTCCACTTAGGGTTAGAATGCAGGGTCCAACAGAAGGATTTTCTTGCAAGGTGTTATTGTCTCATTCTGGTGGCGGTGATTTGTTAATCAAGACATTCGACGGTTCAGATTATCCGGAGGATGGTCTGTCCATAACTGTTGGAGAGGACTTGGATTTGTGGTTATACGGCGTAACCCCCAGTACGGCATTAAATGATGTAATTATTGAAGCGCGCACCGATTTGTCGGGTGATTTAATTTGTGGACGGGAAGACTTGACGGTCATCTGGATTTCTGAAGAGGATATTTCATTTCGTGGTTCTGATTATCAGGGTGATCCATTAACCGTCGGAAACAGCGCTCAATTTTCTGAATTGGCTTCTTGGTTAAATAATGTGGTTGGAGTTCAGATTTACACACCATCCACCGGTCCAGTATTTGATGGTGTTGTCGGACAAATGGAGATGCGTTACAGAATTTCCCCAAACGAGGTACTTAGTGATGTTGAGTGGAGCATTGAGCGTGAAGTATCCCGATCTTATTGGCTTTTAGAAAATGGTCCGTTTCTGAAACCGGTCAATGGCATCGGTTGGGCTTCTGATACGGGCGGCGGACCCGATAGAGATTTGATCCAGGATGAAGAGGCAAAAGACCTCTTTCAAATTGATTTGCCCGGCAATGCTCAGATCGCGAATCTCGGAGGTGCCTCCAGTGATCGATATATCTATAAGGGCAAACTACGTGAATGGGCCGAAGTTAAAATTGGCGATTATTGGTACGTGTGCTCGTCTGATAAGTATTGGCACGCGATTCTGTATGCGACATATAATCCGTCGATTTCTCGCTGGCAGCAAGATTCCACTCGAACGAGTCAGGTTTTGCCAGGTATAGGGCCGCTTTCAGGAAACCCGGCCGACTGGACGAAAGATTAACCATTAAATGCAGAGATATTCCATGAACCAAATAACTATAACACTTGCCTCGGTTACCTGTGTTCTTCTTCTAGTTGCTCGTACTTCTACGGCAGAACCAAATGATGCCTTGAACTGCCACATTAACAGATCGACGAATATCGTAGTCGCTGAAGTAGTCAGATTCTTGGGTAGTGAAGGTCTTATAAAGGCAGAACACGTCGTCGAATTTAAGGCCGTCAAAGCTTTGTCGGGAGAATTTCTTCCGGATCAAAAACTGGTTGTGGTCATTTACGGTTATGGCGACGATCCCGTTACATCCATGCCTTTCTTTAGTACTGGCAATCGCTGTATTCTATTTCTTAATGCGGCGCCTTTTGATGTATGGTATACGCTCGACAACTGGCATGGAGTTTATCCCCACAGCAAGTTCAGGGAAGAAGCAATTGTGCAGGCACTCAAAAAGAGAAGTGATGCCAATCTACGTCTTGCTCCAACCACGATAAGTGATGATCCATCTGCTTTCCGGTGGTTCTACGATTTGACTTCCACAAACTATGAATTGCGAATATCCGCCGCTAAAGAAATTATATCGGCCCGCAATAAGGCCATAGAGTCATTGATAGAAATAGCTCAATCGCCAATAATGCCGGGTGAATCAATTTACTATCTAGACAATTATCGTAACGTGGCGATTATTCTTTTAGGCCGATTGAAGGCGAATGAAGCCATGGAGACGCTTATTTCCAGCTTAATTCCTGATCGCCTTCGAGACGGAACACGGGACAACCTGACAGTAGTTGAACCTGGTGTAATAGCAATGATTGAAATCGGGTATCCCGCACTCCAATATCTCGAGTCACGAAGTCTCACAGAAACCAATGCTGTTATAAAAAAAACGATTCGTAACGCAATATTAGAAGTGAGAAGGGGGCTGGAGAAACGTGCACAATGAACTTGCACAGCATCTGCCGCTCACACATCGGCTGGCACGGTAAGGCGGCATTATGTGCACTATACATTCCGATTGTGATGATAAAAAGAGTAAGTACTGAAAATACTTTTCATGTATTACGTGATCTCGACACCCGGAAAAAGTAGAAGCGAAGAAAGCGGGGACACAGAAATAGTGGCACTAACCGGTTGCAATTGCTTACGTTTTAGGGGAAGCGATGCAACGAGGAACCATTCTGGCCATTTGAACGGCAAACGCGATCTGAAATGGCAGTGACCCCAAGATACCCTTCATGGTAAACGGTTCGGTGCCGTAAGCGATATCGTCAGCCGATGAAATCAAATACCAGTGGCCGTAGAAGGCAACCAAACCCGCGATATAAAGCCGGTCACGCCACCATGGATTTCGCCAGCGGAAAAAAGAGGGAAATACCAGGGCGACCGCCAGGAAGTAGATCACACTATGATGCCCGTGCTTCCACATGACCACCGCCATCGGCAGAGGAAGAATATAGGCGTCATAAAGCACAAGCGCATGCGTGCATACGAGTGTCAATACTCGGCCGACTCTCCGTTGATTTAAATCCGCCATGTTCACGGGTTCCTATCTAGACACACGTTATGATGATTTCGTCAAGCCAGTATCCTCTTCACTCCAATTCGATTTTGGCGTTGCCGGTCGCGAATCGGCGGGTACACTTTTCCCTATCAGTTAACCATCGTTCAACCACGACGCGCGAGGAGAGTTCGTTATGTCCCAAGAAGTCGAATCCATGATGAAGGAAGTTCGCCGCTTTGACCCGCCGGTCGATTTTGCCGCCCGGGCGCGTCTGGGTCGGTATGCCGAATACGAGGCGATGTACCGGGAGTCGATCGAGCAACCGGAAGCGTTCTGGGCCCGCCAGGCGGAGGAGCATCTGGCGTGGATGAAGAAATGGAATGACGTGACGCGGCACGACTTTGATGCCATCGGCGCCTCGGAACAGCCATATGTCCGTTACTTCGCGGGGGGAAAACTTAACGTCAGCGCGAACTGTCTGGACCGGCATGTCGAAGCCGGACGCGGCGATAAACCTGCGATTATCTGGCAGGGCGAACGGGAGGAGGACAAGCGTCGATTGACCTACCGTGATCTGCAGCGCGAAGTGGAGCAATGCGCCCGGGCGCTGCGTAACCTGGGCATCGGCAAGGGTCACGCGGTGACCTTGTTTATGCCGATGGTGCCGGAGTTGCCGATTGCGATGCTGGCCTGTGCGCGCATCGGGGCCATTCATTCGGTGGTGTTTTCCGCGTTCAGTCCGGATGCCCTGAAATCGCGAATCCAGGATTGCCGCTCCCATGCCGTGATCACCGCCGATGTCGGTTATCATGCCGGCAAGGTGATCCCGCTCAAGGAGAAGGTGGACACGATACTGGGGGATTGTCCGACCGTACAATGCGTGTTGGTTTTTAACCGGGGCAATCAGCCGGTCGCGATGAAGGAGGGCCGTGACACCTGGTGGCATGAGATCATGGCCAGGGATTTGTCCGCGGTCTCCGGCGATCCCGAACCGATGGATTCCGAAGACCCGTTGTTTATCTTGTACACCAGCGGCAGCACCGGCAAACCCAAAGGGGTGCTGCACACCACCGCCGGGTATCTGCTGTATACCCATCTGACTTTCCGCTACATCTTCGATATTCGCGAGGACGATCTGTTTTGGTGCACCGCGGATTGCGGATGGATCACCGGGCATTCCTACCTGGTTTACGGACCGCTCTCCAACGGGGCGTCGTGTATGATGTTTGAAGGCGTTCCCACGTATCCCGGCCCGAACCGCTTCTGGAAAATCGTGGCGGATTACCGGGTGACGATTTTTTACACCGCGCCGACCGCGATCCGTGCGTTGATGCGCCTGGGAGAGGAACATCCCAACCGCCACGATTTGAGTTCGCTGCGTTTGCTGGGAACCGTGGGCGAGCCGATCAACCCCGAGGCGTGGATCTGGTATCATGAAGTGATCGGCAAGGGCCGCTGCCCGATCGTCGATACCTGGTGGCAGACCGAAACCGGCGGCATCATGATCACCACCTTGCCGGGAGCGATGCCGGCCAAGCCGGGCTCGGCGGGCAAGCCGTTTTTCGGCGTTGTTCCAGCCATTCTCAAGGAGGATGGCTCCGAAGCCGGGGTGGACGAAGGCGGCAGCTTGATGATCATGAATCCCTGGCCGGGCATGATTCGCGGGGTGTACGGCGACGCCAAAAGTGAATTGATCCGAAACGTTTACTTCTCGAAATTTCCCGGGCGCTATTTCAGCGGCGATGGCTGCCGTCGGGATGCCGATGGCTATTATTGGCTGATGGGTCGGATGGACGACGTGCTGAATGTTTCGGCCCATCGCCTGGCCACGGCGGAAATCGAGAGCGCGCTGGTCGGGCATTCGTCGGTGGCCGAAGCCGCGGTGGTCGGATTTCCCCACGAAACCAAGGGGCAGGGGATTTACTGCTACGTCACCTTGAAGAAGGGCATTGAACCGACGGAAAGTTTGCGGAAGGACTTGATCCAGCAGGTCCGTCGAGAAATCAGCCCGATTGCCACCCCGGATAAAATTCAATTTACCGATGCCCTGCCGAAAACGCGTTCGGGCAAAATCATGCGGCGCATTCTCCGGAAAATCGCGGAAAACAAACCGGATGAAGTCGGGGATACCAGCACGCTGGCCGATCCGACCGTGGTGACCTCATTGATTGACGGGCGTCAATAACGGTGCGGCTTATCCGGTCCAACCGATGTGATGCCCGTGAAAATCTGGTCGCGGAGGCGTTACTGCTCGATGACGAGAATCGGGACGAGCCGGTGGTCTTTATTTACCGGAACGAGCCTGCCGTGGTCATCGGCAAAAATCAAAATCCCTGGCGCGAATGCGCGGTCAGCCGTTTGGATAAACGCGGGGTGAGGCTGGCGCGTCGTATTACCGGCGGCGGCGCGGTCTATCACGATACCGGCAATCTCAATATTGCCCTGATCGTTCCGCGCATGCGGTACCGACGCGACGATGTGCTGCAAAGCTGGGTGCGCGGGCTGGCGGGGCTGGGGCTGACGGTCGCGTTGGCCGGGACAACCAGTTTGGCGGTGGAGGGGCGGAAGATTTCCGGTCAGGCGTTCTGTTACCGACGCGACCGCGTTCTGCACCATGGCACCTTGTTGTGGCAGGCCGACCTGGAGAGCTTGCGGGAAGCGCTTATCCCGGATATCCAGGATGTGGAAACCCGCGCGGTGGCGTCGGTTCCGATGCCGGTGGAAAACCTGGCCGCGCGCGGCCATGCGTCGGCGGAGCTCGAGGGTGCGGTGGTGGCTTCGTTGGCCAGCTCCTGGGGCGAGCCCCGGGAAGAAGCGCCGGACATTTTTAATCATGCGGACTTCCCGCGGCGGATAGCCGAAGCCGGTTCATGGGAGTGGTTGTTCGGGGCAACGCCGGACTTTTGTTTTAACGACCGGGGTGCGATCGTTCATGTCCATCGAGGCGAGGTGGTTAAGGTTGAAGGGGATTCGGCGGCCTTCAAGGCGGGGCAGCGTCTCGATGCGCGGACTTGGGCGATGTAAGCCGGAGCGATGGCAAATCAAGGGAGTCGCACGCCGGTTCGGAATACCCGATACGGCAGTTCGTTGGTGAGGGTAAAGGTCAGGACGGAACCGGTTCCGGTGCGCTCGGGAAGAATCAGGGTCCAGTGTTGCGGTTCGCCCATCAAGTTGGTGGCGCCGTAGAGGCGGTAGACCCGTTGCGCCGAACTGGTGGGAATGGAGAGGAGCGTTGATGTCGATGGCGGTTGCATCGGGCGAATGCCCGTCGCAAAATCAAAGGCCGGGCTGTTTGGATCGCCGGCGGCGATAAAGGCATCGCGAACCTTGAGTTTCGGATTGGCGGAAGCTTGGTGCGCGATGGCATTGGTGGGGCCGCCAAAATGCGCGCGTTCCCACCAGTCGGGCAGGCCGTCGCCGTCCGTATCGATGTCATCCGGGATGAGGAGCAGGCGGGCAATGGCCGGTGATGGTTTTCCGCCCGCCCGTGAGAAAGCGCCGGCCACCCACATTTCATCCAGAAGCGGATCGTAGGCTAATGCGGAGACCAATCCGTTGACGCCGGAACCAAGTCCTGACGCGTCATGATCGACCCAGCGCGTGATGCCGACAGCGGGATGGGCAAAATTACCGCCGGCATAGATCGCTCCGCGTTGATCGCTTGCCAGGGCCATTACATGAGGCAACGAGTTTTGGTGCAGCAAGGTTCCACTTACCCCGCCGCCCAGCGCTAGCCATGCGGATTGGGAAGGCGACCAACGGGCGATGCGCCAGAGGGAGGTCGGGCCGGTGAACAAGCCGCCCGCGACCACGTTGGTTCCGTCAACCACAAGCAATGCGTCGACCCGATCGCTAAGTCCCGCTCCGAGGTTGGTCCAGGTAAGGCTTTGCGGATCCCAACGTGCGACTCGGTGGGCGGTTTGTCCTCCCGCCGCGGTGAATTCGCCGCCGGCGTATAAATGCCCGGAGCTATCAACGGCCAATGCATGCACCCGGTGATTCACGCCAACGCCAAGATTGCTCCACGTATTCAGGGTGACATTCCAAGCGGCGATATGTTGGGCCGCGACATGACCGGCCTGGGTAAAGGACCCGCCGACGTAAAACACATTGTTTGCCGGATCGAAAGCAATTGCCAAGACTTCAGCGCCGGAACCGGCCAAGCCTTGCGCCAGGTTGGTCCAGGTTTCCTGAACGGGATCCCAAGCGGCAACGCCGGTGGTTTGTAACCCGCCGACCTGAGTGAATGAGCCGCCGATCAGTAGCCGGTCATCCGAATCCACCGCCAAGGCCTTTACCGCCCCGTTGGCGCCGCCGCCCAAGTTGGTCCAGATGCCGGCATTGGCGTCCCATCGCGCGACATGACGCGCATTGGTGTTGGCGCCGGCGCGGGTAAATAATCCGCCGGCATACAGGCGGTGTTCGCTGTCGACGGTCAGGCCGTGGATCATGTCATTCAGCAAGCCGTCGGCCAATGCGGTGAAGTCGCCATCATCCCAGCGGGCGATGTTTTTAATGTTCGGATCCCAGGCTACGGTAAATTCGCCGCCCACATAAAGGCGTCCGTCGGCGTCAAGCGCCAGTTCAATGACATAGCCGTGCATGTCATGGGTAAAGCTGTCCCAGCTTGTGCCGTTCCAACGCATGATTGCCGCATGCGCGGAATCCACGCCGGAGAAAAATCCGCCGGCCAGCACATTGCCCGAACTGTCTTCCGCCAGAACATGGACGGTGCCCTCCACGCCGGTTCCGATGTTGGTCCAGGCGTTTCCATCCCATCGTGCGATGCTGAACATGGGCATTCCACCGGAGTGGGTGAAGAAGCCACCGGCGTACAAGATTCCGTTGGAACTGATCAACAGGGCATCCACGCCGTCCTGAAGGCCGTCGCCCAGACCGGAGGCAAGATTTGTCCAGGCTACGCCGTTCCATCGGGCCACCGATATGGCTTCCTGCCCGCCTGCTTCATCAAACAAGCCGCCGGCGATGAGGTGGCCGTTGGTGTCGACGGCGAGGGCGAACACATCACCGTTTACCCCGGCATCCAGGTTCGTCCAGTTGGAACCGTTCCACATGGCAACGTTCGAGGCGGGCAATCCGCCGGCTTCGGTGAAGCCTCCGCCCACATAGAGGTTTCCGTCCTGATCCGCGACCACCGCCCGGATAATGCCGTTGGCGCCGGCGCCGAGGTTGGCCCACGTTTCAGTTGCCGGGTCCCAGCGGGCAATGCCGTTGGCATCGACGCCGCAAGACTTGATGAATGAGCCGGCGACGTAGACATAATCAGAGGCGTCGACATACAAGGCGAAGGACGGGCCGCTGATGGATACGCCCAAATTGGTCCAGGTCCGGGTATCCGGTTTCCACATCGCCACGTAATGGGCTCCCGTCAATCCTCCGGCCACGGTAAAGCATCCGCCAGCGTAAACTCTTCCAGCGGAGTCGAATCCGATTGCGCGAACCCGGTCGTTGACATCCGGATGCCCTTTGGGGCTTACCCACCGGTCATTGGAAAAAGGGGAGGCCCACGATGCGGCCGCGATCAAAACTAAGCAGAATGACGTTTTCCAAACCACCGTGGAGAACCTTTCGGTGCTTCGCATTGCTGGGGAGAGGATTGACATAAACGTTGCTCTTTATACGAGCAATTTATCAGGGATTCCCCGGCGGTCAAGCGCAATGAGAACAAATTATTTATAAAGGCCGGTCAGCAGATCGCTGGTCATCGCGTGCATGTCTTTGACTTTTTTGCAGGACTCGAAGACATCTTCCATGGCCAGCAATTCCTCCAGCACGATAAATCTCACCACATGCTCGCTTTGCGGATTCATATGCAGCTCGATCACCCCGCGTTCTTGAATGAGTGAGAAGGCGAGGTCGTCCTTGCGGACCTGGTAACTCCGGTTGGCGCCATGGATGGTGTGGACGAAAAATTCTTCGCGGCGAAAGGCCCGAATGATCCGGGACATCACGAATTCAGCAACATCCTCGGAGGGAAAATCCAGGGTGAAGGTTATATCATCCTGGTTTTGAATGCCGGTGTCGCTGCGAACCCCGGCCCCGCCCTTGAAGGCGGCAATTAAAAGGGGCGGGGCGGTCAAGGGGGTTAATACGGTCATCATGATGGCCACGCCGAAAATCGGGGGTGGAATGATATCCGCGGCCAACCCCATGCCGGCGACGATCAGGGCGACCTCCCCGCGGGGCAGCATGCCGAGGCCGATCCGCAAACCGCCGTGGGTGTTAAAGCCGGCGAATAATGCCGGGATCCCGCACCCCAACACCTTGGAAGCGGTAGCCAGTACGGTGTACACCAGCCCGAGCATCAATACCGATGGCAACAGGGTGAAGTCGACGAGCATGCCCATGACACAAAAGAAAACCGGCACAACCAGGTCGTAGACGCCTTTGAGTTGATCCTGCAAAAATTGCGCGAGGTCGGTGGTGGACAAGGATAGTCCCATGATGTAAGCGCCGATGATCATGGCCAGGCCGGACTTCTCTGAAAGGGCGGCCAGCAACAAGGCCAATCCAAAGGCAAGCGAACTGATCGCCGCCGGCGATTTCAATACTTTAAGGACTCGGGAAATGCGGCGGGCGATGAGGATCCCGGCTGCCGTACAGGCCAGCCAGAAGCCGAATGCTTTGGCGGCGACAATGCCAATGTCATCCCAGGGAATATGATCGGTCGCATGGTCCATTTGGGCGACACCGACGACGATGGCGAGCAGCACGATACCCAGGACATCATCCAGAACCGCCGCCGCCATGATCGTTACGCCTTCAGGGGTATCGGTTTTGCGTCGCTCGGCCAGGATTCGAGCGGTAATGCCGACGGATGTCGCGGTGGAAATCACCCCGAGAAACATGGCGTGAGGATCGAACATGTGTTCGGCCAATCCGAAGTACACGCCGCACCAGGCTCCGGATAAAAATGAAAACACCACACCACCCAAGCCCACGACAATGCCGGCAAACGAATAGCGGAGAAATAGTTTCAGGTTGGTTTCCAGGCCGGCCATGAACAAGAGCAGCACCGAAGCGATGGTGGCCAAACCATAAAGCGGTTCCGATACGGCGATGATGTCCTGGGTGGCGGGGAAGAGCGGGGGAAGACCGGCCCAGGTCATGCCGCCCAGCGCGTACGGCCCGATCAGCATGCCGGCGGAAAGCTCGCCCAGAACATCGGGAAGCTTGAGCCAACGCCGGAAAAAAAGACCGCCGAGGCGGGCGGCGATGAGGATGACCGCCAATTGCAGGACAAACTGTTCCATGACCGCGCTCATGGATTCGCCGGTTCCGTTTCCGATCGCCGAAGCGAGGGGAAGCAACTCAAAGGGAAAGTTCATCGTTGTCCAGATATACGCCAGCAGGATGCCTTGGGGCGAAGAAAAAGCCAATCACGAAGTCATCAAGGCGGCATAGCCTTCGCGAAAGCTGGGATACTGGAATCGATAGCCGGAGGCGAGCAGTCGCGCCGGCGAACAACGTTTATTACCGGATCGTCGCGAGGGGCGGGGGGCGTCCGTGCCGGCCGGCGGCGGTTCGTTCCATCCACCGGTTTTGGCGATCCAGCGCACAACCTCATTCCGGTCGGTTGGTTCCGGGTCGCTTACGATATAGAGGGGTTCGGGTTCCGCATGGGTCAGCAGGTGGGCGAGGGCGCCGGCGGCGTCATCGGCATGAATATGATTAAGGTAATGAACCGGCGGAGGGAATAAGCGGGCTGCGCCGTCCTGAACCTCGCGAATCATTCGGTTGCGCCCCGGGCCATAGATGCCGGATAGGCGGGCTACCGTTGTCGAGGCGGGAAATCTCGCCACCATGGCCTCGGACTCCACATAATAGCGCGTGGGAGAGCGGTCGGCATTCACCGGCGAGGTTTCATCTACCCATCCGCCATCCGACTCGGCAAACACCCCGGTGGTGGACACGAGCACGACGCGGCTGAGCCGGGCGGAGGATGCCTCCACGCGTGCGAGCAATCGTTGATAACCTTCCACCAACAAATCCCGGTAGTGCGCTTCGGTGTCACGCCGGAGACCGGCGGCAAGCACCACGCCATCCAGGCGGTCGGGAAGTTCATAGGCGCTTCCGGTAAGATCGCCGCGTAACCACGTAAAGGCATGGGTGGTGGTGGGCGGTTGGCGTTTCAGACCAAACACCTCATGTCCGGCCTCCGCCAAGCGTACAGCCAGCCTCAATCCTACATAACCACATCCCGCAATTAGAACCCGCATGACGGAAAACGTAAGCGCACGATTGCCGTTTGCCCACCAGAAAAACTGATTGAATACTCAAACAAGAAAATTTGACAAACACATCCATAATCTGTTGACGGCGCGCACCTTGTTGCATAGGTTTCTCCGGCAATCTTTGATGCCGGCTATCGGGGAATCATGTAGGCGTGATTCGGTGTCGGCAAAACAATCGAGTCGGCTTTTTGGAGCTTGAATGGCGCAGGTTTTTCATCCCGCGGCAAATATAATTGCCCGGTTAAGTATACTGGTAGGCATTGGCGGTTTGGTAGGCACTTTGGTGCTTTTCGATGCCTTGCAAAAATCCCCTTACGTGACGGAAGTCAATGTTCCGCGCGAGCAAATCGTTCCGTTTAGTCACAAACATCACGCCGCGCTCGGCCTCGATTGCCGTTATTGTCACACGTCGGTTGAGGGGGCGGCCTTCGCCGGCATTCCTCCAACCAAAACCTGTATGAATTGCCACTCCCTGATCTGGAACGAAGCGCCGATTCTGGAGCCGGTCCGCGAAAGTTGGCGCACCGGAGAACCGATGGAGTGGAACCGGGTCCATGACCTGCCGGAATTCGTGTATTTTGACCACAGCGTACACGTCAATGCCGGCATCGGTTGCGCGGATTGCCATGGCCGCGTCGATGAAATGCCGCTGGTATGGAAGCAAAACGACCTGTATATGGCCTGGTGTTTGGAGTGTCACCGCCAGCCCGAAAAGTTTGTCCGCCCGCGCGATGAAGTATTCAACATGGCGTATGAAAAGCCCGCCAACCAGTTGGAATTCGGCGAGGAACTGCTTCGGGTCCATAATGTCAATACCTCCAACCATCGTCTTCTGGATTGCTACAAATGTCATCGTTAACGCCATCAACCCAGAATACGCCCGCCTCGGTGCGTGCTGAACTTTCCCGCCAGATGGCGCAAGCCCAACTGGAAGGAAAAACCGGTCGGCGTTACTGGCGCAGTCTGGACGAACTATCGCGCGATGAAAGTTTTGGGGACCTGTTGCACGCGCAGTTTCCCCGGTTCGCCGCCGAGTGGGATCCGATGCACCGCCGGGATTTCATCCGCTTGATGGGGGCCTCCCTGGCCTTGGGCGGGTTGACCGCCTGCACCCGCCAGCCCACCGAGAAGATCATCCCGTACGTGAAGCAGCCGGAATACCTCGTGCCCGGAAAAGCGATGTATTATGCCACGACCATGCCGCTTCAAGGCTACGGGGTGGGGCTGCTTGCGACCAGCCACATGGGGCGTCCCACCAAATTGGATGGCAATGAAAAGCATCCGGCCTGCCTCGGTGGCAGTGACGCCTTGATCCAGGCCGCCATTCTGTCCATGTACGACCCGGACCGGGCCAAGACCATTAAATACAAGGGCCGCACCAAGTCCAAGACCTGGTCAGACTTTTACGCCGATCTTAAAAAAGAACTTGAAACATTGGCCGCGAAAAACGGTGAAGGTCTCCACCTCCTGACCGGGACGGTCACCTCGCCGACCTTGGCCTCAACGATTCAGGCCGTCCTCGATAAATATCCCGCCGCGGTCTGGCATCAGTACGAGCCGATCAACCGCGACCGCCTGTATGAAGCGACGCAACGTGCTTACGGTCGTCCGCTGGACCCGGTCTACGACATCGCCAAGGCGGATGTTATCGTTTCGTTGGACGCTGATTTTATCGGAATGGGTCCCGCCCATCTCCGCTATGCGCGTGATTATGCATCCCGCCGCGATGTGGAAGCCGGCAACATGAATCGCCTGTATGTAGCGGAAAGCCACATGACGCTCACCGGCGCCGCCGCCGATCATCGCCTGGCGCTTACCCCGGATGCACTGGAACAACTGGCGCGTGCGGTTGCCGCCAAACTTGGCGTAGCCGTGAACGGTCCCGTGGAAACCGCGCACGGTGAATGGGCCGATGCCGTGGTCGCCGACCTGAAAGCCCATGCCGGCAAAGCGCTGGTAATTGCCGGAGAGCACCGGTCCGCGTCCCTGCAATCGTTGGTGTTTGCCATCAACGAAGCCTTGGGCAATGTGGGTGAGACCCTTTCGTTCATCGAGCCTTCCGTGGTGCGGCCCGGCGGCCACATGCGTTCCTTGGCGGAGCTTGCCGACGCCATGGAGGCCGGCAAGGTCAAGGCGTTGCTGATGTTCGATGTGAATCCCGTGTACCATGCCCCGGCAGCCATGGATTTTGGAATCAAGATCCGCAAGGTGCCGTTTATCGTTGATTACGGGCTTTTCGAGACGGAATCATCGGAATGGGCGCACTACCAGTTGCCGGGAACCCACTTTCTCGAAGCCTGGGGCGACTGCCGCGCCTACGACGGCACGGCCTCCATAGTGCAGCCCCTCATTGAACCCCTCTATGATGGGCGTTCTGCCCTGGAAATTCTCGCGTTTATGGCCGGGAACGAATCGGCTACCGGTTATGACCTGGTGCGCGAAACCTGGGCAGAAAAATTGGGTGGTGATCTCGCATGGAAGCGGGCTTTGCACGATGGCGTTGTTGAAGGCTCCGCCGCCGCGCCGGTGCGTGTTGATCTTGCCTGGCGCGATTCCGGACCCGATGAGCAAGCGGCTCCGGAAGGCGAACTGGACCTCGCGATCCTGCCCGATTACGCGACGCTCGACGGCTCGTTTGCCAACAACGGCTGGATGCAGGAAATGCCGCGGCCCATCACGACCCTGACGTGGGACAACGCGCTGCTGATCAGCCAGGAAACCGCGGAAAAACTTGGGTTGTCCACCGGCGATGTGGTCGAAGCTTCCACGGCGACGGCAACGGTAAAGATGCCGGTATTGGTTGCCGTGGGTATTCCCGTCGGAGGGGGTGTCGTAACCTTGGGCTACGGTCGTCGTATGGCCGGCCGGGTTGGTAACGGCGTGGGGTTTTCCGTCGCGGCGCTTCAAGTGGTGGAGAGTCCCGCCCGCGCCTTTGTAAAAATCGCCAAAACCCGGGAAACGCATACCTTCGCGTTAACCCAGGAGCACCACGCGATTGAGGGTCGCAACCACTTGCGCGTCGGCACCGTGGCCGATTTTCAGGCCGACAATGCGTTCGTCTGGAAATTCGATGAATTCAGCAAGAAATACGGGCGCAACGAAAATGCGCCGTCGATCTATCCGCCGCACGACTATTCGCAGGGTCCGCAATGGGGTATGGTGATCAATTTGTCGTCGTGCATCGGCTGCAACGCCTGCATGATCGCCTGCCAGGCGGAAAACAACATCCCGGTGGTCGGCAAGGAAGAAGTCGCCAATGGCCGCGAGATGCACTGGATTCGGGTGGACCGTTATTACGAGGGCAAAGCGTCCCATGCCGCCGTCCATCATCAACCGATGACCTGCGTCCATTGTGAAAACGCGCCGTGCGAGGCGGTTTGTCCGGTTGCCGCCACCGTGCATAGCACCGATGGTTTGAACCAGATGGTGTACAACCGTTGCGTTGGAACGCGTTATTGTTCGAACAACTGCCCCTACAAGGTTCGCCGGTTCAATTTCTACAAGTATGCCGATCACGAAACCCCGAGCCTCAAGTTGCAGCGCAATCCCAACGTCACCGTGCGCGCACGCGGCGTGATGGAGAAGTGCACGTTTTGCATTCAGCGCATCAGCGAGGCCCGGATCAACGCGCGGGTCGCCGGTCGCCCGATTGCCGACGGCGAAGTCGTTACCGCGTGCCAGCAGGCCTGCCCGACCAAGGCGATCGTATTTGGTGACATCCGCGACGCGACCAGTGAAGTCGCCCGCAAAAAAGAAAGCACCTTGGATTACGGCGTGCTGTCCGTCCTGAATACCCGACCGCGGTTGACCTATCACGCTCGGATCCGCAACCCCAATATGAATCTCGAAACCGCTTCCGTTACGGAGTCCATCAGTCATGGCGCATAATCCACCAGGACCGGAGCAAGGATTTGTCGAGGTTGAAACCGTTCTCGACGAGCGCCACTCGATGGAGTCGGTCACTGACAAAATCAGCAAAATTCCGCTTACTCCGACCTTGCCGCGACCGATTCTCGCCGTGGGCATGCTGGCTTTACTGCTGTTGGGTGGCTTGTTGCCATCCGTGGTGATTTTGCTCGTAGAAGGTACCGGGGTATGGGGCATTAACCAGCCGGTGGGTTGGGGGTTTGCCATCATTAACTTCGTCTGGTGGATCGGTATCGGACACGCCGGTACCTTGATCTCGGCCATCCTGTTGTTGCTCCGTCAGGAGTGGCGCACCAGCATCAACCGGTTTGCCGAGACCATGACGATCTTCGCGGTGACATGCGCCGGTCTGTTCCCGGCTCTTCATATTGGGCGACCTTGGTTGGCGTACTGGCTCTTTCCTTATCCCAATGTCATGGAAATGTGGCCTCAATTTCGCAGTCCGTTAATTTGGGACGTCGTAGCCGTTTCCACCTATGCCACGGTCTCCATTCTCTTCTGGTTTACGGGGTTGATTCCTGATCTGGCCACGCTTCGCGACCGGGCCAAAAACAAATTTGTCAAAATCGGGTATGGCATTGCCTCCATGGGATGGCGCGGATCGGCCCGACACTGGCAGCGTTACGAAATCGCCTATCTGCTCTTGGCCGGTTTGTCCACCCCGCTGGTCGTGTCCGTGCACAGTATCGTCGGTCTCGACTTCGCCGTTTCGGTTATTCCGGGCTGGCATGTCACCATCTTCCCGCCGTACTTCGTGGCCGGAGCGATTTTCTCCGGCTTCGCCATGGTGCTCACCTTGTCCATTCCACTGCGTGCTTTGTTCGGCTGGAAGGACATGATTACCCTGAATCACCTGAACAACATTTCCAAGGTGATGCTGGCCACGTGTTTAATGGTGCTTTACGGCTACGGCATGGAAATCTTCTTCGCCTGGTACAGTGCCAGTGAATACGAAGGTTACATGAAATTCAACCGTATGTACGGACCTTACTGGTGGTCATACTGGTCTTTGATTCTGTGCAATGGCGTCATTCCGCAATTGCTCTGGTTTAAAAAGGTCCGTACATCGCCGGTCATTCTATTCTTCCTTTCCATTGTCATCAATATCGGCATGTGGCTGGAACGGTTTGTCATCGTCATCACCAGCTTGCACCGTGACTTTCTGCCCTCCTCGTGGGGCATGTATTATCCGACGAAATACGATTGGGGACTTTACCTGGGCACCATCGGTTTGTTTCTCTTTCTGATGGTGGGGGCGATCAAGGTCCTGCCGATGATATCCCAGTTCGAAGTGCGTGAACTTTTACACAAGAAGCAACGCAAACATTGACCGTCGCCATGAAAGAGACAAACAACAATTCGATCTATGGAGTGGTCGCGGAATTCCCCGATGGCGAATCCCTCCTGGCCGCCGCGCACCGCGTTCGCGAGGCGGGCTACACCGCCACCGATGCGTTTTCGCCCATCCCGGTTCATGGACTCACCGAGGCCCTCGGTATCAAGCCTAGCAAGTTGGCCGGGTTGGTCCTGCTTGGCGGTATCGCCGGCGCGTTTGGCGGTCTCGGGCTTCAATATGCGGTCTCGGTGGAGTTTTATCCCCATATCGTCAGCGGGCGGCCACTATTCAGTTGGCCGAGCTTCGTGCCGGTGATTTTCGAGGCTACCGTGCTTATCGCAGCGTTCGCCGCGGTGTTCGGCATGTTTATTCTAAACCGTCTTCCCGAACCGTATCACCCGGTTTTTAATACCCCGAACTTTCAAAAAGCATCCACCGACGGCTTTTTCCTAAGCATCGAAGCGCGCGATCCGAAATACGATGCATCCGCCGTACGCGCTTTGTTGGAAAAAGCCGGAGCGGTCGCCGTCACCGAAGTGGGCAAACATCCCGATGACCCGGAATAACGCATGAGAAGCACGTACCATCATAGCCCGAACGTATGGATCCGGGCGCTGGCCGTCTTGCCGCTGTTCGCCCTCGCCGTGGGGTGCGAGTTGCGGCAGGCCATGTACGACCAGCCCAAGTATCGCCCGCTTCAGGAAAGTTCGTTTTTTGAGAATGGGATGGCCTCGCGTCCGCTGATTGAAGGCACGGTCGCCCGTGGTTTACTGGAGGATGATCCCCACCTGTTCGAGGGACGGGTCGATGGGGTCTTTGTCGACAGCTTTCCCTTTGACGTCACCGCCGAAGTCATCAACCGCGGACAACAACGCTACAACATTTTTTGTGCGCCCTGCCATGATGCCGCCGGAAACGGAAACGGCATCATTGTGCGCCGGGGGTTCAAGCCGCCGACCTCGTTTCATGACCAGCGCCTGGTCGATTCGCCCGAGGGGTATTACTACAACGTAATCAAGAACGGTTTTGGCGTCATGATGGATTATTCGGCGCAAATACCCGTGCATGACCGGTGGGCGATCATCGCCTACATCCGGGCGCTTCAATTGACCCAACGGGCCACGATCGATGATGTGCCGGAAAACCTTCGGGCCGACCTTCAAGGACAACGTTAAGTTATGGAAACCCACGTCGATCTTAAAAAGCTGCGCACGCTCGCCCTTCCGCTGGGCGTTCTTGGCCTGGCCGCCAGCGCCTTCGGGTTTACCCAGGACCGCGAAACCTTCGCCGTTTCCTGGCTGATGGGGTGGACCTTCTGGTTTTATCTCAGCCTGGGATCCCTCGGATGGCTGATGATCTACCATCTGACCAGCGGCCGCTGGGGTTTTGTTATCCAGCGCCCGCTCGAGGCTGCGTCACGGCTTATGCCGGTCATGTTCCTCCTTTTTATACCGGTCATCTTGTGCATGCATGAGCTGTATGAGTGGACGCATGAGGAGGTCCTCGCCACCGATAAGCTTGTCCAGCACAAGGCCTCGTATCTCAACGAACAGGGTTTTATCATCCGCTGGGCGATCTATTTCGTGGTGTGGAGCTTTTTGGCCTTCGCCTTGAGCCGTTTATCCCGCAAAGCCGGCGCGGAAAACAACCCGGATACGGTCAAGCGGCTTCGCGTCATATCCGCCCCCGGTTTGGTGGCCTTCGCGTTGGCCGCCACCTTCGCCTCCTTTGACTGGTTGATGTCGCTGGAGCCGCATTGGTTTTCATCGATCTACGGCGCGGTGTTCATGGTCGCCTCCGGTCTCTCGACCATGCTGTTCTTGGCCGTGGTGATGCACACGCTGGCCCAGCGAGAACCGCTCAAGTCGGTGATAACGCCCCAGCAGTTCCACGACATCGGCAACTGGTGCTTTGCCTTCACCATCCTGTGGACCTATATGAATTTCAGTCAGTTCATCATCATTTGGTCCGGCAATCTCTATGAGGAAACCTTCTGGTACCTGCACCGGGCTAAAGGCGGCTGGGTCGAGGTATCCATTCTGATGGCAATTTTCCTCTTTGCCGCGCCGTTTATCCTGATGTTATTCCGGGCCAACAAACGTAATTCCAAAATTCTTGCCGCCATTGCCCTGCCGGTCTTTATCTTCCGGTTCCTTGAAGTATATTGGCTGGTCGGGCCGACCTTCCGCGAACAGGCGGCTGTGTTTCACTGGATGGACGCCGCCGCATTGGTCGGCATCGGCGGCCTTTGGTTGTGGCTGTTTGCGACCGGGTTAAAGAACGCGCCGCTGCTTTCCGGCGACGCCCGCTTCACCGAATTCGCCAAGGGCAAGGCATCAGGGCATTGATCATGAGCGAGCACGAACATCAACCGAACGATTTCCAGGATCGCGAAATCCGGCTCAAGCCGCTCGGAATATTCCTGGCGGCCACCTTGGTGCTTACCGTTTTGGCCGTGGCTGGCATGAAGGTGTTATTTGACCGCTATGCCGGGATGTCGACCGAACAAGCCGCTGAATTGGTGGACCGGGTCATGGCGTCAAACCGTCCGACCAATGCCGTAGTCGAAGGAGTGGGCGAGGCCGCCGTGGCCATGGCGCACATGAAGGCGGAAGTCGATGCGGCGTTGAATCATTACCGGTGGGTGGATGCCGAGGCCGGTATCGTGCAGATTCCCATTGAGCGGGCCATGGAACGTGTTGCGGAAAAAGGTTTGCCGGTGCGTCGTGCCGTCGACACCTCCGGGCGCGAAAGCGAAACGCCGGTACAGGCGGGAGAGCGTTATTTTACCGAGCTGGGATGCATTGCCTGTCACGGCGCGGTCTCCGGCGCACTGGGACCATCCTTGGTCGGCGTCTACAATCACGAGGTCAAACTAGCCGACGGCGCCACGATCATCGCCGATGAGGCCTACCTACGGGAATCGATTTTGAATCCTACCGCCAGCATGGTGGAAGGATATTTGCCGGTTATGCCGGCCTTTGCCGGGGTGGTAACCGATGCCCAACTGGATGCCTTGGTGGCATACATCAAGAGTCTGGCCGAGTAACACGTATGAACGGGTTGTTGTCATGCTATCAGAAGCCGCCGCAATGCCATGGCTTTACCGTCATGTTGGCCGCGCTGCTGGTAATCGTCACTGCGCCGTTGGGTTGGGCTCAAGCCAAATTCACGGAAAAGCCCGACTACTCCCGCACCGTCCGCGAAATGCCGGATGCCATGAAACGCGCGGGTTTTGAGCAGCGACACAACACACCGTTGCCGTTGGATGCGGTGCTGACGGATGAACAGGGCCGAGCCGTCGAATTGGGCTCCTTTTTCACCGACCGCCCGGTTATCGTCACGTTCGTGTATTACAACTGCCCGATGTTGTGCAACATCATCCTTAACAGCCTCGCCGACACCCTCAAGGATATTGCGTACCAACCCGGTCGCGATTACCGGATCGTGACCATCAGCTTTGATCACACCGAGGGACACGAACTTGCTGCGGCCAAAAAAGCAACCTACATCGACTATTTTGGAAAGCCCGGCGCCGCGGATGGATGGCACTTTTTAACCGGAGACGAGGAGACCATTCGCACATTGACCGAGGCGGCCGGTTTCACCTTTGCCTGGGATGAACAACGGCAGGATTTTGCCCACGCCAGCGGAATCATCGTCGCCACCCCGCAGGGAATCTTGTCTCACTATTTCTTTGGCGTGGTGTTCAGTCCGCGCGATGTCCGGTTGGGCCTGGTGGACGCTTCCGCCGGGAAAATCGGTTCGCCTTTGGACCGCGTCCAGTTGTTGTTTTGTTATCACTACGACCCGTCGCTCGGGACCTATTCCCTCGCGATCTTCCGCCTGCTGAAACTGGGGGGCGTTATTACCATCGCCGCCTTGGCGTTGTTCATCGCTGTTTCCCTGCGCCAGGAGCGCTACCGCAATCCGCCGCATCCGGCGGCGGCATAATCGGAATTCATGGTACGTGTACTTATGAACGAGACTTTTAAATTATTGCCAGAACAAGCAACGGAGTATGCCACCCGGGTGGACAATCTCTATCTGTTCATCCTCGGCGTCAGCGTGTTTTTTACCGTGCTGTTTATCGCCTTGCTGGTTGGTTTTACCATCCGGTATCGCGCCCGGAAAAATGTTTCGGAACGTCCGGAGCCGCCGCATGAGCATTACACGCTTGAGGTCTTGGGCGGTTCTTTTCTGTTGGTTCTGCTCATGGGCATGTTTTTCTGGGGCGCCAAACTGTACTTCCAGGCCCAACGCCCGCCCGCCGATGCCATGGAAGTTTTAGTTACCGGTAAACAGTGGATGTGGAAAATTCAGCATCCGTCAGGGAAAAAGGAAATCAATACCCTGCATTTGCCGGTCGGTAAGCCGGTCAAATTGAGCATGACGTCCGAAGATGTCATCCATAGTTTCTTCATCCCCGCGTTCCGGGTAAAAAATGATGTTTTGCCCGGACGGTATACCCAGTTATGGTTCCATCCCAAAAAAGAGGGGACCTTCCATTTATTCTGTGCCGAGTATTGCGGAACCGAGCATTCCCGCATGGTGGGCTACGTAAAGGTCATGAGCGAGGATGAGTATGTCCGTTGGAGCGCCGGCTTGGGTCCGGAAGGGGAAACCCCCGTTCAGGCGGGAACCCGCTTGTTCGCCGAGCTCGGATGTCTCGCCTGCCATAACCCTGCATCCGGGGCGCTGGGGCCGAATTTGGCTGGGGTGTTCGGTCATGAAGTCGAATTGGCCGATGGCGCCAAGGTCATTGCCGACGAAAATTACCTGCGTGAGTCGATTCTAAATCCCCAGGCAAAAGTCGTCGCCGGCTATGCTCCGATCATGCCCACCTTTCAGGGTTCGGTCACCGAGGAGCAGTTGGGCCATCTGATCGCTTACATCAAGAGCCTCGCCGACAGCGGAACGGAACTATAACCATGAGCAGCGTGTACGACCAACCTTCCAAGAATTATCTCAACGAGAAAATCACGGTTTCGTCGTGGTTGTTGACCCTCGATCACAAGCGCATTGCCATTCTTTATCTGGTATCCCTGTTGGCGTTCTTCCTGATCGGCGGTCTGGCTGCGCTGGTATTCCGTCTCGAGCTGATGACTCCGGATGCCAACCTGCTCCGGTCCGAGACCTACAACAAGTTCTTTACCACCCACGGCATTGTCATGATTTTCTTTTTCCTGATTCCGTCCATTCCGGCGGTCTTGGGGAATTTCCTTGTGCCGGTCATGATCGGAGCGCGTGATTTTGCCTTCCCGAAAATCAACCTGGCCAGTTGGTACGTCTTCATGGCCGGGGGCGTGCTGGCCTTGGTTGCCACCATCGCCGGCGGCGTGGAGACCGGTTGGACCTTTTATACGCCGTACAGCACCATGTACGCCAATTCCAATGTCATCCTCGCGGTGTGCGGCGCATTCATCGCCGGCTTCTCGTCGATCATGACCGCGTTGAATTTCATTGTCACCATTCACAAGATGCGGGCTCCCGGGTTGACCTGGTTCCGCTTGCCGCTGTTCATCTGGGCCATGTACGCGACCGCGCTGGTGATCCTGCTCGGCACGCCGGTGGTGGCGATCACCCTGGTCATGATTTTTGTCGAGCGGGCTTTCGGTTTCGGCATTTTTGATCCGGCGCTCGGCGGCGACCCGGTCCTGTTCCAGCATCTGTTCTGGTTCTACTCGCATCCCGCCGTGTACATCATGATTCTGCCGGCCATGGGCGTGGTCAGCGAAGTCATCAGTTGCTTCAGCCGCCGCCGGTTGTATGGATACAAAGTCATTGCTTTTTCCAGCTTGGCGATTGCCGTTATCGGATTCTTTGTCTGGGGTCATCACATGTTTGTGAGCAGTCAGTCCACCTTTGCGGCCATGACCTTTTCATTCCTGACCTTCTTCGTGGCCGTGCCGACCGCACTGAAAATGCTGAATTGGATCATGACGCTGTATAAGGGATCCGTTCGGTTGACCTCCCCGATGCTGTATGCTTTCGGATTCCTGGGGCTTTTCGTCATCGGCGGCCTCACCGGTCTCTTCCTCAGCACGCTGGCCACGGATATTCACCTTCACGACACGTACTTTGTGGTCGCTCACTTCCATTATGTCATGGTGGGGGGAGGGGTGATGGGCTTCCTTGCCGGGATACATTTCTGGTGGCCCAAAATGACCGGAAAGAAGTATCCGGAGGCCATCGCGGTTTTCGCGGCCATCGTGATTTTCATCGGGTTTAATCTGACCTTCTTCCCTCAATTCCAACTGGGTGTTCACGGCATGCCTCGCCGGTATCATGTTTATCCGGATGAATTTCAGATTTTGCACATTGCATCATCCACCGGAGCCATGGTGCTGGGTTTTGGTTACCTGATCATGGCGGCTTACCTGATCTGGTCGCTGATCAAAGGGCCGCCGGCGGGTAAAAATCCGTGGGAAGCCCGCGGGTTGGAGTGGGAAACCGACTCCCCGCCGCCCACCCACAATTTCCACGAGCAACCGGTGGTGCGCCACCCGGTGTACGCTTACGAATATGCCTCGGAGACATCCGACGAGCCGGATCTTTCGGAGAAACCTCATGGCTGATTCGCGTCCATCTTATCTCGCCCATCATTTTGATCATCTCGAGCAGCAAAAGCAGTCGGCAACGCTGGGAATTTGGCTGTTTCTGATCACCGAAGTGATGTTCTTCGGGGGCTTGTTCCTCGGCTACATCGTCTACCGCGGATTGTATCCGGAAGCCTGGCATCTCGGCAGCGCCAAGCTGGATATTACCCTTGGGACGATCAACACCATCGTGCTGATCGTGAGCAGCTTGACCATGGCCCTTTCGGTTCGCGCCGCCCAGGTTGGGAAAAGCAAGCAGTGCGCGAATTTCATCCTTGCCACCATTATCCTGGGAACCGCGTTTCTTGGAATTAAGGCGGTAGAGTACACGGCCAAGTTTTCTCCGGGTCCGGACGCGCATTATTACCTGATTCCGGGGGCCAATTTTCTGCTGGATAGCCCGCATGCCAACGGCGTACAGATTTTCTTTTCGTTCTATTTCACCATGACCGGTATGCATGCCATCCATATGATCATCGGTATTGGCGTGCTTATTTGGTTGTACCTCAAAGCGTTGAAGGGGTCGTATCACGAGCATTATTACAATCCGGTTGAGGTGACCGGGTTGTACTGGCACTTTGTCGATATCGTGTGGATTTTCCTGTTTCCGCTGTTGTATTTGATCGGGAGACACTGATGGACCATCCTGTCGTATCCGTTAAAACGTATGTGTCGATATTCATCGCCCTGATGGTTCTGACCGGCCTCACGGTTTATGTGGCGTTTCTCGACTTCGGGCACGGTTTGCTGAACGATCTTGTCGCTATGACCATTGCCACCACCAAAGCCCTTCTGGTGCTGGTCATTTTTATGCACCTCAAGTATTCGGCCCGCCTGCTATGGTTGATCGCCGGTTCTTCGGTGGTATGGCTGATCGTGATGATCGGGTTGACCCTCGCCGACTACCGCTCACGCGATTGGCTGGAGAGTCAGATGCACCGGGCCGTACCCTGGGTTGCGCACCCGGAAGCCCCCGCCGCTCCCTAAGGGGAGCTATGGCGGGCAGGCAGTAGTGAGCTAAAGCCAGCCGGAGCCGTCGGCCTGGTGCTGGCGCGCGGCGTTCCCGGCCCTGGACACCCCCGCATTGTCTGTCCCCGTATTTCCCGCCGGGGACAGAGCCGTCGACACCGGTTGTAGGCCGACCCTCTGCGGTCGGCGGGGATGCGCCGGGGACAGAGCCCCGGCCCACAACGCCAAACACCCACGCATTCTCTGTCCCCGTATTTTCCCAATTTTCCCCGCATTTCCACTTGCCAATCACTTTTACATTGCGCATGGAAATACTATATGCAATTATACATTCATATGGTTAATCGCACGTTGTGGATTGAAAAGATTGAAAAGTCCTGGCAAGAGAGGTCCATACTCTGGTTGACCGGGGTTCGCCGGGTTGGCAAAACCACGCTGGCCCGCTCACTCGCCGATTGCGAGTACATGGATTGCGAATTACCCCGGATACGAAGGCAACTGGAGGACCCCGAGGGCTTTCTAAAGTCCTTCGGTTCGGGGCGATTGATTTTGGACGAGGTCCATCGATTGGACAATCCTTCCGAGTTTCTCAAGATCGCGGCCGATCATTTTCCGGGCGTTCGTATTTTGGCGACCGGATCATCCACCCTGGGGGCCAGTCAGCGTTTTCGCGACACCCTGACCGGTCGCAAGCGGGATCTGCACCTTTTTCCTGTTCTGCTCCGTGAATTGAAAACCTTTGAGGGGATTTCTTTGCCTCGCCGTCTGCAAAACGGAGGGCTTCCCGAGAATCTGATGAATCCGGACTTTCCCGAAAAAGATTACGCCGAGTGGCTGGACGCTTTCTGGGCCCGCGACGTGCAGGAATTGTTTCGTCTGGAGCGGCGGGATGCCTTCATGCGTTTGCTTGAATTGCTTCTCACGCAAAGCGGCTGCCTTTGCCAGCTCAACTCATTCACCTCCGCATGTTCCGCCAGTCACACCACCTTGGCCAATTACCTGAATGTGCTGGAGGCCACCGGGGTTGTTCACATTGTACGGCCGTATGCCAAGAATCCACAACGGGAAATTGTGGCCATGCCTAAAGTCTACGGATTTGACACCGGATTTGTTTGTTTTGCCCGGGGTTGGCTGGAACTGCGGGACGGGGATCACGGCGTATTATGGGAACATCTGGTGCTGGACGAACTCCTGGCCCGCTTCGGTCGCGATGCGATCTTCTACTGGCGGGACAAACAAAAACACGAGGTGGACTTTGTTCTCGCCCGCCGTGGCTTGCCTCCGGTTGCTATCGAATGCAAGTGGCGGATGCACGACGATGCCGGGAAAAACTTTTCCTCGATGCGCACCCTGCACCCTGACCTCCATGGCCTGGTGGTGGCCGCCGACGTCGATCGCCCCCGGGTCAACCGCGCCAACGGATGGATCGAAACCGGCCTGGCCGGCATCGAACATGGGATTGCCATGCTTGCCGGGTAGGTGGTCGGCCTATGGACCACCGCGCCGTCATCACGCTCTTCTGTAGATGCCGCGCACGGTGTATCAGCGGACAGGGCGCCGGGCCCTGAAGGGGCCGAATTCAATAGCCCGGGGCGAAGCCCCAGGTTCGCGGAAAAACACCGGGCGGGAACAGAGTATCCATGATACGATGTTCCGTCAAAATGCGCCGGGGACAGAGTCATCGACACCGGTTGTAGGCCGACCCTCTGCGGTCGGCGGGGGAATTTTCAGGGGACACAGAGTTTTTTGATAACATCTCACATGAGAATGTCTTACATTGTACGATAGCGAGGGGAGAGAATTGGTGGAAGATCGGGGGCTCGAACCCCGGACCCGCTGATTAAGAGTCAGCTGCTCTACCAACTGAGCTAATCTTCCAACCGAAAGGGCATACTATGAAGTTCGCGTGGTCGAGCGCAATAAAAACTTGCGGTAAAATCAGGGCAGGGGCGCATCTCCGAGTTTTGACAAGTGCCTTGGTGTAGGCCGACCCTCTGCGGTCGGCGGAGAGGCGCCGGGGACAGAGCCCCGGCCTACAAGGAACCTTTGCACAAACTCGGAGATGCGCCCTCAGGGCAGAAATTTAGCTTTTTTGATTTTTTCCGGTAAATACGTTTCCAGGACGTAATTCAGGCCGTGTTTGGCGAAGGCCTGCTGTTCGATGCGCACCCCCATCTTGAGCATCTGCTCAAGGGCTTGTTGCCATTCCTTGTGGTGTTTGATGAAGGGATCGTTTTTCAACGCATCCTTCGCCCGTTTGATGTCGGCCTCCTCAAGAGGGTGCGTGGCATCTTCCAGTCCGTAATCCATGATGTCCTGGGGCGTCACGCCAAGATAATGCACCTGGGGCACACAGAAAAATCGGTTGATGTGGGCGGCCTGACCGGAGCCGACTTTGAGCGTCCGGTAGATATTGCAATAGCCGTAGGGATCGCCGTCGGTAAAGGCCAGCACGGGGAGTTTCTGGTCGTCGGCCAGGCGTCGGATGAACCGGCGACAAGCCCGGGTGGGAACCCCGCTCATGGAAATGAGAATGCAGTTGGCTTTTTCAAAGTAACGGTGGTGGACCAGGCGTTGAAACAGCGAGGAGGTTTCCACGGCGAGGATGAATTTGGCTCTGGTGGCAAAACGCAAATGCTCCACCCGCGACGGAATGCTCCAGGCGCCGCTGCCCAGCTTGCCGCATTCGATCTTGATGTCCTTGCCGTTGGACGGGTCGAGGTCGAGAACGGTGAGCGGTCCGGCCACGTCCCCGCCGCGTTCTTCGGGAATGTAGCCGAGCTGTTCCCGGTTGATGCCGAGCATGGCCTCCATGTCGTCGAGCAAGGTATCGCTTTCCGGTTGCTCATCAAACCGGCATTCCCCCCAGCTTTTGCTGTTGTAGTAAATTTCACGTTTTCCCGCGATGTCGTCCTTGTCGAGCAAGTCGTTCTTGGTTGTGGCAAGCAGACGCATCGACTGGGCGAATGTCTTGACCGTGTTGTAGGATAGGGTCCGGGTCGCGGTTTTATTCAGAATTTCAAAGTGGCCCCGCTTTACATCGTATTTTACATTGGCCAGCGAACGGACCGGAAACTTCATGGACGGCTTCTTGTGTTTCTTGACAATGTCGGCGTGTATGTCCCGGGCCACTTCGACAATTCGTCGCGCGGCGGTTTGTTTGGTGACGACTTGGGGTTGGGAGGGTATTGTACTCATGGATCATGCCTCGGTTTCTTGATCGTAATCAGCGTAGGTCGGCGTTCAGTTTTTCGTGATCGAATTGACGTTTTTTCAAGGGACGCTTCCGGTTGGGGTTATGATTTGGATATCGATGATGCGGATCACACCTCCAGATGCGTCTTTTCCAGCATGCTTTTCAGGTCGACCTCGATTTTG
>CALMYG010000023.1 GCA_937873455.1 uncultured Verrucomicrobiota bacterium
GTCCCTTCGTGGTTACCAGTTACGCCCAACCGCCGGCGCGGTCGCGAGCCATCCGCCACCGGGTGAGGCGTTCTTCCCGTTCCGCCGCATCAATACGCGGCTCAAAAACACGCTCCATACGCCAGACGTGAGCGAGTTCGTCAACCGTCTTCCACATGCCCGCGCCGAGGCCGGCGAGGTAGGCGGCGCCCATGGCGGTGGATTCGGTGTTGGCCGGACGGATAACCGGAATGCCAAGCAAATCGGCCTGCCATTGCATCAAGCTGTTATTCACGGCCGCGCCGCCGTCGACCCGGAGCTCTTTCAGCGTCACGGTGGCATCGCGCTGCATACAGTCCACGACATCGGCGACCTGGAAGGCGATGCTCTCGAGGGCGGCTCGGGCGATGTGGGCACGCGTAGCGCCACGGGTGAGGCCAATCAACAACCCGCGCGCGGAGGCGTCCCACACCGGCGCGCCCAGTCCAGTGAAGGCCGGCACCAGCACCACGCCGCCGTTGTCCGGCACGCTTTGCGCAAGCGCTTCAACGTCCGCCGATTTTTCAATAAACCCGAGTTGATCGCGCAGCCATTGCACGACCGATCCGCCGGAAAACACACTGCCTTCCAGGGCGAAAACCGGCGCATCGGCGCCAAGGCGCCAGGCCGGGGTGGTGAGCAGTTTATGCGCGGAGGCGACGGGTTCGCTTCCGGTGTTCATCAGCAGAAAACAACCGGTTCCGTAGGTGTTTTTGATCATGCCCGGCTCAAAACAGGCCTGTCCAAATAGCGCGGCCTGTTGATCGCCGGCAATGCCGGTGATGGGTAGGGCCCGGCCCAATACCGAAACATCGGTCAGGCTTATTTCGCCGCTGCTTGGGGTGATGGTCGGCAAAAGCGCCGCCGGAATTTCCAGGGCGGCCAGCAAGGCCTCATCCCACGTTCCGGCGGCAAGATCAACCAACAGGGTTCTTCCGGCGTTGGTCAGGTCGGTGACGTGGGACGCGCCACCGGTCAGCTTCCAGATCAACCAGGCATCGATGGTTCCGAAGGCCAGCTCGCCGCGCTCGGCTTGTTCGCGTGCGCCCTCGATATGATCGAGCAGCCAGCGAATCTTGGTGCCGGAAAAATAGGGATCAAGCAGCAATCCGGTTTTTTGGCGGAACATATCCTCGAGGCCATCCGCGCGCAGGCGGTCGCACATGGCTGCGGTGCGACGGTCCTGCCAGACAATCGCCGGGGCAATCGGGGCTCCGGTGCGGCGATTCCAGATGACGGTCGTTTCGCGTTGGTTGGTAATGCCGACCGCGGCGATGGCGGCGACGGAAACGCCGGCGGCGGCGAGCACGCTGCGCATGGTCGCCTCCTGGGCGCGCCAAATTTCTTCGGGATCATGCTCCACCCAGCCGGGCTGCGGGTAATGCTGGGAAAATTCCTGCTGGGCGACCCGAACCATGCGGCCGGTTTCATCCACCAACATCGCCCGCGAACTGGTGGTTCCCTGATCAAGCGCCAGGAGGTATTTCATGGCGAACTCCTTCCGGGAATGACGGCGGCCCCTCCGTTCAGTACAAAGCGGTCCGCGAGGCCGCGGACCCTCCCGCCACCCGGAAGTTCCGAAGATTGGAACTTTTTACGATCCGATTTTCCAATCATTGGAACTCATCGGCGGCGGGCGCTTCAGGCTTGGCGGGAGGCGACGATTTCGGTAATGCGATCAAGCGCAGCTTGTATCAGTTCGATCTCGTCGGCCAGCCGCCGGAAGCAATGTTCGTCGTTTTGGCGCGCCTTTTCGAGGCGATCGATCTTGGCGTTTAATTGTTCAAGCATGGACTCAAGTTGGATGCGCTCCCGGTCGGCGGAGTCGTGGTTGGCCTCGGGAGCTTCTCCGGATGCGCTCCAGGCGGGAACCTGAATCTCGTTTTTGCAGTCCGGACAGACCACAATGTAACCGGCGCCGCGGGCGTCGATTTCCAGGCTTTTCCCGCAGGTGGGGCATTCAAAAAGAATAAAGTCGCTGGCTTCCGAAGCCGCCCGTTCCGTGGTCGATTGATTCATAGCCGCACCTCATCAATTGCCGGGGCGCAATGGGCCTCGTGCTACTTATTATAGTACCCGGTGCGCCCGAATTATTCCACCTCAAAGTATACGCGGCGAATGGGCGATGGGCGCATCCCTGATTCCTTGACTGATGCATTTTCGTTCATCATCCATCCCATCAGGATTTTAAAGGGAGTGTGCAACGAGCCAGCCCTCTTAATGCGCCGCAGGCGCATGCGATACCGCGGGAAACCGTCGGGCAGACCCCACGCTTCGTGGGGTCCGGGGAATCGGTTGATCCAGCGGGCCGAGCCTGTCGTCGACGACAGGCGGCCAGCAAGGCGGAGCGGGTGGCGCTGGTCTAAAGACCGCGCCGCCCGCGACAACACCGCTGGCGGCACGCTGGGACAACCGACTCCCCGCCGACGGATTCCCGCATGGCTCAGGTCCGTGCACAGGCAAGGATGCCTGTGTCACATTGAAGTCAGCCAATCAAGGACGCGCCCGAAGCGATGGTGCGTTACGGCGCCGGGCTGGAGCCCACCGTGTAGAACAGCACACCCTGGTTATTGGTGACGACCATTTGAATGCCGCCTCCGGTGCCCGGGATCGCGTACCCCATGGGCAGCCATGGGCCGTGGACCAGATTGGTGGCGTAGTACACGTCATAAACCCGGCTCACGTAGGTGACCGGTACGTTGAGCGTCCATACCTGAACGCCGTTCACCGAGGCGATTTCCGGCGTGCTTGGTTCGGGCGTAAAGGTCCCGCGGGTGATCGTGCGTTCGGAGGCAAACTCAATACTTTCCAGCGCGACGCCGTTGACGGCGAGGTCGTTGATGTACAGGTTGAACTCCCATCCGCCGCCGGCGCTGAAGTTCCAGGTGCGCATCTGTTTCACCGCGCCTTCCGAACTGACCATCAAGCTGCCGGTGAATTCGTTGGCGCCGAGCAGGAAGCGGTAGGTGTCCGCGCTGGTAAGCTCAAAGCTCAACGTCCAGCCGGCATCGCTCCACGGCACGCCGGTCGGGCGAACGCCATCAAGATCGTTGATAAAATAGTTGGTTCCGCCGCCGGTGAAGAAGAACTCAAACAGGTTTTGGCCAAAGCGGTTTTGGAGTCCCACGCCGACCGACTTGTCGTTGTCGATCCAGTTGTTGTCGAATTTCATGGTGAAGACATCGCCCACATGTAGCGGGGCGGGAAACCTGCGGATGGCGCTGGCGGTGCTGTCGAGATTCGCCCAAAGCCCCCAGGCGCGGGCGCCGATGTTGTTGTTGGCATCGTTGGTGGTGGCGAGGTAGAACCCGGCGACATCTCCGAAGGTGCTCAGCGCCCACCCTTCCGTCCATCCGGTTCCGCCGTTTTGGCCGTTGGTCCAGGCATTGACCGAGGTATAGGCGATATTGGTGGCGCTGTCGCGAAGCAGGGCGTTGGGATTAACCGAACTGTTGGTGCCGGAAACGCGAATCAAGTTGGCGCCCATGGCCAGCGGCACATGGGCGATCGACCAGTTGGAGCTGGCCGGAATCAGTCCGCCGACCCTGGCGAGGGTGTTGGTCCAGATCAGGTGGCCCACCATCGAGGCGGCAACGCCATGGACGGTGACGTTGGTGAGGGTGTTGGTGACGGTGATATCGGCGGCGGGGTTGGGGATCGAAAGCCCGGCCTGGGCGCTTTGAATGCAGCCAATGACGTTGACATTCCAGTCGGCGCCGTTGTTGTTGTCCCAATCCTCGCCATTGTTGAAGACGAAGTTGATCTGCCAGGAGCTGGCCGGAACGTCATAAACCTGCCGCCAGGTTCCGTTGACCACCTGGGTCATGGCCAGGGTAACGATGTCCTGCCAGTTGTTGCGCCCGATATAGAGATTGATGTTGGTGGAACCGGCCAACACGCCGTCCCGAACCTCGTAAGTGATGGTGACGGGAATGCAGCCGTTGGGCTGGGCAGGCGCCACGGATACGATCGCGGGCAGGTTGGCGCAGTTGTTGATGCCGAGGCTCCAGTCAGTGCCGAAGTTGCTGTCGTACACCCGCGTTTGTTCCGGGGCGCCGTTGTGGAAGACCATATTGATCTGATAAGTTCCCAGCGGAGCGTCGAACACCGTCTCCCACGCTGATCCGTTCCAGGTCATCGGGTAGTCCGCGATATCCAACCAGCCGTTGCGACCGACCATGGCCACGACGGAGGTCGCTCCATTCAACGGCCCGTTGGCCGGGTTGTAGAAGATGGTGACTTCCCCGCAATCGGACGGGGCGGGCGGATCAAACGAAACGATGCCGGAACCCACCGGCGCTTGCTTGGAAAATATCTGCACGCCATACATGCCAAGGTCGATCAGGCCGTTGCCGCCCGACACGCCGACCGTAGGCGTGCCGACATTGCCGAAGTCCGCCCCGTACACCTGCGCGTCGCTGTTGAAATGGCTGTACCAGGTGCCATCGGAAGGGAACGGTAAGGAATACCCGATGCGCGGAGTGGCCCCGAAGTTGGCCACGACCACCACGTCGTCGGATTGACCGCCCTGGTTCCAGCGAACGAAGGCGATGACTTTCTGGGTGTTGTTGACATGGTGGACGTTGATGCCGGTGCCCTTGAGGCCTTCGGTGCCTTGGCGGATGTTGCGGCGCGCATAGATGAGGTCGCGGTAGGCGCGCACGATGCCCGCGTGGGTGTTGGTGTTGCTCCAGCGCAGGGCGGTTTCGGCGCTGAACGTCCAGTCTTCGTTCATTTCCTGGCCTTGGAAAATCATGGGAATGCCGGGCTTGGTCATGACCATCGAGGCGGCGAGGAGCTGGCGCTTGCGGGCCCAGATGCTGGAGGGATTGCTGCCGTCAATGGCGCGGGGCAATCGGACGTTGTTGTTGAGGTCGCCAACGTAGTCGTGGGCCTCGGAAAAAACGACCCGGCTGTGGTTGGCGTTGGCGAGCAGATTGTCGCGCATCCAGTTCATGTTGCGGTCGGCGTCGTTGGCCTGGGTGACCTGCCATTTTAGGTGATTGTGAAAGCCCACATCCCACATGCTTTCGAAGTTCATATTGAAATCGAAGGCATGGTCTTCGGAGATGCGGAAGACGTGGCCGCGGTTTTGCGAAAGCTCCCAGTTGATGTCGCGCAGCATGGCCTCGCCCTGCGGATTGTGTTTGGTTCCGAAATCTTCGTAGTAAATGATGTTAAACACCGAGTCCCACCGGAATCCGCCAAACCGGTATTCATCGACGAACATGAAGATCTGGTCGCGGATAAATTGACGAACTTCCGGTCGGCCAAAGTCGGGGCGGGTGTCGCCCCACCAGGTGTAGGCGCGGGCCGGATCGTTGTAGAAGTAAATGCCGCCGAGGCCGTTCTGGCTCCAGCCGTCAAATTGCCACAGGGAAAGATCGCTGGGACCGTAATGGTTGTGCACCACGTCGGCGAACACGGCAATGCCGCGCTGGTGGGCCGCCCGGACAAAGCGCTTCAGGGCGTCCGGTCCGCCGAGGGCGCTCTCGATGGCGAAGATGTCGGCGGGATTGTAGCCCCAACTCTTGTCGGAGGCCCATTCGTTGACCGGCATGAGTTGGATTACGTTCACGCCGAGATTACGGATGTGGTCGAGGCGTTCGATGTTTTTGTCAAAGGTACTGGGCACCCATTCCTCGGCGTTGTAGGTGCCGGGATGCATCTGGTACAGCACGGCGTCGTTGCGCAGCGGCATGGGAACCGCCGTGTCGCCCCAGGCAAAAGCCGTTGTGTCATAGATAACCGAGTTTCCGTTGGAGTTGGTCACCCGGCGGGCCCGGGGGTCGCGCCGCCAACGGTTGCCGTTAAGAAAATACTGGTATTGATGTCCGACCCGGGCGGAGGCAATGTCTTGTGACCAGTAGGGAGTCGTTCCCTCCTTGGTCAGGGCGGTAACGCCCCAGGCGTTGAAGTCGCCGCGCACCGCCACGCTGGAGGCATTCGGCGCCCACACGCGGAACGTCACCCCGGTGCCGTTGGCATCCGCATAGGGTATCGAGCCCAAACCGGGTCGGGACGACTGCCCATGCGTTGTGGCGGTTAACCCGGCCAGTGCCATGATGGCAAAAACAACGACAAAACTAGGATTGATACGCTTAAACATCTCCACGGCCCGCCTTCCCGATGATCGGTTTGCTGTAAAACGATTTACACAAAACATACCCCATGTTGGGATTATGTTAAAGCGATACCGCTAAAAAACACAATGCTGTGGACCCGATGTACGCCAATCATCGACAGCGAAGAGACGCGGTCAACGCCCGCGTCTACAGATAACGGATAACTCCGGAAGCCGCATTTGTTGCCGCCCGCGCTGAGGGCGGCTTTTCCTCAAACGGATCGAAACGCGTGATCAGAGAAACGTGCGAATCCGCTGAATCGCGCGCGCCCGGCCGGAACCGTCGATCTCCACCACCACCCCCTCGAGCGCGACGTCTTCCTTGGCCATGTCCATTTTGACCGGCATGCCGGTGACGAATTTTCTGAGCACCGGCTCAACTTCCCGGCCAATGATGGAGTTTTTCGGGCCGGTCATGCCGAGGTCGGTGATGTACGACGTGCCCTTGGACAAAATGGCATCGTCCGAGGTTTGGACGTGGGTGTGGGTTCCCGCCACCGCGCTGACCCGCCCCTCGACATAACGCCCAAACGCGATTTTTTCCGAGGTCGCCTCGGCATGAATCTCGACCAAGATGCGCGGCCCAAGCTCCGGGTGCAGCTTCATCAACTGGTCGAACGCCCGGAAAGGGCAGTCGTAGGGGTCCATGAACACCCGCCCGATGACCTGAACCACCGTGAGCGACCCGCCGGGAGTTTCGATGCGCACGTAGCCCTTGCCGGGAGCGCCCGGGGCGAAGTTTAGCGGGCGGATCAGGCGCGGCTCCAGATCGATGAACGGGATCAGTTCCTTTTGATCCCAGGCGTGATCGCCCAGGGTGATGACATCGGCGCCGGCCTCCAGCAGTTCGCCGGCCAGAGCCGGGGTGATGCCGCGCCCGGCGGCGGCGTTTTCACCATTGGCCACAATCACATCCACCTCGCCGCGCGCTTTCATCGGCGCGGCGATTTTCATAAACGCCTGGCGACCGGGCGAACCGTTGATATCTCCCACATGTAAAATCTTCATCCGCTATAAGTGGCGGCAAAGCGTTCCGTGGTCAATCCCGAATCCGCCGTTTCCGCTATTGAATTGCCAAGCCTTCTTGGCGCATAGTCACCGCCATGTCGGAAACCAGCACACCCATGATGCAACAGTACCGGCGCATTCGTAATGAATTGCCGCCGGACACCATCCTGTTCTTTCGCATGGGTGACTTTTACGAAATGTTTTTCGACGACGCCAAGGAGGCCGCCGCCGTCCTCGACATCGCCCTGACCAAACGGCAGGGCATTCCCATGTGCGGCGTGCCGTACCACTCCTCGGACGGTTACTTGTCCCGGTTGATCCGCGCCGGAAAAAAGGTGGCGATTTGTGAACAGATGGAAGACCCGGCCCAGGCCCGCGGGATCGTGCGCCGCGAAGTAACCCGGGTGGTGACCCCGGGCACCGTGCTGGAAGAGCAGGTGCTCGACTCGCGCCGCAACAACTACCTCGCCGGCCTGGTCGCCGGAACACACGGCGGCGCGCTGGCCCTGATCGATCTGTCCACCGGCGCATTCTGGATGGAGGAATCCCCGGACACCTCGGCCATTCGCGACAACCTTGCCCGCTACCAACCGTCCGAATGTATCGTTCCGGCGGAAAAAAGCGCCGACCCCTATGTTCGCGAGTTGCTGGCCGCCATACCCGCCACCACCGTTACGCCTTACGAGGACTGGACGTTTGATTATGACGCCGCCCATGATTACCTCCTCCGGCACTTCAAGGTGCATTCGCTGGATGGCTTTGGCGTCGGCACGGCCACCGCCGGGGTCGGCGCGGCCGGCGCAGTGCTGCATTACGTGACCCAGCAGTTGCGGCGTCCGGTCGATCATGTGCGCCAGGTCCGGGTGAAAAATCCCGCGTCCTACATGCTGCTGGACGATGCCACGGTACGTAATCTTGATCTGGTCGAAAACGCCTCGCGCGCGCCCGGCGGCGCCCCGACCAGCGTGCTCGGCGTGCTCGACACCACGAAAACCGCCATGGGCGGGCGCTTGCTGCGCGATTGGATGATCCGCCCGCTGACCGTCGCCGAGGAAATCGACCGGCGCCTCGATGTCGTCGAGTCGCTCGTTCAGGCGAAGGCCGTTCGCCATGACCTGCGTGAGGCGCTGACCGAGGTAAAAGATCTCGAACGCCTGATCGCCCGCTTAAACGCCGGAACCGGCAACGCCCGAGACGTCCGGGCTCTCGGTCGCTCGCTGGCCGCGCTGCCCGCGGTGATCGCCCACGCCGGACACATCGCCGCACCCCTCGCCGCCGAGCTGACCCGGGCCATCACCCCGCTTCCCGATCTGGTCGAACTCATCGACCGGGCTCTGGTGGACGAACCTCCGGCAACCCTGCGCGATGGCGGGGTCATGCGCGCCGGTTACCATGCCGAACTCGACGAGTTGCGCGAGGCTTCGACCAAGGGAAAAACCTGGTTGGCGGAAATGCAAACCCGCGAACAGGAACGCACCGGCATCAAAACCTTGAAGGTCCGCCATAACAAGGTCTTCGGCTACTACATCGAAATCAGCAAGTCCTACGCCGATCAAGCCCCGGCCGACTACCAGCGCAAACAAACCCTGGTCAATGCCGAACGGTTCATCACCCCCGAACTGAAGGAATACGAAAACAAGATTCTCGGCGCGCAGGAACGCTCCATCGATCTCGAGAACGAACTGTTCACCGAATTGCGGGGAAACGTGATCGAGCACACCGCCGCCATTCAGGCCACCGCCGAAGCGGTGGCCCAGCTCGATGTGCTGGCCGCGCTGGCTGACCGGGCATCCGCCCTGCGCTATGTGCGGCCCCGCTTCAACCGCGAAGGACGCATCGCGATCAAAGACGGCCGGCATCCGGTCATCGAAACCTTGCCCCAAGCCGAACGGTTCGTGCCCAACGACACCCTGCTTGATGGCGACCGTAACCAGGTCATCATCATTACCGGCCCGAATATGGCCGGTAAATCCACCTACATCCGGCAGGTTGCGGTCATAGTCGTCATGGCCCATCTCGGTTCCTTTGTACCCGCCGCCGAGGCGGACCTTTCCGAGACCGACCGCGTGTTCACCCGGGTCGGGGCCAGCGATGACCTCGCCCGCGGGCGCAGCACCTTCATGGTCGAAATGCAGGAAACCGCCAACATCCTCAACAACGCCACGCCGCGCAGCCTGGTCGTCCTGGATGAAATCGGCCGCGGCACCAGCACGTTCGACGGTATCAGCATTGCCTGGTCGGTCGCCGAATACCTGCACAACCACCCGGAAAGCAAGGCCCGCACCTTGTTCGCCACCCACTACCACGAACTCACCGACCTGGCCCTGACCTTGCCCGGCGTGAAAAATTACAACGTCCTGGTAAAAGAAAGCGGTGATCGCATCGCCTTCCTCCGCAAAATCGTGCCCGGCGCGGCGGACAAGAGTTACGGCATCCAGGTCGCGCGCCTGGCCGGGTTGCCTCCGGAAGTCATCCAGCGCGCCCGCGAAATTCTCGCCAACCTCGAGGAAGGAGAATTTGAGGAAAGCGGGAAACCAAAACTCGCCCAGGCCCGCGTGAAAAAAGATAAGGCGCACCCGAACCAGATGAGTTTGTTCGAATGAAAAACCATCCGCGCGTGCGCGAGTCCGAAGCGCTGATTGAGCAGGCCATTGCCGCCGCCGACCAGGTGACCGCCAAAACCCTGGCGATTCCCCTGCTCCGCCCCTGGATGCCCTATTTGCTGGGCGCCATGGCCCTGAATGCCATTCATGGCGTGGCCGTCGCCCTGCAAAACCTCACGCCAAAGTGGTTGATCAGCGATATTCTCAAGCCGCCGGAATTGTCCTGGCACGACAAGATGGTCCGGCTCGCCTTGCTCGCCGCGATTTACTTTATTGTATCCACCTTCGGCCGCATGCTGGCTTGGCACCCCGGGTACCGCCTCTTCACCCATGTGCGGGAGCGCGTCCTGTTTATCATGCGCAGCTTTTTCTTCCGGCGGGTAAATCACCTGTGCCTGCGCTTTCACGGCAAGCATCCCTCCGGCGAACTATTTAACTACCTGTTCGGTTCTCCCCTGGCCCAGATCGTTCACTTCTACCAGCACACCTCGATGAGCGTGCCCGGCGCGGTATTCACCCTCGTCGCCACCCTCTCGCTGCTTGGCATGTGGGATCCGGTGCTGACCGGCGTGCTGCTCCTGACCGCGCTCGGCAATGTCGTCGTCATGAACCAGGCCAGGCGGCGCATGCGCGAGTTGCACCGCGACTACCAGGCCGCCGAAGGCGATGTCGCCGGCCACGCCGCGGATATGTTGCGCGGGAACCGCGCGGTCAAACTCTACGCAATGGAAGAACGCATCGCGGAAATCTTTGAGCGCGAAGCGACCACCATCGGGCGCAAAAGTTATGAGCGCGACATCAAGGCCCACATCCAATACATGAAACAGGAAACCGTTTCGTATGTCGCCTATTCCATCCTGTTGATCGCGGCCGGCTGGCGATACCTCGGCGGACATGCCGACGAAGGGGTCATCGCCGCCTATTTGGTCGCCTTTAACGGCATTCTCGGACCGCTGTCCTCGTTGTTTACATCCGTCACCTTGTTCGGCGGCGCACAAGCCTCGCTGGATCGCATCGGCCATGTGCTCAAAACCGCCAGCTCCACCCCCGATCCGCGCCCGGAGAAAGTCGTCGATCCGCCCCGGGAAGGTGACATCGTATTCCGCGACGTTACCTTCCGGTATGAAGAGGAGCGCGAGCCCGCCCTCCGACACATCAACCTGGTCATTCCGCCGGGACAACGGATCGCGCTGGTCGGGCCATCGGGCGCCGGGAAAAGCACGATTGTTCAATTGCTCCTGCGCCTGTACGACCCCCAGGAAGGGGAAGTCGTTCTCGGCGGCGTCGATTTACGGAAATGCCGGGGGTCCGACGTGCGCAGAAACATTGGCATCGTTCCCCAGGATCCCTTCATCTTCCGGACCACCGTGCGCGACAACATACGCGTCGCTCGCCCCGACGCCAGCGATTCGGAAATCATTCGCGCGAGCGAGCGCGCCCACGCCTGGGAGTTTATTCGCGACCTGCCCCGGCAACTCGACGAAGTCGTCGGAGAAGGCGGTTCCACCTTGAGCGGGGGCCAGCGCCAGCGCTTGGCCATCGCCCGCGTATTGCTTATGGCGCCATCGATTCTGGTATTCGATGAAGCCACCAGCGCCCTCGATACGGTCAGCGAGCGCTTGATCCAGCAATCGCTTGAAAACGAAAGTGCGGGGCGGACCGCCATCTTCATCGCCCATCGCCTCGCCACGGTAAAAACCTGCGACCGCATCCTCGTAGTCGACCGGGGTTTCATTGTTCAAGACGGCGCCTACGACGAACTGGTCGCCACCGAAGGCTTGTTTAAGGAAATGGTCCAAGGCCAGCAGTTACGCCTATAACCAAACAGGGGTCAACGCTTAAGCATTAAATATAAGCTGCGAGACGGCGGATATTTGCCGGGAGGGCACATCGCTTAATGCTTAAGCGTTGACCCCGGCTTGGAGTGGATTCCGGTGGGCATGGCGCGAATTGAACGGTATAGTAACGGGTATGCGTAACGAAGAACAACAACTGGCCGCCGTGGATTGGCCCCCGGAACCGGCGGAGAAAGTCGAACAACTGAAAGAACGGCTGGCCGCGATGGGTTCGGTCATCGTCGCTTTCAGCGCCGGGGTGGACAGCACCTTCCTGGCTGCGATGGCCCAGCGGGTTCTCGGCGATTGCGCACTGGCCGTTACCGCGACGTCCCCCTCTTTCCCCGCCCGTGAATTGGCCGAAGCCCGCGAATTGGCCGCGGAAATCGGCATCCGCCACCGCCTGATTGCCTCCAACGAATTGGCCAACCCGAATTATGCGAACAACCCTTCCAGCCGCTGTTACCACTGCAAGACGGAGTTGTACGGCCTGCTCCGGGAGATTGCCGACCATGAAGGCTACGACCACATTCTGGACGGCACCAACGCGGACGACCTGAAGGATCACCGCCCCGGGCGCAAAGCCGCCCAGGAAAAGCGGGTGGAAAGCCCCTTGCAGGAGCTGGGCTTTACCAAGGCGGATATCCGGGAGGCCTCCCGCCTGATCGGCCTGAAAACCCACGACAAACCGGCGTTTTCCTGTCTGGCCTCCCGCTTCCCCTACGGCATTGAAATCACCCGCGAAGCGCTCGCCCAAGTCGAGCAGGCGGAAAACGGATTGCGCGACCTCGGCTTTTCCAGCCTCCGCGTCCGGGTGCATCACGACGTCGCCCGCATCGAGCTCCCGGCGGATCAAATCACCCGGGCCGCCGACCCGGATATGCGCGAACGCATCGTGGCCCTGATGAAGGAATGTGGCTACCGTTATACCGCGCTCGACTTGCAGGGCTACCGGCGCGGCAGCCTCAACGAAGTATTCAAACGCATCGCCTAGCCGTACCATGAATTGCGTGCTGTTTTCCGAGACGGACATCCAGCCCGACGGCTCGGTTCTTCTGCGCGATGAAGCGGCGCGTCACATTGTCCGCGTATTGAAGAAACAACCGGGCGATACCCTGTGCGCGGGCCGCGTGGATGGCCCGCTCGGAATCGCGAGTATTCTCGCGGTTGATCCTGACGGTGTACGCATCACGCAACCAGTCGGAGAGCCCCCGCCGCTGCCCCCGGTCGACCTCATCCTCGCCATGCCGCGCCCGAAAGTAATGAAGCGCCTGTGGGCGCCCCTGGCGTCCGTGGGGGTCGGCAGTATTTCCATCATCGGCGCGGAACGGGTCGAGCGGTGTTATTTTGACAGTCACGCGCTTCAACCCGAACTGATTCGCACCCGGCTTATCAAAGGTCTGGAGCAAGCACGCGACACCCGCCTGCCGAGCGTACGGGTGTTCAAAACCTTTCAGCAGGCCGCTGAACAAGAACTGCCGGCGATTGCCCCGCATGCCGCCCGCTTCATCGCCCACCCCGGCCCGGCGACCGCGATAACCGAGGCGTGCGCCAGGTTGGGCGGCCGGAATCGTGCGGTGGTAGCTGTCGGGCCGGAGGGCGGCTGGTCCTCGCCGGAAATGGCGACCTTTGCCGACCATGGCTTTATTCCGATCAGCCTTGGCCCTCGCGCCCTCCGCACCGATGTAGCGGTAATCGGGCTGCTCACCCTCCTGCGCATGGGTATCGGTTCACCGTAGGCGACCCCCCGGAAACCGTAACCAATTACGGAATTTACTTCACCCCTCGAATCGGGTATTCCATTACTCATATATAGGGAGGATTTATGCATAAGATATCGTGCGTGGTCGTAATGACGGCCATTGGGTGGTGCGCCAGCGCCCCCGTGTTTGCCCAGGGTTCTTTGGATCCTTCCGGAGCGCCCATCCCGTCCATGCGAACGCTCCAGCAAATCGAACCAAGCACACCCGTAGATGCGGTTCCTTTTACCATCAGCCAGCCCGGCCCCTACCATCTAAGCCGCAACCTGCATCATAGCACCACGGGTAGCGCCATTGTGATCACCGCGTCGGATGTCATCCTCGACGGGCGGGGTTTTGTCATCACCGGTAACCCGGCCAGCGGAACGCTGATTGCCGCGAACACCGCCGGAACCAATCGCAAGATCAAAGTGATCGGCCTCGGTTCCTCGGGACAGGACGGGATTGACCTGCGCAACACCAAGCATGCCGTGATCGAAGACGTCCATGTCTTCAACAATGCCGGCGCGGGCGTCCGCATCAGCTCCGGCGAAATCATGGGCCTGCACACCGAAAACAACGGCGGCCCCGGCGTGTACATGGGCAATCCCGTTCCCGGGATCGGCATTGTGGTGAAGAAGCACCCGAACAATTTGTACAGTCATCGCAACGGCGGCGGCGGAGTGGTCATCGAGGGCGACATGGACATCGAGTTGTCCGGGGTCATCCGTGAAAACACCGGTCATGGAATCCGCTGGTCGCCGGCCACCCCCACCGATGGCCTCCGCTTGAAGCTTGACGCCTGCGACAGCTCCGGCAACACCGGCGACGGCTTGCATATTTCCGGTGTCAGCTCCTCCCCCGTCCAATGCGACATGGCTGGCGTGACCTTCAACAACAACGGGGGCGCGGGTGTGTTTAACTCCAAACCGATACCCGGCATCGGCATCGTGGTGAAGAAAAACCCCGGCTCCTCCTCCGCCCGTAACAACGGCGCGGGCGGAATCGTGCTTGAGGGAGATTGCGACGTGGAGTTTGCCGGTGTCGTTTCCGGCAATACCGGCGATGGCATCAAGTGGACGTCGCTGAATCCCGACGAATCGCCGCGCATCAAGCTGGAGGACGCGGTAATCGAAAATAACACCGGCAACGGCGTGTTGATGGTGACCGTGGATCCGGTCGAAATGGATTTCACCGCCACCCGGTCCCGCTTCGAGAACAATGGTGTCGCCGGGGTCGATCTGCATGCCCCTTCGCTGGCCAGCGATGTCCGTGTGGTCTTCACCGATTGCGCGGTGGAAAAAAACACCGGAGCGGGCGCCAAGGTGAAAGGCGGAGCCGTCTTTAGACCCTCCACGGGAACATGGCGTAGCAGTCATATATCCGATAATGGCGAGGAAGGCCTCCTCCTCGAGGGCGTCACGCCGCACATCGAAGACTCTGTGGTGCGCGGCAACGGCAAGGACGGACTCAAAGGCGACGGTAAGAAACATACCAAGCCCGGTCACGTCACCCTGCTGAAGCGCACCGTGTTTGTAAACAACGGCGGCAACGGCGTGCACATTTCTTCCTCGGAAGACGACGCGGAATGCCGGGTGATCGTTCAGGACTCCCAGCTTAACGGCAATACCCAGAGTGGACTTCACCTCGAAACCACCCATCCTGGATCCGTCGCTTCGCTTTCCTGGTACAACAGCCAGGCCAGCCACAATGATTTCAGCGGTATCGTCGTCACCGGGGCGACGGGTACCGGAAAGGGTTCCATCACCCTACGCGGCGGCGACTGCGATGACAGCGGCGCGCACGGCATCGTCATCGCCCATCCGGAAATCAACGCCGGGCTCATCACCGGCATGTCGGTCGCCCGCAACGGCGGGTCGGGCATCGTCTCGGCCGGCCAGTCCATCTCCATCGTCGGCAACGTCGTCGCCGGCAATGCCGCCGCCGGCATCCGGGTCGAGGGCGACAACCATTTTCTCGATGACAACCGGTGCGTCAACAACGCGGTTGGCATCGAACTTGCCGGCAACAACAACGCCTTGGCGAAAAATGTGTACGGGGGGCCCCAGACTCCCTTCATCGACTTCACCGGAACCAACCCCTCCGCCCCGATCCAGGACGTAACCGTGGGCGTGAACCCGCTGGGGAACATCATTTATTAAAAAGTTCCAATGATTGGAAAACCTACATCAAAAAAGTTCCAATGATTGGAACAAGGAAACACAACCACGCAAGGACGTCATGATCAAACGAGCACTCTTCGCCATTATCGTTGCCAGCCTGATGTCGCCTGCCTTCACGTCGGCGCAAACTGTCATCGATGGTCTGGAAGGCCACGGAATTCTGTCATGGAACGAGCCCGTCATGATCGGCGATCCGCCGATCTTCGGGATCGAATGGGCTCCGCAAGCCGACGGCCCCTGGTACCGCACCCTGGACAATCTCGCCACCGTGGATGCCAACGGGCGCACCAACTGGAGCGTGGACATCCCGCGCTTCTTCCGGGTGGTGCGTACCACCGCCCAACCGCCCCTCAACATGGCCTGGGTGGAGGGCGGGGATTTCGTGATGGGCGACACGACCGGCATCAACCCCAATGCCACCCCGGTGCATACCAATCATATCGACAGTTTCTGGATCGATGCCACCGAGGTCACCCTGGCCCACTGGCAGGAGGTCTACCAGTGGGCCACCAACAACAGCTACACCTTCTCCAACGCCGGAGCCGCCAAAGCAGCCAGCCACCCGGTCACCGAGATCAACTGGTTTGACGCCATTAAATGGTGTAACGCCCGCAGTGAAAAAGAGGGTCTTTTCCCGGTTTACCTTGTGGGGTTTGGAACGTACCAGCAGGGCGAATTCACCAACGTCGTTATCAATGGATTCGCCAACGGCTACCGCCTGCCCACCGAGGCTGAATGGGAAAAAGCCGCCCGGGGTGGACGCCAAAACAAGATGTTTCCCTGGGGCTTCAACACGATTAGCCACGCCCAGGCCAACTATTTCAGCGATGGCAACAACGGAACCAATGTATTTTATCCCTACGACATCAGCCCAACGTTGGGTGATCATCCCGCCACTTCCGGCCCTGATCCCCGAACCCTACCGGTCCGCTCGTTCGACCCCAACGGCTATGGCATTTTCGACATGAGCGGCAATGTCAGTGAGTGGTGCTGGGATTGGCATGCCAATGTCTACAGCGCCGGCAACAAAACCAATCCGGTTGGACCTGCCACCGGTTCGCAGAAAGTCGTGCGCGGCGGTAGCTGGCGCACCGGACCCATCGACCAGGCCAACGTCAAACGGCAAATGGTCAGCGCGCGCGGCAGTATCGGTCCCGCCGAGGAAAACGACACCATCGGCTTCCGGTGCGTTCGTAAACCATGAGAAGATCACGAACCATGTATACAGTATCACGCTCCCTTTTGTTCGCGCTTTTCGCGACTGTAGTTTCAACGTCCTTGGCCCAGGGCCCGCTCGAGCCGCCCGGCGCGCCCGCGCCGACGATGATCACCCTTCAGCAGATCGAACCGCGCACACCAATCACCAACCTGCCGTATATCATTTCCAATCCCGGGTCGTATTATCTCGCGGGAAATTTGTCCAGTACCGGGCATGGCGTGTGGGTGCAGGCCAATAATGTGACCCTTGACCTGATGGGATTCAGGATCGAAGGGTCCGGTCTACAGAGTTATCATGGGGTCTATATTCTCAATACTAACAACCAGCGTCTTCAGAACGTGGTGGTTCAGAACGGCATCATCACGCAATTTGATCACGGCATTCTTGCGTCGCAGATTCAGGGGGCATGGATTGAGAATATTCATGTTTGGACGAACATGGGTAACGGGATTTTTTTCCCCAGCGGGTCGTTCAGCGGCGGCAATATGATCACCCGCTGTGTCGCCGGCGACAATGGGCAGCACGGCATCTATATTGTAAACGAAGGCTCGGGCAACGTTGGTAACACCATCAGCCATTGCTCGATCGTGGGGAATCAATATGGCGTCACGGTCGCCATAGGCCAGGGAAACGTCATCACGCACAACACCATTTCGCGCAACCGATCCCATGGTCTCTGGCTTTTTCAGGCGGCCTCGACACGCGTGGAAAACAATCATGTTACAAGCCAGACCGCCCCCGTGTCCTATGGGATCATCAGTCAAAACCCGTTCGCCAGCAACTTCATCTTCAGCAACACCTCCGCGGGCAACACCACCAATTATGTGTTAGGCGCCCTTGATGTCTATGGTCCGATCGTAACCAACACCGGAGCGCTGGCCGTCACGGGGGCGGCATCACACGTCAGGGCTAATTTTTCGCGGTAAAGCGGAGACTCACATGAAGCGATCACCCACCATACCAAACCTATCACGTCTCCCGCTATTCGCGATGTTCATCGCTTCAACGGCCTTCGCTCAAGGTCCGCTCACCCCGCCCGGCGCGCCCGCGCCGACGATGAAGACCCTTCAGCAGATCGAGCCCCGGACCCCGATCACGAATGTGCCATTCACCATCACCCAGCCGGGGTCGTATTATCTCGCGGCAAACTTGAGTTCAACGGGTATGGGCATCTCCATCCAAACAGATAATGTGGCCATCGACTTCAACGGATTCGCCCTTAGCGGCACGGGTCCATCTGGCGGAAACTCCGGCATCTTGATCTGCGCGACCGGTTTGTTTCGGGGCATTATCATCCGCAACGGAACCATCCGTGATTTTGTTAATGGCATCAACAGTTGTTCGATCAACCGCTCCTTGTTTGAATCCTTGATTATGTACAATGTCTTTAACGGCATCATTCTGGATGGCTCGAATGGAAGTGTGTCCGGTAACCGCGTTCAGTCCTGTCAGATACAATGTTCTTCCACGAGTGGCGGTAATGGGATCATTTTTTTAGGAGGTAGCGGCCAGGTTTATGGCAATCAGGTTCTGGATAATCTCATTGAACGAGGCGAGTACGGAATTCGATTTGACGGGACAGCGTCGTTGATTAACGGGAATGTGGTCTTGCGCAACCAAGTGGTGGATTCTTCTCGCAACGCCATCTTAATGTTAGGCGGCCATGGGCGCATCGAAGACAATCACATATTTTCAACGTCCGCCACCGGGAACCCAATACCTCCCCCCGGCATGGTGAGTACCGGTCCCCGCAACTTTATCTTTAACAACACCATGAGCGGAAGCTTTCTTGGCTATAGCTTGTCGACCAACGACACCTATGGACCCATCGTAACGAGCACGGCTTCCCTTTCTGCAACTGGGATCGCGGCTCACGCCCGGGCCAACTATTTGCGATAATCCAAAGACAGCGAAAAAGGAGGATAACATGAAAATGAATCGTTTTCTTTTGGTCGTGACCTTCGCGGGGTGCATGATGGCCACCGCCCACGCCCAAGGTCCGCTCGTTCCTGCCGCCCCCCCGGCCCCGGGCATGAAGACCTTGCAACAAATTGAGCCGCGGATCCCGATCGAAACCCTGCCGTTTGTCATCACCAACAGCGGCTCGTATTACCTGACCGGCAACCTGGATGCCGTTTCGCCCACCGGGATTGTGATTCGCGCCGACCACGTCTACATCGACCTCGGCGGCTTCACCCTGCAAGGGGGGCCGGGGACCCTTTCCGGCATCCGCGTCCAAGGCTTCTATGATGCCATCGAGATCCGTAACGGAAGCATTCGCGAGTGGGGCCAGCATGGAATTGAAGCCAACGGCGCCACCGCCGTTCGGGTTGAAAACGTGCAGGTGACGGAAAACCTCGGCGCCGGACTCCTGGCCGGGGCCGGAGCCCGCATAAGCCATGTCATCGCCCACGCCAACCAGCTTGGCGGCATGTCCGTGGGTCCGGGTTCGGTGGTGGGGGATAGTGTCGCCCGCGCCAACACCGGCGCCGCCGGCTTCGGCCTTGAGGCCGGCAGCACCATTCGCAACAGCACGGCGATTCTGAATGTTGGCTTTGGCATCAACGCATCCGGCCCCTGTGTGATCGAAGCCTGCTCCGCCGTACAGAACGCCGGCGGCATTATTGCCGGCGCCGGCAGCGCCGTCAGCGATTCGGTCGCGTTTGGCAACGCCAACGATGGCTTCGTCCTCAATGAAACAGGCATTATCCGCGACTCCACCGCCATCGGCAACAGTGTCGGGATTCGCGCTTTTTATGCCAACTCCATCATGCGCTGCACCGCAACCGGCAACACCGGCAACGGCATCCAGATCGGAAACGGGTCCAATGTTTCCGAAAGCACCATCGCCGACAACGGCGCTCACGGCATCCGTGGCAACAGCGGCAACATCCTGCGCGCGAATACGGCCCATGGCAATACCCTGACGGGAATCTGGGTCGATGACGAAAACCAGCTTGCCGACAACGTGGTGTCCAGAAACGGGGACGGTGGTATGTATGTCAACCATCGCAACGCGATGGACCGGAACCAAGTCAGCGAAAATGCCCTATTCGGCATCAATGTAGCCGGAAACAATAATGTCTTGAGGAATAACAATGTGATGGAGAACCAACAGTTCGGCATCTGGGCAACCGGGGACCAGAATCGCATTGAACACAATCACGTCAATGCCACGCGGCAGACTGCCCCGGGAACTGGCGACGACATTTTTGTTTCGGGACATCGCAACCGGATTGACCGCAATGACATGAGCGGAGCCCATCAACACGGACTGGCCGTCATGGGTCTCCAGAACTGGGTGGTCCGCAATACCGTCAGTTTTTCGACGGGACCCCAGTATGGCATCGGTCCCGGAAACCATGATGCGAGCATTCTATTCTTCCCGGGTAGCGGTTTCACCGCCGATGCCTGGGCCAATTTCGCCTATTAAACCCCAAGGAGTTCACGCGCATGAAAACAACGACAAAGATTCTTGTTACTTTGATTTGCTGGGCCGGCATGCTGGCCGGCTCAGCCGCCACCTCGATCAACACCACCCACCGCCATGCCTACGGGGCGAATATCGGCTGGCTGAATTTTCGCGGCGATGTCGCCAACGGGGCGAAAATCGGCCTGTATTTCTCGACCGGCTACGTGTGGAGCGCGAATACCGGATGGATCAGCCTCGGTTCGGGTACCCCGACCAACGGCTACAGCTACGCCAACAATTCCGCCACCGACTGGGGCGTGAACCTTGTCCTGCCCGGAGGCTATCTGCGCGGCATGGCCTACGGCGCGAACATTGGCTGGATCAACTTCGAGACCAACGGCAATGCGCGGGTGGACCTCGTCACCGGCAAGCTCAGCGGCTTTGCCTACGGCGCAAATGTCGGATGGATCAGCTTGAGCAACAGCCAGGCTCATGTGCAAACCGATTACCTCGACTGGGGACCCGACTCCGACGGCGACGGCATTCCCGACGCCTACGAATATGCCACGACCGGCAACCTGACCAACCTCACCGCCGGTGGCGACTTCGACGGCGATGGCTCCGGTGACAAGGACGAGTTTCTCGCCGACACCGATCCGACCGACGGAACCAGCCTGCTGGAAATCACCGCCCTCAACCGCGCCATCACCACCAACGCCGTGACCTGGACGGTCGAACCGACCCGCACCTATCGTCTCGAGCAGGCCACCATGGCGGACAACAGCGCGGTCTGGTCCGACAGCGGCCTCGGCGTGTTGCCGCCCGGTGCCGGCCCGACCCTCACCGGCCTCGTGTCCGACCCCGCCGCCACCACGCGGTTCTACCGGGCCAGAGCCCTCGTACCGCTCGCGCCTTAGAAATGGATGAACAGAAGGACGCAGCGAACACAGGGAGAAAATGCCATGAAAATTAATTCCGTTTTCGCGATGGAGTTAGCGGGCTTCTGCGTTGTTGCCTCCGCCTTCGCCCAGGGCCCGCTGACCCCGCCTGGCGCGCCCGCGCCGACGATGAAGACGCTGGAGCAGATCGAGCCGCGCACGGCGATCACCAGCTTGCCCTACACCATCACCCAGCCGGGTTCCTACTATCTGACCGGAAACCTTGCCGGACCCACGGGGATTGTGATCCAGGCCAGCGGCGTGACGCTGGACCTCATGGGGTTTGAACTCGCGGCCGCGACGCCTTCTTTCACGTCCGGGATACGCGCGGATGGCGTGCGATCCAACATTACGATCCGGAACGGAACCGTTCGCGGTTGGTTGGGGCAAGGCGTCAACATGTTCAATGCAAGAAACAGCTTGCTCGAACAGTTGCGCGCTTCCGATAATATTCAGTCCGGCATTCTAACCGGCGCGGGTTGCATGATCATCGCGTGCTCGGCCACCCGCAACGTCGTCAACGGCATTGTCGGGGGGGAGGGCAATCTCGTCCGCGATTGCACGACCGTGACGAACGGAAACACGGGAATCTTTGTGGGCGGGCAATCCATCATTCTCAATTCCACGGCGGTTGACAATGGCAACTTCGGCATGGGCGCCGGTTCTCACTCGCGAATCGAAAACTGCGTGGCCAAAGGGCATGCGTTCGACGGCTTCAATGTTACCGGCGAGAACATTGTCATTGTTAACTCCACCGCCAGCGCCAATCAACGGTATGGTATCTATTACTTTTTGAGCGACGGCGGCGAAGTCCGGCAATGCACGGTGTCGGGCAATGGACAGATTGGAATCTGGGGCGCGCGAGGCACTATCATTCGTGACAACACTGCGCGGAACAACGGAACGGACGGCATCCTCGCCGGTAGCGATAGCCACGTTATCGGCAATCTCTGCGAAGGCAACGCCGAGAACGGTATCCGAATCCAGGCGGGCTCCGGGGTGCGCATAGAGTCCAATCACGCGAACAACAACCTGGACCACGGGTTTTTTATTATCGGGACCGACAACCTCATCATCAAAAACAGCACGCGCGGCAACGGCACGGATGGCTATTTTATTCTCGCCGGCAACCAGGAAGGTCCCATAGGCGACATGTCGGCAATTCAATATGAACCGTGGGGGAATTTCGAGTGGTAGCGATTGAGGCCGGTCTGCCGGCTCGATTCCATACCGTGACCCGCAGGGCAAAATGATGCATTTACGCAACTTGCTAATACTGTGCGGTCTCGTGCTGGGCGCCATCGGATCAGCCCACGCCAATTCCTTTACCGTCGTTAATTCGGGCGCGAGCGACTATCTGATCAACGGTATCGCTGATCCCACGCTGACCCTGTATCGGGGCCGGGCCTACACCTTCAACATCAATGCCCCCGAGCATCCGTTCTGGATCAAAACCGTTGCCGGGACCACCGCCGCCAACGCTTACAGCAACGGCGTCACCGGCAACGGCGCGCAGATCGGCACGCTGACCTTTACAGTGCCCACCAACGCGCCGAATACCCTGTTTTACAATTGCCAGCATCACGTCGCCATGGTCGGCACGCTGAACATCGAGAATTCGCCGCAACGCGCCTGGTGGCGGTTTGAGGATGTCGGAACCAATGTGCTCGACTATTCCGGCCGGTCGATGCACGGCCTGGCCGTTAATATGAATGCAGGGGAGGATGACGGCCTATCCGGCTATTCAACTGACGTCCCGGGAAGCCTCGTTGTGGACGGACTATTGACCAATGCCAATGTGTACAGCCTGCGATTCAGCAAGACCGGGGGAGTTGTTCGCATTATTGAACCGACCTTGCTTGCGTTAACCAACAATCCGGCCTCCGTCACCATCGAGGCCTTCATCAAGGTTAATGGCCGTGATTACCCTATGCGAATTATGGATGCGCGACGGACAAATCCTCCGCCGCCAACTTTTCGCACCGTTCTGACTCCATTCTTGAGCGCCGTGAACCCCCGTCCGCGACTAGCCATGTTTGTTCAATCGGATTTAACTACGAATGTGGGCGTTACCGCCACCACAACCTTGTCGATCGACCCATCGCCGGTTGCGCCAAGCCACTGGCATCATGTTGCCTTCGTGCTGAATAATGCCAACTTGCTTTTTTATATCGATTATCAGCTTATGAGTTCCAACTCGCTTATCCCTTTCGGTTATGTGCCGGCGCCGTTTGCGCTTATCAATGAGATATCACTTGGAGGAATTGCCAGCGATCCGTTTGCCAATTTCAATGGCTTGATGGACGAGATACGCATCACCGATCGCGTCCTCGCTCCCACTCAGTTTCTGCGCGTGGTCAATGGCCTCGCGCCGGGCATTCGCAACTTTCCCTCGCCGGAGGCGCCGGCTTTGGTGACTGTCGTAACGGAAGAGGGCGAGCGCTACCAACTGCAAGGAACCACCAACCTGCTTGCCACGCCCCAGGTGTGGACGAATCTCACCACGGTGGTGACCGGAAATCAGTTTTACACCACATTCGGAGTCGGCGGCGCGCCGACTCGCTATTACCGCGTAATCCGCAACCCGTGAGCGCGTCCGCTTCACCACGAACACGAAAGGACTTCCTTGAATAACATCATCGCCATCCTGACGCTCCTGCTGGCATCGGCGCTCGCCGCCCACTCCCAGGGACCGTTGACCCCGCCCGGCGCCCCCGCGCCGACAATGAAGACGCTCCAGCAAATCCATGACCGATTGGATCAACTCATCGCCACCGTCTCGAACCAGCAGCGGCAGATTGATTATCTCGCCGCCAGCGTCGGATTCAATTCAGCTTGGATATCCAACAACATCCAGGCTGGCGCGATCACCCTGGGCAACTTCGCCGAAGCGCCGGATGGGCGGCTCGGGCTTGCCTTTATCAACAACAACGCGCCGGGAAACATCACCTACGCCGTGTTCGATGGCACGGCGTGGAGCACCGAGGAAGCCCAGGGGCCGGACGGCACGGGCTGGATCAACGTCTATCTCGCCTACCTCACCAATGGACAGCCTTCCCTGGTCTACACCCGCGGTGGCAATGAGAATATGTACTTCTCCTTTCGCTCGACGAACGGCGTCTGGACGCGCCGGACGATCTGGAACTCCGGCACGTTCAACTTTGCCGCGACCGGTTTCGGCATTGGCCTCGGCGGTGTGCCTACCGTTGGGTATCGCGACCCCGCCGTGAATATCCTCGGCATGGCCACCACCACCGACAACGGACTCAACTGGTCTTTCGACACCGTGTACACGCAGTACGTCTTTAATTCCGTGTTCAAGATCCAGCCGAATGGACGCCCCGCGACGGTTCTGCTTTCCACCGGCGCCGTGAATTCGCTCATCTACCGCTATCGCGGCGCGGCCCAATGGTTCACGGAAACCGTGGTCTCGGCCAGCAGTGTAGGAAGTCCCAAGGATTTGACCTGGACGCCCGGCGGATTTCCCGCCGTGCTCCACCAGAACGTGGACGGTTCCGCGTTATACCTCTCGGAGTGGAACGGCTCATCCTTCGTCCAGCGCACGGTTGAGGTGGGCCCCGCCGGCAGCTTCGGGTTTTCGAGCGGAGCCGGCGTCGCTTATGGATTGAATGCCCAACCGTCGGTCGTTCTGGGCTATGCGTCGCGTCCGCTCGGCTTCTACGATTGGAATGGCGCTTCGTGGAGCAAAACCACCATTTCCACCAATAGCACCGTGGATAACCGGGCCATCGCCATCCGGGCCAACGGTCAGCCTTTCGTCGCGGCCCGGGAATCAGGCCCCGGCCTGATCATCTGGCAACGCGGCGTACAACCATAAACAAGGAACATAACCATGAACATTCGCGTTCTTGTGATCCTCTTTGCTTCGTTGTGGGGCATCATGGGAGCGGCTCTCGCCAACAACTTCACCGCCGTCAATTCCGGCTCTACCGACTACCTGATCAACGGCGTCGCCGACCCCGCCTTGACCCT
>CALMYG010000024.1 GCA_937873455.1 uncultured Verrucomicrobiota bacterium
CATATCGCGCAAGGTCCGGCTTTCGTCCGAAGCGATTTTCTCCAACCGGATAACCGGGCGTTCCGGCGCGGAGTTCCCGTTTCTGGTGACGTAGTCATGGTTCCAGGATAGCAGCACGTTATCGCCCGGCAACAAGGCGCTTATCGTTTGCCGAATGACTTCGGTTACCTTGGGATTCTTCTTGTTGTCTTCGACAAGAAAAGCGAATTCGTCGCTTTTCGGGTCGCCGAATTCACCGAGTTTTTCATGGTTGACGTAGTGGACGATCCGGAACGTGGCCAGCGTGCCCGAGTGGCCGCATGCGTCGGGGCAACGGGATGTCAGCCCCATGCACCGGTGGTCGCTGGTGCCGCGAAATTCCGCCACGGTCTCATGCCGGGACAGGGTCTCCACCGTGACGATTTCCGGTTCGCCGACATCACGGCTTTCGCTGAAGACATCCTTTAACCGTTCAAGTTCCTCCGGGGACCATCCCGCCGGCTCGGTGAGTGCGTGCCATGCCTCAATGTAATCGGCAGGCGCATACTCATGCCCGAATCCCGGCGGTGCGGTTCCGATCATCATGTCGGCAGCCAGTTGCAACATGGTCACCACGGGAAACCAGCGCAAATCAGGGGTGACATCATGGGCGCGGGGCGCCTGCAACCAATCCGGTTCACGCCAGGCGGAGGCCGGGTCAAAGAAGGTAATCGGGTCGCTTCCGTGCTGAAGAAAAAGAATGCGAAATGATCCCCACGGGGCCGAGCTGTCCGGCAAACCATGCTGATTCATGAAGCGAACGACGTTGCCGCCGCGGAATTGCGGCAACCACGCGGGTGTCCCTGGATCTCGCTGGGCGGTCATCCGGCGCCAGCTTTCGGTGCGAAAGGGCGGTCCGCTCCATAAGGCTCCATGGAATGGGTCATCGATAATGTCATAGAGGTTAAAGGACTGATCGGAGTTTAAGGCCCCCAGGCTCAGGCCGTGCAGATAAAGCCGGGGCCGGGTTTCCGGCGGAAGATTTCGCCAGTAACCGTAAATTTTGGCGAATAAGGTTCGCGCCATTTCCATGCCGTACGCGGCCTCGGTCAACAAGGCGAGCGGACTGTTTAAATACGAGTATTGCGCGGCCACGGTGGCAATATTTCCCCGGTGGAGATACTCGACGGTGTCCAGGGCCGCCGGGTCGACCCACCCGGTTCCGGTCGGCGTTACCAGGAGGAGTACTGGACGCTCGAAGCCGCCGACACGGATCAGTTCGCGTAATGCCAGCTCCGCGCGTTCTTCCGCGGTAGGCGCTGAGTTTAAGCCGACATACACCCGGATGGGCGACGGCATGGGTTCACCGAAAAACGCCTGCAAGTCCGCCGCCGTCGGCCCTGTGGCCACAAACGCGCGGCCCATCCGGCCCAGATCCTTCCAGTTGATTTGGGATTCATGGCCACCCACGCCGACCGCGGAATCCGGTGGCGCCAGATCATCGTCCATCCAGGCATCGAGTTCCTGAAACGAGCGATCAGCTATCCGAAGCACGGTTCGCACCAACAGGCCGTTCACGGCGGTCCAGAAAATCATGGCCGCGATGGTCAGGCCGACCAGGAGCGAAATGCGACCCGGCAAGATGCGATAGAGCCTGGACGAGATCATGCGAAACAGCCGTCGGAAAAGCCGGGCGAGAACCATGACCACGATGAATACCGCTGCCGTGCATGCCGCAAGCAGCAGCGATCCCGTGCGGGCTACGGGTTCCATACCCATCACGCTCCGCAGCGTGTCCTGCCATCCGGCCGCCCGCCATAAAAATACGACGATGATTCCCGCGCACAGCAGGGCGCAAAGCGTCCCGAAACGCCGTTTCCAACGGGTTGATGGCAGGGGCAATTGCAGAAAACTCCAAACCCAGACCAGAAATACGCCGGCTCCATAGCCGGCGGCCATCGACAGTCCGGACAGGAGGCCCTGGACGGGAACCGGGCGAGGTACGAGCGATGGCGACAAGGAAACCGCGAAAAACAAGCCGGCCAGCAGAACGGGCACGGACCAGGTAAAGGTTAGTTTCATGGGGTTATGTACTTCAAGGATCGTCTTTCTGGCAAAACGTCACACGCTGGATATCCACATACGTTGTAATTCATCCGTTCCGTGTAGGTTCATTGTTCCCGGCTGGATCCGGCCTGGTCGTCCGCACCTTCTGACGGCACCGTGCAAAATCGGCCGGTTCTCAAAAAGCATAGGGTCTCCTGGATCACCTGGGCATTTTTCATCAAGTACGGGTGGGTGACGGGAAGAACGCGATGTTGCTTCATCCCCTCAACTTTCGTGGAGGTGACCGAGACCTTTCCATCATCCGGGCCGTCAATCATGAGGCTGTTGATCCAATTGATGGAGCGGTTACCGGCGATGACGCCAAGCTCGAAGCGTACCGGGCCGAGCCGGTTGGGAACGGAATTCGTTCCGGTTCCGAGTTGTTTGCCGGCCGGGCCGTTTATGGCGGCGAAAAGCTGATAATCACCCATCTGGTCAACCACCTCGCTGCCACGGTTGGGCGGTCCCAGCATGACGACCCGTCCCAGTCGCTCGATGACGTTCGTCGCCAGAAACTGGCGAACCAGAATACCGCCCATGGAATGGGTGACAAAATGAATTTTATCGGCCCTCATCACCTGTTCATCCGTCAACGCTTGCCGGATGACCGTATCGGCCAGGGACTCGATTTCCGCCTCGCGGGAAGGATAATCGACATTCAGCACCGCGTAGCCCTCGTCATGCAATGCCTCAGCCATCCGCGCCATGGATCGATCCGAACGGGCTAGTCCATGCAAAAGAATTACGACTTCCGAAGCCGCTGATAGCGCGGGGAACAGTGATAATGCGACCAAACACGGCCATGCATGGCGCATGCAGCGTTGCCTAATGAGTCGGATTGCCGAGCCAGGGTTATGGCGTAAGGGTCTCACGATCCTGCTCAATGATGTCGGCGATTTCCTCGCCCATCCGGGCGACCAGTTCGCGGACCGCCTCCACATAGGCCGCGATGTTTTTCTCTGTGGATCCGACTTCAAACCGGCTTAACCGCTGGATCAGTACCACGGGATCGGAGCCGCCGCGGGTCACCTGCCACTGGGCGATCAACTCAACCGGCCCGCCGATAAATCCATCCAGCCGGACAATGTCCGCCTGAACGAGATAACCGGATTGTCGGCTGGATGTCGCGGTGATGACATCCACGTAAGCATTGGTTAATTGCCGGGCAATCGTCCCGCCAAGTAATTCGGTCACGGTTTGACTCAACGACATGCCCCATCGGTTAAATTTATCCAACACAATTTCGTTATCAGATGTCCGGGTAACAATATGCGGCCGGTCAAGGTAGGCGGGCAACTTTACCAGAGCAAAACGTATGGTGTAGTCGCTGGACACGCTGTCCCGAACTGCCACTTGCTGCCATCCCTCGCGGGGGGCGAACACATAATGTCGCGATGCCGGCGACCGGGCGCAACCGGTTAACAGGCAGGCCACGACAAGTGCGGTTCCCGCTAGAACCAGGTCATATCGTTTGCCTGGACGCGCTACCCGGTTGTTTGTCTTGCTTCGTGTAATCATCTGAAATGAGTTCATAATGGATTCCTTATGTCGGCAACGGTTGATTATCTTCTTCCCCGCAACAGGGACTCGGGTTGCTGTTCCAGATGTTCCATGAACAGCCGGATGGACCGGCTGGTTTCGCGCATTTCCCCGAGCAATTGGGTGATTTCGCCCCGCATGGGCGCTTTGGGGTCAAGCATGATGTTTATGCGTTCGGAGGTTCCGGCCATGTTTTCAAGCAGCGGCCGCATGTTTTTGTCCACCTCGACCAGCAGGGCTTGCGTATCCTGGAACGTTCTGCGCATATCCTGCATCACCCCGACGCCCTCCGTCGTAACCGGTTCAATGCTGGTCTTTAACAGATTCAATAGTTGATCGATATCCGAGAGGGTTCGATTCAGGTTCGCCACGGTTTGCCCGGTTTTCTCCGGATCAAGCAGGTCGGCCATGTTTTTCAAGGCGCGGTAAGCCTCCTGCACAATTTCATTCAAGGGAAGTTCCTGGATGTCTTGCTTGGCCATGGATAAGGGAGAGGGAATGGTCGGCAATTCCCAACTATCGGGGTCGCGGTTTTTTCGCTCGATGGCGGTGTCGGGGAAGTAACCCATTTCGATTTTTAATCGTCCGGTGAGAATGCTCTGGGTGGCCAACCGCGCTCGCAACCCCTTCTCTTGAACCAACCGCTCGATATTATCGTACATCTCCTGCCCCCGGCCCCGTCGTTCGCTGCGGAAATGGATGCGGTTAAATTCAATTTGGAAGGTAACGGGCCGGTACACCGCGCCACTCTCGTCGCCTTCCATTTCCATGCGAACGCCGGTCACGGTGCCGATGCGCACTCCTTGAAAATCGACCGGCGCTCCGACATCAAGCCCGCTGATGGATTCATCAAAGTACATAATGCCGGTAATTTTTTCCTGCATGAAGGCGCCTCCGCCCAGCAGCATCACCCCGATGATGGAAATTGCGATGGCTCCCATCACAAAACTCCCGACGACGGCGGGATTGGCCTTTTTACTCATGTCCTGCACTCCTTGACGTGTTCATTGATGATGTTCCGCCTGACCCCGGAGCAGAAAGTTGCGTACCTTCGGGTCGGGACAGTTTTTTAATAAATCGTTCGGATCGCCCTGGGCGATCATGGTTTTGGTTTCCGGATCGAGAAACACGGAATTGTTCCCGATGGCGAAAATACTGGCCAGTTCATGCGTAACCACCACCACGGTGGCGCCGAGGCTGTCGCGAAGTTCCAGAATCAAGTCGTCCAGCAATTTGGCGCTGACCGGGTCGAGGCCCGCCGACGGCTCATCGAAAAAAAGAATGTCCGGATCAAGAGCCATGGCTCTGGCCAATCCGGCTCGTTTGCGCATGCCCCCGCTGATTTCCGACGGATAATAGTCCTCAAAACCGGCCAGACCAACCAACGCCATCTTCAGCGCTACGACCTCGGCGATTTCTTTTTTGCTCAGCGGGGTATACGTCTCGAGGGGAATGGCCACATTTTCCGCCAAGGTCATCGAACTCCACAGCGCGCCACTTTGATAGAGGATGCCGATTTTTTGCATTAGTTTGGCCCGCGCGCCTTCGGAAGCATCCCAGAAGCTGACCCCGTGGTAGCAAATGGTTCCCTTTGCCGGAGCTTTGAGCCCGACCAGGTGGCGCAGCAACGTACTCTTTCCGCATCCGCTGCCCCCCATGATGATGAAGATGTCGCCACGGTTGATGTCAAAGGTCAGGTCCTTCTGAATCAAAAAGTCCCCATACGCCATGGTCAGGTCGTTTATTTTGAGATGTGGCTGGGTGTGCATGATCGTGACTGGATGCTGGATACTGGGTGCTAGTTGCTGGGGGCTGGATGCTGGATACTGGTTGCTGGATGCTGGGGGTTGGGGGTTGGTTTATTCTGGCTCCTCGGAATCGAGGGCGGCTTCGGGTGAATATACTGCGTGTTCCTCGCGGAATACTTGGTGGCTTTTTTCAACCGATTGAATAAACAAATTTAGTTTCTTTCCGATGGTTTGGAGGCGGGCAGCTAAATCCCTGAACAGCGGTTCATCTTTCAGCGATCCCGTTTCATGTAATGTTTCCAAGTGATCGGTGGTTTCGTCGCAAGAGGCGAGAGCATAGGTAAGGAAGCGAATATAATCGTTTTTGTAGTTCCGCCTTCCATATCCTTCCACGATATTTGAACGGATCGATTTGCTCGATCTTCGTATCTGTGAACCCTCCTCAAACATCTCGAACTTCGGCAACAACTCCAACGTCATGCGGTGAAGTAAAATCGTGACCTCCCTCGCCAACTGCCATATTTCAAGTTTCCGATAACTCATCCTCGCTCCTCACGATTAAGCTTAACCATACCGCCTCCCAACCCCCAGCAACCAGTATCCAGCAACCAGTATCCAGTATCTAGTATCCAGTATCCAGCATCCAGTAACCAGCATCTAGAATCCAGT
>CALMYG010000025.1 GCA_937873455.1 uncultured Verrucomicrobiota bacterium
GTCGTACTGGTAGCGGTCGGCGGAGGCGTCGGCATAGGTCTTGTTGGTCATGTTGGCGTAGAGGTCGTAGGTCCAGATGGTTTGGTTGTTGTTGCCGTCGGCGAGGGAAAGGAGCTGATTGACCCCGTTTGAAACGAAGGCGTAGCTGACGGCGTTGGTGGCCCCGTCAATCTGCTGAACCAGCCGCGACCGAGAGCGTCCTGGTTGTAGCGGGCGGGAATACCGAGTCGGTCAACAATATCGGTAAGTCCTCGGTCACCATATTGGAAGGACTCGGTAATACTCCCCGGGTCAAATGGGGTCAAACGCACAATATTACCATTTAATTCGTATTTCATTCTTCGAATTTGCGGGATTCATTGGCGATGTTAATCTTTTGTGTTTGCCCCCTTCTCACCTCTACCCTTTTTCACAGTTCAACGATGATGTGGGCAACACGCCGTTTAGACGTGACCCCAACTCCCTCAGGAGAATCTGCGAAAGCCGGGTTAATTCTTGTTGTAAACAAATCGAACGCGATTTGTTGCAACAATATAGCGATAAAACACGTTCGGATTACGTTTGTCTGGCTCATAAAAATAAAGCCTGCCCCCAGCTGCAAGCGACGCTTCGAGGTAAGCCGGAACCAAAGGCAACATATTTGATTCGGAATAAATTAGACTATTTGATATCAGCTCAAGTATATTTGTATGGTTTAGAAACTTGATTTCTCCGTGTATTTCGGCGTCATTCCACCCGTATGTATACGTTTTCCACTCGATAACGGAAAAATACTCTCTCGATATATTGAAGTCGTTTTCCAGCATAGAGTAAGCATCTGGCCCGACAGGCCCACATCCACCGAACATTATTCCGCCCAACAAGATTAAGGCTAAAAAGGATCTGTTTACTTGCATTTGAGGGTATTCCTGATTTCATCATGCCAGGTGTGATAGACATTGTACACGAAGCCGAAGTCAACTTTAGGATCTGGCCATGCGATGGCAACATCAGGACCTCCGTGACCTGGAAGTGGAACTCGGACGCGACCATTAAAATCTAGAGGATGCTCAAAAGCATCATCCATACTGATTTCTGTTCTGCACTCGTAACTTACAGTGCAATCTCTGCTATTGGTCATAAATTCGCAATTGTACTTGACGGCAAGACTAATTCCGCCGATCCAGAAAACAGACGTTTGAGCACTATCACGTGTTGTTCCGAACTTGCTCCAACGTTTAGCAAGCTCGCCACATTTTTTATTGCTGACTTCTTGTATGGCTACCCCATGAATGAGTGACCAAATCTCATCAAACTTGCTTATTAACCCATGCGACACATTTGCTAAGCATCCTGTTTCCCCTAGCGATACCCTGCGCTTTGCCAGTGGATTCAAATAATGAGCTAGTGCGCGCGCATTGCTCCAACACAAACCCAAAGAATCATGAGAGTTGCAGGCCCTATTATACACATAGTTAAATAAATTAACTCCGCCACGCTCCCCGATCGGATCCCGGTTCACCCACCGCCCCAGCCCCGGCGAGTAGAACCGGTAGCCCCAGTAGCCCAGGCCGGTCACGGGATCGAATTCCTTGGAGGAGAAGGTGAACCGGCTTATAAAGGGGCCGGTTTTGGCATAATGCCTTCCAAAGGGGGTGTACCGGTAAGACGACGAGACGGCACCCGACTCATCCGTGGTCAGGATGACGTTGCCCATGGAGTCGGGGTGAAGGAAGTGCGTGGTGGTTGGTCCCTGGTGTCTGGTCTGGGAGAGGATACCGTCGATTCCTCCCGCACCGCCAAGGGTTCCGCTTAGGTCGGGGCCGTGGGTGAAGGTTTCGAGGAGGTTGTTGGCGCCGTCGAGGGTGGCCAATACAAGGAACGTGCCGGGGAGGTAGACGTAGCGGACGATGTTGGTGCCGCCGATGGTGGCTTGCACCCTTCGCCCGAGGCCATCGTAGCGGTTGGCGAGGAGGTTTGTGGCGCCAAGTTTGGTGACGACATTGGTCAACTGGTTCAAGGCGTCATAGCGGTAGAGGAAGTTGGCATCGGCGGTCAGGTTGCCGTTTGGGTCGTGGGTGTAGGCAGCCTGACCGACCACGACCTGGGTCATCGCAGTGACGACGTTGGGGTGATTGGTGAAGCC
>CALMYG010000026.1 GCA_937873455.1 uncultured Verrucomicrobiota bacterium
ACAACACCGCTGGCGGCCCGCTGGGACAGACGACTCCCCGCCGACGGTTTTCCGCCCGGCTCCTACACCGCATCAAAAGCCGCCCTCCGCGCGGGCGGCACAAAACGCCCTGTGGCATATAGGACGTGATCACAGGCACGGATACCTGTGTCACGCTGAAGTCAGTGAATCAGGGATACGCCGGAGGATAAACGCCTTGCCCCTGGCGAGTGACCGCTTTAGACTGCGTGCGGATTTAATTTTAAGGAGCCACCATCATGGGCAGCATTTTTAAAGCATACGACATTCGCGGCATCTACGGCAAAGACCTCGACGAGGCGCTGGCCGGAAAAATCGGTCGGGCCTTCGCCACCTTCTTGGGCTGCAAAAAAGTGGTGATCGGCCACGACATGCGCCCGCACTCCGTGCCCCTGTTCAAGGCGCTGGCCGACGGCTTGATGCAACAAGGCGTGGAAGTCATCAACATCGGCCTCTGCTCAACGCCCATGTCCTACTACGCCAACGGCAAACTCGGCGCCGACGCCAGCATCATGCTCACCGCCTCCCACAACCCCGGCGAGTGGAACGGCTTCAAACTCTGCCGCGAACAAGCCATCCCGATCAGCGGCGTCACCGGCATCAAGGACATCGAAAAAATCGTCCTGTCGGAATCATTTGCCCCGGCCTCGGGCGGCGGCAAGGTCACCGAAGTCGACATCGTGCCCGATTACATCGAACACATCCGATCCTTCGCCGACCTCAAGCGGCCGCTCCGCGTCGCCATCGACTTCGCGAATGCCATGGGCATCGTCGAGAACAAGGTCCTCGAGGGCCTGGTATCCATCGACCCGCTGTTCGACACCCTCGATGGCACCTTCCCCAACCACGAAGCCAACCCGCTGCTGGAAGAAACCTGGGAGGCGCTGCAACACAAAGTCCGCAATGGCAACTACGATTTCGCGGTCGCCTACGATGGCGACGCCGACCGCGCCGGCTTCATGGATGAAAAGGGCGACATCATCCCCATGGACATGATCACCGCGCTGATCGCCGAGATGGTGCTCAAACGCGACCCGGGCGCTTCGATTTTCTATGACTTGCGCAGCAGTTGGGCGGTCAAGGAAGTGATCGAGGCCAACGGCGGAAAGCCGATGATGTCCCGCGTCGGCCATGCCTTCATCAAGCAGCAGATGCGCGAACACAACGCGGTCTTCGCCGGCGAGCTGTCCGGCCATTACTACTTCAAGGAAAATTATTTCGCGGAAAGCTCTTCGCTGGCCGCCTTGTATGTCGCCAACCTGCTCAGCGACTCCGATGCGACGATGTCCGAATTGATCCGCCCGATCCAGAAGTACTTCGCCAGCGGGGAGATCAACTCCGAAGTCGAAGATACCCGCCGCGTCTTCCAGGTCCTGCGCGAAAAATACGGCCACGGCAAGGTCATCGAACTGGACGGACTTTCCGTGGAGTTCGACGACTGGTGGTTTAACGTCCGCGCCTCCAACACCGAGCCGCTGATTCGCCTGAACCTGGAGGCGAAATCCCGCGACCAGATGATCGAGAAACGCGACACCCTGCTGGCCCTTATTCGCGGGTGATCGCATCGCGCGCGCCATGATGACGCCGAACCACCAGCGGGAGGGTCACCCGGACGGCGAGGCCGCCGTCCCTCCCGCACGACCTCCTGCCGCATCCGGCGACCGCGCCGGACAACGGTTCCAAACATTGGAACTTTCACGCCCAAAAAGTTCCAAACCTTGGAACTTTTTTGATGGCGATTTTCCAAGCCTTGGAACTTTTTTACCGGCATGAGAGCGGCGATCATCGGGGCCGGTCCGTCCGGCTTTTTCGTCGCCGGGGAAATTTTGCGGCGCTGCCCCGGTTGTGAAGTTCATCTGTTTGAGCGTGGCATCGCGCCCTACGGACTGGTTCGCTACGGCGTGGCCCCGGACCACGGCCTGACCCGCCGGACGATCACGATCTTCAACCAGATTGCCGACCATCCCCGGTTCTACTACCACGGCCAGGTGGAGATCGGGCGCGACATCACCCTCGATGCCTTGCACGAGTCGTTTCACGCCGTGATTGCCTGCGTCGGAGCGGAACAGCCCGCGCGGCCGGATGTTCCGGGTGCGCGCCTGCCCGGCGCGGTGGATGCACTCGACATCGCCCGCTGGGTCAATGGAGACGCTGAGGCGTTTGATGCCGGACAGTTGGCCGGCGTGGAGAGCGCTCTCATCATCGGCAACGGCAATGTTGCGCTCGACGCGGCGCGCATGTTGATGCGGCATGCCGCCGACTGGGTCAGCGCCGACATCGCCCCCTATGCGCTGGAGGCGCTGATGCATCATCGTGTGCGGCGCATTCAGATCGTCGGGCGTCGCGGACCGCACGAGGCCGCGTTTACCGAGGCGGAACTGACGGAAGTGGTGCACATGCCCGACTGGTCGGTTCACCACCGCGAGCCGCTGCCCTTCAACGTAACCGCCGAAAAACCACCGTTCCCCTCTACGCTGGCGTTTCGTTTTCACCTCCGGCTGGAATGCCTCCTCGGGGGCGACCGGGTGGTCGGGGCGCGCTTCACCAATACGCAAAACGGCGAAACCGTGGAAGCGCCGGCCCAACTGGTGGTGTTCGCCACCGGGCATCGCGGCGTCCCGCTGGGCGACCTGCCGTTCGACCCGCATCGCGGGATTATCCCCAACGACCACGGCGCGGTTCTCGATGCGCCGGGTTTCTATGTTTGCGGATGGATCAAACGCGGCGCCAAAGGATTAATCGGGCACAACAAAAAGGACGCCGTGGACACGGTCGGACGCCTGCTGGAAGACCGGGATGTCCTTGCCGCGCGCCAAATTGATCCGGTGGACTGGCGGGCGGTCCTGCTCGCCCAAGGCTTGCGCCCGGTGTCGTGGCCGGAGTGGCGGGCGCTGGAAGCCCGGGAACAACAGCGAGGCGCGGCGGTCGGACGCCCGCGCATTCCCCTGCCCCGCGATGAAATGATCTCCTGGCTGAACGCGCGGACCCCGTAAACGGCGTCGCTCATCGCGAAAGACGCGTGGCCCGGGTGTCGGGG
>CALMYG010000027.1 GCA_937873455.1 uncultured Verrucomicrobiota bacterium
CTTGATAGCGTCATGATAGGCGAGTGGCGAAGTGATGTCAATTCGCGGGTATTCGTCATTGACCTTGTATCAAAAAAAAGAATGATACGACGTGCATGTCTAAAACCTCATCCAATGCGGGCCGTACCGCGGCGCTGGTGATCAGCGTCGGCATTAGCGTCGGCATTGTTGTGTACCTGTTCGCGAAGTTGGATTGGGCGGAGGTATGGACGCAGGTACGGCGGGCCAATCCCTGGATGATGGCCGGATTGACTCTTTCCTTTCTGGTGATGATCTGGATGCGGGCGATGCGCTGGCGGCTGTTGCTGCCCGGGCGGGAAAAACTTTCGATTCCCCGGCTGATGGACGCGACCATCGTCGGATTTTTTGCCAGCTTCGTGCTGCCATTGCGGGCGGGGGAAATCATCCGCCCCTGGGTGGCCAGCCGCTGGCAACCGGTGACGTTTTCCGCCGCGCTGGCCAGCATCATGATCGAGCGCCTGGCCGATTCGGTGATATTATTGACCTTGCTGGCGGTATGCCTGACCCAGATCAGCGAAATTCCGGTGGTCATTCTCGCCGGGGCGAAGGCGCTGGGGTTGTTGTGCGGCGTATTGATTCTTCTCGTGATCGCTTCGTATGCGCTGCCCGGGCGCATGGAGAAGTTTTTCCATTTTTTCAGCGACCGGCTAGTCGGCCGTTTCGCTCCGCACGCGGCGGAAAAAGTCAACCGCATGGTGAATGAGTATTTCGCCGGTCTGCGGGTGATCGGTTCGGCGTGGCAATTGCTGGCCGTGCTGGGGTGGTCGTTGGGCATGTGGCTGGTCATGGCCGCGTGGTATCATGGCTTGCTCTGGGCGTTTGGAGAATCCCCCACGTTTTGGGTGGCCATGGTGCTGAACGTCACCATCGCGATGGCGGTGGCCGCGCCCAGCGCACCCGGGTTTGTCGGCACCTTTCAAGTGGGCTGCATTCTCGCCCTCAGCACGGTATACGGCTACAGCAAGGAATTCGCGATGGCCTATTCGGTGGTCGGCCACGTACTGCAAATGATCTTTAATGTGGCGGCGGGGCTGATCGTGCTCCATCTACGCGGCCTGAAATTCCGGCAGTTGCGTCAGCTTGACTCGTGAGCGATCGGGCCGTGCCCGGCGCAAGCATCAGGAGAACGATCAGCGGAACGAAGGGCAGGTGATGGCGATCGCCGCCCTCGAACACCAGATAGACCACGGCATTGGAGAGTATCAATACCCCGGTCATCCACTCGAAGGCATCCGGGGAAGTCCGCGATGCGAACCGCCTTCCCGAGGCCATCAACCACATGCATGCGACGAGCGACCAACCGCTCATGGTCACCGCGCTGAACGCGGGCTTGATCCAGGATCGGTTCTCGCCGCGCCAATTGATCAATTCGGTGAAGGTCGCTTCGACGCCCCAGGTGTGGAGGAATTTGCGGGCGGCCAAGCGTAGAAAATCCACCGGTTGCTCCATCATGAAGCTCTTGGCCTGTTCCGAACACCACCGGGTATGGGCCAGCATCTCGGCCGGCGTCGATAACGCCACATCATCCGGGAGCGGACTGTACAAGCCGTTGGAGAGCGGGTTATTGGCGCTATAGAGCACCAGACCGCCCGAGGTGCATACCGGCACCCAGGCGTGAAAGACCTGATAATTGCGCCAGGCCCACGGCCCCACGGCGACGATCATCCCGATCAGGAAAAGGATCAGACCCACCGCCCAGCTCCGCCACGGCGCCCGGCGCGGAGAATCCGACAAGGCCCGCATCAGCATCCAGGTGGCGATTTGCAGCGGCGCGATCAACTGCACGGCCTTGGTCAAGGCTCCCAGCCCGGCGGTCAGTCCGGCCAGCGTATACCACGTTGCCGCCCTGGTCTGCGCATGGACGGTCATCATCATGACTAACACCATCCCTACCGTCATCAACGTGTATAAGAAATGGTAGTACGGCGTGGTCAGGCCATAAACCAGAAACGAGGGATACCAGGCGACCAACAAGGCGGCGAGCCGACGGGGACCCGCGGCCAGTCCCAGATGTTCGGCCAGGCGGTGCGTGCACCAGACCACCCCCACGGACAGGGGAATTTGGGAGAGTTGGGCCACCAGGTTGGATGGTCCGAGAAGATAAAACCAACCGGCATACCACCAGGTTTGCGCTGGCGGGTAATAGGTCATCGGGTCCATCGCTCCGGTTGCCACCAGCACCTCGGCATGCCGGTAAACAAACAGGCCATCAAAGGTCGGGACGGACCGGAACACCAGAATCAGCGCCAACTGAACCAACACCGGCAACCCATAAAGCAGCAAGCGCACACGACCCGGCGACCAACCGGTCAAATGCTCTTCCAGCGCGCCACGATACCGGATCACCCCCCACCCGCCCGCCATGCCGACCAGCACCGGCAGGTAGCCGATCCACAGCGATTTATACGCCGGGATGATCAGGATGCACGCGACGACCAGAAACGGAAAGACGCGCACACACCCGATCCCCAACGCGGCCAAGGCATGATTCCAGGTTGTTTTCATGGTGCGATCCGCAAGGACCGGTAAAGAGTTTGATGCGCCCGGGCACAGGTGGCCAGATCAAAATGTGAAAGCAAACGGCGACGACCGGCCTGTCCGAACGCGGTCAATTCATGGGGATGTTCCGCCCATCTACGCAGCACGCCGGCCAGCGCAGACGCATCATCCCGGCTGACCAGCGATCCTGTTTCGCCGTCGATCACCAGGTCGGGGATGCCCCCTACCCGCGTCCCGGCGACCGGTACCGCCCAAGCCATGGCCTCGAGAATGCTGTAGGGCAGGTTTTCGATCCGCGAGCAGATAACGTACGCATCGATATGTTTAAAAAACACCTCCGGGGGTTGATAGCCGGGAAAGGTTACCCGCCCGGTCAGCCCGAGGCGTTCGGTCAGGTCGCGCAATGCGCCTTCGCGCGGACCTTGTCCGGCAAGGACAAACCGCGCGGACGGACACGTCCCGGTAATTTGGCCGGCGGCTTGCAGAAAACGTTCGTGTTGTTTCTCCTCGCTGAAACGACCCATCATGCCGAACACCACGGCTTCGGAAGATCGCGGACGCGGCGGGATCGCCGCCTCGTCCGGAATCACCCGCAGCCCGGAGGGAATAAACGACAAACGTTCCGCGGGCACGAACCGGGCGACGAGATCGCGGTAATAGGTCGACAAGCAGATGACCCGGTCGCAGCGGCGGAGGGTCATGCGGTCCAGCGCATCGTATAGCCGCTCCTTGAGGTCGGCGCGAAACAACCAGCCATGCACGGTGGCCACACGAGGACGAATGCCGGCAAACCAGGCGTGGAGGTTTGCCTTGGAACCCACAACGTGCAGCACCTCGCCGCCATCTTCGACAAACGCTTGCCGAACGGCCCTGGCCATGCCGGGGGAGAATCGACCGGTCACGGGAAAGCGGCGCATCGGGAACCCCTCCGTGGCCACGGCCTGGACCAGACCCTCGGCGGTTTGAGGGCGTCGCAACTCCTCAATCAGGTAAAAATGCGGAGAAAATCCGGCTTCTCGCAAACCTATCGCCAAGTCCAGGGTTGCGCGTTCCGCACCGAAGATGGCTCCGGTGTCCTGCATAAAAAAAACAATCATCATGATCGGGTTGCCACCGGTCTACCATTCCCGAATCCCCGGCCGACATCCAACAAAAAAGCATGGGGGCGCAACCGCAGAGACCGCCACCCTCGGCGGACAACTGGGGCAATCAGGAGGTAACCAATAACGAAGGGGACAGAGAAATCAGGTGATCCGGCATTGCCGGAAGCGGGCCGAAGAAGAAAGCAGTCGCATTTTATTCATTATAATGCACTTACACTAAAATATTATCAAAATTCACGCCGCAACCAACAAAAATAACAACACTTTATTAAACCGCTTAACAAAATTGTTTTATCGGTTTAATTGTTATGTTCGCGGGCCGGAAAATGGGCCTGGTTATTATCAGGAGATCGTCATGATTGGGAAATCGTTGTTGCTTACATCGGCCCTGGCTGCCTGCACGTGGGGAGCATGGCAGCTTCCCGCGCATGCTTGGAACACGCTGCCATCCCGGACTGATGATGAACCCGGCTTTCAATACACCCCCTCCCCCGCGGACTGGCGAAAGATCAACATGTACCAGATCATGACCGATCGGTTTAATGACGGAGACCCCGCCAACAACCACGTCAATGGCCCCTACCAACCGACCGAGCGGTTCGGCATTCATGGCGGCGATTTCGCCGGCATCCGGCAACAACTTGACTACATCCAAGGCATGGGAGTTAAAGCCATTTGGATTTCACCGGTTCAATTTTCCCACAACGCCTACCATGCCTATGCGGTTACGGATTTCAACCGCATCGAAATTCGATTCGGATCGCTACAGGAATTGCGCGAACTGATTGATGACTGCCATCGCCGCGGTATATACGTGATTCTCGACATTGTCATCAATCATATGGCCGATTTCATTGGTTCCGACGACCCGGGCTTTCCCGCCTTCACGTGGAGCGGCTACAACCTCAAATGGCGCAACCAAAACCAGAAGCACGCGCCGCCGTTCGACCGCCTTGACCGCTTTCACAATCATGGAGAGATTGATGATTACGATGATCCATGGAAAGTCCTGAAAGGCGAGTTCAAGCCCGGAGGCCTTGACGACATCAAGACCACCGATCGCGACGTCCAGGATGACATGATTCGCATTTTCAAGGCCTTGATCGATGCCACCGACTGCGACGGCTTCCGGGTGGACGCGGTTAAACACGTGGAGGCCGAATTTTTCGCCCGGTTCATGCCCGCGATCTACGCCCACGCCGCCTACCGGGGCAAAACCAACTTCCTGATTTTTGGGGAATCCATTGACGGCAACGACGTGACCCTGTCGCAGTGGACCCATGGCGACTACCAATTCAATTCCATGCTTCACTTCCCGATGTACTACAAAATGGTGGATGTTTTTGTGCACCGTCAACGCACCAGCTTGTTGACGGAGCGGATCAATGATCTCTGGCGGTACAGTGCCAACTCCCGCCACCAACTGGTCACCTTCCTGGACAACCATGACACCTGGCGCATCATGTATGATCAGAATCTGAACGGCGATGTCTGGCGTCTGCGACCGGCCCTGACATTTCTCTACACATCCTTGCATATTCCCTGCCTGTACTACGGCACGGAACAGGGCTTTAACGGAGGAACCGACCCCTGGAACCGGGAAAACATGTTCGACGGCCAATTTCAATGGGGGCCCTCCGCAGGCAATGCATTTCGAACCAACAGCGAGATTTATCAGTTTGTTCGTCAACTAAATCAATTTCGTGACGCCTATCCCGCCCTGACCGTGGGCCAGTTCGCGCAACGATGGCAGACCGCATCGGGACCAGGAATATACGCCTACACGAAAACCCTGGGCGCCGAAGAAGTGCTGGTGGTCCTGAACACGAGCGCCTCCACCCTCAATTGCGCACCGGCGGTAACCCGACCCAACGGGACGGTGTATGTCAACCTCTTCAACCCCTCGGAAAAACTGACGGTCAACGGTGGAACGCTGTCGGTTCAGGTGCTCGGTCATGACCAAAAACTCTTCGCTACCGAACGCCCCCCGCTCTGGATCGGCAACCTGACCTCCTGGCCCGGCCCCACGCATCCAGACCAGTCCACGCTCGAACCCGGAGAAGACCTGTGGGTCGATGTCGAAACGCGGCCGATTCGCAACGGGCAAACGGTCACGTTGTTTTACCGCACCGACCCCGCCAGTCCCTGGATCGAGCGCACCATGGGTTGGAATTTCAATACCGGTAATGGATCGTTCTGGAATGTAAACCTCGGCTCTTTTCCGGCCGGTGTCACGATTGAGTATTTCGCGCGGGCCACCGAAGGCCATGTCGAAGTCTATGCCAATCATGACGGCGCCAATACCTCCATCACCGTCACCTCGCCGGGGCTTCCATCCGAACTGACCTACACGCCACAACCGATAACCGGATGCGCCACGGTCACCCTCACATACCGTCCTCGTCAGGGTCCGCTCGCCCATGCCACCCACATCATCGCGCATCTCGGCCGCAACAACTGGCTTGATATCGCCTCCCCTTCGCTGACGCTGGACCCGGCGACCGGAACCTGGTCCCATACGTTCCCTGTACCGCCCGGCACCCATGAATTAAACCTTGTCTTTCACGATGGCGCCGGCGTCTGGGACAACAACCAAAACCAAGACTGGTTGATTCCCGTGACCGGTTGTGAGGTCGATTTCTCCGGCCTGGTGATCACAAACCCCGTATCCGGCACGATTAAGACGCACGAGCAACAAGTGGCTCAACTCCAAGGTCTTTTCCCCGGAGGCATAGGACACCTGATTATCAGCAATCAGCTGTCCGGCTTCGTCACGACGGCCCCGGCCACTCCGACCTGGAGCCAAGAGGTTCCGCTGGCGGTGGGCGCCAACGTGATCGTTGTTCGTGGATCCAATACTGCCGAAACCGTAGGGGCGATGGTCTATTCCAACCGGCCCACCGACACCGTCTATGCCGGCGGCTGGGACGGCGGAGGGTGGAGTTTTTACACCGATAGCACCAACAATTCGGAAGCCGGGCGATTCATCGCCCAAAATGCCCCCAACAGTAACATTGGAACCGCTTGGGGCCTCTATGCCAACAGCGGCAAAATCTCCGAGGCGAAAATCAATGACTTTGGGCGTACGCTTGCCCATCGCGACCGCTTCAGGGTACGCTTTGACAACGGATTTATCGATCACGGCTTCGGGGTCGGCATGTCCCTGATCAGCCAAAACAATCATAACATCTGGGAGTTCTGGTTTAATGGGGGCGACACCAACTACAACATGACCGGCATTGCCAACACCGGCATTCCCTGGACCTCCGGCGGGCTGGATATTGAATTTGTATTTCTGGCGCCGAACGGATTCGAGGCGACCGTGACGCCGGTCGGCGGAACCCCATACCGCTTCACGGGAACCCTGCAAGGCACCTCGCCCATCATGCGTTTCCGCGCCTGGAACTACAGCGCGGGCTCCGGACCGGATTACGACGTTTTCTTGAGCGACATGGCCATTCTGAACACCGCGGCCGGCGCCATTACCAGCCAAACCATTACGGTTACCCGGCAGTCCGCCGCGGAGGGCGATTCCAATGGCGATGGCATTCCGGACGCCTGGTATGTCCGCTACGGCTTCAATCCATACAGCTATCCCATTGCCACTCTGGATCTGGACAACGACGGGGCCACGTGTTGGGAGGAATACATAGCCGACACCAATCCCACCAATGCCGCATCGGTCTACCCGAACAGTATAAACGCCATGACCGGCGCCGGTGTGATGGCACTTCAAGCCGGACCACCCACCTCGCCCGAACGGCGTTACGACGTCTACTGGTCAACCAATCTCGTCGGCGGCCAATGGACGGCAATGGGCCTCAATCAGCCTGGACACGCCCATGGCGGCCCCGTGCAACTCACATTCACCAACAATCTGGATGGCCGATTTTACCGGACCGGCGTCCGGTTGCCATAAGTTCGGCCGCCCGGTCCCCCGGAAATTTACATTGGTTTCGTCGGCGAACTCCGGTTAACTATTCGAATGCTGGTATCCATTATCGTCGTCACGTTTAACGAAGCCAAGGCCTTGCCGGTGGTTAAGGCCGCCTTTGACCGGCTGCGGCGGCCGGAAGGCCTTGAGGTGGAAACCATCGCCGTGGACGGCGGAAGCCGGGACGACTCGGTGGCATTGGCGCGGGAGCTCGGCTTTACCCGGGTGTTGGAATGTCCGGGCGCAAGCATTCCGGTATGCCGCAACGCGGGGATGCGGGAGGCGCACGGCGCCTGGATCGCTTTTGTGGACGGCGACTGCGTACTCGATCCCGATTGGTTGGAACAGGCGGCCCGCCTGCTCCACGCCCACCCGGCGCTGATTCTCGGCTGGCCGGCCAGTCCGCCCTCGCCGGGCACCTGGGTACAACGGGCCTGGCATGCCCATTGGATGCACAAGAACCCCGCGGTGGAAATGGAAAACGGCGTGGCGGTGGTCAAGCGGGACGGCTTTCGCCTGCTGACCACCCGCAACATGATTTTTCACCGGGCGGTTGCGGAACGCCTCGGCGGATTTGACGAAAGCCTGACCACCGGAGAAGACACCGACTTCGTGTTCCGCGCCACCATGGCCGACCTGCCCGCATGGGGCCTTCCGGCGATGAAGTCGACGCACCTTGGCGAACCGGATACCTTGCGAAAATTCTACAAACAACAAGTATGGCACGCCAACCGCCGGGCGTATAAAACCATCCTCGAAAAGAGCGGCATGAAGCACGGTGGAAACGCGCCGATCTTCACCCTGGTCTTCACGGCGGGCGTTGTGGCGGCGGTCGGCGGCCTCCTCCTCGCCTTTTGGTTTCCGCCGGCGGCTTTGGGCCTGGCGCCGCTACCGGTCCTGTTGCTGGGCCTGGCCATGCGGACATCGCGGCGCGCCCGCCGGCCTGGACTCATCGTCCCGCTCGCCATCCTGTATGCCGCATACGGGTGGGCGCGCATGATCGACCTCATCGGGTTGTCGCCCCACAAACCGAGCTGGAAAAAATAAGCCGGACCCGGAGACCGGAGAAATCTGATGATCGACATACCGCCGGTGTTCGCGGTAGGATACTTCAAACATTCAGGAGCAGGACACTGTGGAACGCAATACCCGTCAACGCGCATCAATTCTGGAAACCTTTCAACGCTCAAGTGGACCGCTGAACCCGCAGGAGGTGTTGTCCATGACCCACCGGCAGATGCCCGGCTTGGGTATCGCCACGGTTTACCGGAACATCAAGTCCTTTGTGGAAAGCGGCATGCTTCAAGTCGTGCCCGTTCCCGGGGAAGCGGATCGCTACGAGTTGGCGGGCAAGCAACACCACCACCACTTTATCTGCGTGAAATGCGACAAGGCCTACGAAATGGAAGGCTGCCCGGGCTCGCTGGCCAATCTCGCCCCCGCCGGATTCAAGGTCGAGCGGCACGAAATTTATCTCTACGGGCGCTGCAAAGACTGCCTGAAGCGCAAATAATCAGGTGTATTTCAACACTTCTTCGACGGTCGTATAGCCATCGAGAATACAACGGATACCGTCCTCGCGCAGGGTGCGCATACCCATCTCCACCGCTTTGTCGCGAATAACCAGCGTCGGCTTGCGTTCGTTGATCAATTCCCGGATCGGATCGGTCACGCGCAGGTATTCGTAAATACCGCGACGGCCTTTGTAGCCGGTTTCGTTGCACTGGGGACAACCGGCGCCGAAGTAAAACGGTCGCCCGGCGATCGATTCCCGGGTTAAACCCAATTGTTCCAGCACATCGTCTTCCGGTTCGTACGGGGTTTTGCAGTTCGAGCAAATGGTGCGGACGAGGCGTTGGCCGAGCACGCCCTCCATGGTCGAGGCGATCAGGAAGGGCTCCACCCCCATGTCGATGAGGCGGGTTACCGCGCCGGGTGCGTCGTTGGTGTGCAGGGTACTAAACACCAAGTGGCCGGTCAGCGAGGCTTGAATGGAGATTTCCGCGGTTTCTTTGTCGCGAATTTCGCCGACCATGATGATGTCCGGATCCTGGCGGAGGAAGGCGCGAAGGGTTCGGGCAAACGTAAGTCCGATCGCTTCGTGCATGGGAATTTGAATGATGCCTTCGATATCGTATTCCACCGGATCTTCGGCGGTGAGCAATTTGCTCTCGATCTGGTTCAGCCGGCGCAAAGCCGAATACAAGGTGGTGGTTTTGCCCGAACCGGTCGGCCCGGTGACCACGACGATGCCGTTGGGCTTCGCGATGTCGTCGCAAAAATCCTGGTAGATATCATCGGGCATACCGATGTTGTCGAGATCAAGGGAAACCACGCTGCGGTCGAGTACGCGGACCACGACGCTTTCGCCGAATTGCGTGGGCAACGAGGAAACGCGGAAATCCACCTGACGCCCCCCGATGTTGAGCTGGATGCGTCCGTCCTGGGGCAGGCGGCGCTCCGCGATATTCAGCCCGGAAATCACTTTGATGCGGGAGGTGACCGGCAAGGCCAAATGTTTCGGCGGCGGGGCCATTTCGTAAAGGGCGCCGTCCACGCGGTAGCGGATTTTGAATTCGCTTTCGAACGGCTCGAAGTGAATATCCGAGGCCTTGTCCTTCACCGCCTGGTAGAGGATCAGGTTCACAAACCGGATGACGGGCGCTTGATTGGCGGCATGTTCGATTTCGAGGACATCATCCTTGAGGCCGGTCGGGGTGATCTGCCCGACATTTTCCAGCTCATCCTCCAGCGCGGAAAGCATGTCGGTGACGGACTCGCTGTCGTCGCCATAAAACTGGGAAAGAAAGCCCTTGATGTCGGCTTCGCGGGCGACCACAAACGAAATGTCGCGGGTGAGCACGAAGGTGAGCTCATCAATGACCTCCGGGCTGAGCAGGTCAAAGGTGGCGAATTCCACCGACTGGCTGTCCATGCGAACCGGGACGACATTGTACATGCGGGCGACGCTGGCCGGAACGGCACGAACGACGTCGGTGGGGATATTCATGTGGGCGATATCGACCACTTCGGCGCCGAGTTGCCGGGCGATGGCCTCCAGCACGGCTTCCTCGGTCATGATATCCATGTCCACCAGCAACTCGCGGACGGGTTTGCCCATGCGCTCGTGTTCGTCGAGCACTTCCTCGGCCTGGCGCGGGGTGATCAGTTGATCTTCAAACAACTGTTGCAGCAAGGGATCTTTGTATTCTACTTCGGCCATAGTATCACCGTTTGCGGGTTCCTTGAGCGGCCTGGATTTTCTCCACCACGCCGTCGACATCCTGGGCGCTGGTGACGACGGATTCGTAGCTGATCTTGCCCTGTTCGTACAAGGACATCAGGTGGGCGTCGAGGGTATTCATCCCCCACTTGGCGCCGGTTTGGATATCGGAATCGATGCGGTAGGTCTTGTTATCGCGAATGAGCGCCCGGATGGCCGGCGTGCTGATCATGATTTCAAAGGCGGCCACGCGACCGGGCTTGTCCTGACGCACCAGTAACACCTGGGAAATGACGGCGATGATGCTGGACGCCAACTGGGTGCGGATCTGCTCCTGCTGGTTGGTCGGGAAGGCGTCGATGATCCGGTCCACGGTCCGGGCCGCGCCGGTGGTGTGAAGGGTGGCAAACACCAGGTGACCGGTTTCCGCGGCGGTGATGGCCGCCTCCATCGTCTCCAGATCCCGCATTTCGCCGACGAGCATGACGTCGGGGTCCTGGCGCAACGCCCGGCGGAGGGCTTCGCTGAACGTGGGCACATCCACCCCGAGCTCCCGTTGGGTGACGATGCTCTTTTTATGCGGGTGGTAATATTCGATCGGGTCTTCGATGGTGATGATGTGGCAGTCGCGGGTCTCGTTGATGATGTTGATCATGCTGGCGAGGGTGGTGGTCTTACCCGAACCGGTGGGGCCGGTAACCAGGATCAGTCCGCGCGGGCGATACAAAAGCTCCCGGATCGCCGGAGGCAGGCCGATCTGCTCCAAGGTCAACAGCGACTTGGGAATCTGGCGGAGTACAATACCCACATGGTGCTTCTGCTTGAAGATACTGACGCGGAACCGGGCGCGATCCTCGAAACTGAACCCGAAATCACTGCCCATGTTTTCCTGGAGGGATTTCAGGTGATGCTCGTCGGTGATTTCCAGCATCAGCCGTTCGGTGTCCTCGGGTTTCAGCGGTTCGCTTTCCAACGGTTGCAAACCGCCGTTGAGGCGCAAAACGGGGGGCATGCCCACGGCGATGTGCAGGTCGCTGGCCCCTTCCTCGACGACCAGGTTCAGCAAGTCGTGCATATTCAAGCTGGATGACAGCGTGGACATCAGTTCTGGTCTCCCATGGTGACGCGGAATACTTCTTCCAGCGTGGTTTGCCCGGCGATGACCTTGCGCAGACCATCCTCACGCAAGGTGCGCATTCCCAGTTCACGGGCCTTGGCCCGTAAAACCGACGCGGAAACGCGTTCGAAAATCAAATGGCGGACGGAGTCATTAATCACGAATATTTCAAACAGACCGATGCGTCCCCGGTAACCGGTGTGGGCGCAATCAGCGCATCCGCGGCCCTTGAACAAACTCGCCTGGGAGATCTGCTCGGCGGCCGGACCGAGCAGGCGCAACTGCTGCTCGGTGGCTTTGACCGGCTCCTTGCAACGCTCGCAAATTTTGCGGACCAGGCGCTGGGCCATGATGGCGCGGGTCGACGAAGCGACCAGGAAGGGTTTGACGCCGATATCAATCAGACGGGTAACCGCGCTGGGCGCGTCGTTGGTGTGCAGCGTACTGAACACCAAGTGACCGGTCAGCGAGGCGTTGACCGCGATTTCCGCGGTTTCCAAGTCGCGGATTTCCCCGATCATGATGATGTTCGGGGCCTGGCGCAGCATCGCGCGCAACGCCGCGGCGAAGGTCAAGCCGATGTCGGAGCGGACATGGACCTGGTTGATGCCCGACATCTGGTATTCCACCGGATCTTCCACGGTAATGATCTTGCGGTCCGGTTTGTTGATGTAATTCAAACAGGCGTAAAGCGTGGTCGTTTTCCCGGAACCGGTGGGTCCGGTCACCAGCACGATGCCGTCGGACAACCCGATCAGGCGTTCAAACACCTGCTGGTCATCGGAGAAAAACCCGAGTTTGGGCAAGCCGAGGTGCAGGCTTTCCTTGTCCAGCAAGCGCATGACAATGGATTCGCCGTGATTGGATGGGATCGTGGACACCCGGAGGTCCAGGTCGCGACCCATGACATTGATCTGGATGCGTCCGTCCTGTGGCAGACGCTTTTCCGCGATGCTCATGTTGGCCATGATCTTTACGCGGCTGATAATCGCGGACTGCAGGCGTTTGGGCGGGCTCTCGACCTCATGCAAAACGCCGTCGATGCGGTAACGAACGCGAAACTTCTTTTCCTGCGGCTCCAGGTGAATGTCGGACGCGCGATTGCGGAACGCCTCGAGGATGATCAAGCTGACGAGCTTGATGATCGGGGCGTCGGCATCGGTGACTTCATCTTCGCCGCTCAGTTCGAGCCCGCCGGTGCCGGCTTGCACCGAGCCCTCGGTCATGTCCTGAAGCATGGAGGCGGCGGAAAGGCCGGTCGCGGCGTAATAATGCTTGAGCGCAGCGTCGATTTCATCCGGCGTGGTGACCACGCCTTCCACCCCGCAGCGCAGGATATACCGCAAGCTATCCAGGGTTTCGACATCCAGCGGATCGCTCAAGGCCACGGTGATGGTATTTTCGTTCCGGTATACCGGAACGACCTTGTAGCGCTGGGCCACCTCGCCCGGGATCAGATCGATAACCGCCTGGTCGATGTCCATCCCGGCCAGCGTGATGAATTCCATGCCGAACTGGTTGGCGAGCGCCTTGAGAATGTCGGACTTGGTCGCGATTTGGCGGGCGACCAGCGCATCAATGACCGGCTGATCGTTTTGCTCGGCCCAACGCAATGATTCCTGAGCCTGCGTGCGATTGATCAACCCGACGCCTTCAAGGATTTCCACTACATATTCGTCGTTGGCGCTCAATGAACTTCTCCTGATAAATACGGGCCGATCACAACGCAGCAAAGCTACCGATGTTTAGACGGACTGTCAACGATGGCGGCGCGGTCGGAGCGGGTCATGCCCAGCCCGTGAAGTTCGCCGCTGGACAGGGGGCGGCATTGGCCGCGCTTCAAGGCGCCCAACGCCAATCGCCCGATCGCCACCCGCTGGAGACGAAGCACTTTCTTGCCGCTCGCCGCGGCCATGCGCCGCAGGTGCCGGTTCTTGCCTTCGCCCAGACGAATCCGGTAACCAAATCCGCCGCGGCCCGCTTCCAGGGGACGGATCTCGAGAACCTTGAGGCGTTCGCCCTGGTCGTGAATGCCGGCTTTCCATTGCGTGCATTGTTCACGGGAAAGCGGTTCGTGCAGCCACAGGTGATAGAGCTTCGTCACTTCGTGGCGCGGATGCATCAGCCGGTGCGCGAAGTCACCGTCGTTGGTCAAGAGGATCAGCCCTTCACTTTCCGCATCGAGCCGGCCGACGGTAAAAAGCCGACCCGCGCCGGGCGGCGCCAGATCCAGCGCGCGCGGACGGCCTTGGGGGTCGCGGGCGGTGCAGACATAACCGGGCGGTTTGTGCAGCGCCAAGTAGACATGGATTTCCGGCCGGACGATCCGGCCATTAAACCGTATTTCAACCTGATCCGGCTCAACCACGGTTCCCGGCTCGCGGGTTTCGATGCCATCCACGGTGACCCGGCCCTCGGCCATCCATCGCTCGCATTGCCGGCGCGAGCCAATACCGCAGGCGGCGAGGTATTTGTGGAGCCGTTCGGCCATGGCATCAAGGGACCGCGTAACGGGAGACCGATTCCGGCAACCATTCCCGGTAGGGTAAATACCGTTCGGGGAGCTCGGTTACCGCGGTTTCAGTAACGCGGGTAAGCCGGACGCTTTCACCTTCAGGGACAATCCACCCGTCGCGAATCAGCAGATACGGCGGATGCGCGCCGGGCGTCGCGGGAAAAATGACTTCAAAGGTCAGGGTTCGGGCGGCTTCGCCAAAATAATGGAATGTCTCCCGCATGGATTCGCCGGCCACTTCGACCATGCGGTCAAACCGGTGCTCCCCGAGCGTTGACTCCAACGCCAGGTACAAATCTTCGCGCAATTCCCCGCCAGCCTCGGCAAACGGGGGAACCGAAAAGGTAATCCGCGTATCCGATTGCTCGGCTACGCGTGCACGTTCCTGCTCCATCTGGCGCATCCGGTCGCCCACATACACCATGACATCCTGAACCAAACCCTTTTCATCATCCGAGAGCCGAAGCATCTCAATGAGGTCGGGATGCACCTCGCCATTCTCGGTCAGCGGGGCCAGGCGCAAGCGACCAACCAAGCGCTCGGGAAGCGGATATTTGCCCCGGTAGTTGTCGACCATCCATTGCAGCATCTTATTGTAGCGCCCTTGCAATGCGGCGTGATCTTCCAATAACTGCCGGTGTACCGCCCGGTCGGATACGGCGGGCGCTTCTTCCGACTCCGGCGCAACGGCGGCTACGGGTTCCGCTTTCGCATCCGCCGCGGCGGATGGGACGCGGGCGACGGCAACCGCCGGCGGGTCTTCCGCCGGACCGGGCGCCGCGAACCACCAGCCGATGGTGATCGCCAACGCGATCAATGCGGCCTGACCGGCATACAAGCCGACCCGCTTCATGGCCGGGGACCAAGCGGTCGAACGGGTTGGAATCGGGATGTTTTTGCCGCACTCGGGGCAATCCGCGCGGTAGCCTCCGGCCTGGACGTCCACGACCAACCGCTTATCGCAGGCCGGACAGAAAAACCAAATGTTTGTTCGTTTCCACATAACCGTCACGTCATCGCCCCGGCCCCGGCGTACGCGCGGGCGACTTCCTCGGCCAGAATGGCCACGCCGCGCTGCACGACGTCTTCGCTCATGGCGTACGAGATGCGCAGGCATTGGTGCTGGTGGGGGTGCTCCTCTTCCAATCCGTAGAAGAAATAGTGCCCAGGTATCACCAAAACCCCGCGCGCCTTCAACCGCTGATACAAGATCTCGGCGGTAATCGGCAAACCGTCCAACCACAACCAAAGGAACAACGCCCCTTCACTGACATGTATGCGGTACGGCAGCGCCGGATCAAGCGCCTCGGTTATCCATTGGATCGCCTGCCGCGATTTTCGTTCATAATACGGACGGATTACGTCGCGGCTCAGGTCATACAACCGCCCGTCCCGCAGCAGCGGGGTGGCGATGACTTGCCCGATGTTTCCATTGGCCAGACCGACCACGGCATTCATGGCGGCGATGGACTCGATCAACTCTTCACGGGCAAGGATGATGCCGGTGCGGGTACCGGGAAGTCCCAACTTGGACAAACTCATGACCAGCACGGTGTGTTCCGACCAAACCGGCCGGATATCCTTGAATAAAATGTCCGGAAACGGCGCGCCGTAGGCATTGTCGATGATCAAGGGCACGTGATGGCGGGCGGCCAACGCCTCCAACTGCTCGATTTCCTCGTTGGTCAGGACGTTGCCGGTCGGATTGGTCGGCCGGGACACGCACAACGCGGCGGTGGAGGCGTCCAGTTGAAGACGGTTAAAATCAATGTGGTATTTGAAAAAGCGATCACCCACCATTTCAACCAACGGCGGGGTGGAGCGAAACACGCCGGGGAAGACCGGTTGGTCGGCATAGCCGATGTATTCCGGGCTGAGCGGCAAGGCGATGTGTTTGTGCCGCTCTTCCGGACCGGCGCCGGCCAGCATATTGAACAGATAAAAAAACGCATTTTGGCTGCCGTTGACCACCGCGATGTTTTCCGGCCGGATATCCCACCCGTACTCGCGAACCAGGCTCTCGGCCAGCGCCTCGATGAACGGTGGATGGCCCTGCGGCCCGTCGTAATTGCCCAAGGTTCGCTCAAGCTGATCATCCTGCTCATAGATCTCCCGCCATCGCGAACGCCAGACCGCCTCCACTTCGGGCAGGTGGGCGGGGTTGCCGCCGCCCAGCATCAGCACATCCCGGCCGCCGGACATCGCCGCGCCCAGATCACGCATCAATTCGTTGATGCCGGAAGGTCCGCTTAACCGCTCGCCAAATTGGGAATAGGTCCATGTCATGGCGGCATCCTACGAATCCGCCTCCCGCGGTTCACGCTTTTTCTTTTCCTCGGCAAACAATTAACGCACACTGGTTGGATACAAGGAAAAGATCATGAAAACAACGCGTTGGATTGTCGTACTCGCATTATTGGGCGGGATGTTTGCCGTCACGAGTCTTCACGCCGCCAAGGTCAAGGTGGTGGCGCTGAACATCGAATGGTTCCCCGGGCAGAAATGGACCCCGGAACCGGAAGACATGGAGCGGCACATGGGCGAAACCGCCGAAACACTCCGTGCGCTGGCCCCGGAAATCCTTGTCGCCACGGAAATTTGCGACGCCGATGCATTCCGTACCGTGTTGCGCGCGGTTCCCGGCTTGAACCTCCGCGTGATCTCCAATTTCACCGGAAGCGAAGAAGATAGCGAACGCCGCAACCAGCAGATTGCCCTCGCAACCATGCTGCCGACCATCGCCGGCTGGGCCGAACCCTGGAAGGCCACGGTGGATGGTTTACGACGCGGCTTTTCCTTTGCCGCCATCGAGAACCCGTTCACCGGGCGGCTGATCATGCTCTACGGCCTGCACCTTAAAAGCAATTTGAGCAATACGCCCGAAGAAGAACAAATGAATTACGACATCCGTGACGAGTCCGTGCGCCAATTGCTCGTGCATGCCGATCAGATGGCCGAGCAATTTGCCGCACGCGGCATTGACGGGTGGATCATCGCCGGCGACATCAACACCAACCACGATGGCAAGTTCGGCGACCGGGTGGTGGAGATGTTCGTCGAGGCGGGATACTGGAATACCTGGGAAGGCGTGCCCCCGGAAGAACGGCAAACCTGGAAGGGCCGGCACGAGCGCTTCGAGCCGTCCACTCTGGACTACATCTTCCTCAAGGGGTTGGGCCAACCGCAAGCCTCCATGATCTGGGTGGATGAGACGGTGAGCGATCACAACGCCGTGGTCGTGGAAATTGAACTTCCGGGCGCGTTTGACCACGCCGACGACTGAGCCGGATCAACGCCAGTTCAGCAAAGCGCCCGCGGCATCGGCCACCGCCGGATGTCCGGCGGCGAGGACCCGGTAGCGCCCCGGTAAGCCGGAGGGCATTTGCCGGTAACACCCTCCCGCCCGTTCGATGATCAGGCCGGCGGCCGCGATATCCCAGAGGTAAAGTCCGTTTTGGAAAAAGAGATCGGCGGCCCCGGACGCGACCTGGCACAAATCAATCGCGGCGGCCCCGAGAATACGTATTTTTTGCACATGCGGAGCCAGTGTCTGCGCGGCATGAAGGGGCGGAACACCGGGTTCGAGTTCCTTCTCGGAACCGGTAATCGCCAACGCATCGGCCAACCGCTCCACACCGCCGCCACGCACGATGCGTTCATTAAGCCGGGCCGGCCCGAACCGATCCGCATCAAACAACAAACCCGCTTCCGGGGCATACACCGCGCCGGCCTGGATGACTCCGTCCACCCGCACCGCCACCGACGAACACCACCAGGTTAAGCCGTGAAAAAAATTTACGGTGCCGTCTATCGGGTCTACGATCCACTCCACGCCGTCCGCACCGGCGGATGCGACCGTACCCTCCTCGCCCACCACATGTGCGTCAGGGGCATGACGACGAATCGCCTCCACCGCCACCTCCTGGCACTCATGATCAAGGGCCAGCTTGATATCGTGGGCGTAACGGGTGTGAACTTCCTGATGGCGCGGGCGATGGCGCACCGCATGTTCGCCGGCGGCGATGACCGCCTCCCGGCAACGCTCCACCCACCAGCCCGCAGACGGCTCGCGGGAGCTCATGACGGGCGGCGGTACCAGTCAATGGTACGGGACAGCCCCTCGGTAAAGGTGATTTGCGGCGTCCAGCCAAGCGCTTCCTGGGCGCGGGTGGAGTCGGCCTGGCTGTCCCGAACATCGCCGGCGCGGGCGGGCTCGTGAATCGGCGCGATGTCTTTGCCAAGAATTCCAGCGATGGTAAGCGCCAGCTCCTTGATGGAGATCCGGTTGCCCCAGGCAACGTTGTACACCCCCCCGGCCGCTGACTCAGCCGCATGACAACAGGCCAGGTTGGCGCTCAGGATGTCCTCCACAAACGTGAAGTCCCGGGTTTGTCCGCCGTCGCCGTGGATCACCGGAGCGCGATCTTCCAGGCAGGCTTGAATGAACAACGGAATGACCGCGGCATAGTGCGACTTCGGATTTTGACGCGGGCCGAACACATTAAAATAACGCAGGGCATACGTTTTGAGGCCGTAGAGCTGATGAAATATCCGGCAATAATGCTCCCCGTTCAACTTTTGGGCCGCGTAGGGAGAAAGCGGATTCGGGGTCATGCCCTCGTGCTTGGGCAGCACCGGGGTGTCGCCATAGACGGAAGACGACGAGGAAAACACCAGGCGCTCGACGCCGGCATCGCGGGCGGCCAGCAGCAGGTTAAGGGTGCCGTCGATGTTGACTTCATTTGCCGACCAAGGGTCCTCGACGGAGCGAATGACCGAGGGCAGCGCGCCGAAATGCAGCACATAACGAACGCCGGCAACCGCGCGGGCGACGGCCTGACGATCGCGGAGATCCCCTTCGATCACGTCCGCACGACCCTCCGTACCCGCGAGATTTTCCCGTCGGCCGGTGGCGAAATTATCCAGAATGCGCACCTTTTCGCCGGCCGCCAGCAGGCGGTGCACCATATTGGAACCAATAAATCCGGCGCCGCCGGTAACTAAATACATGGAAATCCCTCTCGTTTGTCTGGATTAGTAGTTGGCCTGAATCAACGCATCGGGGAAGGCGGTCAACCAGACCAGCAGAAACACTTCGAGTTCGTCGTCTTCCTGGTCGCGAATTTCGCGCACGCCGAGTCCCCAACTGACACATTGGCCGCGACGTTTGACCATGTAAAAATGTTCTTCGAGTTCGCTTTCCTCGGCGTTGTAGCGGGCGGCGAATTGAAAGGACCAACGATCGCGAGGGAACAAATCCAGGGTCAAACCAAGCAGGTTTTGGCTGTCCTTGCGGTAGCGGTGCTCCAACCCGATGTAGGAGGCGTCTTCCAGATTAAACATGACCCGGGTATTAAAGGTGCGCAGCTCGGACTCGTAGGGATCGAATGCGCTGTCGAATTCGATGAGCATGCTGCGGTGGAGCCGGAGGTTACCATCGAGAAACAGGTCGGAGAAGTCCTCCTCATTTGCATTTTTTTCCACACGGTAGAAGGTGTAAAGGTTGAGATCAATGACATCCACCGGATTGTCGTTACGACGGGTCTGGAGTTTGTTCCGGAAACCGAGGCGAATGTCGTGGCGTTTGTTGAGGGTATCGATGCCGTCGAATTGCGGCAGTTCGTTGGGTAGCAGGTTCGGCTCGCCCCAGTACGTGTGGTCGAAATAGGGCTCGGCGACATGGCGAAGCCCATCGCCATCGCCCAGAACAATCAGGTCATCCCAGGCCCGGAACGCCTTGAAGGAACCTTCCATCCCGAGTTTGGGGATATGCCGCACGTTGCCGCCTTTTTCCTGCACGATGGTGCGGACTTCGTTGGTGACGAACGACGCGCCATTGGTCGGAGTAATCACGTTGGCATTGGTTACAACGGTGCGCGAAAACGTTTCCGAATAATACGTACCCTGATAACCGACGCGCGGAATCAGGTTGAGAAAACCGCCTAAACGCAGGGGGTAATACAGTTGATGTCCGGTATCAAAGCGAAACGCATCGTAATCCTCGCTGGTGGATCCTTCGGGGAACACCCGTTCCAGGTAGGAAGCGCTGTTCCGGCTTTCGTAATAGAGGTCGGTTTCTCCTATCGGAATCCGGGGGACATCGAGCGTCAATTCCGGCATGCGGTCGACATTGCTATAGAAATCGTTCAACCGCTTGTTCACTTGGGCGGCCGCAATGAAATTATCACCGCGATGGGTCAGGGTCGCCCGGTTTTCCGGCTGCACCGCTTCGCGGTACTCCTTGCGGAAAAAGTCCTTGAGGATGTAGGGATCGCTCAAGTAATTCGCCTCGCCGAGGAAACTGTCGCGCTCGCTTAATTGATGGCGGTGGGCCAGGCGGATGCGGTAGCGCTCCTCCTCGACCAACGCCTCGCGGTTTTCCCGGGCCGGACCGATGGTCGGGTCGTCATCGTTCAGGTAATACCCCTGCACAATACCTTCGTAGGTTTTCTCCTGATCTTTCCAGGCAAAATCCTGGCCGAAGCCAAGCCCGCGCTTGGTGCGGTAGTCGAGGTGGGTAATGCCGCGCACCGGACCGGCAATCGGATAGTTGTACGCCGTGAGCAGGAAGGCGCCGAGGCGTGAGTTGTAACCGGGCAGGAACTGGAAAAACCGCTCGTGGGAATTCAAACTGCGGGTGTAATAGGGCATGTAGAAAATTGGAACCGTATCGGCGATGTAGACCACCGCGTTGTTCATGCGAACGCGGTTGTTGCGGATGTTTGCCCGGTCGGCTTCGATCGACACTTCCGGCCGTTCGCCGTCGCAGGTGGTGAGTACCACGCCCTCCAGCTCGTATTCGTTTTCCGAAATGCGGCGGGAGGCCAGGGCGGTTACGTAAAAGGGATCGTAGTAGGCCTTGAAGGCGCCGAAATCACCCTGCTTGGTCCGCAGGTTGTAGCGGAACTCCTGCCCGGTCCAGGTATCGGCGCCGCTTTGATAAAACACATTGCCGACCGCGTGAACTTCCCGGGTTTCGGTGTTGACCGCCATGTAGTCGGACTTCAACACGACCCCCCCGTCGCGAACTTCGACATTCCCCCGCCCCACCATCAGCTTCTGATCCGCCAGGTATTCCAAGCTGTCCGCGGTTATATCGAGCGGGCGGCCGGGTTGTGCCTGCGCCGTAGCGGCCCAGATTACCAGGAACCCTGCGGCGGCGGCTCGAATCAACCAAGTTGTCAGCGGCATGATGATCTCCATAAAGTTGTGTGACGGTAGCAGACCGCCCGACGCCGCGACAACTACTTTTGCACCGACCCGAAGGCCAAAGTACGAATGATTTTGACATGTTGCGGCTCAACCGGTTGCACCGACAGTCGCATGCCGCGTTTCAGCACCAGCATCGCGGCCAACTCCGGTTGCCCGCGCAATTCGTCCAGCGAAATCAGTCGGGGAAACTTTTCCACGAAGGAAACCTCCACCATCATCCATACCGGGTGGTCGGGTGTTGATTTTTTATCGTAATAGGGACTCCGGGGGTCCCACGCCGTGAAGTCCGGATAGGCCGCGCGGGATACGCGCGCCAACCCGGCCACCCCGGGAGGCTCGGCATTGGAATGGTAAAACAGCACGTGATCGCCGACCGCCATGTCGTCGCGCATAAAGTTTCTGGCCTGATAGTTCCGGACGCCGGTCCACGGCGTATGCCCGTCACGCTGTAGATCGTCGATGCTGTAGACATCAGGCTCGGACTTCATTAACCAGCAGCGGGCGGCACGGGCCGCGGGTTTTCGGGGGGTGGCAATCATCGCTCAAAACTCCGCGCAATTGAACACGATACGGTAAACGCAGGCCTCGCTACGGCAGACCAACTTGCATTTCTCGCTTACCAGTGCCGCGCCGCAAACCGGGCAAACCGCCGCGGAAGGCGCCTGCTCTCCGTCGCAGGCCGAAACCGGGGGTTTTTCTTCCGCAGGTTCGCTCATGGCCTGAACGCTTCCAGCCGGTACACCCGGTACGGCGCGGTTGAGGTGTCGGTTATGGAGATGAACCCGGTTCCGCTGACGTTGGTATGGGGAACGAGGGGGAGCCACCCCAAACCGTTCAACAGGTTGGTTGAGTATTGAACTCGATACCGCCGACCACTTACCGCCAACCAGGAAAGGCTTGGCGGCTCGACAATGCCGGCCAACTGCAGAAACGAAGCCGGATCCACAATCGAAGTGCCGGCGATAAATTCTTGCCGGTTGTCGAATCCATCGCCATCGATATCCCAAACCGCGTCGTTGGTGGCGTAGGGATTCAAGCCGTAGTAGGCCTCCCAGGCATCGGGCAATCCGTCGCCATCCACATCCGAATTCCAAGCGGAAACAACACCAAACCGCTGGTTGGTTTCGTTAAAAGTAAAGGTGTAGAATCCCTGGTAGGAACCAGAAAGCTGGATATTCGCACCGTTCAGGGTTCCGGTACGATTCAACAGGGGCGGCACGATGGATATCGGATTGTCGTCACCCCAATTCGCGACTTCCCAGGCGTCGTTGGCGACGAACTTGAATTGGATATTGGTCCAGCCGGTGAGATCAAAAACCCCGGCCCATTGGTTCGGACCGACCTTACGCAGGTTGGCCGCGCGTTGATTCCAGAAATTAAAGGTTCCGGCCACGGCCAGATTGGTATAGAGCGTCGAAAACGAGGGGGTGGTATACGTGACCGGGGGGGCAAAGTCGGCCTGGACGACCCGATGCGCACCATCTCCGGGGAACTTCACGGTAAGCCGACGATCCAGGAAGGAATAGGACCAACCGGCTTGGCCAGATTGCTCCAATTCCTCCCGGTTGGCCAGACGCGTCACGCTATTGCTGTTCATCCGGACCGCCGTCACCGGATCGAGGTCATACACGATGAGATAAAAATCGCGGGCGCCCGGATGATAGGAACCGACGCGGGCTCGCGAGGTAAAGGTCAGGCTGTTGGAAGTGCTGACGGCTTCAAGCGGGGTGCGGGCAACTACGCCGGCGAGGTAATTGGTGGTTTCGCCGTCGTCTTCGTAAAGCTCAACACGGTTGGCGCCGCCCGGCCAATGATGCAGGTCCAGCGAGGCGGGTTGAAACTGGTTGGCGTAATACTGAACCGGCCCCATCGGGATGATCGCCCCGGCACGGCTAAACAAAGGCATGTAGGCCAGCGAAGCGGGCACGACAACCGTTTGACCGCCGGCAAACCGCCGCCCGGTATCCCAATGATACCAGGCCGGGCCCGCCGGCAGATAGACCTCTCGGGTCGATGCGCCACTCAGATAAACGGGTGCGGCCAGCAGATCCCGACCCACCATAAAGTCATAATCGTTCAAGCTGTACGTGTTGGTGTCGGCTTGAAAATAAAAAACCGTCGGTGCGTTGAGCGGAATGCCGTTGGTCGTGGAGGCGGCGGCCTGGGAATAGAGATAAGGCATCAGTTGGTAGCGAAACTTGGTCCAGCGCCGGTTGGAAGCCACATAATCTTCGTCAAAGACCCACGGCTCCTGGTCGGCCGTGTCCAACGTAGTGTGATTCCGAAACATCGGCTGCAGCGCCCCGATCTGGGTCCAGCGGGCGATCAACTCATTGTTGCTGTTATCCACAAATCCGCCAATGTCATGACCGAACCATGCCTGACCGCTGATCATCACATTCAAGCCAAAGGGCGTGTTAAAACGCAGGTGATCAAAGTTGGATATATTGTCGCCCCCCCACCCCGCCGCGTATTGCTGAATGCCGGGCCAGGCGCTGCGGCTGAGTACGAAAGGACGCTTGTGAGGATGCTGCATCCGCAAGGCCTCGTACGTCACCCGGCACTCCCAAATGCTGTAGGTGTTTTTGTTGATGGCGTGCCATTTGCGGGTGTCGCTTACTTCAAGCCCCCCGCCATACCGGCCATCGAGAAACCAGAGAATGTTCAGCGGCATGGCATTTTCATTGGGCTCATTGAGGTCATTCCAAATCCCTTCAAAGCCATACGTGCCGAGGTAATTCGTCAACAGCCCGCGCCACCAGTCCGCCGCCGGAACGATACTGAAGTCCAACCAGGAAATCCGCCCGAGAAAATTCGTGCCGACATACGTGGACAAGTCGTTGTTCTTGAGAAAATACAATTCGTCCCGGGCGGTGGCGTAGAGCGGATCGTTGGTGGTAAGCAACGGTTCGATCAAGGGAATCAGCTTGATGCCGAGATCCGCGGTTGCCTGCACCAGGCCGGGTACGTTGGTGTAGGCATCGTTGAACGTCATTTGCGCATTCTGACCGTTCACGGTAGCTTGGCTGCCGATATCGAGGTAGATGGCGTCGCCCGGAAAGTCATTCGCCCGCATCGCCGTGGCGACTTCCATCACCCGGTCTTGGCTGAAATACGAATGACGCGACTGATGAAACCCCAGCGCCCACTTGGGAAGAACGGCCGGGCGACCGGTCAGCTCGCTGTAGCGATCAATCACCGCGGGCATGGTCCGGTTCGTACCTCCGCCAAAGAAAAAGTAGTCCAGTTGGTCGTCGCCCGCCTCAAACAACCAGGTATTGGTGGAAGCGTTGAGATTGAACACCGGGCGCGCCGGATTGTTGAAAAATAGTCCGTAGGCCAGTGCCGGGTGGTTGGTGCCGGCTGGACGCACCCCATACATCATCGGCAAGGCAGTATAGCGGGGCGTTTTCTCCTCACCGAATGCATAGGTATCCTGGTTCCAGAATTGGATGGCCCGGCCCCGCCGGTTCAACGGTCCGGCGGTATCGCCCAAGCCAAAAAAGGCATCCCGAGGATCCAAGCGCTTGGTGCTCCTCAATTTAAACCCGGATGGAAAATTGGACACCGAAACGGACCCGGCCCATCCCACCTGCTCGTAGGCGGCCAGGTCATCAATCTGCTTGTAGTCGAGATTGTATTCGATCCGGTCATCCAGCAGAACCGGATAACCGGAAGGATCAAGAAAGTGGACCTGAAACCGGTTGCTCAAGACAATGCTGATGCGCAAGGCATCGGTCTGAATCAGGTAATTCGTGGCATTCGGTTGTGAGAAGGTCTGGGTAAACGGCGGCCAATCGTTAAACGGCTTATTGATGGCAATTTCCTCGCGCTCATATAATCCGCCAAAATGGAAACGAACCCGCACGACATCCGGCGCGTATGGGGTAACTTCAACCGTGCCGCTGGGGTGTAATTCAAAGAATACCTGCCGGTTACCCGCGCCATTGGTAATGAGTGTTATGGCGGTGACATGCAAGGCGGTAACTACCGTGGCATACGCGTTCGGAACCAAAAACAGGCCGAAAACAACAACCACACGCTTAAGAAAAGTTAGCAGATTCATGGGCGCAAAACCGCTTTAACGAATGTCAAGGCTAACATACACCAATTGATGTCGCAATACACCATGAATTGTAAAAGTTGTTGGAACGGTGGAACGGGGCGCATCTCCGAGTTTTGACAAGTGCCTTGGTGTAGGCCGACCCTCTGCGGTCGGCGGAGAGGCGCCGGGGACAGAGCCCCGGTCTACAAGGAACCTTTGCACAAACTCGGAGATGCGCCCTTGGAACGGAAGTTTTACAAGAACGTGCTTTGGCAAAATGTCCGAAATCAAGTACACTGGATGTTTTGTTGCGAACCATTGAGGATAATTTCCGGATTTTCTCCTTATGAATACACGATTATGGCTGACCTATTGCTGGCTGTGCGCGGCGCCTTTCCTCCTCGCGGGTTGCGGTCGTCCCCCGCCCACCGGAGGCCCACCCAGTGAATTTTCGGTCTTGGCGGTAGTGGCGCCGGTCGCCGAAGAACCCTTGCGGGCAACGCTGCAAGTTGTTGGCACGCTGCGGGCCCCCCATGATATCGAAATCGTCAGCGAAATCAGCGCCACCGTGCGTGACGTGCTGTTTATTGAAGGCGAAGACGTGGCGGCCGGTCAGCTTCTCGTGCGATTGGATGATGTCAAACTGCAGGCGCGCGCGACTGAAGCGTCGGCTCGGTTTCGTCTGGCCCGGACCAACCTGGAACGCCGCCGGGAACTCCTGGCCAGCCAAACCATATCCCAGCAGGAGTTTGATCAGGCGGAAGCGGAATTCGACGCCGCGGAAGCGCTGATGAAACTCGCGGAACGGGAAAAGCAGGACGCCCAAATCCTGGCGCCCTTCGCGGGAAAAATTGGAGAGCGACGGGTCAGCCCCGGTCAATGGCTCACCCCGGGCGCTCCAGTAACCCGGCTGGTACAAACCGATCCGATGGAACTCGAGTTCCGGATGCCGGAACGCCACGTGGATAAAATCGTCATGGGTCAAACCGTATTCATCCGGGCGGTCGGCTTGCCCGGAGCAGCCCTCGAGGGGCAGACCTTCTTTATGGATCCGGTCGTGGATGAAACGTCACGTACCGTGTTGGTCAAGGCACGCCTCGCCAATCCGGATAGTCGCCTAAAACCCGGCATGTTTGGGCAGGTCGACGTGGTGATTGCCGAACGTGAACGCGCGCTCATACTTCCTGATGCCGCCATTCGTTTTCGGGGCGATCAAGCGTATGTGGTCGTCGTGAACGAAGAACAACGCGCCGAGTTCCGTGATGTTACCGTCGGGCACCGGATGGAAGAACGCGCGGAAATCACCGCGGGCCTGGTTGCCGGCGAACGGATCGTGGTTGAAGGCTTCCAAAAAATGGGGCCGGGTACCGCCATTGATATCAGTCCGGCATCGGCGCGTTATGGAATCACGCCGCCCCCCGCCCCGGAATCCTGAGCCTTATCATGACCCTTTTCGAACAATTCATTCGCCGCCCGGTGGCGACTACCATGTTGAACACCTCGCTGCTGGTGTTCGGAATTCTCGGCTTGATGCAATTACCGGTACGGGAATTGCCGGATATTGACCCCCCCATCATCACGGTTTTAACCGTATTTCCTGGCGCTTCGGCGGAAGTGGTGGAAACCGAAGTCACCGAACGCCTCGAAGAGGCCATCAGCAGCGTGGAAGGCATCAAGCTGCTCACCAGCGAGAGCCGCGAGCAGGTCAGCAGCATTACCGTTGAATTCATCCAGAACCGGGACATCGACGTCGCGGCGCAGGATGTACGGGATCAAGTGGCGCGAATCCGCGGCAATCTGCCGGATGACATCGAAGAGCCCATCGTGGCCAAGCAGGATTCCAATGCCCGCCCTATCATGTGGGTGTCCTTCTTCAGTGACCGTTACGATACCCGCGAGTTGACCCGCATCGCCGACACCATGGTCAAAGACCGACTGCAAACCGTCGAAGGCGTCAGCTCCGTAATCATTGGCGGCGAGAAACGGTTTGCCGTTCGCATCTGGATCGATCCCGGAAAAATGGCGGCCCGCGGCGTCACCGTGTTGGACGTGGAACGCGCGATCCGGGAACAAAACGTGGAATTGCCCAGCGGCCGGGTCGAAAACCGGCAACGGGAATTCACCATTCAAACCCAAGGTCAATTCCCCACCGCCGACGCGTTTAACCGGCTCATCATCCGGCAAAACGGCGCCGATGTCGTTCGCCTGGAAGACATCGGGTATGCCCGTGACGGCGTCGAAGATGAACGCTCAATTGCCCGCTTTAATTCCCAGCCTGCGGTTGGCCTGGGCATTGTGCGGCAATCAAAGGCCAACACCCTCGCCGTGGCCGCCGGCGTCAAAGCCCGGATGGACGAAATCGCCCCCGGACTTCCCGAGGGCATCCAGTACCGGTTTCCATACGATGAGTCGATCTTCGTCAGCCGGGCGGTTACCGAGGTGTGGCAAACCCTGGGCATCGCCTTCGTTCTGGTCGTGCTGACTATTTTTGTTTTTCTCCGGAATTTCCGGTCCACCCTCATTCCCGCCATATCGATTCCGCTTTCGATCATGTCGACCTTCGGCGTGTTGTATGTGATGGGTTTTTCCGTGAATATTTTCACGTTGCTGGCCCTGGTGCTCGCCATCGGCATCGTGGTCGACGACACCATCGTGGTGCTGGAAAACATATACCGGCACCTGGAAGAAGGCATGGAGCCGTACGCGGCATCGGTTAAAGCGATGAAGGAAATCGCCTTTGCCATCATCACGACCACGCTCTCGCTGGTGTCGGTGTTTCTTCCGCTCGCGTTTATCGGCGGGGTAACCGGCCGGCTGTTGCTCGAATTCGCCTTTGCCCTGGCCGGAGCGGTTATCATTTCCAGTATTGTCGCCTTGACGCTCTCGCCCATGGCCGGCGCGCGCGTACTGAAGCCGCTTCACCTGGTCCAGCACGGCCCCCTGTTCCTGTTCTTTGAGCGGGGCCTCAACGCCATGAACCGCCGCTACGAACGGATGCTCGGCTGGTCGTTGCGGCACCGGATCGCCATGATCATGATTGCCCTGGCCTCGGTCGGGATTTCGCTCTACTTTTTCCACAACCTGGAGCGGGAATTTTTACCCGAGGAGGATAAAGGCCGTTTGTTGGTTTTCTCCATCTATCCCACCGGAAGTACGCCCGAATATTCCGACCGGATGATGCAGCAACAGGAGGCGATCTTGCGGGACACCCCGGGTGTGCAAACCTACTTTTCGGCGGTGGCGTTGCCGTTCAACGGTCCGGGAGACCCGACCTTTGGCTTTATGTTTATCCGGCTGGAGAGCGAGGGACGCCCGCACATTCGTGACATGGTGGGCGGACCCTTCGGGCTGGGTGCACGGCTGATAACGGAAGTTGAAGGCGCCATCGCGATTCCGATTATGCCCAAAGCGGTCGATATCGGCTTCTCACAGCCGTTCCAACTTGTTATTTCGCATCCCGACCTCCAGCGGCTGAACGACCAGGTGCAGGCCCTTCAAGGTGCGCTCTGGCAGGGAGGATTTCTCGGAAACGTCCGTTCCACCTTTAATCTCGAGAAACCGGAGTTCCGGGTCGTCATTGATCGCGAGCGGGCGGGCGCCCTCCAGGTTTCGGTTCAGGAAATCGCCCGCACCCTGCAACTCCTGTTCGGCGGCCAACAGGTCGGCGACTTCAAACAGGAAGGCAAACAATACGACGTGATTGTTCAACTCGAGCGGGACAAACGCCTGACCCCCGGCGACCTCGAGGAGATTTATGTCCGTGGCGTCGATGGCGCATTGATCCAGTTGGCCAATGTGGTGCGCCTCGAGGAGGGCGCCGGCCCGAATGCGATCGAACGTTTCCAACGCCAGCGTTCGGCCACCATCGAAGGAACACCCCTCGGCGTTCCGCTCGGCGCGGCGATGGAACGGACGGAGGCCATCCTCCGTGAAACGCTGCCGGAGGGCTTCACGTTTGACTGGAAAGGCGAGGGCCGCAACCTGCGTGAGTCTTCGGCGGACATTTACGGTTTTATGCTGCTGGCGATCCTCGTGGTGTACATGGTGCTGGCCGCCCAGTTCGAAAGTTTTATTCATCCATTCACGGTGCTGCTTGCGCTTCCCCTTGCCTTCCTGGGCGCGTTCGGATTGTTGTATGTGTTGAGCTGGGTCAATTTTGCCGGTCAGCAAATGTACGGATGGGCCAATTTCGCCCCGGACCCTCCGGCCATCGCGGGCATTTTGTCCTCCATCATTCCTCGCATTTCATCGATGAACATGAACATCTTCAGCCAGGTCGGCCTGATTTTGCTGATCGGACTGGTGACCAAAAACTCGATTCTGCTGGTGGAATTCGCGAATCAGCAAATGGCCAAGGGACTGGACAGCCGGGCCGCCATGATGCGCGCCGGAATCCTTCGCCTCCGCCCCATCCTCATGACCAGCCTGGCCACCATTGCCGGCATCCTCCCCATCGCGATCGGCTTTGGCGATGCCGCGGAAAGCCGACGCCCCCTCGGCGTCGTGGCCGTCGGCGGCATGATCACCAGCACCTTGTTGACCTTGTTCGTGATTCCGGTCATATACACCTTGTTTTCCGATCTTTCCCTGAAAATAACCGGACGTCCGGCCGGCATTCACAAAGGCAGCGTCCTGGATCAGGAACTTCAAGCCGACGACCCGGAAACGGTCAAGGAGGGTTCCCATGTTTAACCGCATCCTTCTTCCCTCGCTGATTGTCGGAATGGCCATCGTAGCCTCGGCGCGTGAGGAAACGCCGCCCCTGCCGACGGCGTTGGATATTGCCGGCGCGGTTCGTCTCGCCCATACCCACAACCCGGCGCTGAACGAATCCCGCGAGCGCCTGGTCGAGCAGGATGGCCTCCTGCTATCAACGGAAAGCTCCCGGAAACCCTTTATTGACGGCTTCGGATTGTATCAAGTGGAAGACGAAAACCGAATCGGGTCTTTTGGTGGCGGCGGCGACGCGGATGAAGCCTACTGGCGGGCGGGCGTGCAGCTCGTACAGCCGTTGTATTCCGGCGGCCTTCTAAACGCCACAGTTCGTTCCCGCCGTTTTCAAAGCCAGGCGCTGGAAGCATCCGTTGAAGAAATACGGCACCGGGTGATGACCCAAACGCACCGGTTGTTTTATGCCGCACTGTTGGCCCGGGAAGTTGTGGAGGTGCGCAAGGAGGCCATCGAACTTCTGGAAAAGCAGCTCGAGCTCGCCCGCAACCGTTTCGAAGCGGGCGCAGGCCCCCGTTTTGATGTGCTCCAAGCCGAGGTTCGTTTGGCCAATGCCCGGCCAACCTTGATCCGGGCGGTCAACCTTTACCGCATCGCTATTGAAGAACTGCGCACCATACTCGGTCTCCCCTATGCTCCGGGTCAGTCCCCCGCGGATATCCATTTGGCGGGAAGCCTCGAACGGGAAATGGCGTTTCCCGATCTGGCCGAGGCATTAGCCGAAGCCCGCGAAAACCGACCCGACTTGGAAGCCCTGGCCCGGCAGCGTGATGCCGCCGAACAGGATATTCAACGCTCGCGGGCGCAGCGCGCTCCACGGATCAACTTCTTCGCCAATTACAGCATGGAAAATGATCGTTACAGCGAAACCTCCGAACGGCTCGACGGCTGGCAAGCCGGTGTCGAAGCCCGGCTAAGCCTTTGGGAAGGCGGACGCATCCGCGGGGAAACCGCTCAGGCCCAGTCCCGCTTTCAGCAGCTTCATTATCGCCAGGATGCGGCACACCTCCGCGTCGAGTTGGAAGTCCGGCAAGCGTGGAGCCGGGCCGAAGAAGCCCGGGAAATCCTGGATGCTACCAACCTGGTCATCACGCAGGCGGAGGAAGCCCTGCGACTAGCCGAAAACCGTTATGCCGTGGGTTCGTTAACGCAACTGGACGTACTCACCTCCCAGTTGGAATTAACCCAGGCCCGCGTCGAGCAGCTCACCGCCCAACACGACTTCGCCATCGCAGTCATCGAACTGGAGGCGGCAATGGGGCGGCTTCCCGGTCAGCAGTGGATTGACTGATCAGCTCCGGTATATCCGCTCCGCTCCAGGGTGGATGCTGGTCAGCATCTCGTAGGCGATTGTACGCGCCATGCGGGCCATTTCGTCGGCCCAAAATGCCTCGTGCCCCTCGCCGCCAATCAAGGTGACGTCATCGCCCGGGGCCACCCCGCTATCCAGTCCGACATCTAGGGTAATCCAATTCATACTCACCCGGCCGACTACCGGATAACGCTTGCCATGAATCAGCGCAAATCCCCGGTTGCCGAGCAACCGGTTATAACCATCCGCATAACCGGCGGCAATGGTGGCGATACAGGTTTCCCGGGAAGTCGCATAGCTGCTGTAATATCCAATCGGAAACTTGGCTGGAACGCGTTTCACCATCATCACCCGGGTTTTCCATTGCAAAATGGGCTCGGTGGGCGCCCGCAACCCGGGATCTCGCGCACCATAGCCATAGAGAATGATCCCGGGACGCACCGCGTCGAAGTCCCAATCCGGAAAACACTCAAAGGCACGGCTACTCGACACATGCCTCATGAGCGGCCCGTCATGGAATGAAGCAACGGCTTCGGTTATGGCCCGGAATCGATCCACCTGCTCCGGACCCAACGAGGGCCGGGCCACTTCCACAGAGGCAAAATGCGTGCAAATACCGGTCACGCGAAGCCCCGGCAAGCGCTTCAGGGATCGGAAATCATCGACTGCGCTGGCCCAAGGAACACCAAAGCGCCCCATCCCGGTATCCACCTTCACATGACAATCCAAGGTAATTCCGCGTTGACGGGCCGCGGAAGAAAGCGACTCGGCGTGCGGGATATCCACGATGATCGGAATCAGTCGAAAGGTGAAAAGATCCTCCACGTCCCCGGGTGCGACCGCCCCCAGGATCACGATGTTGGCGTTTGGTGCAACATCACGGACGATCTTCGCCTCATCCAGATAGGCCACGGCAAACCAGGTAACGCCCTGCGTCGCGGCGTGGCGGGCGATTTCCCGCAACCCATGCCCGTAGGCATTGGCTTTGACGACAAAAACCAGCTTGGTTTCCGGCTTCAGTGCCGAACGAATCCGGGCGATGTTGCCGGTCAAACGGTTCAGATCAATTTCCACCCAGGTGTTTTTCATAACATGTCGCGCAACGTTTCATAACGAACTTATCGGGTCCCGTCCATGGTTAAACCGAATCAGGCATCGGAGGGATGAACCGAAATTCTAAACGGGTAAAAAAAACCGCCCCGATACGCTTTCGCGATCGGGGCGGTAAAATAATCCCGGCAACGTGCTACTCTCCCATGGCCAACACCATAGTACCATCGCCGCTGAGGAGCTTGACGGCCGTGTTCGGAAAGGGAACGGGTATTTCCTCCTCGCTATGGTCACCGGAAAATCGGTTGGGCATCGACGGGAAGGAGTGCGCCAAGCAGCTCTTACCCGCCTAACCCGAAAAAGCAATTGCATACGTAGAATAAAACCGTAGAGATTCCGCCCCTGACCGCCCGTGCGCGAAACGCGCACGGGCGCCAGGCTTGGAAAATAATGGTCAAGCCGCACAGCCGATTAGTACTGGTTAGCTGAAACACTCACGTGTCTTACACACCCAGCCTATCAAGGTTGTAGTCTTCAACCGGCTTTTAGTCCCGTTCAAGACGGGAGGGAAATCTTATCTTGGAGTTGGCTTGGCGCTTAGATGCTTTCAGCGCTTATCCTGTCCGTACATAGCTACCCAGCAATGCCCCTTGGCGAGACAACTGGAACACCAGAGGTACGTCATTCCCGGTCCTCTCGTACTAAGGAATGATCTCCTCAAATTTCCTGCGCCCACAGTGGATAAGGACCAAACTGTCTCACGACGTTCTGAACCCAGCTCGCGTACCGCTTTAATTGGCGAACAGCCAAACCCTTGGGACCTTCTCCAGCCCCAGGATGCGATGAGCCGACATCGAGGTGCCAAACCGCCGCGTCGATATGGACTCTTGGCGGCGATCAGCCTGTTATCCCCGGAGTACCTTTTGTCCGTTGAGCGATGGCGCTACCACAAGCAACCACCGGATCACTTAAGCCTGCTTTCGCACCTGCTCGACTTGTAAGTCTCGCAGTCAAGCTCCCTTCTACTTATACGCTCTACGCACGATTGCCGACCGTGCTGAGGGAACCTTCGCGCTCCTCCGTTACTCTTTTGGAGGAAACCGCCCCAGTCAAACTGACCCTCTGACACTGTCCCTGGCCCGGATAACGGGCACGGGTTAGAATTCCGAAGCATTAAAACTGGTATTTCACTGATGGCTCCACCGCGACTGACGCCTCGGTTTCAAAGCCTCCCAGCTATGCTACATATAACGATCCAGAACCCAATATCAGAATACAGTAAAGGTTCACAGGGTCTTTCCGTCCTACTGCGGGTATCCGGCATTTTCACCGGAGTTACAACTTCACCGAGATCCTCGTTGAGACAGCGCCCAAGTCGTTACACGATTCGTGCAGGTCGGAACTTACCCGACAAGGAATTTCGCTACCTTAGGACCGTTATAGTTACGGCCGACATTCACGGGGGCTTCGGGTCGGAGCTTCTCCTTTCGGATGACCCCTTGCCTTAACCTTTCCGCATTGGTCACGTGTCACACCCTATACATCATCTTACGATTTAGCAGAGTGCTGTGTTTTTGTTAAACAGTCGCTTGGGCCCATTCACTGCGCCTCTCCGGGGCTTTGATATAATCTGACCCTGGGGAGGACCCCTTATACCGAAGATACGGGGCTAGATTGCCGAGTTCCTTAACGAGGTTACTCTCGCGCGCCTTAGAATATTCATCTATCCTACCTGTGTCGGTTTGCGATACGGTTACCTGCCCAGCTCGCACAGAAGTTTTTCTTGGCAGCATAGCATCAATCAATCCACTTTGGCGAACCTCCATGTCCCATCATGTTTCGAAGTTGACCGAACGGATTTGCCTATCCAGTCCTTCTACGCACTTGGACCGCCACTTCCAATCGGCGGCTGACCTAGCTTCCTGCGTCGCTCCATAGCTCGAACGCTGAACAAGTAGTACAGGAATATTAAACCTGTTGTCCATCGCCTACGCCAAATGGCCTCGGCTTAGGATCCGACTAACCCTGGGCGGACGAACCTTCCCCAGGAAATCTTAGGATTAAGGCGGATGGGATTCTCACCCATCTTATCGTTACTCATGTCCGCATAATCACTTCTATACGGTCCAGGTTCGGTCTCCCTTACCCTTCGCTCCATATAGAACGCTCCTCTACCACTCTACATTTCTGTAGAATCCGCAGTTTCGGCATCCCGTTTTAGTCCCGATCATTTTCGGCGCGAATCCACTTGGCTAGTCAGCTGTTACGCACTGTTTAAATGATGGCTGCCTCTAAGCCAACATCCTAGCTGTCTGAGCGTATTCACATCCTTAAGCACTTAACGGAATTTTAGGGCCTTAACTGGCGGTCTGGGCTTTTTCCCTCGCGACTATGAAGCTTATCCCCCACAGTCTATCTCCACGGGTGACTGACACGGCATTCGGAGTTTAACTGGCTTCGGAAACCTGGTAAGGCCCCTAGTCCAATTAGTGCTCTACCTCCGCGTCGAGCATTCCCGCAGGCTAACCCTAAAGTTATCTCGAGGAGAACCAGCTATCACCGAGTTTGATTAGTCTTTCGCTCCCACCCACAGCTCATCCGAGGACTTTTCAACGTCCACCGGTTCGGACCTCCATTTCGTGTTACCGAAACTTCATCCTGGCCATGGGTAGATCACACGGCTTCGGGTCTACTGCATGCGACTCAACGCACAGTTAGCACTCGCTTTCGCTACGGCTTCTCCTCGCACGAGGATTAACCTTGCCACACACAGTAACTCGCGGACTCATTATGCAAAAGGCAAGCCGCCATCCCGCGGATGCGGGACTACGACACCTTGTAAGCGCATGGTTGCAGGTTCTATTTCACTCCCCTAACAGGGGTTCTTTTCACCTTTCCCTCACGGTACTAGTTCACTATCGGTCATCAGGTAGTATTTAGTCTTAGGAGGTGGGCCTCCCGGATTCAAGCAAGGTTTCACGTGTCCCGCTCTACTTGGGGTATCTCTAGAGCCATCATCGATTTCGCGTACGGGCCTGTCACCCTCTATGGAAGTACTTTCCAGAACTCTTCCGCTATCGAATCAGGTCTCACGTCGAGACCCCGCAACCCCGCGATGCAAGCACCGCGGTTTAGACTGTTCCCCTTTCGCTCGCCACTACTGAGGGAATCGCTTCCGCTTTCTTTTCCTCAGGGTACTGAGATGTTTCACTTCCCCTGGTTTCACTTTGACCACCTATGTATTCAGTGGGCAATAGCCCGACATGACTCGAGCTGGGTTTCCCCATTCGGATATCTCCGGATCATAGCGTGTTTGCCGCTCCCCGAAGCTTTTCGCAGCTTACCACGTCCTTCATCGTCTCCTGACGCCAAGGCATTCACCCTGCGCTCTTACTTAGCTTGACCAAATTGTTAAAATTGGTCGTTCTCTTAATCTCTATCACTTTGCAGTGAAGTTATACTTGTTGTTACCCTACGTATGCAATTTTCAAAGAACGACCCCGACGATGTCGGGGAAATTGTTCACAATCATGTTGGACGGTTCACCGCGGCGCGGCGTTCACAATCCCTATCCCGCCACGGCGGGATTGGTGGGCGTGCCTGGATTCGAACCAGGGACCTCGTCCTTATCAGGGACGCGCTCTAACCAACTGAGCTACACGCCCGGGATTAGGAATCCCGCGCTGAGCGGGTTGGTTGCTGCGGCCCGTCTTCGCCCATCGGGCTTCGCCGGGCACTTTTTCGCTTCGCGAAAAAGTGGAGGCAAGGGGGTTCGAACCCCTGACTTCCAGCTTGCAAAGCTGGCGCTCTCCCAACTGAGCTATGCCCCCGTCGTGAAATCACGTTGAGAGGAGGCTCGCCCGAGCCGTTTCATGATCGTATTCAGGAAAATCTTGCGCCATCGCTTCGTATCAGAACTGATGCGGTTTGTTGAGTACCGTCGTTATCCGGTGGAACGCATTGCTGCATTCCGGCATCCCGACACCGAAGTGCCGGGACGTTATCCTCTCCTTGAGATTATCGTATTTCGATTTGGAGTTTAGATTGTTGCCAATCCAAAAATCCAGAATCATCATTTGAAAATCCCTTGGATGCTCCTTAGAAAGGAGGTGATCCAGCCGCTGGTTCCCCAACGGCTACCTTGTTACGACTTCATCCCAATCACCAACCATACCTTAGGGACCTATCTCCCTTGCGGGTTGAATCAGCCATTTCGGGTACAATCGGCTTTCATGATGTGACGGGCGGTGTGTACAAGGCCCGGGAACGTATTCACGGCGCCGTAGCTGATGCGCCATTACTAGCGATTCCGGCTTCATGGAGTCGAGTTTCAGACTCCAATCTGAACTGGGAATGGTTTTGGAGATTAGCTCCACCTCGCGGTCTTGCTTCTTTCTGTACCATTCATTGTAGCACGTGTGCAGCCCAAGGCATAAAGGCCATACGGACTTGACGTCATCCCCACCTTCCTCCCGCTTATCACGGGCAGTCTGAATAGAGTGCTCTCCAAAGGAGGAGCAACTATTCACAAGGGTTGCGCTCGTTGCTGGACTTAACCAAACACCTCACGGCACGAGCTGACGACAGCCATGCAGCACCTGTGCACTACCCTCGAAGGAGACCTGCTTTCACAGGTCGTGCAAGTGCATGTCAAGCCTTGGTAAGGTTCTTCGCGTTGCATCGAATTAAGCCACATGCTCCACCGCTTGTGCGGGCCCCCGTCAATTTCTTTGAGTTTTAGCCTTGCGGCCGTACTCCCCAGGCGGTGCACTTAACGCGTTAGCTCCGGCACGGAAGGGGATAAATCCTCCCACACCAAGTGCACACCGTTTACGGCTAGGACTACCAGGGTATCTAATCCTGTTTGCTCCCCTAGCTTTCGTGCCTCAGCGTCAGTTGTAGTCCAGAGAGCCGCCTTCGCCACCGGCGTTCCTCACGATCTCAACGCATTTCACCGCTACACCGTGAATTCCGCTCTCCTCTCCTACACTCTAGCCAGGTAGTTTCGAATGCAGTTTTGCCGATGAACAGCAAGATTTCACATCCGACACACCCGACCGCCTACGCACCCTTTACGCCCAGTAAATCCGAACAACGCTTGCCACCTCTGTATTACCGCGGCTGCTGGCACAGAGTTAGCCGTGGCTTTCTCGTCAGGTACTATCAGGGCAACGGGGTATTAGCCCGCTACCGGTTGCTCCCTGACAACAGGAGTTTACAACCCGAAGGCCTTCATCCTCCACGCGGCGTCGCTGGATCACGCTTTCGCGCATTGTCCAAGATTCTCGACTGCAGCCTCCCGTAGGAGTCTGGGCAGTGTCTCAGTCCCAGTGTGGCCGATCACCCTCTCAGGTCGGCTACCCGTAAGCCTTGGTGAGCCGTTACCTCACCAACAAGCTGATAGGACGTGGGCTCATCTCTAAGCGACAGGCCTTGCGGCCCGCCTTTGGAGTCGTCTCCATGCGAAGACTCACCACATTCGGTATTAACCCCAGTTTCCCAGGGGTATCCCCAACTTAGAGGCAGATTACCCACGCATTACTCACCCTTTCGCCGCTGTCATCCAAGACACTCATCCGAAGACTTGTGCCTTGAAATCTCGCTCGACTTGCATGCCTAATCCACGCCGCCAGCGTTCGTTCTGAGCCAGAATCAAACTCTCCGAATAGAAAGTTTTGAGCATCCCGAGGTATCGGGATTAACTTCTAGCTGGCCGGCTGATTAAGCCGGCCTGATTTATAAAACGAATAATTGACGTATACTCGCACAAACCACATCACTTCTGTCACGAAGCAATGATTGTGCAATATTTCCTTTTCAAAGAACGGAAAGACAAACGTCTCAAATGCCGACGTTCCTGTCAATACATAACAAAAACTTTTTTAATCGGCTTTCGCTTACGGCCTGACGACCTGCAGCAAAGTGGGGCGTACAATAGGAGGCCCCCCACCTGGTGTCAACACTGTTTTAAAAAATATTTTTTCCCGCGGCGCCAATTGGGCATAAACCCTTATTTTTCAAAGAAAAACGCCGGCAAAAAAAACCGACCCCACCGACAAAGAACCCGCCATTTTTCCCGGCATCACATAGTTTTCGTTGTTCAGGCAAGGGCCGGGTTGCTACCCTGTGATTTTCAAGGATATTCAACCGCACGAATCATGATAAATGGGCCATATTTATGGAAAATACTGCAATAATCGTAGCGCTGGATGTTGCCACGCGATCGGAGTTGATGGACGCATTCAAGCCCTTGCCCCCCGAAATTGCATGGTACAAAGTCGGGTTGGAATGCTTTGGTGCTGAGGGCCCCAATGCGCTGGAACCGCTAAAATCGGCCGGAAAACGGATATTTTTAGACCTCAAGCTTCACGACATTCCCCGCACCGTGGAAAAAGCGGTGGCGGCAATCAGCGCGCATGGCGTTGATTTACTCACGGTGCATGCGTCCGGCGGTCCCGCAATGCTGAAGGCGGCGGCTGAAGCGGCTAAATCCCGGGCCGGTTCCCGCCCGTTACGCCTGTTGGCGGTAACGGTTTTAACCAGCCTGGATCAGGCGGATTTATCAGCGATCGGGGTCGACCGGAATCCCGCCGATCATGCGGTTGCCCTCGCGGAATTGGCGGTTTCCTGCGGTATCGATGGCGTGGTGTGTTCGGTGCATGAAGCTGCGCGTATTCGCCGCGCGGTGGGTCCGGAAGCGTTGATGGTCACACCGGGTATTCGCCTGCCCGGGGAAGCGGTGGGCGACCAAAAACGCATAGCGACCCCCCGTGAAGCGCACCAAGCCGGCGCTACACATATCGTCGTGGGCCGCCCTATCCTCGGCTCGCCGGATCCGGCGGCCGCCTACCAGGCCATCGTGCGCGACTTGAAGGGCGCCGCGTGATGGTGTGCCGGACCGTGACGTCAGTTGGCGGGACGTCACTTGTGCGTTTGTAGCACTCGCTTCAGTATGTCCCGAAATATACCACCCGGTTCACTCCGAGTTCGCGGGGCCATGCACGGATAAGGGAACGTGCATCACCAATTCTTCGCGATACCGCTTTCCGCCATCATAGAATTGCTGGAATTTCGTATCGATGAAATGCCGCTCCATGCGATTACGGGTGAAGTTGCAGTGGGCGAAAATTACAAACCATTTGTGAATGGCGGGAATCATGTCCGGAGGCACGTTTTCGCCGAGCAGATAAAAACCGCCAATGTGATCGAAATGTTTGATCGGCTTGCCCTGGGCATCACCGGCGGAGAACAAGGTGTCAAGCCGCCCGTTGACGCTCTTGGCCAACCAGATTTTGATCGGCTTGTCACCAATCAACTGATCGAGCTTTTTCTTGAAGTCTTCCTTGGTGAGCAGGTTCGGCGTTAATTTTTCCTTCGCCATGGCGCACCTCCGTGACGGTTACAACCGCGCGCGTATGTTGCGTATCAACCAACCAACAAAGGGAAAGTGTTCGTAAAGCCCGCCGGCGGCATCCCAGTAGTCTTGATGAAGGATGACGCGTCCGGCTTCGTTGATGCGAAGGTGGGTGATGCCGATGGAAGACCAAACCTCACCCGGGCGGGCGCGCTTGGGCACGACATGCATATCCCAGCGCACGTAATACCCTTGGTCCGTGTAGGCGATATCCTTGATTTCCACCCGGCAGGATTGAACGTGGCCGGCGGTGGTGAGCATATAGTCGAGCAGGGTCGCTTGGTCGGTAATGGTCTTGACGGTGTCGTTGAACCAAATGGAATCGTCGTACACGCGGGGAAGCAGCTCGCGCACCCGCGCTTCGGTTAGATCGCTCCAGAGTGATTTGAACCGGGCGAATGCTTCCGCTTCCTCAGGGGAGTTTGGCGTCACCCACGGTACACGGGCGGCATCGGTGAGGGCCAGGGCGTCCGCGTACGAAACGGCCGATTCGACCGGTTGGCGATCGACGTAAGCGATCAAACCCGCCAGTGCCGCCACCGCCAGGATCATGATGACTGTGCAGCGTTTCATGCTAGCATTAAGATACACGCTTGGAGCGCGTTCGCCTATGGCTTCTTCTTGAATTTTTTCTTGGCCCACGGGCGGGACTTTCCTTGCGCCCCGGCGGGTCGCCCGAATCGATACGGCTTCTTCCGCGGACCCGCCCGCAGACGGTGGTGTTCATCGGGATGTATCCCGATGGCATCGGGCCCGCTTTCGTTTTGTTGGCCAAGCATCATGGAAAGCAAGCGCGCCGCCAATTCCTCCGGCGGATAATCGTCCTGAAAACTCCGGGTGACTTCGCGGGCTTCCTCGGCGACTTTGGCGTCGGCGAGTTGATCCCGCAACCGGGCGAGCCGGTTGAGTCGCAGCGTCCGGCGATTGGGAATGTGGCCTGCCTCCATGCGCGAACCGGTGTCGCGCTGGATGTACTCAATTTGCCGGTATTCGCGCGGGGTAACCAGGGTCAGGGCCAGCCCCTTGCGGCCGGCCCGCCCGGTGCGGCCAATGCGATGGATGTAACTCTTGCTGTCGAAGGGAATGTGATAGTTGAACACGAGGGAAACTTCGGCAACGTCCAGCCCGCGGGCGGCGACATCGGTCGCGACCAGCAACTCGAAATCGCCCCGGCGAAATCCCGCCATGACTTTATTGCGGGCTGCCTGTTCCATATCACCATGCAGGGCCTGGGCTAAAAATCCCCGGGTGCCGAGAAACATGCACAATTCGTCCACCTCCAACCGGGTACGGCAGAAAACGATGGCCTTTTCCGGGTCGAGATCTTCAATCAGGCGAACGACGGCTTCTTTGCGTTCTTCCTCCTCGACCACGAAATAGCGTTGTTGGATGTCTTTATTGGCCGACTCATGAGCGCCGTGGGTTTTGATATGGGCGGGATCGCGCAGCGTGGCCTCGGCAAGCTTGCGGATCGGGTCGGGCATGGTGGCGGAAAACAGGAGGGTCTGGCGGTCCTGCGGCAGGAAGGAAAAAATCGCTTTCACATCATCCAGAAAACCCATGTCGAGCATTTCATCGGCTTCATCCAGGACAATAACCGAGGGTTTGAAGTTTTTGAGTTGCCCGCTTTTGAGGAGGTCCAGCATGCGCCCGGGCGTGGCGACGACGGCCTGGCATCCGCCATTGGCGAGCTTGAGCTGGCGGGTGTAGGACTGGCCGCCGGTCACCGCCACCGACCGAACACCGGCGTGGTGGCCGAGTTTGTAGATTTCATCGCTGACCTGGGCGGCCAATTCCCGGGTCGGCGCGATAACCAGCAATTCAACCCCGCCCCGTTGGTGCATCCGCTGCATGGCCGGTAAACAAAACGCGGCGGTCTTTCCGGTGCCGGTGTGGGCCTGGGCGATCAGATCGCGGCCCTGAAGAATCAGCGGAATCACCGCCTCCTGAATCGGACTGGGCTGCCGGAACCCGGCCTCCCGGATACCGCGAATCAGGGCGTCGTTAAAACCAAAAGCGTCAAAGGTGAAGGGTATTTCTTGTTTCATGGGACTCGACGGAATACTTGGATGGTCGCGGGGTAAGGCGACCGGTTACTTCATTTCAGCAGACTACGGACGAGCGCCGCGACTGTCAACGCGCGTTCCGGGCTTGCCTTTATGCCCTTTGGCCCTACACTCCCGCGCCCGACACCCAAAGGATGCCATGAGCTACACTCAATATCGCAATATCGCCATCATCGCCCACGTTGACCACGGAAAAACCACCCTGGTCGATCAATTGCTTCGCGAAGGCGGAGCGTTCCGCGTTAACGAAGCCGTTGAAGAGCGAGCCATGGACTCGATGGACCTGGAAAAAGAAAAGGGCATCACCATCAAGGCCAAAAACGCCTCGGTCCACTGGAACGATTATACCATTAACATCGTCGACACCCCCGGGCACGCGGACTTCGGTGGCGAGGTGGAGCGTATCATGGGCATGGTCGACGGCGTGCTCCTGCTGGTGGACGCGCTCGACGGCCCGCAGGCGCAAACCCGCTTCGTGCTGAAGAAAGCCTTGCACCACGGGCTTAAAGTCATTGTGGTGATCAACAAGGTCGACCGCGATCACGCCGATCCCCACCGCGTCCACGATCAGGTGCTGGAATTGCTGCTGGAGCTGCATGCCTCGGAAGATCAATTCAACGCCCCCTTCGTTTATGCCAGCGCCCGCGACGGTTATGCCATGCATGAACTGGGCGACGAAAAGAAAAACATGGCGCCCCTCTTTGAAGCCATCGTCCGTCATATTCCCCCGCCCCGGATCGCCGAGACCTCCCAATTCCGCATGTTGATCAGCAACCTGGATTGGAGCGATTACGTCGGCCGCATCGCCATCGGCAAGGTGCTGGGCGGCAGCGCCAAGATCGGCAGTCCCGTGTTTGCCATCCGGCGCAACGGTCAACGCGAACGCGCGGTCATCACCAAGGTTTTCGAATTCAGCGGCATGAAGTCCGCCGAGTCGGTGACCGCCGAGGCCGGCAATATCGTCGGCATATCCGGCTTCAAGGAACTGGACATCGGCGACACCATCAGCGACCAGGCGGATGCCGAACCGATTCCGTTTACCGACATCGATCCCCCGACCCTGCAGATGCAGTTTTGCGTCAACGACAGCCCGTTCTGCGGGCGCGAAGGTAAATATGTCACCGCCCGCCATCTGAAGGATCGGCTGATCCGCGAAACCCGCACCAACATTTCGCTGAAGGTGGAGGACACCGACTCGGCCAATGTGATGCTGGTCAGCGCGCGCGGAGAGCTGCAGATCGCGATTCTCACCGAGCAGATGCGCCGGGAAGGCTTTGAAATGCTGTTGTCCCGTCCGCAGGTCATCATGCGCAAGGAAGGCGGAACGACCTTGGAGCCGTTTGAAACCCTCTGGGTTGACTTGCCGAATGATATTCTCGGCGATGTGCTACAGAGTCTGGCCGCCCGCAAAGGCCAAGTCACCCATATGGCCCATCATGCCGACCGTGTGCAACTGGAGGCGGTCATCCCCACCCGCGGGTTGATTGGCCTGGAAACCGAAGTGGTGAACCTTTCCAGCGGGCGCGCGGTAATGAGCCACATGTTCAAGGAGTATGCGGCGCATTGCGGACCGATCGCCGGCCGGACCAGCGGCACCCTCGTCTCCATGGAGCAAGGCGCCGCCACCGGCTATGCGCTGGACATGCTCCAGGAACGTGGGCGGTTATTCATCGGCCCCGGTGAAGAGGTGTACGAAGGCATGATCATCGGGGAAAATCCCCGCGCCGAGGACTTGCCGGTCAATCCCACCAAAGCAAAGCAGCTCACCAATATGCGGGCATCCGGCAAAGACAAATCGATCATCCTCGAGCCGCCGCTGAAAATGTCGCTCGAACACGCCATTGAATACATCGCCGGCGATGAATACATCGAAGTGACGCCGAAAAACCTGCGCCTGCGCAAAAAGATCCTCAACGCCACCCAGCGGAAACGCGCGGCGGCCCAGCAGGATGCCGGCTGATCAAATCAGCATCGGCGCGATCACCAGCGACACGATGCACATCAGCTTGATCAGGATATTGATCGACGGGCCGGCGGTGTCCTTGAAGGGATCGCCCACGGTATCGCCAATCACCGCGGCCTTGTGGGCCTCCGAGCCCTTGCCGCCGTGGTGACCGGTCTCGATATACTTCTTGGCATTGTCCCAGGCCCCGCCGGAATTGGCCATAAACAGGGCCATCAACACACCGGAAACCAACACGCCGCACAACAGACCGCCCAGCATTTCCAGGCGGCCGAAATAACCGACAATGACCGGGGTCACAATGGCCAGCAGCCCGGGCGCAATCATTTCCTTCAGGGCGGCCGTGGTGGAAATATCGACGCAGCGCGCATAATCCGGGCGGCCCGTGCCTTCCAGAATGCCCGGAATTTCCCGGAACTGGCGCCGTACCTCGTCGATCATCTTGTGCGCGGCGCGCCCGACCGCGCCGATGGCCAGCGAGGAAAACAGAAACGGCATCATCGCCCCGATCAAGACGCCGGCCAGTACCGTCGGCTTCGCGACATCAATGGAGGTAATACCGGCGGTCTGTTCAAACGCGGCGAACAAGGCCAACGCGGTCAGCGCCGCCGAACCAATGGCAAAGCCCTTGCCAATGGCGGCGGTGGTGTTGCCCACGGCATCCAGCTTATCCGTGCGTTCCCGCACTTCCGGCGGCATGCCGGCCATCTGGGCCAGCCCCCCGGCGTTGTCGGCGATCGGACCATAGGCGTCCACCGCCAGTTGGATGCCGGTGGTGGCCAACATACCGAGGGCGGCAATGGCCACCCCGTAGATACCCGCCAATTGGTGCGCCGCGACAATGGCCCCGGCCAGGCACAACACCGGCAAGGTCGTGGACATCATGCCCACGCCGAGCCCGGCGATGATATTCGTCGCCGCACCGGTGGTCGAGGCCTCGGCAATCGCCCGCACGGGGGGGCGCCCCAGCGCCGTGTGAAATTCGGTTAAAATACCGATCAGAATCCCGGCCACCAACCCGGCAATCACCGCCCAGAAAATTCCGCCGGAGGTGTAGGTGTTGCCGGCGATTTCAAACGTCGCCGGGGCGAATTGCGCAATCAATGGCCAAGCCAGCACCGCCATGATCAGCCCGGCGCCCATCGTGCCCAGGTTCAAGGCGAACTGCGGGTCGCCGCCCTCGCGGGTCCGCACGAACAACGTGCCCAGCATCGAAACCAAAATGCCCGCGCCGGCCAGCACAAACGGAAGAATCACCAACTCCACCGAGCCGGCCGCCGCCCCGAGCACCATCGAGCCGATGATCGCCCCTACATACGATTCGAACAGATCCGCCCCCATGCCGGCGACGTCGCCGACGTTGTCGCCCACGTTATCGGCAACCGTCGCGGGATTGCGCGGGTCATCTTCCGGAATCCCCGCCTCCACCTTGCCGACGAGGTCCGCCCCGACATCCGCCGCTTTGGTATAAATACCGCCGCCGACGCGGGCGAACAGGGCGATCGAACTGGCCCCCAGTGAAAACCCGGAAAGAATCGGCAACACCGTGGACTTCAATTCGCCCACCTCCACGCCCCAGATCCGCGTATAGGCAATGAACAGCAGGGACAGACCAAGCAGCCCCAACCCGACCACGCTCATGCCCATGACCGAACCACCGGAAAACGCAACCTTCAACGCTGGTTGCAACCCCTCTTGCGCACGATGCGCCGTCCGCGAATTGGCCATGGTGGCCACCCGCATCCCAAAAAATCCGGCCGTGGCCGAACACAACGCCCCCACGAAAAACGAAAGGCCGACATATCGGAGATCACCCTTACTGAAGATATACAGCAAGGCGGTCACCGCGATCACGAAAATGGAGAGAATCCGGTATTCGCGGGCCAGAAACGCCATCGCCCCCTCCCGAACAGCCTGACCGATATCCTGCAACTTCTGATTGCCCGGGTCCTGCCGACCAATCCATGCACTTTTCACTACCGCAAACACCAACGCGGCAATCGCCGCGCCCACCGCTCCATAAACCAGATTCATGTTCATAGACGCTCTTGCTCCTCTTTTTTTACCAAGCTTCTAACGCCTTAACCCGGGCTAAACAATCGTAAAACACTGGCGTGCAAAGAAAAACGTTTTACGCAAATCCGGGTTTTCCGGCCCCGGAAACTGCCCGTCCACCGCGCCGAAACAGCTTCGTCATGTCGAGCGAAGTCGAGACATCTCAGCCTATGGATGCTGCCGAGATGCCTCGACTTCGCTCGGCATGACCGTGGAAGCGACCTGCGTTCTTGGTGCACACCCATTGTTATGTCAGGCGTTCACGTAACGAGCTACCGGCGCGAACTGTAGCCCAGTCGGCGACGCAGTAGATCCAGGGCCAGGGTAGCGGAGGCTTCGCGAATGATCCCGCGTCCCCCACCCAACCGCAATTCATCAACCTCCGTCCCTTCCGGCCCCGCGACGGCGATAAAGACCAATCCGACCGGTTTTTCCGGCGTGCCGCCATCCGGCCCGGCAATCCCGGTAACCGCCACCCCGTAGTCGGCGCGCAAACGCTCCCGCACGCCTTCGGCCATGCCCCGGGCGACCGCCGCGCTGACCGCCCCCTCCGCCGCCAACGTTGCCGCGTCCACACCCAGCACGCTGACCTTTACTTCATTGGCATACGCAATGACGCCGCCGCAAAACACCGCCGAACTGCCCGGCAAAGCCGTGATCCGCTCCCCGATCATTCCGCCGGTGCAGGACTCGGCCACCGCCACCGTCGCCGCCCGTGCCCGCAACTGCTGAAAAACGGTTTCCTCCACGGTCTCATCCTGTTCGGAATACACCGCGCGCCCCAGAACGTCGCGTACCAAAGCCACCCCTTGGTCAAAATCCGATTCCGCACCGGGCTGTTCGCTTAAACGCACGGTCACCCGAGCCGGCATTGCGCAGTACGCAACCTCCAGCGCCAGTTCCGCAAACCCCCGCGCGTTCAGCGCAGCGGCAATGTCCGACTCCCCCATCCCGCTGACCTGAAAAACCGCTCGGCGCCCGGAACGCGCGACCCCCAAAGCCTCCAGCCAGGGCAGCACATGGTCCCTCATCACGCCTTGAAATTCCCGGGGCGGCCCCGGCAGCAAAAACACATGCCGACCCTCCCGCTCCAAGTGTTCCCCCGGGGCCAGGCCGTGCCGGTTTTCCAATACCCCAGCCCCCTCCACCACCAGGGCATGACGCTCCACCATCGCATTGAGCGGCTTGTTCCGGCGACGATAGGCCTCCACCACGTGCCGCCGGGAAGGTTCGTGCATGATCAGCTTGGCCCCCAGCCATTCCGCCGCCACCTCGCGGGTCACGTCATCCGTGGTGGGTCCCAGTCCGCCGGTCACGATCACCACCGCACAGCGGCGTGATGCCTCCACCAGCGCGTCGCGGATGGCCGCGCTGTCGTCGGGAACCGTGGTATCGCGGCGGAGCGTCCAGCCCAGGTCGTGCAGCGCGGCGCCCAGCCACCGCGCATGACCGTTCACCACCCCGCCGTTCAGCAACTCCGCGCCGGTGGTGACCAGCTCCAGCTCCGGACTCATTTGGGATAGCCGTTGGGATGGCGTTGGTGCCAATTCCAAGCGTGCTGGATAATCGTGCTCAGCTCCGGATAACGCGGCTTCCAGCCCAGCTCCCGGTGCGCCTTGTCCGCGCCGGCGATCAACCGGGCCGGATCGCCAGGACGACGCGGCGCCACCTCGGCGGGAATCGCATGCCCGGTGATCTCCCGGGCAATCTTCACGACTTCCTTCACCGAATAACCGTCCCCGTTGCCCAGGTTAAACGCCCCTTGCATCGTCCCTTCCAACGCCAGAATATGGGCCTGGGCGAGATCGACGATGTGAATATAATCGCGGATGCACGACCCGTCCGGCGTATCATAATCATCGCCGAACATCAGCACCTTGTCGCGCTTGCCTTGCGCCACAAACAGCACATTCGGGATCAAGTGCGATTCCGGCTCATGATCCTCGCCGAACTTTTCCGTCGCCCCGGCGGCATTGAAATAACGCAGAAACACCGATTGCAGGTTTTTCCGCTCCCGGAACCACAACAGGATTTTCTCAAATTGCAGCTTCGACTCGCCATAGGGATTCGTCGGGCGCTGGGGCAACTCCTCGGTCATCGGCATGATCTCCGGCTGGCCATAGGTTGCACAGGTCGACGAGAACACGATACGCGGCACCCCCACGGCCTGCATCGCCTCCACCAGGTTCAGCCCCCCGACCACGTTGTTGCGGAAATACATCGCCGGGTCTTCCATCGACTCCCCGACCAGCGCATACGCTGCGAAATGCATCACCGCGTCCGGCTTTGCTTGTTTCATCGCCTCCGCGATAGCCGTCGGATTCCGCAAATCGCCGTGCACAAACGTCGCCCGTTCATCCACCGCCGCGCGGTGCCCGCGCTCCAGGTTGTCAAACACCACCACCTGATGGCCCCGGTCCAGTAAAAGTTCCGAAGTCACACTGCCGATATATCCGGCCCCGCCGGTCACAAGTATTTTCATGCCGCCATCGTACGGAGCCGTATTTTTTGCGCCAGTGTTTTTTTCCCGGCCAGACGACCGGGCGGAAGCGATACGAAGCCGGCCATCGAGAAAAAAGTTCCCCGCCTGCTCCCTCCCGCATGTCGGGAGGGCGGGCAGGCAAACCTTGAAAAAACGCAGGGCAAAAAGTTCCAAGGTTTGGAACTTTTTCGGGGGCGATTTTCCGAACCTTGGAACTTTTTTGCGGGCGGGCGCGGGGTGCCGCATCGGATGGCCGCGAACCACATACGCCTCCCGAAAATTGTCTTGGTATTCGGAGTCCAGTCGGTATGCTTCCGGCAATTTTATGGCCAAGTATATTTTCATAACCGGAGGCGTTGTTTCCTCGCTCGGCAAAGGCATTACCGCCGCTTCGCTCGGACGCCTGCTGATCAACCGCGGCCTCAACATCCGCATGTTGAAAATGGACCCGTACCTGAATGTCGATCCGGGCACCATGAGCCCCTACCAGCACGGGGAGGTGTACGTTACCGACGACGGCGCGGAAACCGACCTCGACCTCGGCCATTACGAACGCTACACCGGGCAGGCCACCAGCCGGAAATCCAACTTTACCGCCGGACGCATCTACTGGGAAGTCCTCCGCAAGGAACGGCGTGGCGACTACCTCGGCCACACCATCCAGATGATCCCCCACATCACCGACGAAATCATCGCCTCGATCCGGGCGGTGGACGAAAAAGGCGTGGATGTCGTGGTAGCGGAAATCGGCGGGACAGTCGGCGATATCGAAGGACTGACCTTTCTGGAGGCCATTCGCCAGATCGGCCTGGAGGACGGGCCGGACAACGTCATGTACATTCACATGACCTACGTTCCCTATATCAAGGCGGCCGGCGAGGTGAAAACCAAACCGTCGCAACAAAGCGTGGCCAAGCTGCGTGAAATCGGCATCATCCCCGACGCCCTCATCTGCCGCTCCGAGGTGCCGCTGGCCGAGGACGTCCGCCGCAAATTATCCCTGTTCTGCAACGTTCCCTACGACGCGGTGATCGAGGAGCAGGACGTCCAGCATACGATTTACGAAGTGCCGCTCGTCTTGTCCGAACAGGGTCTCGACGAATTGGTCATGGTGCATTTCCGGATGGCCAAGCCGCCGCCGAAGATGAACCCGTGGCGGCGCATGGTGGAAATCATCAAGAACCCGCGCGCCAACGTGAAAATCGGCGTCGTCGGCAAATACTCGGAACTGCAGGACGCCTACAAATCGCTGTACGAAGCGATTCATCATGGCGGGATCGGCCACCAAGTTTCCGTGGAAATCATCAAGATCGCCGCCGAAGATATCGAGGCCGGTCGCGCCGCCGCGCAACTCAAGGAGGTCGGGGGGATCCTCGTACCCGGCGGCTTCGGATCGCGCGGCGTCGAGGGCAAGATCAAGGCCATTCAGTACGCCCGCGAAAACGGGGTGCCGTTTTTCGGCATCTGCTACGGGTTACAATGCGCGGTTATTGAATTTGCCCGCAATGTATGCGGCCTCAAGGACGCCCACACCACCGAGATCGCCAAGGACACCCCCCATCCGGTGGTCTGCCTGATGGAGGAACAGGAAAAAGTCGTGGACCTCGGCGCCACCATGCGGCTCGGCGCCTGGCCCTGCGCACTCAAGGACGGCTCCAAAGCCCATGCCGCCTACAACGAGCTCGCCATCAGCGAACGCCATCGCCACCGGTATGAGGTGAACAACAAATACCGCGACCAACTGGAAAAGGCCGGCCTGATCCTCTCCGGTTTATCCCCGGACGGCCATTTGGTGGAAATGATCGAACTCGCCGACCATCCCTGGTTCGTCGCCACGCAATTTCATCCGGAGCTGAAATCCCAACCGCTGTATCCCCATCCGCTCTTCCGCGACTTCATCGGCGCGGCGGTGGAGTTTGAAAATTTATGATGCTTGATCAACAAACAGAACGTCGCCGGACACAGAGGTCCGGCCTACAACCCCTTGGTGGACCGCACCCCGCTGTAGGCCGCCCCTCCGTGGGCGGCGTGGCCCCGCATGAAATAACCTCACCATGAAAGCACTCATCGCATTGGAAGACGGCGCCACCTTTGAGGGCGAATCCTTCACCGGCCCCGGCGAGGTCGAGGGCGAACTCGTCTTCAACACCTCCATGACCGGGTACCAGGAAATTCTCACCGATCCCTCCTACAACGGTCAGATCGTGACCATGACTTACCCGCTGATCGGCAATTACGGCGTCAACCACGAAGACAACGAATCGTACCAGCCGCATGCCCGAGGCCTGATTGTCGGCGAAGTCAGCCGCATCACCAGCAATTGGCGCGCCGACCGGTCGCTGCCCGATTACCTCAAGCACCATGGCATTCTCGGCATTCATCAGGTGGACACCCGCGCCATCACCTTTCACATACGATCGCGCGGGGCGATGAAGTGCGTGATGTCGTCCATCGACACCGACGCGGCCTCCCTCGTCGAAAAGGCCCGGAAATCGCCGGGCCTCGTCGGCCGCGACCTCTGCACCGAAGTCAGCGCCAAACAGCCGTATGTCTTTGCCGGTTCGGAAAACAATCCGCGCAAGGTGGCGGTCATTGATTGCGGCATCAAGACCAACCAGCTCCGCATTCTCAGCGCTCTTGGCTGCCGCCTGCATGTGTTTCCCAATCGCTTTCGCGCCGATGACATCAAGGCGCTCAAGCCGGACGGCTTCTTCATTTCCAACGGCCCCGGCGACCCGGAAGGCGTGCCCGAGACCGTCCGCGAGCTGCGCGAAATTATCACCAGCGGCATCCCCACCTTCGGCATTTGCTTCGGCCATCAGCTCACCGGTCTCGCCCTCGGCGGCAAAACCTTCAAACTCAAGTTCGGCCATCGCGGCGGCAACCAGCCGGTGATTGAACTCGCCACCGGACGGGTGGACATCACCTCGCAGAACCACGGCTTCGCGGTGGACAAAGAATCCCTGCCCGCGGACGTGGAAACCACCCACATCAACTTGAACGACCAGACCTCGGAAGGCCAGCGCCACAAAAAATTGCCGGTGTTCTCCGTGCAGTACCACCCAGAAGCCGCGCCCGGCCCCAACGACGCCGCCCACCTCTTCGAGCGATTCATCACGCTGATCGACGCAAAAAGCTGACGCCATGGCCCACGACTGGATCGCCATTCTCGATTTCGGGTCGCAATACACCCAACTCATCGCCCGCCGCCTGCGCGAGCAACAGGTGTACTGCGAAATCCTGCGCTTCGACACCCCGGCCGCGAAAATCGCCGAACGTTCACCCCGCGGCATCGTGCTCTCCGGCGGACCGGCCAGCGTCTACGATGCCAAAGGCCCGCGCCCCGACCCCGCCCTCTTCGCGCTCGACCTCCCGATATTCGGCATCTGCTACGGCATGCAGCTCATGGCCCAGGAACTCGGCGGGCGCGTGGACAAAGGCCAACACCGCGAATTCGGCTATGCGGAAATCGATGTCGTTGATCCCCAACCGCTTTTCGGCGGCCTGCCCGCGAAGCTGCAGGTTTGGATGAGCCACGGCGACCAGGTCGGCCAACTGCCACCCGGCTTCCGTGCGGTGGCCAAAACCGGAAGCTGTCCCGTTGCCGCTATGGCTGACGCCGCCAACCGTCGCTTCGGCGTGCAGTTTCATCCCGAGGTTGTTCACACGCCGCAGGGTGTCCACCTGCTGCGTCACTTTCTGTTCGATGTTTGCGGCTGTGCCGGCGATTGGAAAATGTCCAGCTTCATCGAAGAAAGCATCGCGAACATTCGGGCAACGGTCGGCGACGGGCACGTGCTCTGCGGTCTGAGCGGCGGGGTCGATTCGTCCGTGGTCGCGGCGTTGCTGCACAAAGCCATCGGCCCGCAACTGCATTGCGTATTTGTCGACAACGGCGTTTGTCGCTTCGGCGAAACCGAACAAGTGCAGCAACTGTTTGGCGATGCCCTGGGCGTTGATCTTCATATCGCTAAAGCCGGAGAAACCTTTTTATCCCAACTCGCCGGCGTCATTGATCCCGAACAAAAGCGTAAAATCATCGGCAAGACTTTCATCGATGTCTTTTCCGAGCAGGCGCGCCTCCTTGGAAAAGACATTGCCTTCCTCGCCCAAGGCACCTTGTATCCCGACGTGATTGAAAGCATTTCCCCCATCGGCGGGCCTTCCGCCACCATCAAGAGCCATCACAACGTCGGCGGATTGCCGCCCGACCTGAAATTCAAACTCATCGAACCGTTGCGCGAGTTGTTCAAGGACGAAGTCCGGGCGCTGGGTCGCGAATTGGGTTTGCCTTCGAGCCTCGTTGACCGCCAACCCTTTCCCGGCCCCGGCCTCGCCGTGCGCATTCTCGGCGAAGTCACCGCCGAACGCGTCGCCATCCTGCAACAGGCCGATATCCGGGTGCAGGAGGAAGTCCAGAAATTGGAGAACTACCGCGACATCTGGCAGTCGTTCGCCGTACTCCTGCCGGTACAATCGGTGGGGGTCATGGGCGACGACCGCACCTACGAGAATGTCATCGCCGTCCGCGCCGTGCGCAGCCTCGACGGCATGACCGCCGAATGGTACCGTTTGCCCTACGACACGCTGGACCGCATTTCCACCCGCATCATCAACGAAGTTCGCGGCGTCAACCGCGTCGTGTACGACATCAGCTCCAAACCCCCGGCCACGATTGAGTGGGAGTAGCACATATGCCAAAACGCACCGACATTCATAAAATCATGATCATTGGCTCCGGGCCGATCGTCATTGGCCAAGCCTGTGAATTTGACTATTCCGGCACCCAGGCCTGCAAGGCCCTGCGCGAGGAAGGCTACGAGGTGGTGCTGATCAACAGCAATCCCGCCACCATCATGACCGACCCGGAAACCGCCGACCGCACCTACGTCGAGCCGATTACTCCGGAGGCGGTGATCAAAATCATCGAGAAGGAACGCCCGGACGCCCTTCTCCCCACCCTCGGCGGCCAGACCGCGCTCAACACCGCCCTTGAAGTCGCGGCCACCGGCGCGCTGGAAAAATACGGCGTCGAATTGATCGGCGCGAAAGTCGATGTCATCAAACGCGCCGAAGACCGCATCCTGTTCAAGGAGGCGATGGTTGACGCCAAGGTCGAATGCCTGAAAAGCAAGTTGGTCAGCACCCTCGAGGAGGCGGAAGCGGTGGCGGAGGAAATCGGCTTCCCCATCATCATCCGCCCCAGCTTCACCCTCGGCGGCACCGGCGGCGGCACGGCCTACAACCTGGAAGAACTCAAACGCATCACCTACGGCGGCCTCAAAGCCAGCTTGAACCACACCGTGTTGCTGGAAGAATCCATCCTCGGCTGGAAAGAGTTCGAACTCGAAGTCATGCGCGACCGCAAGGACAATGTGGTCATCGTCTGCTCCATCGAAAACGTGGACCCGATGGGCATTCACACCGGCGACAGCGTCACCGTCGCCCCGGTGCAAACCTTGACCGACCGCGAATACCAGCTCATGCGCGACGCGGCCATCCGGGTGATGCGGGTGATCGGCGTGGAAACCGGCGGCTCCAACGTGCAGTTCGCGGTGAATCCACAAAACGGCCGCATGGTGGTCATCGAGATGAACCCGCGCGTCTCGCGCAGTTCCGCCCTCGCCTCCAAAGCCACCGGCTTCCCCATCGCCAAAATCGCCGCGAAACTCGCGGTCGGGTACACCCTGGACGAAATCCCCAACGACATCACCCGCGAAACTCCGGCTTCATTCGAACCGACGCTCGATTACTGCGTGGTGAAATTTCCGCGCTTCGCCTTTGAGAAATTCGCCGGGGCCGAAGCCATTCTCGGCGTAAGCATGAAATCGGTCGGCGAGACCATGGCCATCGGCGCCAACTTCAAGGAGGCCTACCAGAAGGCCCTGCGCGGACTCGAAATCGGCGTGGACGGCTACGACCTCAAGCTGGAGGCCAAGGTCGCCAACATCGAGGACATCGAAGGCGAATTGAAGAAACACCGGGCCGACCGGCATTTCCTGATCAAGCGCGCCTTGAAGATGGGCATTCCTCCGGACCGCGTCGCCGAACTGACCAAGTTCGACCCCTGGTTCATCGACCAGTTCATGCAAATCATCGAGAAGGAACACGAAATCCTCGCCCAACCGAAAGACCGTCCGCTCGACAATGACCTGCTCAAGTCGGCCAAACGCATCGGGTTTTCCGATCGGCAAATCGCCGCACTGCGCGGGGATGCTTCCGAACACGCCCTCCGCGAGCAACGCAAAGCCGCCGGTATCAAGCCGGTGTACCGGCTGGTCGACACCTGCGCCGCCGAATTCGAGGCTTATACGCCATATTTTTATTCCGCCTACCAGACCATGGACCAGTCGCGGGTGACCGACCGCAAGAAAGTCATCATCTTGAGCAGTGGTCCCAACCGCATCGGCCAAGGTATCGAATTTGACTACTGTTGCGTCCACACCGTCAAAGCCGCCCGCGAACTCGGCTACGAAGCCATCATGGTCAACAGCAACCCGGAAACCGTCTCCACCGACTACGACACCTCCGACAAATTGTATTTCGAGCCGCTGACGTTTGAAGATGTGATGAACATCTATGAAAACGAAAAGCCGCTCGGCATTGTGGTCCAGATGGGCGGACAAACCCCCCTGAACCTCGCGGTGCCGCTGATGAAGGCGGGCTGCAACATTCTCGGCACCTCGCCCGACAGCATTGACATCGCCGAAGACCGGAAACGTTGCCGGGAATTGCTGAATCAACTCGGACTCCGCCAACCGGAAAGCGATACCGTCACCTCGGTGCAGGAAGCCGCCGTGGCCGCCCGCAAGATTGGCTATCCGGTGATGATCCGCCCGTCTTACGTGCTGGGCGGCCGGGCCATGATGGTGGCCTATGGCGATCATGAACTCGGACCGTTCGTCGAGGCCGCCTTCATGGCCAGCCCCGGATTTCCCGTATTGATCGACCGTTACCTGGAACGCGCCACCGAAGTGGATGTCGATTGCCTGTGCGATGGAACCGATGTGTATATCGGCGGTGTCATGCAGCACATCGAAGTCGCCGGTATTCACTCCGGCGACAGCGCCTGCGCCACCCCGCCCCACACCCTGCCCGAGCCGATCATCGCACAGATCAAGGATGCCTGCCGCAAAATGGCCCTGGCCCTGAATGTCAAAGGCCTGATGAACGTACAGATGGCGGTCAAGGACGGGGAGATTTACGTAATCGAAATCAATCCCCGCGCCTCGCGGACGGTTCCCTACGTCAGCAAGGCCACCGGCGTACAGCTCGCCAAGATGGCGGCGAAAATTTCATTGGGCATGACCCTGAAGGAATTGGGACTCGCCGAGCGCGATGGCGCGGTGCCGTGGTGCGCGGTCAAGGAAGCCGTGCTGCCCTTTAACCGGTTCCCCGGCGTCGATCCCATACTCGGTCCGGAAATGAAATCCACCGGTGAAGTCATGGGCATCGACCGCACCTTCGAGCTGGCTTACTGGAAAAGCCAAATCGCCGCCGGACAGAAGTTGCCCAAGGAAGGCGGCGTGTTTTTGAGCGCCCGCGATTCCGACAAACCCTGGATGGTCGAAGTCGGGAAAAAACTCGCGGCGATGAAGTTCAAAATCATCGCCACCGAAGGCACCGCGCACGCGTTGGAAGAAGCGGGCATTCACTCCGCGGTCGTCCACAAACTGGTGGAAGGACAAAGCCCGAATGTGTTGGACCTCATGAAGGCCGGCGAAGTCAAGATGGTGATCAACACCCCCAGCAGCCTGGTCGCCCGGGCCGATGAAATCAAGATTCGCACCGAAGCCATTTCCCGCGGCATCCCGATCATAACCACCCAGGACGGCGCAAGCGCGACCGTTCATGCCATCGAGGAAGTGATCGACAAGGACTGGACGGTCTGCGCGTTGCAGGACTACCACGCGTAACGTTCAACGTAAAAAGAGCAGTCCCCGGCGGAAGCGTCCGGCGGGGTTGGTGAGCTGGGGGCAAGACTACCCGCAAATTATCCGGTTCGGCGATCCGGTCGTAGAGATGGTCCGCGCGCTTCCCATCCTGCCCGCTCTACTCGGACACCTCCACCAGGCGTTGTCCCGCCGAGAGTTCCCGGAGGATATCGGGCAGCAAAGGTTCCAACCGCGCAAACAACACGCGGTTGACACAGTTTCCTATGCGCAACCAGATCACGCTCGGGCCTTGCGGCGATTGCATCACCCGGTCGGCGAAGTCTTCGTCCTTGGTCACAATGATCCACTGGCCCCTCTCGGCCAGCGCCCAGATTGCGGAATCCGATGCGTCACGCAAGCCGAGATCTCTCACCGCCGACGCCTCGTGGCCATGCTGAACCAACCATGCCGCCAAGGCCGGGGGCAACTGTGCATCGACCAGAAACTTCATATCACCCGGCCGTTACGACCGGATGGTCGACATAGCGCGCCGCATAAGCAATACACGCCTGGATATCCCCGGCTTCCAAATCGGGGTAATCACGTAAAATTTCTTCCGGCGAAGCCCCTCCCGCCAACATGTCCAACAAATCCTTGACCCGAATGCGCATGCCGCGAATGCACGGGCGCCCTCCGCATTGCTCCGGGTTCACGGTAATTCGATTGTTGAGATATTTTGTCATACGTCACCTTCGCTCTTCTAGTATAGCGTTCTTTCGTTATCCTGTCAGTCGATAAATCAAATACAAAGACCGACTTGCCTGAGACTTCAATACAAACGAGGGGGTTGTGCTGCTGGGGAGGGGCCGACGTTCGCGCCCCTCGATCTTGCGCCTCATGGAGGCGCTACTACAACCGCTTTGGCGTTTTGATCGTTGTAGGCCGGGGCCAGCCTGCCCCCTGCCAAGCAGGCGGGGCTGGCAGGCTCTGTCCCCGGCGGTCCTCCGCCGACCACAGAGGGTCGGCCTACAACTACAGATATGTCGCGGGCACGGCCACCCGGAAGCCGCTACTGAAGGTTACAAGGATTGGGAGGACGGTCTGCGCGTTGCAGGACTACCACACGTAAATTGTCCGCGGCTGTAGCCGCTCCTGCGCTCAAACGCGCCAGCAGGCGCGTCGAAACGAGGCTAGTCCGCCTGAACGTGCAGCGGGTCTTCCGCTTCGTCTTCCTCCATGCGCTCGTGTTTGAGCAGGAACGGGGAGACAAAGGTGTAGTACAGGCCCATCAGGCAAAAGGCCAGGGCCGACATCATCGCGAAGTCTTCAATAAACAACAAGATCACCATGACCGCGCCGAGAATAAATACGGCCGGCTTCTTGACCGGTTTTCCGTAGCGCACGCGGGAAACCTGAAGGAAAACCATCGCCGCGGAAACACCCCAAATGACCAGCGCGGACAGCCCGGAGGTCAGGGTCAGCGAGTCCAGATACCCGCTGCCGGAGTGGCTGAGCATGACCACCATCGCCACCCAACCGGCATTGACGGTGATCGGAAGCCCCATGTAGCCGTGTTGGCCGCGATACGGATCAATGATACGGAATCGCGACAACCGGATCGCCCCGGAAAAAATAGTGAGCACCACCAGCACCATGGCCCAAATGCCGATATCAGGCACAATCATGTAATACAGGATCATGGCCGGGGCGATACCGTATCCGGTCATATCGACAAACGTGTCCAACTCCGCTCCGAGCTTGGAGGTGCCGCGGAGCAGGCGCGCCATGATTCCGTCCAACCCGTCCAGAATCAGGACCAGCATAATCAATTGCGCGGCCAGGTAAAACTGACCATTGGCCGCCGCCACCAGGCAAAAAAACGAAGCCAACAGGGCCGCCAGCGTTATCAAATTGGGAACTATTTTACGCCACGTCACGGCTTAACCTTTCGTAATACGGGCAATAACGGTAAGTCCGGCAAACACCCGATCGCCGGCCTTGACCACCGGGGTAACATCCTCCGCCGGCAGATAAATGTCCAGCCGGGAACCAAACTTCATGATGCCCAACCGATCGCCCCGCCCCACGTCCTGGTTCAATTCCAGCCAGTATTTAACCCGCCGAACAAGCGGGCCGACAATCTGACGGACCATGCAGGTGATCTTCTCGCCGGCGATTACGATGGTGCTGTGCTCGTTGACTTCTGAAGATTGCGGATTCCGGGTAAGAATATGTTTTCCCGGGGTATAATCCAATCCGATGACCCGTCCGGCCACCGGGACCCGGTTGACATGGACATCCCACGGGGTGAGGTACACGCTGATCCGCACCGTATCGCGCTTGAGATAGCGCGCCTCGGAAATGCGCTCAACCGAACGCACCCAGCCGTCGGCCCCGGAAACCACCACATCCGGATCGGACGGCGATACCCGCTCCGGATCCCGGAAAAAATAGACCATAAACGCGGTGAGCAGCACCCCGGCGATCAACAACAACACGCCCGCCAGCATGAACTGATGATAGAGGCTGAAGCCACCCACCACGCCAACCAGAAGCCCAACTGCAATATGCGACCACCCGCCGCGAGCGATCTTCACCGTACTGTTCCCTGTTTTTTCATGCCCGACACTATACCGGGAACGCGCCCGGGCGCAACTTATGATTCCACGCCCTGATCAAAAACCGCGGTGGCGGCGGCCAACTGCGCGGAGGTGCCGAGCAGCAAAACCTCATCACCGGCAAGGAGTTCAATATCCGGACCCGGGTTTATGATCGGCGCGCCATCCCGCTCCAACGCGATGATACTGGCCCCGGTGGTGGTGCGCAATTGCAGCTCCCGGATCAATTTTCCCGCCAAGGGTCCCGGGTTGACCAGCGCTTTACGAAGGTGGGCTTCGGATAGGTGTTTGATCCGGGGCGTCTCGGGCGGCGGCGGTTCCGGCTCTTGAAACGTGGCAATCAACGCGAATTTCCCTTGGGAGTACCAGCGGTTGAAGGCGCGGCCATACCGGAACACCAGCCCGCCGAGTAACAGCAATAAGATAATCAGGGTTTGCCAGGGCGGGAGCAAAGCGGCGCTGACAATTAACGTGACGACCAAAAGAAACAGGACCTGAACCGCCAGCAATACGCCGTCCAAGGCGGCCCGGAAGACCCGCTGGGTCCGCCGGTCGGGTGCTCCCCCGGTCATCAATTCCGTCAGCATCATCGCCAAGGCTTGCATCTTCCGGAACGTCGCTATGTAAACCGGCAGTAAAATGACCACCGTGCCCAGCCAAACCAGACTGTGCGAACCTCCGGTGATGTTGGGCAGAAAGGAAAACAAATGCGGGAATGCCTTGTTGACATAACCCGCGGCGAGAAACCCTCCGGCGATCAGCGCGATGTTCAAGACCAACTGGATGACCAAACTCCAGACGTGCCGCATGGCGGACTTCTTCGGCCGGTGAACCCCCAGGTCGGCGGCGCGCCGACGGAAAAAAGACAACTGGTTGACCAGAGGGCCGGGCAATAGCGAGGCCAACCCGCGGGCCAGCCGCTCGCTGTTATCAACCAGATAGGGTCGCACCAAGGCATTGAGACAGGCAATGGTAACCACCAGCGGGTAGAGAAATTCGCTGGTCAACTTGAAATGGGTGCCCAGCGTAGCCAGAATAAAGGCGAATTCGCCCAATTGCGCCATGTTTGTTCCCACCCGCATGGAGGTTTTGGCATCCGTGCCGATCAGGAATGCCCCCACCGCGCACGCCAGCACTTTGACCACGATATACCCCGCGCAAATCAGAACTGCCGGGATCAGACTCCCGGCCAAATGGGCCGGATTGATTTGCATACCAATGGCCACGAAAAACACCGCAACGAACATATCGCGTATCGGCGCGGTCAACGCCGCCACCCGGCCGACATCCCGCGACTCCGCCACCACCGCGCCGATCAGGAACGCTCCGAGAGCGGCGCTGAATTCAAGCTTCACCGCAAACAGGGCCAAGCCAAAACAAAGCCCCAGCGACACAATCAGCAACGTTTCATCGGTGGCATGCCGGGCGATATACCGCAACAACCGGGGAACCACCAACAGCCCCAGAATCACCGCGGCGACCAGGAAAACAAACAGGCCGGACAACATCAGCAACAAATCGAGCGTGGGCAGGCTGCCCGTTCGGGCAAATCCGGGAAGCGCGACCATAAGCAGAATAACGAAGATATCATCAAACAAACTGATCCCGGTGATCAACTGCGTATGTTTTGCGTGCATCTCGCCGCGATCGCGCAGGCTCTTGACCACGATCATGGTCGAGGTCAGGGCGAGGATAACGCCGAGAAAAATACAATCCGCCTTGCTCCATCCGAATGCCGAGCCCATCAGGTAGCCGGCAAAAATCATGATCAGGATTTCAAACGCGGCGACAAACAATGCGGCGAGACCCACCTGTCGCAATTTGCGCAGGTTAAAATCCATCCCCAGCGAGAACATCAGGAAAACCACGCCGAGATCGGCCATGGTGCGGATGGTGTCCTCATCACGCACCAGAGGAAAAGGCGGGGTGAACGGACTGATAATGAATCCGGCCAGCAGATAGCCCAGCACCACCGGTTGTTTCAAGCAATGAAACAACAGGGTCACCATCCCGGCCACCATCATCACAATGGCCAGATCTTGTAAAAAGGATACGCCGCTCATGATTCGACGCCAGCCTACAGGAAAACCGGAAAAACGCCATAGCTATTCGCCGTTGCCCCGGAAAAGGGCGCATCTCTGAGTTTTGACAAGTGCCTTGGTGTAGGCCGACCCTCTGCGGTCGGCGGAGAGGCGCCGGGGACAGAGCCCCGGCCTACAAGGAACCTTTGCACAAACTCGGAGATGCGCCCCCGGAAAAATGCGATCTGCTTGCCGCCGTCATCCGGTGATGGTATTGACGCGATGGCCGGACGAAAAAAAAGAAGGAAACACGGACGTGAACGGTCCGCCGGCCAGAGGTTATCTTGCATGATCACGTTGAAACAAATCCTGGCTGTCGGGTTGCTGATGACCGCCCTCCACCTTCCGCCGGCGTCGGGCGCTCCGGAGGTGGCCCGGCACCGGCCGATCCTCACCGGCTATTGGCATAATTGGAATTCCCCGGGCCGAAACGTTCCCTTGCGCGATGTCCCCGCCTGGTTTGATCATGTGCACATCGCCTTTGCTTTTCCGGTCCGCAAAAATTCCGGCGAGATCATTTTTACCCCTTACCAATCCACCCCGGACGCCTTTCGCGCCGACCTGCGCCGTCTGCAGCAACGCGGCGCCAAAGTCATCCTCTCCCTGGGCGGCGGCAACCACCCCATCGAACTCAAAACCCCGGCCATGCGGGATGCCTTTGTGCGTTCCGTGAACAATCTGATCACGCTTTATGGGTTTGATGGCATCGACCTGAACCTCGAAGGCGCATCAATCATCCTCGATAAAGGCGACACAAATTTCCGCCGGCCCACCACGCCAAAAATTGTCCATATGATTGAGGCGGTGAAGGAGCTGCGTCGGAGGCGCGGGCCGGGCTTCATCATCACCGCCGCGCCGGAAACCCGTCCGGTCACCGGGGCGTATGGCCGTTATGGCGTGGATTCGGGCGGCTGGTTGCCCTTGCTGCATCACCTCCGCAACGAACTGAACCTCGTCCATTTCCAGTTGTATAATTCGGGAACCCAATACGCCCTCATCCGCAAGGCCGGGCAGGTGCAGCATCACATCGTCAAACAAGGCACCCCCGAATTTGCCGTCGGCTTGGCGGAAATGCTGATCCTCGGCTTTCCGATCGCCATGGACCCGAAAAACGTATTTCCCGGCCTCGGGGCCGAGAAGGTTTCCCTGGGGTTTCCGGCATATGCTTCGGAAGGTTTTCAAAAACCATCGCAGGTCCGACAGATCGTGGATATTCTGCAGAAGGGCGACCCGCGTAATCGCTTCCATATGCGCCAGCCCTCCGGTCATCCACGCCTCGGTGGCGTCATGATGTGGTCGATCAACTGGGACTACGCCGCCAAGCCGGTCGGCAGCTTCCCCCTCGCCCGCGCGATCAAAACGCCGTAAGCCTATCCATCCATCATGGCCACATGCGGGCTTTTCAGCAGAATCGAACGGACACATCTTCCATCTTCTTTGTCTCCGTTGCGCCTTCTGTTTTCCGGACGGCGAGGCCGCCGTCCCGCACGGCTACTTACGCGGCCCGGCGGGCGAAGGGCGCGGTGAGCGCGACGAACAGCACTTCGATGCCAATACTAATCCACATGCCGAGGGCGAGGCCGGAGGTGAAGCCGTAGGAATGCAGACCGACGCCAAGCAAATTGACGCCCAGCCAGGCGAAAATAACAATGATGACGCCGAGCACGCTGCCTGCCGCCATGCCACGCGGACCGATCATCCCGCCGAGGCGGGCATGGAACAGCACGGCGCACCACAGCACGATCAGCAGCGCGCCATTTTCCTTCGGATCCCACCCCCAGAACCGGCCCCAGGATTGATCCGCCCAGACGCCACCCAGCATCGTACCGAGAAATGAAAAAATCAGGCCGAAGGCAAGCAAGCCATAGATCGCCTTGCTGGTGGAGCGCAGGGCCGGGTGTCCCTCCGGCTTGAACAAGGCCTGCAAGAGGTACACATGCCCGGCCACCCCGGCGGCCACGCAACCCGCGTAACCAATGGTGATGGTGACAACGTGGGTGGCCAACCAGAAATTGGAATCGAGCACCGCGACCACCACGCCCAGCGTATCACCTTGGGTGGAAAACCGGTCCGCGATCATCAACAAAGCCAACCCGGAAAAGCCCGCCATGACCGACCCGAGATTGTTCCGCTGAAACCATTCAACGATCAAACCGAGCAACACCACCACGAAGGCGACGAAGACAAAGGTGGCATACAGATTGGTCATGGGCGGTCGGCCCATGATCATCATGCGCCATACCATGCCAACCGCATGGGGCACTACCGCCAACGCGGTGAGCCCGACCGCCGCCCAGCGCACCCCTTTCCACTCGGTCATGATGCCGATCAATCCGAGGAGAAAGGCCAGGCCGTAAATAATTTTGGCCCGGTAGAACAGATCGAGCCGGTTGTAGTTCAACTCCATGCCCAAATGCCGGATGCCCCGCCCGGGATGGGCCCGCTTGAGCACGGAACGCTCGAAGGAATGAACCGCCAGATCGAATTCCAACTGGCGACCAGCCCGGTAATGACGAACCGCGTCCTGCAGCAGGGAAACTTCCTGGCGCAGCTCCGGCGTCGCCAGGCCCATGGCCAGAATGTCCCACGGGCTGACCCAATCCTCATTGCCATGACCGTGGAGCGGAATCATCGGAATCGGCAGGGCACGGTGATGACGGCTCCACTGGAACAACAGCGACGACAAACGGAACACCTCGCGCTCCGCTTCGGTCCAGTCCGCGGAATCCTTCGCCTCAATCCGGGACAAGGTATCCGACATGCGGGACGCCCGCAGGAAAACATCCAGGAAGGAATAGCCGTCGGCGGGGGGAAGACCGAGCATCTGGTTGACTTCATCGGATCCGATCTGAAAGTCGCGGTGATCGATGGTGAATTGGAATGCCTGGACCAGCTCGGCGTACTGCTGGAGGTTGTGGTACAGGCGCAGGATTTCCTTCTCCACCGGCGAGCGGTCGTCATCGGCTATTTCGTAAGCGGCGACCGCCATTTGATGAATCTTGTGTAACCCGGTGTGCAGCTCCGCAAAGCTAAACCGGCGCCGGTCGCCGGGATTGATGCCGAGGGCCTCGGGGACCTCCGGATGGTTGATCAAGAAGACCCGGCTGGCCTCCACGGTTTCCGGCACGAAAAGCAAGCGGGCCAACCACGCAAGGGCGGGTTCGCCCTCCAGGGTGCTTTTGCCGGAAAATTGCAGCAACTTTAACCGGGCAAAGGAGTCGAGCGGCATGATCCGCCCGCCTTCCAGCACCGGAAGACCCGCCATACTTTCCACCGAAGGGGTTTGAGCACGGGCCGGGATCAAGGCCAACCCGATCGCCACCAGCATCCATCCCACGCGCCTCATGACGCCACCTCCGCCGGCGCAACGGTTCGTAATCGTCGCCGGGCATGCTTGGTCAGCATGACGATAAAGTGAACGATCATGCCGAGCACCACGATGCCGGTGGACACGTAAGGCAAGAGGCGCCCGATGTTGTGGGTCACCGCGAAGGTGGATGACTCGCCGCCTTCCGGCGTTTCCCGGTAGGACTGCTGATAAAACGTGTAGCCGCGATGCCGGAGGGGTTTGTTCATGGAAATGGTCAATTGGCGGGTGATGCCGTCGGCCTGGACTTCGACCAGGCTGGAAAAACTGCGCGGGGTCTGGGTGCCGGGATGAAGTTCTTTGCGGAAATCCAGCAGGGTGATCATCAAAGGAAGCGGGCGGCGCTTGTGACGCAATCCGATGGCGTATTCGTCATCGCCTACCGGAATGACCAGCGGGGCGGTATCGTCGCCGAACAGCAAGACCTGCTTCGGCTCCATGTCCGGCGAGGACACCAGGAACACGCCGGATGCGGTATTCTGCGAAGGTTCTTTCTCCGGGGGTGCGGCTTCGATGCGGCTGATGTTGAATGAGCTGAGGTACGGCGAAGGCTCGGTGCGGGACTGATAGGCGCGGGCGTTGCCGTGATACCGCTCCACCTGGACCCGGATCGGAACCGGGGTGAATTCGAGCACATCGCCGGGCTGCAGGTTTTTGGTGTCGATGGCGTGGACCTCGCGGACCATGCCGTCGCGTTTCCACACCGCCACTTCCCACTCGTAGTAGGAATTGGCGACGTTCGAAGACTCGCCCTCCCACAGGGACAAGTAGGACTCCTCGCCGTAGTAGTGGGTGATCGCCCCGCCGATCAACATGATAAGCAGGCCGGCATGGATCATGAGGATGCCCGGACGCAGCGGTTGAAAAACCAGCATGTTGATCATGTAGCCGAGCAAGTTCAGGGTCAGAATGCCCAACACCAACTTGCCGCCGGGAAACGGAATGACACCGAGCACCCACACCCACCAGGACGTAAAAAACTTTTCCTGGGCCGCGAACAGGCCATGTTCGACCTGATAGAGGGTTCCCCAAAAGGTCAGGATCATCAACACCAGCAACAACACCACGGTCAGCGGAATGGAAAACATCCACTGGACCGGGGAGGAGCCCCACCATTTTACCAGTTTTTCGGTCATTACAAACTTTCCGGGCGCAAGCGCACCGAGCGGCTCAGCGCCTCAAAGGCGTCTTTCTGGGCGGCGAGGATGTTCGCCGCGCCGGTCAACTTGATAAAGGCGGTTTGATCGCCCACCGGGATGATCGCGACCAGGGTGCCCAGCGGTGCGCCGACGGGCATCACCTCGGCAAAGTCAAACAAGCGGGCTTCGAAGCCGCCGATCGTGGGCACGCGCTTCGGCTGGCCGACAAACGCCCGCAACTGCTCGTCGGGAACGGACTGCTGAATCTGCCCGAGCCAGCGGCGGATGTTCGCTTCGTCTCCGCCGACATCACCCGGGAACGAGAGGATCGTACATTCCTGGCCTTCCACCGTGAGCGTGGCGATGCGCATGCCGGAGGGCCCCAGGTTTGCCCAACCGGCGGGCGTATCCCACTCCAGCGGCACGGGGGGCGTTTGCATTTCCGGAGGCAAATCCGGCATGCGGGCGCTGGAGGCGGCTGGCGCGGCGGCCGGGGCCGGATCGGTTACCGTCGGCGCGACCGGTGCATACGGGTCCGGCGCAGCGACCGGGGCAACCGGAGCCCGGGCGTCATCGGCAATGAAACTGATTTCGCGGTAGTGGCGCACCGTGCGGTCCGGCTGGTCGCAACCGATCGACACCGCCGCGAGGAACACACCCGTCATGAAAAGTCGATACGTCATAAGGGCCTAAACCTAGCCTAAGAGCCCGCCAAGTCAAGCAAGGCCGGATGGGTAAATGCCCACGCTTGCGGATTGAATTCACGGCGGGGGTCGGCTATGTTCCCCGGCCATGTCACGCGTTACCGCCAAAAAATCCGAGTCCACCCCGCGTCCTCCGGTCGTCAGCCTGATCAGCCTGGGGTGCGCCAAAAACGAGGTGGACAGCGAGCGCATTCTCGGCAAGTTGATCACCGCTGGGTTTATGGTCGCTGAGGATCCGTCCGAAGCCGATGTCTGCCTGGTCAACACCTGCGGGTTCATCACCGATTCCCGGGAAGAGTCGGCCGGCGTCCTCCGCGAACTCCAAAGCCTCAAGACCGAGGGCCGGGTTAAATCCGTAGTCGCCCTCGGCTGCCTGGTCGAACGTGCCGCCGGCGCGCCGGAAACCGACGGCTATCTGGCCCATGCCGATGCGCGGGTCGGCTTCCAGGATTATCCGCGCCTGGAAGCCATCTGCCGCGAACTGGCCGAAGGCGCGCCGCGCCGCCCGTCCACGCCGGAAGGCGTGCCCGTGGTGATCGAAGACAAACGCTTCCAGGGCCTGACCGCCAAGGCTCAATCCTTTACCGCCAGCTACAACGCCTTTCTCACCGCCCCGCGCCTCCGGCTCGGGTCCCCGCATATCGCCCACCTCAAAATCAGCGAGGGCTGCTCCAATTTCTGCAAATTCTGCTCCATCCCGTACATCCGGGGCGTGCAGGTCAGTCGCCCGATCGAGGATATCGTACACGAGGCCCGGGAATTGATCGAAGGCGGGGCCCGCGAAATCAGCTTGATCGCTCAGGATACCACCAGCTACGGCCGGGACCTGTACGGATCCTACCGGCTCTCCGACCTGCTCCGCGCCCTGTATGCCATCGAGGACGACGTCTGGTTCCGGTTGATGTATGCCTTCCCCCGCTTCCTGACCGATGACATGCTGAGCACCCTCGCGTCCGATCCCCGTATGTGTCCCTACATCGACATGCCGTTGCAGCACATTGCCGACAAGATGCTCAGCGACATGGGGCGCGGCATGTTGAAAAAAGAAACCATCGCGCTGCTCGATCGCATTCGCGATGTCTGGCCGCACGGGGCGATCCGCACGACCTTCATCGTCGGCTATCCCGGCGAGACCGAGGCGCACTTCGAGGAACTGCTCGCATTTGTCCGCGAAGGCCGGTTTTCCCATGTCGGCGTTTTCATGTACTCGCACGAACCCAAAACGCCGTCGGCGCGCCTGGCCGACAACGTGCCGCTGGTCGAGAAAAAACGCCGCCGCGACGCGATCATGGCCGCGCAACTGGAAGTATCCCGCGAGCGGCTTCGCCGCCTTGTCGGGCAAACGTTCCCGGTGATGGTGGACGGCCCGCCCGGCCCGGGGATGGCCATTCCGCGAGGCGTTCACGCCCTCGCCCGCAGCCAACGCGAGGCCAGCGAAGTCGACGGCGTGATTTTCCTGCGCGGCCGCGCGGCGGCCCGCCTCGAACCGGGGACCATCGTTGAAGCCGCCGTCGAACAAAGCCTCGACTACGACCTGATCGCCCGACCGCTTGCGGAATAAGCGCCGCACCCGCGCGGATGGCGCCCGACTTCCAAACCTTGGAAAAACGCCGTCAAAAAAGTTCCAAGGTTTGGAACTTTTGGCGGGTTCATTTTCCAAGGTTTGGAAGATTTGGCCGGGCGTCGGCTCAGGTAGCCGTATCGAGCTCGTCCCATTGCACCGGAGCGTCGGGCAGGGCTTTGAGAAAATAGCGGCCGTACCACTTGGCGTGAATGCGGGGATCGAGAATGACCACGATGCCGGTATCGGTGGCGGAACGAATGAGGCGGCCCACGCCCTGCCGGAATTTGAGGATTGCTTCGGGGAGGGAGTACTGCTTGAACGGATCGCCGCCCTGTTCGGCGATGCGGTCCATCCGAGCCTTGACCACCGGTTCATCGGGCACCGCGAAGGGCAGCCGGGTGATGATGACGTTGCTCAAGGCCTCGCCCCGCACGTCCACGCCCATCCAGAAGCTGTCGAGGCCGAAGAGCACGCCGGCCGGCTCGTTCTTGAACCGCTCGATCATGGTATGGCGCGGCAATCCTTCGTGCTGGGAGAACACCGCATAACCAGAATCGGCGAGCCGTCCGACCGTCCGGGCGTGCAGGTCGCGCATGAATTTGGCATTGGTGCACAAGACAAACGCCCGGGCCCGCGAATGATCAATGTACCGGTGCAAGGCGCGTTCGCACGCCGCCAGGTACGCCTCGCCAGAGGCGGGATCGGGCATGCCTTTGGGAATGTGGATGGTCATCTGCCGGGCGTAGTCATACGGCGAGCCGACCGAGGCGGTTTGCGCCGCTTCCGCCCCGATGCGCCGACAAAAATAATCGAGGCTGTCGTTCACCGCCAGGGTGGCGCTGGTCATGATGATGGTGCGGTCATCGCCAAACAGTTGGTCCTTGAGATGCGGCCCGACTTCGATGGGCGCCGAATACATCACGGTCTGGCGGCGGCGGGAACCTTCGCGTTCGAGCCAGTAGACCTGATCGTCCAGCGACTGGTTGAGGAACGTGTCCACCATCATGCGGATTTCCGCGCCGCGCCGACGGGAGGCGCTGAGTTCGGCGCGTACGTCCATGTTGTCGACTTCGTCGTGAATGGCCCGGAGTTCAGCGAGCAGGGCGTCGATCTTGTGGGGCAACGCGGTGGCGATGCCGAGCGGCTCGGGCACCACCCGCGCATAGCCCTTGGTGTCAAAGGCGGCCCATTGCTCAAGTTCACCCACCAAGACGGCCAGCTCGGCGCGGAGATCGGTGACCTGTTGGGCGGCCCGCCCCTTGCGCAACGCGACGAGCAGCCCCCGCGCCCCGTCGGCCGAATACAACCGGCGCAGCCAATATTCCACCGACGCCTGGGACAAGCGGATGCCGAGATGCTGGCTGGCGACGTTCTCCAGTTGATGGGCCTCGTCGAGAATGGCAATCCGGTAGTCCGGCAACAGGGAGGCGCCCTGCCCCTTCAATGCGAGGTCGGCAAAAAACAGGGAGTGGTTCACCACGACGACATGGGCGTTGCGTATGTCGCGCCGGGCCCGCATGAAATGACACGGCGCGTATTCGGGACAGCGTTGCCACATGCAATTGCCGGCTTCGACTTGAACGGCGGACCAGACTTCCGGCGAAGGTTGAAAATCCATGGACTGCAGCGAGCCGTCGCCCGGTTGATCCGCCCAGATCTGAATCCGTTCGATTTCCGGAACGTCCTCGGGACGAAACAAATCGCGCTCCATGCGGCGCGCGCGGGCGAGGCGGCGCAGGCAGAGGTAGTTGGACCGGCCCTTGGCCAGCACCGCCTTGAACGGGCGGCCAAGCAGGCGCTGGATCAGGGGAAGATCCTTGTTCATCAACTGCTCTTGCAGGCTGATGGTGTAGGTGGAAACCACCACCTGGATGTTTTGGTCGAGGGCGGCCTGAATCGCCGGGACGAGATACGCCAACGATTTGCCGACGCCGGTGCCCGCCTCGACGGCGAGGTGATGACCTTCCTCAATGGCCCGGCTGACCAGGTCGGCCATTTCCGTTTGCTGCGGACGGGCCTCGAACCCAAAGGCGGCATCGCGGGCCAGCGGACCGCCGGGCGCGAAGAACCGCTGCACGGCGGGGCGAAGGACCGGGCGCTCGGGCGGGGGTGTTTCGTTTTCCTGGTACGGGGCGATCATGGCATAAAAGAAATGACAGAATCGGAAGCATACGCGATACTAAAAGCAAGATGAATACAAATTGCCATCGGTTCGTTGTCCCTCACTCCCGCGGTCACGTGTTGCGCGGCGGCTTCACCTTGATCGAAGTGCTGGTGGTGCTGGCCATCATTTCCATCCTCGCCGGCATTGTCACCTTGAATATCGTCAACCGGCCCTCGGAGGCGAAAGTCGCGGCGGCCAAGACCCAATTGCGCGCGCTGAAATCCGGGGTAAACATGTACCGTACCGACAACGGCATGCCGCCGACCCTGGCGCAAGGGTTGGCCGCATTGATCACCAAGCCCACCCTGCCGCCCATTCCGCCCAATTATCCGGTCGAGGGTTATCTGGACACCCGGGTGCTTCCGAAAGATCCCTGGAAAAACGACTTTATCTACCTGGTGCCGGGGCGACGCGGCGAGGCGTTTGAAATTATTTCCTATGGAAGCGACGGGCAACCGGGCGGCGAAGGCGACGCCGCCGATCTCTCCAGTTCGGACCTGTAACCCGATCCCGCGCGCCAGGCTGATGCAACGCGACACGAACATGACGTCACGATCTGCGCGTTCCGGCTTCACGTTGGTGGAGGCGATTGTCTCGATGGCCGTGGTGGCGATGACCGTTGCGGCGGCGGCATCCACGGTGTTGGTCGCCCGTCGCCTTGAGGTCGCTACGGACTTTTACCGTCAGGCGGCGCGAGCGGCCGAGCAACGTTACACCGAAACGTTGCTGGGGGTCGTCGACGAGGACGCGCCTCGCGGCGGAGGCGGCTTTCTCACCTGGGAGGAAGAAACGCTTGCCCCGAACCCGACGCGCAACGATCCCGGATGGGTGCTGTATCGCATCCGTTCATCGGATGACCGGCGCACCGCGTCCTTCGCCGTGCGGCGATAAAAAAAGGCGTCCCGAAACCGGGACGCCTTGCCTGCGGACTGTTTCCGCGAATTAGAATAAGCTGAATTCGACGCGGCGGTTTTGACGCCATGCGGATTCATCGTGTCCGAACGCGGCCGGGCGTTCTTCGCCATAGCTGACCGTTTTGATGCGGTCGGCGGCGATGCCCAAACCGATGAGGTAGGCGCGAACCGCTTGCGCACGGCGCTCGCCCAAGGCGAGGTTGTATTCGTTGCTTCCGCGTTCATCGCAATGGCCTTCGGCGATCAAACCGACGTTCGGGTTGGAACGCAAGTACTGGGCAATGGTTTCCAGCGTGGCGCGTTCGGAACCGGCAATCTGGGAGCTGTCGTATTCGAAATAGACCGGCGTGAATTGACTGGCCACCGCGCGCAGATCGTCGGGGTTCATCAAGCTGCCATACCCGGCGCCGTCCATAGGACCCAGCACGCCGCCGAAATCACTCATGCCACCGACTCCGCCGGCGGTTTTCGGCTTTTTCTTACAGCCGACCGAGCCCGAAGCCACCACCACCGCCGCCAGCACCATGAACCCAAGAATTTTACGTGTTACCTTCATCGTTGTTACCCTATGTGAAACTTATTGTTACCTGGACCATTTCGGCGCATACCAGTCGCCGTCATAATCGGTGAGGAGTATGGGAGGATCGCCCATGGTGTCAATGAGATAAACTTTAGATTTGTAATCGGCCCCTTTTCGGGCGATGGCGATGTGCCGTCCGTTGGGCGCCCAGGTGGGGTCCTCGTGGTCGGCGTGGTCGCTGGTGAGCTGGCGGCTCTCCCCGCCTCGCGGGTTGATGACATGAACCTGGAACTTCCCGCCGACCAGGCTGGTGTAGACAATCTCGCCATGCGGGCCCCAATCCGGGGAGACATTCTGGCGACCACGGGTGGTGAGCTGGCGCGGCGTGCCGCCGCTGCGCGAAACCACAAACAGGTGCGGGGTGCCCGCCTGATCGGAGACAAATACCAATTCCCTGCCGTCGGGCGACCAGGCCGGACTGGCCTCCACCGCGCGGGGCGTGGTGGTGATGCGGGTGAGCGAACCGTCGCTGATGCGCATGATGTAGAGGTCGGGGTTGCCGTCCTTGGAGAGGATGACCGCCATGTCGCGACCGTCCGGCGAAACCGCGCCGCCGGTGTTCAACCCGGCAAAATTGACCACCCGGCTGCGGGCGCGGGTGTTGAGATCAATCCGGTAAATTGCGGAAAACACGCGGAGAAAGGAGGTGTAGTACACCGACTGGTTATCGTGACCCCAACGCGGGGAGACGCCGATGTTCCGGTCGTTGGTAAGTTGCTGCAGGCCGCGCCCGTCGGAATCGGAAATATACAATTCCTTATGGCCGGTGCGGGTGCCGAGCATCAGCAGCTTGGAGGAAGCAAAGCCGCGTTGTCCGGTGACCGCGCGCAGGATGTCATCGGCCGCTTCGTGGGCGATACGCCGCACCCCGGAGGCATCGGCGCTGTAGGATTTGCTCAGCACCTGGCGGCGGGCGCTTTTCTGATTTACCTGGAGCTGGACCCGCATGGCGCCGCCGTCGAATTGGACGCGCCCGGTTACCGCGTAGTCGGCGAGATCGCCTTGGGCCGGGGCCAGCCATCCGGAACGGGCGATGCTGGTGGACAAAACCTGCTGGTAGGTCTGGGCGGCCTGATCCATGCTGAGTTGAATGCCGGAAAGGTCGATGGCGATTTTGCCGGCCCGCTTGGCCACGACGATATCCGAGGCCTGTGCCGCCGGACCCGCCCCCGCCCAGCACACGGCGGCCGCCACGACAATACGGATCAGTGAAGCACGACGGTATTTCATCAAATTTCTCCTGTTGGTAATGGGGCGGTCACAAGGACAACCCGGTTGATTCAAATGTTATGGTTACATCGAGAAAAGCATCCCGCACGGAGGCCGGAAGCTGCGGCAAGGTGGACACCGCCCGCAACGCCCGCATCACCGAGTCATCCATCGCCGGACTGCCGGAACCCGACAGCAGATTTCTCTGCATGATTGCGCCGTTTCTGGCAATACGAATCGATACGCGGGTGTTTAATCCGGCGACGCCGGGCGGCTGTTCCCAGGCCGCGTAGAGAATCCTCTGGATGGTTCCGTAATACGCCTGCAGTTCCGTCGGCGAACCCGCGGATGGCGATGGCGTGGACGAAGCAGGCAAGGAGGCGAGCAATTGCTTTTGTAGCTGCTCCGGCGTGAGCGTTGGTTTGGGCGGCGTCGGAGTCGGGGGCGGCGTGTCGCGGCGGATAATCCGGTTGGTGTTGACCTTGATCTCCCGGGGCTGGACTACGCGGGGCGTAGGCTCAGGCGGCGGGGGTTCCGGTTTCGGCGGCTCGGGCTTGGGCGGTTCAGGTTTGGGAGGTTCGGGCCGGGGCGGAGGCGGCGTCGGCGCGGGCGGGGTTGGAGCAGGCGGGGCCGGCGAAACCATCTCAACAAACAGGATCTGTTCCTTCGGCTTCTTGCGGGCGCAGGTGCTAAACAAGGGGGCGATTACCAACACGGCCAACAAGGTCCCGTGCAGGGCCAGACTGACTTTAAAGGCCTTGTTGAATCGCGAGGTCATGCCCGCCTACTTGTCCGGGGTGGTGACCAGCGCCATCCGCGTGATATTGGCCTGATTAAGAATTCGCAGGATTTCCACCACTTTGCCGTAATGGAGTTTTTCGTCGGCGCGCACCATGACCGGCGTTTCCGGAGCGGCGGCGGCGATGATACCAATCTCGGAAGCCAACGCCTCCATGCTCACCGGCACGCGATCCAGGTATACCTGCCCCTCCACATCCACGGTGATCGATCGCGCCTGGGTTTGATCGATGTTTTGCGATTGTCCCTTGGGCAGATTGATGGGAATCCCCTGCTCCACCAGGGGCATGGTGATGATAAAGGTGATCAGCAGCAAAAACGTGAGGTCGATGAGCGGCGTCATGTTGATCTCGCTCATCTGCTGCAGCGGCTTGATGGTGGTACGGCGGGCCATGGACGATTACTCGCGGATAAAGCTGCGCTGCATGTCGGCGACAAGCGCGTCGGCAAAATTGTCCATCTGAACGGTGAGGTTGCGAATCTGACTGGTGAGGATGTTGTAGCCAATGGCCGACGGCAAGGCGACGATGAGGGCGATCACGGTCGTGAGCAGCGCGGCGGCGATGCCGGGGGCGACGGCGGAGAGGTTGGCCGAGCCTTGCATGGCCATTCCGGTAAAGGAGTTCATGACCCCCCAGACCGTTCCAAGCAATCCCATGAGCGGGCTTGCGCTTACCGCCGTGGCGAGGGTGCCCATGCGATTTTCCAGTTCCAGCACCTGATCGGCGACTTCGCGTTCGGCGGCGTTTCGGATCGCCCCGAGCTGCAAGAGGCTCAACCGCGGACTGCTGCCGGAAAAACCGAGCAAGGAAGCATCGGATCGCCCGTCCCGCGATTCAATTTCCACGCCGACCGCCATGCAGGCCTTTTCATAGACGCGATACACCGGACTTTCCGGGAACCGTTGACGCTGCAAAAAAAGTCCGAGCGGTTGCCCGTCGCGGCGGTAGGCGTTGACAAACCGCTCCGACATCGAGCGGGCCCGGCGCAAATCGCCGTACTTCGACACCATGATCGTCCAGGCGTACACCGACATGCCGAGGAGAAGGAAGATGATGACTTTACCCGAGAAATCGCTGGTCGCGAAGGAGTACCAGACGCTGGCGGGGGGAAGAAACAAAAAGGAATGGGGCATAACGACAATTTCCATGTTCGGGGTAAGACCAACTCCCGGATAGTTCTGTTCAGTTACCGACCGGATCGTGGCCATAAACAGCCACCCCGGAAAACCGGATGAAAAAAGCCTCGCCCGGCGCACGGTCGGTCCCGCGCCGGACAAGGCGAAACACAGGAAACGGGCCGGATCGCCGGCCCGGATTCCGCTTAACTCCGGGGGCCGTAGCCGCCGGAACGCCGTTGAGAATAGCCGCCGTCGCGATCACCACGATCGCCACGCTCACGACCGCCGTAACCACCGCCGCCAAATCCGCCGCCTTCACGACGAGGGGGACGATCTTCCCGTGGTTTGGCTTCGTTGACCCGGATCGGACGACCATGCAACTCCTGATCGTTTAATCCTTCGATTGCCGCCTTGCCCTGCGCGGCGTCGGGCATTTCAATGAAGCCGAAGCCTCGCGATTTGCCGGTGAACTTGTCGATAATGACGCTGGCCGATGCTACCGTGCCATACGCTTCAAAGGCCTTACGAAGGTCCGTGTCGGTCGCCCCGTAAGGAAGATTCCCAACGAATATATTCACGCTCTGAACCTGCTGCTGATGACCGTCGCATGCTACCACGCGGTTCCTGCCGGCGACGACAGCAGGCGCCACGTTTTGAGGAAAGTGATAAGCAGTCTCCCCCCCCGATACAAGCCCTAAATTGTGTTGTTTTTGTTTATTCCGGCGGGGGTGCGGCCTCCCATCGACGAAGGAGGGATTCGAGTTCACGGCGTTGTTCGGCCTCACCGGATGCGACGGCATCGAGCAGGCGGCGGCGTTCGGTTTCAACGCTGACCAGGCGGTCAAGCTGTTGCCAGGCGGTCCGCCAGCGGGCGGCGAGCTCGCCGGCTTGCCGGCGGGGATGCGGCGGCGGAGCGGCGATGGCGGCCAGAACATCCTGGAATGGCCGGATGGCTTCCGCGATATCGGGCGCCTTGCCCACCACCTCCTGGCTGATCCGCCCGGTGATGCGGCGGACCAGGGCCGCCACCCACGGGGCTTCGCGATCGGCAATCAGCGTTTCGATGGCAAGCGAACCGGTGCGCCGTCCATCCGATAGGATGACGCCATAATCTTCGGCACGCAACGCCAGCAAACGCAGCAAGCGCGCGGTATCCCGCGAGAAAACCCCTGGAATCATTTTCCCGTCCTGCCGGGCGAGCCATAAATCCCATCCGGCTTCCAGCGCGCGCGGCGATTCCGCAAAGCCGATTTCCACCAGCCAAGCAGCATCAACGGGTACGCCGGCCAGTGCGCGCTCCATGATCCGCGTCACCCACTCCCGCGCCGGCTCGCGATCGATCAGCCAGGCAACCGCCAAATCCGCGCGGGCCTTTTCCAGCCAGCGTCCCGGCGGCAGCACCTGCGCCCGGAACAAAGCGGTTATCGGTTCAGTTTCGCCGCGCGCATCGGCCTCGCGAATCATCCGCAGGTTGCGTTCCCGCAATTCCGGGAACAACTGCTGCGCGGCGCCGATCACCCACCAGGCCGGAAGCGCATCCCCGAAGTCGTTTCGTCCGAGCTCCCGCGCACGCGGCGCCAGCCAGCGATTCATCAGCAAACGGCACAGACCTTCCAGCACATCCTCCTGGTCCACCCCGGCCGGTTGAATCATGGTCAGCTCCTGGCGCAATACGCCTTCGGCGTCCAGTTCCTGGGCCAAAACCACCCGGGAAATGCCGGATTCGTCATCCAACCGTGCGCTGATGATTACCGGGAATCCCCGGGTTTCCGGCAACCGTCGGCCTGCCCACTGCTCCAGACGTTCCCATACCGTCTCGGCCCACAGGGCGATTTCCAACGCATCACGGGGTGGAAAATCCACCACGGTAACATGATGGCGGTGCGAGGTGATGGGCGCCCACCGCCCGGGTGGCGGCAGGGAAACCGCGGAAGGCGACGTCGCTTGACCGTACACGACCGGCGTGGCGACAATCCCCGCGACCACCAGCGTCGTTGCCGTCGCCATGCGCAGGGCGATTTTCACCCTCCGCCCCCGGCGAGATCCGCGCTATCCAACCACAAGGTAACCGGGCCATCGTTGACCAGCGCGACCTTCATCATCGCCCGGAAAATGCCGGTCTGCACCGGAATCCCGAGCCCGCGCAATGCGGCGACATACTCCTGGTACAATCGATCGCCCTCTTCCGGAGCGGCCGCCTCGATATAGCTCGGGCGGTTTCCTTTCCGGCAATCGCCGTACAACGTAAATTGGCTGACCACCAGGACTTCACCGGCGACGGCGTCCAGCGCGAGGTTCATCTTGCCTTCCGCATCCTCAAAGATCCGGAGGCGGGCGGTTTTTCCGGCCAGCCGGTGCGCGTCCTCCGGCGTGTCGCCCCGTCCCACGCCGCACAACACAAGCAAGCCACGCCCGATGGATGCCACGGTTTCGCCGTCCACGGTGACCGACGCTTGCGCAACCCGTTGAATGAGCAGGCGCATCGAATGGAGCGCAACCGGTGCGCGGTTTACAGCGCCGCCCGGGATACCCGGAGCGACGGCAGCCGGTTCAGGGCGGCGGCGATTTCATAGCGGCGGGGCCGCGCAAGATCACCGCGCAGTTCGCGGGTAATCGGATCCAACCCCTCCGTGCTGAGATCCCGCTCGACGAGGTCCAGCAGCTCCCGAATCGGTCGGGGCTCATCCAGATAACGCTGGCGGGCATATTCAATAATCAACCCGATGGTCAGCGCCTGGTGGACGTCGGCAATCTGGCGGGTCGCGCCCAATGTGATGGTGTGTCGTCCGAAAATCAGGGTTTCCGCATCGGGGGCGTCAATCACGCCATCCCGGCGGCCCACGCAGGAATCAATACTCGGCGGAATCAGCCAACGCGCGGTTTCGACCAACTGGGTGAGATCATAGGCGGGCGCCTCGGGTTCGCTGGCTCCCGTCCAGGCTGCTTTCGCCTCGGCGGTGATGTCGCGCAAGACGCCATTTTCCAGGAGCAGGACCACGTCGGCCACCGGGATGAACGAACCGACGGCATGCCGCCCGGCGACAACGGTTGAAACGCCTAATTCCCGAAACAGTTGCTGGGCGCGAGCGGCCAGCGGTGTCAAGCGGGCCGGGCGTCCGGCCAGCGCTTCAAGCCGGGCATCGCTGCCCAGAAAACCGGGGCAACTGTCGGACTCATCCAACACAATCACCCGGGCGCCCGCTTCCAACCCTTCCACCAGCGAGGCGGCCTGGGCGTGCGCGGCATCCGCATGCGCGGCGCTGAAGTCGGCTTCGCCGAGCAGGCATCCCAGATCAACCCGCTGTACGCTGCGTCCGGGATCAGCGGCGACGTAAACCGTATCCGGCATGGTGACAATGTATTCGCGGCCATCGCCGGGAATATGGTTGTAAATGCCGGCGGCGATCGCCCGCATCAATTCCACCCGCCCGGAATAATCATCGCCCAGGATCAGGGTCACCCCGGCGGAAATACCGACTCCCTTGACCACCCGTCCGCTCGACGTTTCAAACTGCTGCAACCGGGAGGGGTCCGCGTCCAGAATCTGTTCGGCTTCGTAATCCGGTAAATCCGAACCGGACTGGCGGAACAACATCGAGCCGGCGCCGACAAACGAGATCAAGCCGCGGGCGGCCAGGCCTTGGCGGATTTCGTCCACATCCTCCATGAGTCCGACAAAACGCTCCACGTCCGCGCCGTCCATGTTGCAATAAAGCAACGCTTCCTGAACAATGACCGGCAAGTCATCGAAAAACACCGTCTGGAGGGCCGCGCCGTCGATGCGATCGCGCTGGCGCGGAACCAGCAGGCGCAGGCGAACATCAGTATAGTCGTCGGCAATTTGCACGGTCGAGCGCGGGAGAATTTTTTGTCCCGGATGCGGAGCGACGATCCGGCGGCGCGCCACGCCTTGGGCATTAAAGGTCGCCTGGCGCTGAATGGCCCCGGACAAGGTGCGTGCCAGATAATCTTCCAGCGCGGTCCGGCGGATCGGTGAAGCCAGAAGCGACTCGGGAAAACCCGAAACGGCATGGTTCACCCGCACGATGACCGGCAGAAACTGATCAGATTCGCCGGCGGCGTATTGGGTGATCTTGATCACGTAGCGGTTGAAATCGTAGTCGCCGAGCAGCCGGTTCAGTTCCGCGGCCTCCCGCCCATCCACGTCTTGAAGAATCGCAAAGAATTCGAGTTTGTCTTTCATGGTATCCCGGGGGTTGGGGTTAGGGCGCGGTGGTGGAGACTTCCAACAGGCCGTCCCGGGGATTCACCACGGGAAGGCGGTTGAGCAAGGCCCACTCTTCTTGAAGTTGCTGAAAAATGCCGGTCATTTGACCGAGGGTGCGCGTGCGTACCGGACCGGGTACCGGAAGCCGACCAATGCGCACGGCTCCCGGCGCGAAGATAAATCGACCATCCTCGCGCCGAACGTCCACATCGGCGGTATAGGAAATCGGCAACGGACCCAGCGCGCTCTTCATCCAAACCTCTACGCGATCCGGCCCCACCGCCAAACGCACATCCCGCAAAACCAGGCGGTACCCGCCGGCAGCCGGATCCGGGCGCACAAGCGTGGCCTGAAGATGCGCGTTGATATCCGCTTCGGAAAAGGTCTCGGTAACGTCGTTTCGCCGCATGATCGCCCCGCGCAACGCGCTCATTTTCGCGGGGACGACCCGCGCGCCCTCGGCGGACGGCGCATCCCCGGCGGGTACCGCCGGCCAGCACAACAAGCCCAGCGTGGCCATCAGGCCCAGTAAAATCACCAAACGAATCGCCCGGGCCAAACCGCGCCCCCCGCCCGAACCCCGGGCGGTCGAACCGCGACCGGCCGACACCTTGCTCAAGTCCAGCTTGACGCCACAGGAACTGCAAAACAATTGGCCGAGGCGATTTTCCGCTCCGCACTTCTGACAGGTAATGACAGACATAGCTCTCCGTTACTTCGTGGCCGTGGATGGTTTCGAGCCGGATGCCGGCGCAGACGATGAAGCAGCGGGCGTGGTGGACGAGGCGGACTCCGACTTCGCCGCCTTTTTGTAGCTGTCGCTCCGGTAATCGGTGATGTAGAAACCCGACCCCTTGAACAACAACCCGGCTCCCGTGCCGATCTTGCGCATGACTTTGCCCTTGCATTTCGGGCAGCGCTTAACCGGCTCGTCCTTGATGCTTTGAAATTTTTCGAACTCGTGCCCGCACTTCTGGCAGGCGTACTCGTATGTCGGCATGGTCAACAATCCCTTTCCGTACAGCAAGTCGCCAGTATAGAGGAGCGCCCCCACCGCGTCAAACCCCGTGAATGCGGCAACGGGGAGGGGTGCATCCCTTATTAATTGACTGGTGCCATTTCGTTCATCCTCCGTCCCGTCAGGATTATAAAGGGAGTGTGCAAGGAGCCCGTCCTCTTTATGCGCCGCAGGCGCATGCGATATCGCGGGAAGCCGTCGGGCAGACCCGCGAACGCGGGTCCGGGGAGGCGGTTGATCCAGCGGGCCGAGCCGGTCGTCGGCGACCGGCGGCCAGCAAGGCGGA
>CALMYG010000028.1 GCA_937873455.1 uncultured Verrucomicrobiota bacterium
TCGGCGTGGACGAACAGCGCCTGTTCCACCACGCCAACGACCTGACCGCGCAGTTGCTGAAAAAGGCGGGCAACTAAAGCGGGGACACCGAAAGCGCCTGCAGCCTGTCCCCGGTTTACTTCAGCAATTCCGCGACCGCTCGTTCGATGGCATCGCCGCGCAGGCCGCGGTAGCGGACGACGCCTTGCCGGTCGAGAAGGAACGAGTCCGGTATGCCGTGAATGTCGAATTGGCGGGCAAAGACGTTTTCCCATCCTTTGCCGTCGAAGTGCTGCGGCCAGGTCAGGTTGTGCTCCTCGATGTAGCGACGGAGCGCTTGCTCGTCTTTATCCAGGCTGATGGCGACAATTTCAAAACCCGCGCCTCGGTACTGTTCATAGGCCGCGATCAGGTCCGGGATTTTCCTCCGGCAAGGACCGCACCACGTCGCCCAGAAGTCGATCCACACCACCTTGCCTTTCATGGCGGCGACATCAACGAACTGACCGTCAAGTGCGGTGAACGTCATTCCCGGGAAGGGTTTTCCCAGAAGCGATTCCGCGGGGCTTCTTTCCGAAGAAGCTTCCCATGTCGCTTCATAAGGATGGAAGACTTTGGCCAGCAAGGTTCGCGTGGAGGCATCGATCATATGTAGCCGGATGGCGTCCATGGTCCCGCCATGCTGGGTGCTAAACGACCGCGTAATCTCGCCTTGATCGCCCGGTAATTCAGGGGAAGGCGAATAGGTGCTGGCATTGAGGATTTGCCCTTGCCAGGAAGGCTGGGCCCACACCCGAACGTTTTCAGCTTCCGGATGGGCGTAACGGATGCTGACGGTTATCTTGTCGCCAGGCTGAAGGGATGCCGGCGCGGCCGGCGTGGCCGATATAACTTCCAACACAATATCGGAAGCAAGGGGTGGGGTCCTGGCGGGGGATTCCTCGCCCGTGGTTAACCAAGGAGCGGCCAATCCCAGAAATAAAAATGTAAGGAAATACTTCATCCTCCTCCTCCCTGCTTGGTTGTGTTTGCCGCCAAGCATAACAGACGGGCTATTCATGGCAATAAACCGAAACGCGATATCGGGTAATTGATTCTTCGGGGAATCCCTGAGTTGGCGGATTTTGTTTGTAATTCCTTCCCTTTAATACGTTGCAACGGTAGGATATGCGCCTTGGAGAAAGCCTATGAAACTGATCCGCTACCACCGGCCGACGACTCTGGAAGAGGCGAGGCGCCTCCTCAAAGAACTTGGACCTTCCGGCCTACCGTTGGCCGGGGCCACGTCCCATGCCTTCATGAAAGGCGATGATGAAAAAACCGCGGTGGACCTGGCTTGGCTGGGCTATGATCGCATCGCTACGATCGACGGCGGTTTCACGGTAGGGGCGAACACCCGCATTGCCGACTTGCAGCAGTACCATGCTCCCGGCTGGGTGCTTGATCGTGTGGCTCTGCGGTTCGTCAACCAACCTATCCGCAACATGACGACGATAGGCGGCAACATCGCCCGCGTATTTCCCTGGAACGACTTTCCCGTGGTCCTGCTCGCCCTCGGTGCGGACATGATCGTGACCGGCGAGGTCGAGGCCGTGCATCCTGCCGACACCTACTTCAAAGGCCAGCCGGCGCGCCTGTTTCAGCCCGGCGATTTGCTCACGGAAATACGTGTGCCCGCAATCGTTCCGGGCGTCGGCTTTGGCTACCACAAGGAAACCGTGGTGAACATGGCCTTTAGTGCGTTAACCCTGGCTGTCCGGCTGACCCTTGATAAGCGGATGATTGCTGATGTTCGCATCGCCGCCGGGGCCGGTATTCCATTACCCGCCCGGCTTACGGCGATTGAGCAGGCCCTGATGGGTCGGCCAATCTCCACCGAGACCATCCAGCAAGCGCTCGACGCCCAGGTGGATGCGGTTACGTGGAAGGGCGGCGATGGATTCAGCGATGCGTACGTGCGTCAATTGGCCCGCGTGCATCTGGAAGATGTATTGATCGAGGCCTGGCAGGCCGCGAAAGGAGGTGCAGCATGAAACTAACGCTCACCCTGAATGGAAAAAGTCGCGCAATCGAGATCAACGCCAACGACAAATTGTCGGATGTTTTGCGTTTGTTGGGATGCGCCAGCGTGAAGACCGGCTGCCATGAGGGCGCTTGCGGCTCCTGCGGCGTCTTGTTAAACGGCCGCATCGTCAATTCCTGCCTCACCTATGCCGCTCAAGCGGATGGCGGAAATGTGGAGACGGTTGAGTCAATCGGCTCGCTGGATGCCCCGCACCCCATTCAGGCCGCCCTGGTGGAGGCCGGAGCGGTGCAGTGCGGCTTCTGCATGCCCGGCATGATCATGGCCGCCAAGTCGGTGTTCGATAAAAACCCTGCCCCGAGCGACGAGGAACTGGCCATCCATCTCGATGGCCAGCTCTGCCGCTGCACCGGCTACGAAAAAATACAAACCGCCCTGCGCAACGTGGCGCAAGCGGCTGGCGTCCCCGACGCCCTGGTCGGGGGACAAGGAGACCGCTCATGAAAAAGTCCTTCACCGTGGTTAACACGTCGGTAAAAAAGATCGACGCGCTCTCCCTCGCCACCGGCAAGCCGATGTTTGTGGCGGATTTCAAGCCGGCCGATGCCTTGATCGTGAAAATGCTGTGGAGTCCGCACGCCCACGCGCGGATTCTTTCCATGGACGTCAGCGAGGCGGAAAAAATGCCGGGGGTTCATGCCATTCTGCATCATGGCAACGTCCCGCGCATTGTCCACACCACCGCCGGGCAGGGTTTTCCCGAGCCCTCGCCCTACGATACTTTCATGTTTGACCACAAGGTTCGCCATGTTGGCGACCGTGTCGCTGCCGTGGCCGCCGAGACGGCGGAGCAGGCCGCCGCCGCGGTCAAGGCGATCAAGGTGGTCTACGAGGAATTGCCGCCGGTGCTGTCCATTGAAGA
>CALMYG010000029.1 GCA_937873455.1 uncultured Verrucomicrobiota bacterium
AAACTGGACTTCGTTTATACCCATTCGCCTCGCTTCGCAAATACCCGGAGGTGGTTGGGGCGACGATTTTAGTGTTTTTCCGACCAACAGCCTCCTGCGATGGCGTCATTTTAGAGGGAGCCGGTTGGTGAGGCAAGGCGATTGCAGCATTTTTTGGGGGGCGTGGGAAGACCGGTGCGGGTCCGTGCGATCGCGCGGACGGCGGCAGCCATGGCGAAGCAATTTGCGCTGGGCCTCGCGCCAGAAGGCCGGCCAGATTTTAACCACGGATTTCACGGATAACACGGATGGAGAATGGGTACCACAGAAGGCGCGGAAGGGGTTCTTTCTTCACTCGCTCATACGTGGGTTTTCTTTTCTCGCGCGCACCTTGTTAGCGGCGAGCCGACGATGATGCAGAGACTTTTTTCGGAAGTTCCAAACCTTGGAAAAATGGGCCTCGAAAAGTTCCAAGGTTTGGAACTTTTTCGCGGTTGATTTTCCGAACCTTGGAACTTTTTATTGCGGCAGTTGGAGTTCGATTTTGTCGAAGCGGTTGGTGATGTCGGCGGGCGACGGGGCGGTTTTTGGAGGGCGTGGGCAGGCCGGTGCGAGTCCGCGAGGCTGCAGACCCTCCCGGCGGGAAACACCTTATCGCTTACACCTTATCCGCTGCGCCCGGCGCCTTCGTGATCCTTCGTTATCTTCTGTTCCGTTTTCTTTTCAGACGAAGTTCCCGCCAGAGGCGGGCAGGCAAACCTTGGAACTTGTGGTGTTGGCGCTATGGCGCCTCCAACCGCAAGCGGAGGAAGACGTTGGTTTCAGCCGCCGTTCCGCTGATCCACACCTGCTGATTGGTCCGGCTGCGGGTCAGGCCGACGGGTAAGGACGTGGTCCAGGCGGTGAGATTGGTGGACCACTGTTCGGTGATGCGAATACCGGCGTCCTCGGCGTCATCGCCAATGACATAGGTGATGAGCGGTTGCCCGGCTTCGCGGATTGCTTGCAACTGCCGTTCCGGCTGATTCGCCAGCGCGGTTGACATACCGTAGGCCCAGCGCAGGAGGTTTGGCACTCCGTTGGTGAAGGGATCGTCGAGCCAGTCGCGCTGCCCGGCGGGCAGGCTGGCGGCCCATGCGGCGAAGCGTCCGCGCGTGACCCCCGAACGCGGGTGGTAGCGAGCGGTGTCCCACGCGACTTGCTGCAGGGCGACGGCGAGGGCCGGGTCGATGAGGACCGGATCGTCGTGGCCGGCCGCGGCGGAGACCGCCCGGTTGGTCAAGCCGACCGGCGATCGGCGGTGCAGGGTGGCGTAGTGGGTGAGCGCGCTGAGGTAATACCCGGCGTCGCCGGGGTGTAGGTTGTCCTGGTAGAGATCAGCGCGGTCGAGGGTGGCGATGGCGGCGACGGCGTTGGTGAAGGCGATGCCGGAAGGTATGATGATGACGTCCACGCCGTTGGAGGCGAGGTGGGCGCGCACGGTCTCGAATGCGGTGTTGATGTCGTCCTGGGTTGCCGGTCCCTCGTCGAGGTAATTCCAATAGTGGTAAAGCGCAACGCGCGTGCCGTTGGAGGCGGCAAGCGCGGCGAAGCTTCTGGCGAAGTCGCGGAAGGCATCGAGGTTGGCCGGCGTCCATTCACGGCTCATCGGTTGGAGCACCAGCCAGTCCCAGCCGCCGGTCGGCAATTCAAGGCGGGATGGCGTGCCCCGGGTGAGGACGCCGCCGGCGAGGCCATTGGTCCAGTGATAACCCAGCCCCATGCCATCGGCGAGTTGTTCGCCGTAGACGTGGTCGACTCCGGCCTCGGCGGCGAGGGTTTGAAGTTGGAGCGGAATGTGGCCCCACCGGGTGAAGCTGTTGCCGACATGAAATACCGCGATGGCGTTGGAGGGGGCGATCGGTCCATGCCAGCCGGAGAAGGTCCAGGCGCCGTTGGTCGCGCCGGCGGCGGCGCGTGGTTGAATCGCCGCGCGGATATACGCGCCGGTCTGATGGGGCACGGTAAACGAGCGGTTGGTATCAAACTGGAGCAGGAATGGATTGGTGAACGGGGGAACATCCACCTGCCACTCCACAATACTGGCCGACTCGGGATCGCCCTCCGGATCGCTGTAGGTGTAATAGGCGGTCACGGTGCGACCGGCCACCGGCGGGCCGACCACGAATACATCCGTCGCGGTTGGCGGCTCGTTGGTGGCGGTGACTTCGCCCAGCGGGGTGAGCCGGAGCGCGCCGAGATACCCGAAGGGTCCGGCGGCGACGCCGACCGATACGGTGACGACTCCGCTCGCGGTGGGCCGGATAGGATCCAGCACGGCGAGAAATGCGTTGTTGGCATTGGCCAGCGGCGGCGCGCCGATCAGCGTTCCGGACGTTTGCGCCGTCGCGGAGGCGCTGTTATGCCCGGCGGCGGTATAGCGGGTGATGCGCGTGTCGGCGGCGTCGCGCGAACCGAAACATTCGATACGGAAGAGGCGCCCGGTGGGCAGGCCGGAAAAAACCACCCGCGCGGTGTCGCCGGTGGCGACGAAGAAGCTGTCGCGCACCGCGTTGGTGACGGCAAGCGATCCCAGCGCGGCATCGGGTGTGGTGGAACCGTTGGCGTTGGCCCCCGCTCCAAAACCGGCCACGGTCAACGAAATTCCGGAGAGGCCGTTGGTGGTGTTGATCAGATTGGTGAGCGTGCCGGAAGGCGGCGTGGAGGCGTCGGTGGACACATTATTCCAAAACCGCCCGTTGGCGTCGGGCGAGGCGGTCAGGTTGGTGTTGATGCCGAAATCAATCACGATGCCGGGCGGTTCAGCGTTGTCGATCTCGAAGAACAGCGAGCCCGGTTCGTTCAGGCCGGTGATGAACGCGGACGCCTCCATGGCGGTGATGCCGACATTGGAGCGCCAAACTTGCCCGGCATTAAAGGCGTTGGCATAGAGCCGGTTGTCCGGGCCGATACGAATGCCGGTAGCGGCGCCGGATGAGCCGTAAGCGCCGATGAGCGTCGCGGAATTGGTATTCAAACCGGAAGGGTAATTTCCAGGCGTGTTGAGTTGATAGGCATAGATGCGGGCTTGCCCGCCGATGGTGCGGCTCAAAAAGACGCGGCCATCCGATCCGAACTCCAGTTGCGAGGCGTCACCCGCCAGATGCGGGCTCAGGAAGGTGGACCAGGTGGTGTTGGTCAGGTCGTAGGCGTAGATGGCGCCGTTTGAACTATCCGCGGCATACACGCGTCCGTCCGGGCCGACGCGCACGCCATCGAAACGCACCGATCCGGCCGGCCCGGCAATGGTCACGATCGAGGTGGTGGTCAGGGAGACCTGGTAAAGCACGTTGTACGCATAGCGGGCGGCGAAGAGGTGCGTTGTGTTGCGGTCGAGATCGAGGAGGTAGTCTACTCCGAGATTGGCGAAGGTGGAGAAGGAATTGCCGTCCACGCTGCGCCGGGAAATGGTTCCATTGCCCCGGTTGACCATCAGGCGGCCTTGGGGATCGCGCACCATGCCATCGGCGCCGGAGGAATTGCCGCCGACCGGGGTGTAGTGCGAAGGCAAGGAGATCGGCGCGCCGGACACCGGGTCGTAGGCCCGGATATTGCCGGTTCCGTATTCGCTGACCAGCAGCCGGGCCGACATCCCCGGTGCGGCGATGCCCGCGATCAGCCCGACGAGAAACAGTTGAGAGATTTTCATGGGTATGATGTACTGACAACGTACACGGTGGACATCAAAGAGATAAGTAGAATGTGCGCGCCATGATGGGATATGTTGTTTTAGTTGCCTCGGTGTTGATGCAGTTGGCCCTCGGCGGGGTGTATGCCTGGAGCGCGTTTGTACCCGCCCTGCGCGAACATCACGCCCTGGCCGGCTGGCAGGCCGGTTTGATTTTTGGAACATCCATCGCCGTGTTCACCCTGACCATGGTGGCGGCGGGGCGCAAGCTGGATGCCGTCGGTCCCCGGCGCATGGCGCTGGCCGGAGCACTTTTTTATGGAGCGGGCTACTACCTGGCCGGTCAATCCGATGGCGCATGGACAAGTCTATGGCTGGGTATCGGCGTGCTTTCCGGCGTGGGTATCGGGTTGGGGTATGTCTGCCCGCTGACCGCCTGCGTGCGCTGGTTTCCCGAACGCAAAGGCCTGGTGACCGGCATCGCGGTGGCCGGTTTTGGAGGCGGGGCGATTATGCTGGCCGAAGTGGCGGAAACCTTGCTTTCCGGGGGATGGGACCCGCTTCGCCTGTTTCGCGCGTTGGGAATATTTTTCTGGGTGTGGCTGGCGGCATGCGCGCTGGCCTTGCGGTTTCCCGGGAGCATTACCGCCAGCGAAGCGCCGGTTTCCGGACCGGCGTTATGGCGCGATCCCCGGTTTCGCCGCCTGTTCGCCGGCATGTTTTGCGGCACCTTTGGCGGGTTGCTGGCGATCGGCCACTTGAAGCCCATTGCCTTGACCGCGGAACTATCCTCGCAGGCGGGGGCGCTTGCCGTAGCCGGCTTTGCCGCCGGCAATGCCATTGGCCGCATCGTGTGGGGGTCATTGCATGACCGTATCGGAAGCCGGCTGGTTCCCATCAGCATGGGGTTTCTGGGGTTTGTGTTGCTCGGTTTGCTGGACTCCGGTGTGGCGTGGCGATTTGTCGGGGCCTCGCTGGTGGCCGGCTTTGGGTTTGGATCGTGTTTTGTCTTGTACGCGGCGGAAACCGCCGCCGTCTTCGGCGTCGGCCAGGTGCCGCGGGTGTATCCGAAAATTTTTCTCGCCTATGGATTCGCCGGCATCACCGGTCCACTGCTGGGGGGATGGCTTTACGATTTGACCGGCGAATATGTCTGGCCGGTGGTGACGGCCGCCGTCGTTGCGGCATCCGGCGCGCTGGTCGCCCGCCCGCGCTCGGCGCCGCATTCCGGTTAACACGAATAACCGAGCGGAACTCCGCCGCAATGCGCGGAAGCTAGGTCATTTCATGGCGAACGCGCATCCGGTCCGCATCGGTGATCGGGCGCAAGACGCGACACGGATTGCCGACGGCGACGACGTGGGCCGGAATGTCGCGGGTGACCACGCTGCCCGCGCCGATAACCGATCCCTCTCCGATGGTTACGCCGGGACACACGATCGCCCCGCCCCCGACCCAGACATCGGAACCGATGCGAATCGGCTGGCCGAATTCCAACCCGGAGGCCCGGTCCTCCGGATGCACGGGGTGGGTGGCGGTGTAGAGCTGCACGTTGGAGGCGAACAACACCCGGTCGCCGATCGTCACCTCGGCGACATCAAGGACCACGCAGTTGAAGTTGAAAAACACGCGCTCGCCGAGCTTGATGTTAACGCCGTAATCGCAATAAAACGGCGGCTCCAGCCAGGGCAGATGATCGTCAATACCGAAGAGCTCCTTCAGCAACGCCGTTCTCCGCTCGACCTCGTCATCCCGGCTCTGGTTCAGGGCATGGCAAAGCAGGCGCGCTTTTTGCCGCATGGCCGACAATTCCGGATCGAGCGCATTGTACAACGCCCCGGCCAGCATTTTTCCGCGTTCGGTTTTCATGTCAGGGCGCCTTGATCCGGTAGATGATGGCGTAATTCAGCGGAATCACCACCATGGTCAGCACGGTCGCGAAGGCAAGCCCGCACATGATGGTAACCGCCATGGAAACATAAAAGGCATCGAGCAGCAGCGGCAGCATGCCGAGTACCGTGGTGAGCGCGGCCAACACCACCGGGCGCAAGCGGGTAACCCCGGCATTGATGATCGCATTAAACGGATCAACCCCGGCGGCTTGCTGGGCGTTGATTTCATCGATCAACACGATGGCGTTCTTGATCTGCATGCCGGCCAAACTCAAGAAGCCCAGCAGGGCCATGAAGCCGAAGGGCTGATTGAAAGCAAGGAGGCCGGCCGTCACCCCGATCGCGGTCAAAGGCACGGTCAGGAAGATCACCAGCGGGCGGCGAACGGAATTAAACAAGCCGAGCACGATCAGGACCATGAGGGCGAAAATCGGCGGCATTTTCGCGACCAGCCCGGCTTGGGCATTGCGGGAGCTTTCGTATTCTCCGCCCCACTCCATGCGATACCCTTCGGGCAGCTCGTCCATGATCGCCATGATGTCGGGATAAATGCGGCGGAAAGCCGTTGCCGCGGTCTCGCCGGTGGTGTTGCATTTCACGGTAATGGTGAGCAAGCGGTCGCGGCGGTGAAGCTTGGCCTCCTCGGAAGCATGCTCAAACCGGTCAATCACCTGAGCCAGGGGAATCGGACGGTTGAGGGGAACGCTCCAGAACCACGCGCTGTAGAGGCTGTCCGGATCCGTGGTTTCCTGCGGCGGCGACCGCAGCAGGACCGGCAGGCTGTCGTCGCCCTCCTTGTACGCGGCAATCGGCATGCCCACCGTCACCGAGGTTAGCGCCGCGGCGATATCCCGGCGCGTGACCCCCAGTGTACGCGCCCGCGCCTCCGAAACCACCGGTTGTAGAACATCTACCCGGTTGCGCCAATCGGCCTGGATTTCCACCAGGCGCGGATCGTCCTGTAGGCGCGCGATCGCCCGGTCGGCAAATCGGCGCAGGGTCTGGACATCAGGTCCGGATATACGCACTTGAATTTTTTGCGGATCCCCAGGGCCAAGCGAAAATTTCTGGGCATACACCATCGCGTCCGGGGTTTCTTCAATGGCGCGCCGGGTGATGATTCCGGCCAGCGAATCGATCATCGTAGCGTCTTCGACATCCACCAGCAACAAGCCGTAGGAGGGGTCGGGCGTTTCCGGCGTATACGTAAGCATGAAGCGAAGCCCGCCGGTACCGGTCATTTCGGTGACCGCGCGGACCCCCGGAAGGTCACGGACAATCGCGCCGAGCCGGGCCACCCGCTCATCGGAGGCCCGGATCGAACTGCCCGCCGGCATCCAGATATGCACCATAAACTGCGGGCGGGTGGATTCAGGAAAGAAGCTTTGCTTGACGAAACCAAAAGCATAACCGGAAGCGCCGAGCAGGGCGACCAACACCGCGACAGATACCCACCGATGGCGGATGCAGGCAACGAGAAAGGCCCGGTATCGTGTAAAAAAGCGCCCGGCATAGGGATCCTTATCCTCTGAACCGTCTGGTTTTCCTTTCAAGAATTGCGCGGCCATCAGCGGGGTCAGGGTGATGGCAAGAACCCAGCTCAACAACAGCGAAATCAACAAAACGAGAAAGAGCGAGCGGCAATACTCGCCGGTGGAGTCCTGGGAGGCGCCAATGGGGGCAAACGATAAGATGGCGATCACCGTCGCGCCAAGCAACGGCCACTGGGTTTGTTTAACCGTGGCCAGGGCGGCCTTGAATTTGTCTTGTCCCTTCTGGGCGGCGATGAGCACGCCTTCGGTGATGACAATCGCATTGTCCACCAGCATGCCCAGCGCGATGATAAACGCACCGAGGCTGATGCGCTCAAACAGCAGGCCCATGTTTTGCATGATCAGCACCGTTCCCATCACCGTCACCACCAACACCGCGCCGATCAACAGCCCGCTCTGCATGCCCATCGCCACCAGCAGCACGGCGATGACGATCACCACCGCCTCGATCAGGTTGACCACAAATCCGCGCACCGCGAGGTTGACGCTGTCGGCTTGATGCGAGATCACTCCGAACTCAATTCCAATCGGCGTTTCCGCCTTCAACTCGGCGATCCGGCGGTCCAGGGACGCTCCCATGGTAATGACGTTTCCGCCCTTGACCGTGGAGATGCCGACGCCAATGCAGGGATGCCCGTTGTAGCGCATCAGGGCCCGGGGCGGATCGAGGTAGTCGCGGCGAATGGTGGCGATGTCCCGTAGCCGCACGGCGGGCTGACCTCCCGCCCCCGGTTGGACCAACAACAATTCGCCAAGCTCATCCACCGAGGCCAGCTTGCCGGTGGGGAAAATGCGGATCATTTTCTCGCTGACTTCGAGGTAACCGGCATCGGCGGCCAGGTTTTGACCGGAGATCACTTGTTGCAGTTGCGGGATGGAGATGCCGGTGTTGGCGAGGCGGGTTCGCCCGATTTCAAGATAGACAACCTCGGGTTGCTCGCCAACGAGGGTGATTTTGGCCACGTCATCGCACAACAACAATTCGCGCCGAAGCAGCTTGGCGTAGTTGCGCAAATCCGCATAGGAATAGCCGTCGCCATAAATGGCGTAAAACACGCCGTACACGTCGCCGAAGTCATCCGCGATGACCGGTTCGCCGGCCCCCGGCGGAAGGCGCCCCTGCATATCCCGCACCTTGCGGCGCAACTCATCCCAAATCTGCGGCAAGTCGCGCGGGCCGAATTGGTCCTGCATTTCCACCGTCACCACCGAGCGCCCGGGATAGGAAACACTGGTTACCTTTTTAAGCTGTCCCATTTGTTGAACCGCGAATTCAATCGGGTCGGTGATTTCATTCATCACCTCGGCGGCCGACGCACCCGGATAGGTGGTGATGATTTGCGCGTTTTTGATGGTGAACTCGGGGTCCTCCAGGCGCCCGATGTTCCGGTAGGCCTGAAGGCCGCCCAATAACAGCGCCAAGGCCAACGCATAGGTCAACACCTTGCGTTCAAGGCAGAACGCTGCCATGCTCATCGTTCGGAGGCCTCCGCCGCGCCAAGCAACCGCACGCGTCGGCCTTCGGTCAGCGTCGCCACGCCCGCGACCGCGATCACCGCGCCATGATCGATGCCCTCCGCCTCAATGGCGTCCCCGCTGCGCCGGCCCAGTTCCACGAAGGTACGGCGCGCGGCAAAAATTCCTCCGGACGCCTCCGGCTCCAGCAACCAGACGAAGGCCCGGCCATCCGAAGAAAAGCCCACCGCATCGGACGGGATCAGGGGCGGAGCATCGGCGTAAACCCGGCCCGGCGCCTCGACCCGCAGGGTCCCGGTCATGCCCGGCAACAACATAAAATCACGGTCGTGCTCAAACGCAAAGCGTATCCGGAAGGTGCGTGTAACCGGTTCGGCCACGGTGGCGAATTCCTTGACCCGGGCCGGATACCGCACACCGGGAAGGGCATCGAACATCACCTCAAACGGCGCCTGCGCCAGAAAGTCGGGCTGGGTCCACTGCACATAGGTTTCGGGAATGGAAACGGCGAGGACCAGGCGCTTGGTATCCTGCAAATTCAACACCGGTTTTCCGGGAGTTACCTGATCGAAGGTGTTGACATAGGTTTCGGACACCCTTCCGGTGAAGCGGGCAATCAGGACGGTATCGGCCAGCGCTTTATTTTGAATGGCCAGTTGGGCCTCGGCCTTTTGCACCGCCGCCGCCGCCCGGGCGAATTCCTCTTGTGACACCGCATTCACGGTTAGCGCCCGCTCGATCCGGGCCAGCGAACTGCGGGCAAGCTCCAGCTCCGCCTCAATATTCCGAACCTGATTCTCAAAGGTGGCCGGGTCAAGCCGCCCGAGAATGTCGCCCTCTTCCACCACCACCCCGCGCCTTACCGGAAACTCGATAAGCCGACCACCGACTTCGAACGACAAGTCGACCTCCCGGTCAGCCTCCACCGTACCCGGAAAAAACAACAACGGCCGCTCGGTAAACGAACCCACCACCATGCTCTTTACCGGACGCACCACGGTCTCCTCGTCATCCGGCTCCAGCTCAACCCGGTATAGAAAAACCGCCGCAATACCGCCGACCAGCAACAAGCCGCCGAGCAGCTTCCCCGCGAGGTTACGATGTTTAGATTGCATAAATGCCGCCATTACCACCCTCCACCAAATGCCTTGTATACCGCCACCAAGCTTGCCGCCGCAATGCCTTCCGCCTGGGCCATCGCGTCCTGAAGGCTGGCTCGTTGGCGTTGTGCATCCAGCACCCGCTGAAAATCGGTCAATCCGCTGCGATACAATTCATTCACCACCCCGACCGAACGGTCTGCCGCAACCGCCGCCTCGCGCAACGACCGCAACCGCGTGCCGGACTCCGCAAAACCCGCCAGCGCATTTTCGCATTCCGCCAACGCGACCAGCACCGCCTGCTCGTACCGGGCCAATGCCATCCGGGCTCCCGCCTCCTCCGCGCGCACCGCGCTCCGAATCTTTCCTCCGGTAAACAACGGCATCGACAACAACGGTCCGATCGTGAACGTGCGCGCCGGTGAATTGAACAAGTCGCCCGTGTCGGTGGCGGCGAACGCGAAGGCGCCGTTCAAGGCCAGCTTGGGATACAACTCCGCACGTGCCGCGCCAATGCGGGCGGTTTGGGCGGCCAGCTCGCGTTCGGCCGACCGGATATCCGGACGTCGGCGCGCCAGCTCCGCCGGTACCATGCCCGGCAACGTTTGCGCCGATGGCACCGCCGCCGGTGCGCGAAGCGCGTCAAAACCTCCCGGCCAGGTCCCGGCCAATACGCACAACGCATTCAATCCCTCTTCCAACTTTGTGCGTAGCGACGGCACCTGCGCCTCCGTGGCGGCCAGGTTCATCTCCGCCTGGAACACATCCGCCTCGCCGGTTAATCCGGCATCAAACCGCCCCTGAACCACCCGCAAGGTTTCCCGCTGAAGCGCGATATTCTCCTCCGCCACCGCCAACCGGGCCTGGAGCGCGCGTACTTGAATGTACTCAACCGCCGCCTGAGCCTGCAGCAAGACCAAGGCGTTCCGGATATCTTCTTCCGCCACCTCGACCTTGCCCCGCGCCGCCTCCATGCTCCGGCGCACCCGGCCCCACAGATCAACTTCCCACGCCATGGAAAAGCCGGCCTGGTATATCCATCCGGGATTGTCGGGTATTGGCACGCCCGGAGGGCGGCGAACGCTCTCGGTTTGCCGGTCGTACGCCGCGCCGATCTGACCACCGACTTGCGGCAACGCCTCAGCGCGGGTCATGCCATACAAGGCCGCATAACGCTCCAGGTTCGCTGCCGCCGCCGCCAACTGCCGGTTGTTGGCGCGAACCTTTTCCAACACGTCCTCCAACGCCGGATCATTCAACAGGGTCCACCACGAACCCAGCGCGGCATCATCCTCACCCGCCGCGCCTCGCCATGCCGCGGGCCACTCCTGGTCCGGCGGGGTGTAATCCGGACCCACCGTGGCGCACCCAACGGTCAGAACCGTCATCAACCCGAAAGTGATTGCACATAACCTCGACATGCCTACACCATAGTGAAGTGTCGCAAAAAATCCAAACTGCTTTCGTTGGAATAATCGCGCCGGTGGCCAATCATAGTGCCGGGCAGCTTCTGATTGGAATCCTGTATGATCGATGAGAAAATCATTCGGGAAGTGCGCGAGGCTTTCTCCATACCCGCCATCGCCGTGGCGGTGGTTCACGCCGACAAGCACCCCGAAATTGCCATTCAAGGTGTGCGTATCGCCGGCGAAAAGTCTCCGGTGACTGAACACGATTTCTTCCACATCGGCTCCTGCTCCAAATCCGTTTTGGCGGTGATGGCAGCCAAGCAGGTCGAACAGGGCCGGATGCGGTGGGATCAATCGTTCTTCGAGGTTTTTCCTGAATTACGCAAGGGTGCCCGCCCGGAATATCTGGATTGCACCCTCGAGCGTTTGTTGTTGTGCCGGGCCGGCATTGCCGCGTTCACGGACTTAAATGCGGACCCGATTCCCCAATTCGGCCCGGTAACTTCCAATCCGGCCACGGCCTTTCTGCAAGCATTGCTTTCCCGCCCCCCGGTCACGCCACCCACCAAATCAGGATTCGCCCACCGCTATTCCAATGCCAGTTACAGCATGGCTTCAGCCATGATCGAAAGGGTTACGGGTCACACGTATTCTGAAAACATTCAGCTGACCCTGGTTGACACCCTCGGGCTTTCCGCCTGGATCGGATGGCCGAACGTATTAAGCCCGGAGCAACCGTGGGGGCACCAGTTGCGAGGAGGAAAAGCTGAACCCTTTCCTCCGGATCACCCGTATCGTCTGCCGGCCTGCCTGGCCCCGGCTGGAGATCTGAGCATGCCCGTGACGGACATCGCCCGGTATGCGCAATGGCACCTGCGCGGATTGATGGGAAAAGAAACTCTCCTCTCCGCCGAAACCTTTCGCCGCTTGCACTTCGGGTACGATGGTTTTTCCCTGGGCATCGGTAACGGCCGTTGGGGAGGCCTTCGTTTTTCCGGTATCGATGGATCGGCCGGGACCTTTTTTTGCCGGGCATTGTTTGTTCCGGAACGCAACGCGGCCTTGTGCATCATGATGAACGCCGGAACCGGAACGGCCGACATGCCGGCCATGGAAAAAATAACGATGAAACTTGCCAAGCGCACCTTCAACGGGTGGTGGAAGTGGTGGCTTTGATGAAGCATCGAACCCGCGAAACCATGAACGCGGTGACATGTCGTCGTTACGGACCGCCGGAGGTGTTACACCTGACCGAGGCGCCAATACCGACGCCCGGCAAGGGGGAAATCCGGGTGCGGGTCCGCGCGGTGGCCATCACCTCGGCGGATGCCCGCATTCGGGGCATGAACCTGCCGCGCGGGTTTGGCATCCTGGGGCGCTTGATTTTCGGGGTAACCGGTCCGCGCCAGCCGATCCTCGGCGCGGCGTTTGCCGGAACCATCGAACAGGCCGGGCCGAACACCCGCAAATACCGCGTCGGCGATGACGTTTTCGGCATCAACGGCGTGCGCATGGGCGCATATGCGGAATACCTCTGCCTATCCGAGAACGCCGCACTCGCCCCGAAACCCCATGCACTGTCGTTCGAAGCAGCGGCCGCGCTTCCGTTTGGCGGAACTACAGCATTGGATTACTGGAGACGCGCTTCGGTAAAGGCCGGTGAAAAGGTTTTGATCATCGGCGCGGCGGGTTCCGTGGGAACGGCGATGGTGCAACTCGCCCGGCTTGCCGGCGCACGCGTCACCGCGGTATGCAGCGGCAACAACGCCACGCTGATGCAATCACTGGGCGCAGAACGGGTGATCGACTACACCCGGGAGGATGTTCTGCGGCGCCAGGATCGGTATGATATCATCGCGGACGTCGTGGGACGTGCGCCCTGGGCCCCGTACATGAACGCCTTGAATCCGGGCGGCCGGTTGTTGTTGTTGTCGGCCGACCTGCCCGCTCTTCTGCTCGCGCCTTGGCGTTCTTATCGAAACAAACGTAACATTATTACCGGCCCCGCCACGGAACGCGCGGAGGATATCGACGCTCTTGGCCGGCTTGCCGTCGAGGGCGCCCTGGATCCGGTTCTTGAGCGCGTGGTTATGCTCGATCAGATTCCGGGGGTCCACCACGACATCGACACCCGCCATAAACGGGGGAATGTCGTGGCGGTTACGGCACGCAAAGAGCGGTAAGCCCGCGGCGGGAATCAGCGCTGCTCCAGCGGCGTCACCTCGCGCACCTTTTCTCCGATGTATTCGGAGGTCGGGCGGATGATCCGGTTGTCGGCGCGCTGCTCGAAAATATGCGCGGACCAACCGGTGACCCGCGACATGACGAACAAGGGCGTGAACAGCGAGGTGGGTATGCCGCAGCGGTGATAGACAATCGCGCTATAAAAATCGAGGTTGGGAAACAACTTCTTCTCCCGGCGCATGACATGTTCAATCCGCTCGGCCACCGCGAACATCCGTTTGCCGTCCTCATCGTTTTGCGAGAGATGATGGGCGTACACCTTGATCACATCAGAGCGCGGATCGCAATGTTTATAGACGCGATGCCCGAAGCCCATGATTTTATCTTTGCGTGCCAACGCCTCCATGATGCCTTTTTCCGCCTCGTCAGCGGTTTTAAACCGCTGGATCAACTCCATGGCGGCCTCGTTGGCCCCGCCGTGCAGCGGGCCGCGCAACGCGCCGATTGCCCCGGTAACCGCGGAATAATAATCGGAAAGCGTGGACGTAATGGTGCGGGCGGTGAACGTGGAGGCGTTAAATTCGTGTTCGGCGTAGAGGATGAGCGAAGCGTCAAGCGCCTTGCGGTGCTGGTCGGACGGAACCCAATCCTTGAGCAACAACAGGAAGTGCTCGGCGATGCTGTTCCCGCCTTGCGCGGGGTCGATCCGAACGCCTTCGTGGGCATAACGGTACCAGTACATGAGTATGGAGCCCAGACAGGCCAGCAGCCGGTCGGCCACCGCCTGCTGATCGCGCAGCTTGCCCTCCGACTCGATGCACCCCAGCGCCGACACGCCGGTACGCATGACATCCATGGGGTGCGCAGTAACCGGAATTTCTTCGAGTATCTTGCGCAACGCCGGCGGCAGGTCCCGCTCGGAGGCGAGGTGCTTGCGGTATTCGTTGAGCTCGGCGGCATTGGGCAACCGGCCCTTCAGCAGAAGATACGCGACCTCCTCAAACGAGGCTTTCTCGGTGAGATCACTCAACCGGTATCCACGGTATTGCAACCCCCCGCCCGCTTCGTCGATGATCGCCACGGCGGTTTGCCCGGCAATGATGCCTTCCAGACCCTTTGAGAATTCGCTCATGGGTACTTTCTCCTTATGTTTAGGTAGGGCGAGGCGTCTCGTCGAGCCGCGGCTCACCGTGACCGTTCGTCCTTCCGGTTTAGCTTCTCGTCCGCTTTTCTTTCGTATTCTGCGTAGTTCAGCATGTCATACAACTCCGCGCGCGTCTGCATGCGGTCAATCACCGCCTGCTGGGTTCCGTCGCGGCGCAGCGCGGCGTACACGTCGCGCGCCGCCGCGCTCATCGCGCGAAAGGCAGATAACGGATACAGCGCCATGGCGATGCCGGCCGAGTGCAATTCGTCCCGCGTGAACAACGGCGTCTTGCCGAATTCGGTGATGTTGGCCAGCACCGGCACGGAAACGGCGCGGGTGAATGCGCGGTATTCCTCCAGCGTATGCAACGCCTCGGCAAAGATCATATCCGCCCCGGCGGCGACATACGCCTGGGCGCGTTCGATGGCGGCAGGCAACCCTTCGACCGCGGCGGCATCGGTGCGAGCCATCAAAACCATCGACGGATCCGGCTTCGTTTTCACGGCGGCCTCAACCCGGGCGACCATCTCTTCCCGCGAGACCAGCGCCTTGCCCGGGCGGTGCCCGCAACGCTTCATGCTGACCTGATCTTCCAGATGCACCGCCGCCGCGCCGGCTTCGTGCATGACCGTCATCGTGCGGCCGGTGAACAAGTCCTCTTCCCAACCGGTATCGATATCCACCAACACCGGGAGCGAGGTCGTGGCGGTGATGCGCCGGACATCCTCGGCTACCTGGTCGAGCGTGGTGAAACCCAGATCAGGCAGACCGAACGAAGCATTCGCCACCCCCGCGCCGGATACATAAAGCGCCTGAAAACCAGCCCGCTCGGCCAGCCGCGCGGTGTAGGCATTGATGGCGCCGGCAATTTGCAGCGGCCGCTCGCGCTCAAGGGCGGATTGAAGTGTTTGGCGGGGGGGCATACGTCAACACCTTGCGACAAACTCACTCGTTAACCCACTCGTTAACTTCGTCGAATACTCTTTTCTCGGTCTATCGATCATAACCGACAACATGGAGGCAACGCGCTCAATAAGCGCCTTGCAATTATGCGTATCCTCAATAGAAATCGTCCCGCGCGCGGAATAGACGTCCAGTCGCGCGGCCAGTTTGATCGCGGATTCAAGGGATATCTCGAAAAAGCGCCGTTTCTCCGAGTCCAAGAACCTTCCATTGCCCTCCGCGATGTTAAGCACCATGCTTGTCGCTGGTTCATCGATCCTGCGAAAGGCCGTGGTCGCAATCCCGGCAAGCTCACGAAACGAGGTTAACCCACGAACCACCTCCAACGACGTTTGATAAACATCCAGTTTTTCGTGTTGGAAAAGCACTTCTTGTCGCGTGTCGTACTCAGGCGGATCTTCGTTCACCACGGGCGATGGCTTCAACCAACTGCGACGCAATGCCACAAGCATACCGACATGGCGACTTAGCTCTCTTTTTTCATTAATACAGCTCGAATCAATCATTAAGCGTTTTGTGCAGGCCACATCAAGACATGCCGCACACTCCAAAGCCGAACCAATCGCGTATTCGATATATTTTATCTTCTCGCCCGTATAGGAGGCGCTGGCAAAAGCTATGTTTTCAACGACGCTTCCAGCCGCCCTCATCAACTGATCCGATACGGCATGACGATCACCCCACCCATCTACCCACAAGCCGACTTTCACGCTGAAACGCAATGCATCTCGGTAAACAACAAGTTTTTCGTGATTTAATGGCATTCCGGTTCGATTGGGTTAACGATGAAGTTAACGATTGGGTTGATTAAAAATGCCCCGGCTCGCGCTTGAGGAACCTGCCCCGGCCTTTTTTGCCGCAGAATTTTCCTTCCTTAACCGCCAGTTGCCCGCGCACCGTCACGTATTCCGGACGGCCGCCGATCTTCCAGCCTTCAAACGCGCTGTAGTCGAGATTCATCTGGTGGGTTTTGGCCGAGATCACGCCTTTGTAATTGGGATCGTACACCACAAGATCGGCATCGGCCCCGACGGCAATGGCGCCCTTGCGGGGATACAACCCGAACACCTTGGCCGCCGCCGTGCTGGCGACATCCACGAACCGATGCAGGTCGAGCCGCCCCTCCTTCACGCCGTGCGTAAAGAGCAGATTCACCCGGTCCTCGAGCGACGGAATGCCGTTGGGAATCTTGGTGAAATCGTCACGGCCCATCTCCTTCTGCTTCTTGAAGTCAAATGGCGCGTGGTCGGTGGCCAGGGTGTTGATCAAGCCCTGTTGCAGACCGTTCCACAGGTAGGGTTGATTCTTCCTGTGCCGGAGCGGGGGCGACATGACGTATTTCGCGCCCTCGAAGTCCGGGAGTTCAGCGTAGGTCATATCGGTGACCAGGTATTGGATCAACGTTTCGATCCACACCTTCACGCCGTTGGCGCGGGCAGTCAGCGCACGGCTGACCGCCTCCTCGCAACTGGTGTGTACAATGTACACGCTGGCGTCGAGCATTTTGGCAAACGTCATCAGGTGGTGAACGCCCTCGGCCTCCACCTCGGGTGGGCGGCTGTAATAATGCCACTTCGGCTCGGTCTTGCCTTCGGCCAGCAACTGCTGTTGCATGGCGCTGATCAATTCCGGATTTTCACAATGGGCCGTCGTGATCACCCCAAGCGATTTGGCCAGTTTCAACACGTTGTAGAGTTCGTCGTCGGTGACGCCGAAAAAGCCCTTGTAGGCCAGGAACACCTTGAAGCTACTGATGCCGTCCTTGACAATCTGCTTGAGCTGGTCAGCGGTTTTCTTGTCGTAGCGGGCCACCCCCATGTGGAAGGTGAAATCGCAGGCGCTCAGTCCCTCGGCCTTGCCTCGCCACAATTCGTACGACTTCATCGGATCGTCGGTGCGTGAGGGACAACACATTTCGATCAAGGTGGTCGTGCCGCCGACCAGCGCGGCCCGGCTCGCCGATTCGTAATTGTCCTTCGCGTACGTGCCCATGAAGGGAAGGTAAATATGTACATGCGGATCAATAAAACCCGGAAAAACATACTTGCCCTTGGCGTCGACAACCGTTGCGCCCTGAGGGGCGTCAAGGTTCTTGCCGATCCGGGTGATGGTGTCCTTTTCGACGTAGATGTCCGCCTTGTAGCGGGTTTCCGCGGTGACGATTTCGCCGTTTTTGATGAGCAGGCTCATATTATTTCTCCTTGTGCCAGATATCGCCTTCGCCATGCCGGAACCAGCGGGTGGTGGTGACCTTGGCCCGGGTATAGAACATCACGCCTTCGCGGCCCTGCATGTGCAGTTCGCCGAAGAACGAGTAGTCCCATCCGGCGAACGGGAACATGGCCATCGGAGCAGGCACGCCGACGTTGATGCCGACCATGCCGGCCTTGATGCGATGCTTGAATTCGCGCGCGGCCTTGCCGCTCTGCGTGTAGATACACGCGCCGTTGCCGAACGGCGTCTGGTTGGCCATCTCGATCGCGGAGTCGAGGTCGTCGAAACTCATGACGTTGAGCACCGGACCGAACACCTCCTCGCGGGCGATGTGCATGCCCTGGGTGACGCCATCGACAATTGTCGGGCCGAGATAAAAACCCTTGGGCGCTTCCGGGACCTTAACCCCGCGCCCGTCGATGACGATTTTTGCTCCGTCCTTTTCGCCGGAGGCGATCAGCCCGCTGACTTTTTCCAGATGCTGGGGCGTGATCACCGCGCCGAGGTTGTTCGGAACGTCGCGGTCGGTGGGGCCGACCTTGATGGCCTTGACTGCGGCGGAAAGCGGCTCAACGAGCCGGTCATGCGCCTTGCCGATGGTCACCGCCGTCGAACCGGCCATGCAACGTTGGCCCGCGCAACCGAAGGCGGAATCGACCAAGCCCGTGACCGAATTGCCAAAATCAGCATCGGGCAGGACAAACACGTAGTTCTTGGCTCCGCCGGCCGCCTGGACTTTTTTGCCGTGCATGATGCCGGTTTCATAGATGTACTTCGCCACCGGCGAGGAACCGACAAACGAAATGGCTTTGACCAATGGATGCTTGAGCAGGGCGTCTACGCAGTCCTTGCCGCCGTGTACGATGTTGAGCACGCCGGGAGGAAGCCCGGCCTGTTGCAGCAACTCAATCAGGCGGATGCCGGTCAGCGGCACCTTTTCGCTGGGCTTGAGGATGAAGGTGTTGCCGCAGGCGATGGCCAGCGGGAACATCCACATCGGCACCAGGGCGGGAAAATTATACGGGCAGATGCCGACAACCACGCCGTGAGGGTGGCGCACCACCTCGCCGTCGATCCCGCGGGCGATGTTCGGAAGAATTTCCCCCTTGAGCAGCTCGGGAATGCCGCAGGCGTACTCCACCACCTCCACGCCGCGCCGGACATCGCCGCGCGCTTCAATGAGGTTTTTTCCGTGCTCGCGGCAGACACTGCGAGCCAGATCCTCAAAGTGTTCCTCGAGAAGCATTTTATAACGGAAGAGAATGCGCGCGCGCTCGACCGGCGGGGTTTCCGCCCAATCGGGGAAGGCCTTTTGCGCGGCTTGCACCGCCTGGTCCACCATCGCGCCGTCGCACATCGGGGTGTGGGCGATGATTTCGCCGATGGAGGGGTTATACACCGGCACGGTGGTTTTCGTTTCCGGTACATGCCATTCACCGCCAATGAAGACGGGCACGGGGTAAAGGGTTTGGGTGCTCATTTCGTTGCTCCTGTTCTTTTCTTTGCAGGCGATGTTGTTTTGTAGCTCGCCCTTCTTTCTTTTACGTGAAATCCAATTTCCTTTTTCGGCGGCACCGGCGGCTCCATCAATTCGCGCATGGCATCAAACACCACGCTGAACTGCGCATCGTATTTCTTTTCCAGCTCCGCCAGTTTGCGCGCCAAATCGGCGTGTGAGACCAAGATTTGACGAAGTCGCACGAATGTTCGGACAATAGCAATGTTAACCAGCACCGCCTGCTCGCTGTTGAGAACGCTGGATAGCATGGCCACACCTTGTTCGGTAAAAGCCATGGGACGGTAACGCGTGCCGCCCCATGAACTTGAGGTGCCAATTTGGCACCTCAAGATTGCAACCTCCTGTTTATTAAGCACAAAGGCAAAATCAAGAGGGAAGCGATCCTTGTTTCTTTGCACGGAACGCTTCAAATTTTTAGTCGGCACACCATAGAGATCCGCCAGATCGCGATCCAGCATAACCTTCTGGCCGCGAAGGAGGAGTATTTTAGACTCGATTCGCTCTAGGGGTATGAGTTCTCTTTTCACTTAAATTTTCATCATTTTGAGGTCACAATTTGTGACCTCAAAATGTTAGCTGCTTGTCACTGTTGTCGTTATCAATGCCCTGTTGAGCATGATCACGGATGCGCCGGGATCCGCTCCATTTCGCCCTTCGCCAGTTTTTCCTGATAGTCTTTCCATGACATAAACGGCTTGCCGGTGTCGCGGTCGACCATGGTGATGCAGTTGTCGACCGGGCAGACGATCGAGCACAAGTTGCAGCCGACGCAGTGGTCCTCGATGATCTGGGGAATCTTCTTGCCGGGCAGGCGCCCGGGACCGAGGCCGTAGCCGTCGGGGGTGATGAGATCAATGGCCTGGTGGGCGCCGTCCTCGCAGGCGATGTAGCACAAATTACAACCGATGCACTTGTCGTAGTTGATCTCGGCCACGCGTTTGTAGTTGAGGTTGAGGGTCTCCCACTTGTCCACGGAACGCACCGCTTTGCCCCGCAATTCATTGACCGAGGCATAGCCCTTGCCGTCGAGAAAGTCGTTCAAGCCATCGATCATGTCCTCCACGATCCGGAAGCCATAATGCATGATCGCCGTGCAGACCTGCACGCTGGTGGAGCCGAGGGCGATGAACTCCGCCGCGTCCTTCCAGGTGCTGATGCCGCCAATGCCGGAAATCGGCAGTTGCACCAGCGGATCGGCGGCGCAGCAATGCACCATGTTCAAGGCAATCGGCTTCACCGCCGGACCGCAATACCCGCCGTGCGTGCTCTTGCCGGCGACGTAAGGTTCGGGGCACATGGTGTCGAGGTTGACCTGGGTGATGCTGTTGATGGTGTTGATCATCGAGATCGCATCCGCCCCGGCGCGCTTGGCCGCGCGGGCGGGCTGGGTGATGTCGGTAATGTTGGGGGTCAGCTTGACGATCACCGGAATCTCCGCAGCTTCCATGACCCAACCCACGATGGCTTCAATCACGTCGGGATTTTGTCCGACCGCTGACCCCATGCCGCGCTCGCACATGCCGTGGGGGCAACCAAAGTTAAGCTCGACGCCATCGGCTCCGGCATCGGCCGAACGCTTCATCATGTCGTGCCAGTTTTCCCGGGTGTCGGTCATCAGCGAGGCGATGACGGCGTGGTGCGGCCAGCGGTCCTTCACTTCGCGGATTTCCCGGAAATTGGTTTCCGGAGTGCGGTCGCTGATCAGCTCGATATTGTTGAACCCGACCATGCGCTGGCCGGCAAGATCATGCGAGGAGTAGCGCGAACTCACGTTGACAATGGGATCGCCGATGGTTTTCCACACCACCCCGCCCCACCCCGCCTCGAACGCGCGATGCGATTGATACGCGGTATTCGAGGGCGGAGCCGAGGCCACCCAAAAAGGATTCGGCGATTTGATTCCGGCGAGATTGATGGAGAGATCAGCCATGGGACACCTCATTCAGTTTGGCGAAATATTCCGCTTCCAGTTCCGGGACGCGGCGCGGATGGTCATAACCCGAACCGGTCACGCCGTCCTTGCAACCCAATCGACTGGCCTGCACCGGACCATCCACCGCCTGACCATTCAGCCAGGCATGAATGCCGCGGGCCGCTTTTTTGCCCTCGGCCACCGCATTGACGACTTCGCGGCCGCCGTTGCGGGCGTCGCCGCCGGCAAAAACCTTTTCGATGTTGGTCTGACCGGTTTGGGGGTTGACGTCGATACATCCGGATTTATCGAGGGCAAGGTCGGGAACCAGCTTGTTCAGCATGGCCTTTTGTTTTTGCTGGCCGAGCGCCTTGATGACCATATCGAACGGCTCGTCGAATTCCGTGCCGGGCACCACTTCCGCTTTTCCTTGGGCGTTGTTTTTCGTGCGAACCAAGCGCAGGCCGGTCACGTGACCATCGCCGAGCACTTCCACCGGCGCGGTGTGGAACATGAAGCCGCAGCCGTCCTTCTTGGCGATTTCGTATTCGTATTCGTAGGCGGGCATATCGTCTTCACCGCGACGGTAAATGATGATCGCCTCTTTCGCGCCCAGCCGCTTGGCCTGGGTCACCGCATCAATGGCGGTGTTTCCACAACCAATCACCGCCACCCGCGCGCCCACCGGCACCTGGTGAAGCGGCTTGGTGTGGATCCATTCGATAAACTCCAGCGCTTCGACCACGCCTCCCTTGTCTTCGCCGGGAATGTCGAGCTGGTAGGTGTGACCAAGCCCCACCCCGAGAAACACCGCGTCGAATTCGGCGAGAATTTTATCCATGCCGACATCCACGCCGACCTCGACCCCGGTGCGAATTTCCACGCCGAGGCTTTTCACCAGCTGGACTTCGTCGAGGCTGACTTCCGGGGTGAGCTTGTAGTAGGCAATACCGTAGGTGTTCAGCCCGCCCGCTTCCGGCTTCTTCTCGAAGATCACGGTTTGGTAACCGAGCTGGGCCAGTTCCGCCGCACAACCCAGGCTGGCCGGTCCGCCGCCGATCAGTGCGACCTTGCGCCCGTTCGGACGCGGCTTGTTTTTGAACACGTTGATGTTGTTTTCAAAGACATGATCGGTGGCGTAACGCTGGAGGCGACCAATCTTGATCGGCTTTTCATCGCGGTCCAGCAGAACACAGGCGCCTTCGCACAGCACCGAGGTCGGACACACCCGCGCGCAACTCGCGCCGAGAATGTTCGACTCCAAAATCACCCGGGCCGAACCGGTCAGGTTGTTCGTGGAGATTTTCTTGATGAAGCCGGGGATGTCAATGCCGGTCGGACAGGCCATGATGCAGGGGGCATCAAAACAATAGAGGCAACGGTCGGCCTCGACCTTCGCCTCCTGCGGCGTGTATTTCGGCTCGATCTCCGCCATGGTTACGGCGGCGAGCTCCGGAGTGGTTCTGGGTTTCAATGTCATCGCAATATCCTCACTTGGTCATTATTTTGTCCGGGTGTTCGGAGTTCGGGGTTCAGGTGTCAGGGTTCACCCAACCAGCACCTTGTCGCGAATGGCGTCATCCGGAAGGCCTCGCAGCATATCTTCACGACGGTCCTCAAGAATCAACTCGATCGCCTGACGCAAACTTTCCCTGGCCTCCTCTATAGTTTCTCCCTGCCCGTTGGCGCCCGGTATTTCCGGGCATATGGCCCAATAGTCTCCTTCAGGAGCGCTTTCTATAATTGCGGTGAATTCGGGCTTCATAGCGTTTGCCTTTTTTCTTAATCGTAAACGCGATTCTTCATCATTTCCACCCCGAACCCTGAACACCGAACACCCTCATCCTTAAAACTTCGCCTCCTGATACGCCATCCCGTGCGCTTCGGCCACGGCCTTATAGACCACATGGCCCTGGTAGGTGTTGAGTCCGGGTTTGAGTTCCGGCACCTGGCGCAAGGCTTCTTCGAGGCCGAGATTGGCGAGTTTGACCGCATACGGAATGGTGGCGTTGGTCAGGGCCTGGGTCGCGGTGCGGCAATACGCACCCGGCATGTTGGCCACGCAGTAATGCACGGTGTCCTCTTCCACATAAATGGGGTTTTCGTGGGTGGTGGGGCGCGAGGTCTCGGCGCATCCGCCCTGATCGATGGCGATGTCGACAAACACCGCACCCGGCTTCATGACGCGCAGCATTTCGCGCCGGATCAGCTTGGGCGCCTTGGCCCCCGGCACCAGCACCGCGCCAATCAGCAAATCCACATCGGGAAGTTCCTCCATCAAATTCTGCTCGTTGGAGTACAAGGTGTCGGCGCTGCCTTGGAGGCTGATGTCGAGAAAGCGCATTTGCTGAAGATCGACTTCGAGAATCGTCACATGGGCCCCGATGCCGGCGGCCACACGGCCGGCGTTGATGCCGGACGTTCCACCACCGATGATCAGCACATTGCCGGGAAGCACGCCGGGCACACCGCCCAGCAGGACGCCCTTGCCGCCCTGGGCCTTGCTCAAATAAAAGGCCCCGACCAGTGCGCTCATGCGCCCGGCAATTTCGCTCATCGGCTCCAGCAGCGGCAAGCGCCGCCCAATCTGCACCGTCTCATACGCCACCCCGGCGGCGCCGCTCTTGGCCAGCGCCTCGGTAAGCGGCTTGTCGGCGGCAAGGTGGAGGTAGGTAAACAGCAGCAAATCTTTTCGCAGGTAACCGTATTCCGAGGGGATGGGCTCCTTCACTTTCACCACCATATCACAAGCCCAGGCATCGGCGGCGGACGGCACGATTTTTGCCCCGGCATGCGCAAAAAGCTCGTCGGGAAAACCGCTGCCGAGGCCGGCATGGGTTTCCACCAATACCTCATGACCAGCCTGCACAAACATACGCGCGCCGGCCGGGGTGCAAGCCACCCGGTTTTCCTTGATCTTGATTTCTTTGGGGATGCCGATTTTCATGGTTTTATCCGGGTTTCGGTGTTCGGGTTTCGGTGTTCAGGAAAAGCATTTTCTTCCCGAACACTGAACTCCGAACTCCATTTTCTTATCCTTCCGCAAATGCTTGATCCAACACATCGAGCGTGAAATCGACATCCGCTTCGGTAATACACATCGGCGGGGTAATGCGGATGACGTTGCCGTACAGCCCGCCCTTGCCGATGAGCACACCGAGGTCTTTCGCCTTCTCGAAGACGCGCAGGCAGGTGTCCTTGTCCGGCTCCTTGGTGGCGCGGTCCTTTACCATTTCAAACGCCACCATCAATCCCTTGCCGCGCACCTCGCCGATCACCGGATATTTATCCATCAGCTTGCGCAACCCGGCGAGCAGGCGTTCCCCGAGAACCGCGCATTTCTGCTGGTAGCCTTCGCGGTCGATGATCTCGATGACCTTGCGTCCGATGGCGCAGGAAACCGGGTTGCCGCCGAAGGTGTTGAAGTGAATGCGTTGCGCCAGTGTCGCCGCGATTTTAGGCGTGGTGACCACGGCGGCCAGCGGCGCGCCGTTGCCGATGCTCTTGGCCATGGTGACGATGTCGGGAATAACCCCCTGGGTCTCGAAGCCCCAATATTTTTCCCCGGTGCGCCCGAATCCGGCCTGCACCTCGTCGGCAATACAAATGCCGCCGGCATCGCGCACAATTTGGTACGCGTGCTTGAGATAACCATCCGGAAACACCACCACGCCGCCGACACCCTGAATCGACTCGCCGAAGAAGCCGGCGATTTTGCCGGGCGTGCCGAAGTCGATCAGTTCCTTGATTTCCTGGGCGTACTTCCGCCCCGCGTCGGGCTCGTCATGCCCCCAGCGACCGCGATAAGGATCGGCATTAACCGCGTGATGCACCCCGGCGCCGTGCGGGTAGTTAAATTTCCAGGTGCTGTGGGAGGTCAGGCCCATGGTGGAGGCGACGCCGCCGTGGTAGGCGTTGCGCAGGGCGATGATGTCGTAGTTGCCGGTGTAGAGGCGGGCCATCAGCATGGCGAGGTCGTTGGCCTCGGAGCCGGAGTTGACGAAATAGCAGACCTTGAGGTCGCCGGGCATCTTGTCGGCCAGCTCCTTGGCGTACTTGCAGATCACCTCGTTGAGGTAAATGGTGGTGGTGTGGGAGATGGTCTTCATCTGCTCATCGGCGGCGGCGACAACTTCCGGATGCGCGTGACCGACGCTCACGGTGACAATCCCGCCGAACATGTCCAGATAGCGGCGGCCCTTTTCATCCCACAGGTACTGCATCTTGCCTTCCACAATCATGATCGGGTTCTTGTAGTACAGGAAAAGCCCGGGCGAGAGGTGGGCCTTGCGCATGGCCATGGCCTCGTCAAAAGACAGGCCCTGGTAGGGTTTCGGTTGGTAGTTCGTGGGCGGGAGGTTTGGGTTCATAGTTTTAGCCTTTCAGAAAATGTAACAGCTTGTCCGCCGACCACGGAGGGTCGGCCTACAACGGGTGAACTTGTACGGCCGGGGCTCTGCCCCCGGCGTCGCCCGCAACTTTATGGAATTGTCTTTAGTCACGGTTAGAAAGCTTTGTCAGCACATAATACAGCCCCATGGCGATGAAAAAGCCGGTAAACCAAGCGTAGCTGTAGAATGTACTCCAGAACGAAGCGACTTCGATCTTGCCGATCTGGGCGAGAAAGCCGGGAGCATTGGGCAGAATGGCAACGACCAGCGCGATGATGGCGGCGGGATTGTAGCCCCCCGCGTATTTATAAACGCCATTCGGGTCATACAGCGCGGGCAAATCGAGTTTGGTTTTGCGAATCAGGAAATAATCGCAGACCAGAATGCCGCCAATCGGACCCAGCAAGGCGGAGTAGCCAATCAGCCAGGTGAAGATATAACCGCTTGGATCGGCGACCAGCTTCCACGGCATCATGGCGATGCCGATCAACCCGGTGATCACCCCGCCCAAACGCATGCTGATTTTCTTCGGCAGAAAATTCGAGAACGCGGTGGATGGCGCGACCACGTTGGCGGCGAGATTGGTGGTCAGGGTGGCCAGGGTCAGCGCGAACATGGACACAATCATAAGGCCCACACTGTCAAAGCGGGCGAGCAGTTGAACCGGGTCCCAGATCGCTTCGCCGAAAATCACCACCGTCGCGCTGGTCACCGCAACGCCGACGAAGGCGTAGAAGGGCATGGTGGTATTGAGCCCGAGAAACTGCCCAAGCATCTGATCGCGCTGGCTTTTCGCCTCGCGGGTGAAGTCGGGAATGTTGAGTGAGAGGGTCGCCCAGAATCCGACCATGGCGGTCAGGCTGGGGAAAAACATTTTCCAGAAGTCGGCCCGGGTTTCAAACCGGTCGGGCTGCGACAGCATCGGCCCGAAGCCATCGGCATTGATATACGCCCAGATCAACAGGGCCACGCCAAGACCGACCAGCAACGGCGCTCCCCAATTTTCGACGATCCGGATGCTTTCCATGCCCCGCCAGAACACGGCGATGTTGATCGCCCAGAAAACCAGAAAACAAACGAATTGCGCGAGGTTGACCTGAATGTTGTCATTGCCGAGAAAGCCAAGGACGGCGGCATCAGCGATGCCCGGCCATTGCAGGCGGGCCAGTTCGTAGATCGCGGTGCCGCCGATCCAGGTCTGGATGCCAAACCAGCCGCAGGCCACCACCGCACGCAGGACGGAGGCGATATGGGTGCCGTGGGTGCCGAAGGAGGCGCGGGCAAACACCGGAAAGGTGATGCCATACTTGGTGCCGGCATGGCCGTTGAGAATCATCGGCACCAGCACGATCAAGTTCCCCAGGGTCACGGTCAGGATCGCCTGCCACCAGTTCATCCCGCCGGCAATCAACCCGCTGGCCAACATGTAGGTGGGAATGCATACCGACATGCCGACCCACAGGTGGGCGATGTCGATCATCTTCCAGCGGCGCGCCGAACTGCTGACCGGTGCGAGGTCGTCATTAAACAAAGGACTCGCCTGCGCGGCGGCCCACTCGGAGGGAGAAAGATCGGATTCCAATTCAGCCATGATCAGATTAGACTCCTTGAACAGTCGGGCCGGTAACCGGTCGGGCTGGGGCTACAAGTTAACTTCAAGGCTAATGTAGCTTGCACTAGATATAGTATTGATGGACTCGAAAAACGGCGTCAATGGAAAATCGGGGAAAACACGATAATTCTTTGGCGAGCAAACAATCACGCCGAAACGAAACACAAACACCCGGACCACAATCTACACAAGATACAAGAGAATGACGCCATCATGACTACAGGATATGGTATGAAAACATGGACATGTCGGGATCGCCGCCCGTTATTGGATCGCGGCTTTTTCCTGAAAGTGGAAGATCACACCGTGGCCTTGCCCGATGGCCGGGTTATCGCGGATTGGCCGGTGGTCATTACGCCGGACTACGTCAACATTCTCGCCCGCACCACGGAACAGCGCTTTATTTTCTTCCGGCAACACAAATACATGGCGCCGGGCATGACCTTATCGCCTCCGGGCGGCTATCTCGACCCCGGAGAAGCGCCCCTGGCGGCCGCCCGGCGCGAACTTCGCGAGGAAACCGGCTACGCGGATGGCGAGTGGATTCACCTTGGCTCGTTTGTGGTCGATAGCAACCGGGGCTGCGGAAACGCCCACCTGTATCTCGCGCTTGATGTCAGGAAAGATGCCGAACCCTCGTCGGACGATCTCGAGGATCAGGAAATGGTCCAACTCACCCGCGACGAGGTGGAGCGCGCCCTTGCCGAAAACGCCTGCGCGATTGTTTCCGCCGCCGCGCTTATCGCACTGGGCTTACGCACCATCGATGCGCGCAGCACATCGTCCGGCCCTTGCGCGGATCGGATCAATCCCGGGGTTCGCTTTTGATCCGGAACCATTGGTGTTCCGCCACCGGCGAGGTCGACGAAAGGCTCCGGAAGGCCCACGGATTGGTCTCCACCAGCGACGCGGACGCCGGCGTCCAGGCCGTACCGCCGGGCGGGCTTTGCTCCACCTGATAGCGGAAATGCTGGTGGGCGGCAAACGCCAGCGGCTGCCCCTCGCCGGTCCACGAGATCACCGGCGGCCAAAACGTCTGTGCAATGCGGTTGGGCTCATCGCGCGCGGGCAGCAAGAATCGGAACGCCTCGGGCAGGCGGGTGCGCCAGGCGGCCTCGTTGTGCCCCTGACCGCAGCCAACCCGCATGATGACATCCCGGTTGGGAACATACCCGGCGGCAACCAGATGATCGTAGGCTATCCACGGATCATCCCAGTAATAGCCGCCCGGCAGGGTGCCGACTTGCCCCTCGCTGGTGCCGGTATCCATGTAAACGCGCGCCGGACGCTTGGGCTTGCCGGGAAGCGCATCGCGGTAATTCGGGGCGCGGGTGACCGCCGGGGACATGGCCAACGCACCGCCAAATACGTTGGTGTCGGTGGCGGCATATACACTGCAAATTCCGCCCATGGATGATCCGGCAATCATGGTGTTCCGGTAGTCGTTCAGCGTGCGGTAATGGGTGTCCATGGTCGGGCGCACGTTATGGACCAAAAAATTCAGGTAGGCATCGGCCCGCCCCGCCGCCTCGCCGACATAGGTGTCGCCCGGCGGGTTATAATCCGCCCGTCGCGTGTTCGGGTCGCTGTACACGCCGACCAGAATAACCTCACGCATGCGGCCGCCGGCCGCCTCGCGATGCGCCGTGGTGTCCGCCTCCCACGAGCCGTTGCCAAAAACATTCGCGCCATTGGTGATGTTTTGTCCGTCCTGAAAATACACCACCGGGTAGCGCTTCCACGGGTGGCTGTCGTAGCCGCGCGGCAGCACCACGACGACATCGCGTCCGGTGATCGGGGGAAAGAACCCTGACTCCACCCGGCGCATTTCCTTGCGTGGCGCCGATACCGAAGCCGCCGGCCAATAGTTGAACAGGTGGCCATCTTGAAGCACGAAGCCATCCAGCCCGGTATAGTAGTCGTTGCCTTCGGCCCCAACGCCGGTGATAAAGGGCGATTTGTCGAACTGTCCCTGGCCGTCGGTCATCACGAACTGAATCCACTCCCCCTCCTCGCCGATACCCTCGACCCGGAACAACTGTTCACCCGCGTGACGACCCGGCCCGGCCACGGTCATCGGCGCAAAATAAAAGTTGGTGTCGCCGCCGGAGGTATAAATGATCGCGGGGCTCGACCAACTGGTATAGTAATAAATGACCTTGCCCTGGTACGGCGCAAGCGGTCCCGGCGCGAGAGACCGGGTCCGGTTCGCCCCGCCCTCCCAGCCGGCATTGGCGCCGTTGCAAAACTGGTTCGAGGCAAACGAGCGGGACATGAATTTGTATTCCAGCGCGGTCCCCTTCTGAATGGCCACATCACCGACCCACACATTCCCGGATGTCCAGCGCAACTTCAACGCCGCCACCGGATTCCAGTTGCCCAGGTCGGGGTGATTACCCGCCACGTGGATATTATTGCCGAAGCCCACGTTGGTGGTGATGGAAAACGATACCACCTCCCGCTCGGGCGATCGGGCCATACCCTCCCATGCCAGCAAGACCACTACCGAAAACACCAACGCGATTGCACGCATAACCTTCGTGGATCCCTCCTTTTTTCTGTTAATAAACCCGGTGTGCCCCGTCGCTATTTCTTCAGCCATATGAACGACATGCCTCACAAGCGCGAGTCTTCGAGTGCCTGGAGGCAGAGGAAACTCTTCTCAACTCATTTGTTCGTGTTAATCAATCTGTACGGCTCAGAATACCCTGATTTATCGTAAATTGCATCAGCCTCTTTCAGCGCAGTCCAGAATACCCAAACCATCGCGGCAGCACCCAATAAGGCAATAAGAATGATCCACTTGAACGCACACGTCGTCGTTCGATATCCTTGGCGTGATCCAGGTAATATTGGACCAGACATTGACGCTCCTTGGTCTTTATACAGCCTTGAGTCTTCGGGTTGTAATCCACAACGACGCTAGCATATTAAAGCCGCGGTGAAGAAAGAAAATGTGGTAACCCCGGGCAACCGGACATAGTCCACGCATTTGAGCATACACGGCATGCGGGCTTGCCCGCCGTAGGCACTGCGAAGGCGGTATAACCGCCTTGTCCCGCCGAAGGCCTTGCGAAGGCGGATCACCCTGCAACACACCA
>CALMYG010000030.1 GCA_937873455.1 uncultured Verrucomicrobiota bacterium
TTTGCGAAGCGAGGCGAATGGGTATAAACGAAGTCCAGTTTATTAATAACGATGTGTAGGTAAGAATAATGAAGCCAAAGATCGGATTGATTACTCTTGGCGTGACAGACCTTGAACGATCAACTCGTTTCTATCGTGATGGTCTTGGCCTGCCCCAGCATGGCGACTATCCCGGAGTCACCTTTTTCGCACTCAATGGGACGTGGCTTGGACTTTATCCCCGCGCCGATCTAGCACGTGATGCGAATATGGATGAAGCCGGAACAGGATTTCGCGGTTTCAGCCTGGCACACAATGTCGGATCGACAGAAGAGGTCGACAGCGTATTAATGGAAGCCGAGAAAGCTGGCGGAATAATTGTAAAGGAGGCAAAGGCTGCGGAATGGGGCGGTTATTCCGGCTACTTCTCTGATCCTGACGGATTTCTGTGGGAAGTGGCATGGAATCCAGACTTCGACCTGACATGAACAAAGACACCCAACAAAAGAATCGAGGCGACGCGTGATACGCGTCGCGGCCTTTTTGGTGAGGGCTGGGCCACATCCCGCGTATCACGCGCCGCCTCATTCTGAACGTTGCAAAAAAGGAGAAGCATAAATGAATACTCAAGCGCCAACGTGTAATGTATGTAACCAGGGCACACTGACAAAAAAGAAGAAGTTTCGGCTCAGTGGGCCTGCCGTCGTGATTGGCTATATTTTTTTAATTCCGTCTGTTTTCGGAATACTATTCGGTCTCGTTTTGTTGTTTGGCACGGGAGCCGCGACATCAGAAAGCTCGCAGACAATGAAACAGCAAATACGAAACCAGTTATCTTCAGCTAACATTCCCTCACAGCTTATTGATAAAGTGCTAAATTATGAGGTTATAACTCAATCTCAGAGAGACGCCTTGACACAAAATCAAAGAATTACACTGGAAAGTGCAGAGTTTTCGTATAAGGCAGGCACGGTTGGAACAGGTGCTGGCGCTGCAATTGCCGGAGGATTTTCAATTTTCGTTATTTTCTCGTCTTTTATCGGAGGTCTTTTGGGTTGGTTATTAACGATGAAAAAGAAAGTGCTTCAGTGTGGAAATTGTGGAGCAGTTGTGAACGCATCTTAAAACAAGATTGCAGAGCATGTACCGCCAGAGGGGCGCGGCGAAGCGCCGCGCCCCTCTGGCTTGTCGCTAGCCCTTGACGAATGCATATACGTATGACATATACATATGCATGAGAACAACATTAATCATCAAAGATGACGTTTTGTCGAAGGCATCAGCATTAACCGGCGTTAAAGAAAAAACCGCTCTTGTCCATTTAGGACTTGAAGCCCTCATTGCCCGAGCTAGCGCATCACGATTGGCCAGGCTCGGTGGTACCGAGAAAAAAGCCTCTGTCATTCCCCGTCGCAGGAATACATAAATGATCCTTGTCGACACTTCGGTTTGGATAGACCACTTGCGCGAAGGTAATCGAACGCTCGCCAAACTGCTGACGGATGGCGATGTGATGTGCCATCCTTTTATCATCGGCGAGGTGTGCTGCGGGCATTTACGTCAAAGACGGGAAATCATTGCCCTTCTCCATGCACTTCCCTCCCTTGATCGAGTATCAGATGATGAAGTTCTGTACTTTATCGATAAGCACCGGTTATCTGGCAGGGGAATAGGATTGATTGATATGCATTTACTCGCCTCATGCTCGATAGGCGGCTGCCAACTTTGGACAATGGACAAGAGGTTGCTGAAGATCGCCGCCAACATGGGGTTAAGCATTTAAGAGGGCCAATGTGCCTCCACATGCAGCCCCGAAGACGGGTCGCAGTGAGGCGTGTTGTTCAAAGGAAGCCATGACGAGACCATTTGAGTTCGCGGGTCGCATACGAAGCTTCACGTTTGCCTTCGTCGGCATCTGGACCATGCTCAAGACCCAGCACAATGCGCGGGTTCACGCATGCGCAACGGTCGCCGTGGTGGTTGCTGGCGTCATCTTCGGCGTCTCCGCCGCCGAATGGTGCTGGCTCGTTCTTGCCATCATGGCGGTTTGGACGGCCGAGGCCCTCAACACGGCCTTTGAATTCCTGGCGGATGTCGCATCACCGGATTTTCACCCGTTGGTTAAACACGCCAAGGATGTCGCGGCGGGAGCCGTGTTGATCTCGGCGATCGGAGCCGTGGTCATTGGCCTGCTGATCCTCGGCCCCCACGTTCTCCTGTTGACGAAATGACGGAAAAGCGGGGGACAGAGAGTACGAGCGGTGGACACCGCCATGTGTATCGTTGACGCTACCCCTTGATTTCCAGGGGCTGGAGGTTTTCATACTGGCAAACTCCTCGGCGTGGAACGGCGTGTTATCAGGTTCTCTGTCCCCGTATAGCCCTAGGCGGTTTCTTTGCAATGCTGCGAATGGTTACAGGCGGGTTTCAGGATGGCAACCGAGCAACACAGCGGTTGAAAGAAGCCGGAGCCGATGTGGCCACTATTACCGAAGCGAAGTCAACAGGGCTCGTCGTGGGAAGGCCCGTGAAATGGGCGGAAGTATCGAAGCACTGAAGCCGAACAACGGCCTGCTCTCGTATTGCTCACCCGCGTCGGGTTCTCAAACGGAGAGGCCGAGCGTAGACCCAAAGAAGCCGCACTGTTGACATAAGGCACACATGGCGCTACATTGC
>CALMYG010000031.1 GCA_937873455.1 uncultured Verrucomicrobiota bacterium
AGCGCAAGCGCTCCCCCCGAATACCCATCATTCAACGGGAACAAATAGTATTAGAAGGACGCGGTGAGGCACCGCGCCTCTGAGGCTTGTCGTTCGCAATAATATGAGGCGTTGGCACCACATTCTTATTTTGCTGATCATTGCTCTGTGCACCTACGCCGCACTTCGATGGACAGCGACTCACTTTGACGTCCGAGGCCGCGATGTATCCCTGCTCAATAAATATGTCGCGGCAATTGTATTCTGGACATCTTTACTACTGCCGATAATTGCCGGCACGATTCTGTCGTTGCGGACAATGAAAAATAGGACTCCCTCCACATGGCCGGTAATGGAGCTCATTATCATCGGGTTTTTAGCCGCTGTGTTTTTCGGCTCCGATTCATGGGCGCGATTCTATGGGCGTTTGTTTCCGACGGATGCCGTAATGTTTCCGGTCACTTATGCGCTGATAATTATTGCGATTGGACTCGCAACATTAAATTCATGCATTTCGTTTAGAGAACACAGGCGAATTCTTGGCTCAGTGTCAGCCTTGGTAGGGATTGTCGGCCTTCCAATTCTTTTCATGTGTAATGGATGGATGATTTACTTTGAGTGAAAGAATTGCGAACATGTGCCTCCTGGAGGACGCCGCGAGGCGCGGCGCCCCAGAGGCTTGTCGTTCGACGCGTAGGATAATATGAAAATATGGCCCAAATCGAAATACAGTGCTCTCTGCCTAACGGCGTGGGAGCGATTCGTACTCTTCTACAAGGAACCGCGTTCAACATCGCGCTATATCTGGTTTGAGTGGTTGGTTCCTGCACTCATGACTTCACTCTTCTTGGCCGGCCCCAGGACTTCTATCGGTTTTGGTCTGACGACTTTATTGCTTTGGTATCTGGTATTTGAGCGCTGCATCGCACGAACCATTTTCAGGCTTATGGATCGAGCCGTCGTTTCGCATATAGGTGTGTCTGCGCAAGACTCACCACGATGAATGAACTGTACACACAATGTGAAGACATACATCGTCGAACATGCGCCTCCAGTGCAGCCCCGAAGCGGGGCGCACTGAGGCTTGTCGTTGGACAGGGAAATGATACTAATCGTGACAATACTGGTTTTAGAGATAGTTAGCGTGCTCGTCGGTTGTTTTATCTTGGCAGCATCTACGCTTGCCTTTCTTCGAAAACCACAGAGTGTACGGTTCGTTTTGCTGGTTGCCCTATTGGGCTTGTGCATCTGTTTATACGGTGTAATTGGACTGCTGCTTCGGTATTATGACATTCCAATAGATATTGCATCTAGACTGGGAAGGTATTCACCCTCACTTCTTGGGATCGCTCTCGGGATTAGTTTATCGTTAATGGTGTTTGACTCCATGCGAAGATTAAATATCAGTCAAAAATAAGAAATAAGAGCAGAAGTAGAATATTTATCGATAGAGAGAATTGTCCAACATATGCCGCCAGGAGCACGACCGAAGCGGTCGGCTCTGCGGCTGGTCGTTCGAGAAACAAGATGAAGGCACTTATAACAGTATGTATCGCAACGCTGCTCATCGCCGGGTGCCGTTCCGCCGAGACCGAAATCAGTAGTGACAACCTTGAGCAGGCGTTCATTCTGAATTCGTCTAGAACATTTAAAGGCTACTACTACCTTGGTAGCGACGATACGAATCATCACTTCGTAGCAAGGTGGCAATATCAGCCCGATCGATATTTCTACATACTCAAAGACCACTTGCCAGTGTCAGTCGAACGCCCACTTTCAGGCAAGGGTTTCGAGCTATTTCTGGTTGCGACGACAAACCTTCCGCTTAATGAATTTTGCAGGATTGGGAACAACAAGATTTACATGAGAGAATGAATCTCGAACAAGCGCCGCCAGAAGCACGCCCGAAGCGGGCGGCTCTGCGGCTTGGCGTTAGGCTTAAGAATACATGCGAACCATCGTACAAATTATCGGGCTGTCTCTCCTGATAAATGCCGCTTTGGCAATACCCTGTTCAATAAATTTCATGGTGAATGCGGTTGTCATAGCTATTGCTTTATTTATTGGTGTCCCACTGCTGTTGTTAGCCAGCGGAGCACTGTCAGTTACGAGCCGTCACGCAACAGCCAACACACCATCTTGGCCTATTCGTTGTTTCATCGCAGGCATACTTGTAGTTTCGACCCTATTGGCTCCATATCTCGGGGGGCTCATAGTTGATTACCGCATACGAAATGCTCAAAACGCTAGTATTGCGGTGATAAAGCAACTTGATCAGTGGAAATCTGAAAGGGGACAGTATCCCGCGGTTCTGAGTGACTTGATGGTGGATCAAAGTCAATTACCATCACTGTTAAGGCAATCCCGCGCATACAGCTCAAATGGCACCAACTTTTGGATTACGTTATCAAGACCCAATGCTTTTATTGATGTTCACACTTTTTCAAGTATAGATAGAAAATGGCGTAAAGAAGATTAAAGCGCCTAACATGTACCGCCAGAGTGCCTTCTTAAGCGCAAGTAAAAAGTTGGTGGGCGATTGACGAG
>CALMYG010000032.1 GCA_937873455.1 uncultured Verrucomicrobiota bacterium
GGCGAGGAAGCGTGAACACGCACGCTTAACCGCCACACTTAAACGGAAACTCTTAAACAAACACCTTAATCGCACCACCCGTGGGCGGCCACGCCCTAACGGACGCAGCTACATTTCGCCGGATGCGGCTTCTTTGTTTACCGAAGCGCTTTACCGGGGTAAGGTAATAACTCACGTAATAAGGCGCTGTCGCTTCGGCAGTTCCATTCACCATAGAAAGTTCGCCATGACCGCCTATTTTTGTAACCGTCTCGCTTCCCTGTGGTTGGCATTTGCCGCGATTGCGCTTGGCCTGCTGATTCCGGTTCATGCCGTCACCGTCCGCATCAACGAATTTCAATCCTCGAACGGCAGCACCATCGCCGACGAAGACGGCGACTACTCGGACTGGATCGAATTGCACAATTTCGGCCCGGCCCCGGTCAATCTGAATGGATTCGGCCTGACCGATAACCCCGCCAGTCCCTTCAAGTGGGTTTTTCCCGATATCACCCTCGCCCCCGGCGAGTTCCGCCTGGTCTGGGCGTCCAACAAAAACCGCCGTCCCGCCGACAACGAGCTGGGTGGCGGAATAACACGCGAGGTATTTTTGGAAATCTCCGGCACCTCGGTAAGTTCACTGACCAATGATCCCCGCTTCCCGAACAACCCCTCCTTTCGCAACACCATAACCGGATTGTTCGACGCACCGCGCAACATCGCCGATGACTACGGCCAACGCATGCACGGCTTGTTGCGCGCACCATTCACCGGCAATTACCGCTTCTACATCTCAAGCGATGACAACTCTGCGTTGTTCCTGAGCACCAATACCGATCCGGCCAATGCCGTGCAAATCGCTTCCGTTCCCTTTTGGAATTACGTTGATGAATGGGACTTTTATCAATCGCAAGCGTCCGACCTGATCCCGCTCGTTGAAGGCCAGCTTTATTACATCGCCGCGCTGATGAAAGAAGGTTCCGGCGGCGATCACCTGCAAGTCGGCTGGGAGCTTCCCAACAACGCGCTGCAACGCCCGATGAGCGCCACCAACATCCTGGTCCGCCGCGAACTGCATACCGGCTACGCCATCAGCGCCGACGGGGAAACGTTGCAACTCACCGATCCGGCCACCAACATCATCGATGTGGTTCCCCCGGTGGTGGTGCCGCGCAACTGGTCCTACGGACGCTCCGCCGCCGATTCCAATGTCTGGCATTTCTTTGCCTCTCCCACTCCGGGCGCGGCGAATACGACACCGGGCTACCCGGAGATCACCTCCCTGCCTTTTGTTTCCGTTCCCGCCGGCATGTATACGTCCGCGGTAACCGTGGCGGTGACGTCGTCCGCGCCCGACGCGGTGATCCGCTACACCCTGGACGGTTCCGAGCCGACGGAGAGCTCGCCCATCTTTCCCGCCTCGCTCGCTCTCGCCGCCCGAGCCGGAGACCCCAACGTCATTTCCCAGATCCCCTCCAACTATTCGGATGTCGGCCCGCCTTTTTATGAGGGATGGGAGCCTCCCGCCGGAGAGGTGTTCAAAATTCACACCCTGCGCGTGAAAGCATTCAAGACCAATGCCTGGCCGAGTCGCCCGCTGACCCACAGCTACCTGATCGACACCGCCGGAGCCAATCGCTATTCCCTGCCGGTCATTTCCGTCGCGGCGGATGCCGATCACTTTTTTAGCGATCAGACCGGCATCTATGTCCCCGGTTGGTACGGCAACTATTTCCAATCCGGAAGCGCCTGGGAGCGGCCGGGGTCTCTGGAGATGTTCGAGGCCGACGGCTCGCTCGCCTTCCGCATCGAGGCGGGCATTCGCCTGCACGGCGGCACCACGCGCAATCGCCCGCGCAAGAGCCTGCGCATCTACGCCCGCAATCCCACCAGCATCAGCTACCAACTGTTTCCGGACAAACCGGTCAACGTGTTTGACACCTTCATCCTGCGCAACGGCGGCAACGACTGGGGCAACTTTATTTTGCGCGACGACTTCATGCAGTCGTTGGTGAACCATACCAGCCTCGATCTTCAGCGCTCCCGGCCCGCCATCCTGTTTATTAACGGTGAATACTGGGGGCTTCATCCCATCCGGGATCGTTTTGACGACGGCTACATCGAAAACCATTACGGCTTGTCCGAGCGGGAATTCGGCCAGATCGAAACCCTGTCCGACGGCTCCAACAGTTATTTCGTCTACGATCGCGGCGACCCGGCCATGCTGGCGGATTTCCAAAACCTGTTGGCCTTCATCAACCAGCCCGGGGTGACCCACCCCACCAACTACGCCGCCGCGGCCGAACGCATGGATATCCCCAACTTCATCGACTACACCATCGCCCAGGTTTTCTTCGGCAACACCGACTGGCCCGGCAACAACAACCGGGCCTGGCGCTCCGTCGCCACCAACCGCACGGAAAACGCCCCCTTCCGTCACGATGGCCGCTGGCGCTGGTTGCTGTTCGACACCGACTTCGGCTTCGGCCTCGACTTCTTTTACGTGCCCGGCAACAGCGACTTCGCCAACCACAACACCCTCGCCTTCGCCGCGCACCCCACCGGCACCCACTTTTCCAACGGCACCAACGCTACCCTCTTGCTGCGTCGCCTGCTCGCCAACAACGACTTCAAGCGCGACTTCATCCTCCGCTTCAGCGACCACCTCAACAGCGCATTTAAAACCGACCGCGTCACCAATCAGTTGAATGCGCTGATTTCCGTCATGGATGTGGAAATGACCGAACACGTTCACCGCTGGCGGCAACCCTACAACTGGAACAACGAAAAGCAGCGCATGCGCAATTACGCCCACCAGCGCACCGGAGCGGTGTGGGGCCACCTGCAATCCTTCTTCAGCCTCGGCGCCCGGACCAACGTCTCGGTGAATGTTCACGATCCCGCCATGGGCCATGTCCGCGTCAACACCCTGGATATTGCCGCCGACCTGCCCGGCGTACCCGGCACGGTTTATCCCTGGACCGGATCGTACTTCACCAACTACCCGGTTACCCTCACCGCCGTGCCGGCTCCCGGATTCCGCTTTACCGGCTGGTTCAACGCCGCCTCCAATCTGGTCTCCGCATCGACATCCTACGCCTTCACCCCGGGCGCTCAAGGCATGCTGACCGCGCAGTTTGAAGAGGAGGATACCCTTCAGTTGATTCACTACTGGAACTTCAACGGGCCCTTCCTGTCCCTGTTTAATCCAAACTACTCGGTGATTCCTGGAGCGGGCGTGGCCGTGGACTTGGGGTCAACCACCGTGGTAACCAATGACACCGGACAGAGCTTTTTCGGAGAGAATGCCCGACTTGATGACCCGGCGGGCGGTCATTTCCGGCTCAACAATCCCTTGGGTTCCACGAATCGCTATGCGCTTCCTACGACCGGCTTCACCAACATCATCGTAAAATACGAAACCCGGCGCTCCGGCCAGGGCGCGGGCCTGCAGGTCGTAGAGATCACCACCGATGGCTCCACCTATCAGTTTTTCACCAACGTGATCGTGGTCGACGGGACTCCGGTTTTGCGGACCCTCGATTTCTCAAGCGATACGGCCGCGAACAACAATCCTGATTTCGGGCTGCGAATCCGCTTTGACCAGGACGTCGGCGGAACCGCCGGAAACAACCGCTTCGACAACTTCACCGTCGAAGGTTGGCCCATGCCGGGCGAAAACTTCCCGCCCGTTCCGCTGCCCATTCCGTTTCAGGAGGCCATTGAACTCGACGGAAGCCTCGTCCTCTACGCCGATGATTATTTCACCGACGCCGACCCGCTGACCTACACCGTCTCCAGCGACCTCACCAACAAGGTCGGCGTGTCGGTTGCGGGCGACACGGTTACGCTGGTCCCGCTCGAACGTGGCGAAGCCTCCATCGCCCTCGTCGCCGATGACGGGGTGAACAGCCCGGTAACCAACACCTTCCGGGTGCTGGTGTACCCGCAAGCGCACGAACTGACGCAGGGCGAGTACCGTTTTGACGAGTGGCATCCCGGCACGTCGGCCCATGTGTTCCCGACGAACATGCTGTTCCTGCAAAACAACATCAACGACAACACCCTGACCACGGCATTACAGTATGCCTACAACATCCCTGACACGGATGGCGCACTGCCTCAGGACTCGGTTTTTCCGTACGGCGCATCCTCCCGCACCCGCATCAACGGGCTATACACCAACGGGATTTCCTTCATCAACACCGGCCGGGGACGTGACCTTGGCGCCGCGCTTCTTGCCCTCGACACCCGGAGCGTGACGAATGTGAACATCGACTGGATCGGCGGCACGCTGGTTACCAATGTCCGCATCTATGCCATCCGCCTGCAATACCGCGTGGGTCACACCGGCGACTGGAGCGACCTGCTCGATGAGGACAATCAACCGGTCGAATACGTGCGCAATGCCGCGGCCGGTCACAGCACCAATATGCCAACGGCAAAACTTCCACCGGCTGCGCTCGGGCAGGACTACGTCCAGGTCCGTTGGTGCTACCACTTGATTTCCGGCACATCCGGCGCCCGGGCCCAACTCCGCCTCGATGACATTGCCGTGACCGCCGATACCGGACCGGTCGTGTTTCAACGCACCTATCCCAGCATGTTCCTGCGCGGAACGTTCAACAACTGGGCCGGCGATACGCCAATGACCCTGATCGCCGATTACCTGTGGGAAGCCACGGCCGTCTTCCCCGACGATACGGGTTCCTATAAATTCGAAATGTTAGGCAACCCCGTTTGGTCCCCGGTCAATTTTGGAGATTACGAGCTTGATGGCATCGGTGACCTGGAGGGCTTCAACATTCCCATCTTCGAAGGAGCGGGAACCTACCGCATCCAATTCAACGACAACACGCGGGCCTATACCGCGACGAAGTTGGTGTTCGATCCCATCTTCATTCCCGGCGTCACGGCAAACTGGAGCGTGGACGGCAATTGGGTTTCCGGCACGTATCCCAACGCGCCCGGCGCCCTGGCCATCATCAACCAACCCGACTCCGGTAACCGCAACGTTGACCTTACCGAGCCCATCACCGTCGGCAATTTGGTCATCAATAACGGGGATACCACGTTCCGCAACCGCATTCGCGGCCAAGCCGCCGGCCACAGCCTTACCTTTGCCGCCACCAACGGCCCCGCCCAACTCACCGTCACCGGCGGCGGCGCCGGCTTCGTCGAATTCGAAGTTGTGGGCGGCATGGTGCTGGCCACCGATCTCGTCGTCAGCGTCACCAACATCCTGGGCGACGCCGAATACGGCGCACTGCGCATGCGGACCGCCTGGACCGGCCCCGGCGGGTTGCGCAAGACCGGCCCTGGAATGGCTTCATTCACCGGAACCGACAAGGGCTACAGCGGCGCGACAATCGTCGAGCACGGCGTGCTCGCGGTCAGCCAGCCCTCCTCCCTCACCAACAGTACGTTCGTGAGGGTTATTCAGGGTGGACAGTTACGCCTCACCTCCGCCAACGATGAAAACGGCGCCCGCGTGTACGCATTCGGCGGCCCGTTGTTACTTGAGGGACAAGGACGCGATAGCGTTCCCGTCGGCGAGAGTTACGGCAGACTCGGCGCGTTGCGCTATGAACCTGGCGCGGGAACCAACACGGCCATCATCACCACGCCGATCGAAACCACCGGCACGCTGGGCCCCACCATCCACGTCGCCACCGAAGGCAACACCTTGCGCTTTGACGGCCCGTTGAGCGGTAGCCACGGAATCGTCAAGACCGGCGGCGGACGCCTGATCATCGCTCACCCCGAAAACTCCTTCCAAGCCAATATCATGGCCAGTAACGGCATCCTCGAAGTGAACGGACTGGTCACCAACGCCTCGGTCACCGTTGCGCACACCGGAATGCTTGCCGGGCATGGACGCATCGGCCAGATCAGCGGCGGTCTCGGCTTGGTCGCCCCGGGCAACCAGGACGTCCCCGGCATCCTCACCGCCGAAAACGTGAGCGGCGTCGATCACGCCTTTGTTTTCACCGCCACCGGGATGCCGGTATTCGCCCAAGCCTCGAACAGCGTCAACGCGCTGCTCCGGCTCCGCGGGCCTGCGCCATTCACCGCCTCCCTCAATCAGGACCGCAAGGTTGATGTTTACCTCGACGTCGCGTCTGTCAGTGCCGGCCAGCGTTTTGGTGGAGGCTTCTTTACCGGTTATTCGGAAGACTTCCTTGCCTCCGTATCCGGCGCAACGTGGCGTGTATACATAGCCGACCCGACCGGACCGCAAACATTCCGGGGCGTGAACTACCGAGTTTACGACGGCGCGACGACGTGGACCACCCGCACCGAGGAGGTGGTCGCCGACTTCCCCGATGGCACCGTCACCGGACGCATCTTGGTGCTCGCCTTTACGTCCACCCCATTCCAAAGATGGCAGGATAATTATTTTTCCGCGGCGGAACTGGCGGACGAAACCATCAGCGGCCCCCTGGCCGACCCGGAAAATACCGGCGTACAGAACCTGTACCGTTACGCCGCCGGCCTGGGGCGTTATAACGATCCCGCTCCGGCGCTGCCCCGCGGAGCGATCAACCCGGCCAATGAACCTCATTTCGTTTATCGCCGGCTGCTCGATCCGGAAAGCGGCGTCCAGTATGGCGTGGAGCTTTCGCCTGATCTGTTGGGTGATCCGGCCTGGCGCATGGCGGAACCCGGGGACGGCATTATCGAGGTGGACGCGATGCCCGTCGGCGATGGCTTGACCGAAGAGGTGTGGCTGGCCGTTCCGGATACGCTGATTGATCCGGAACTCAAGCTGCGATTAAAGATCACGCTCGAATAAATCGTCTCACCAGGTTACGCCCCGCTGAGCCAGCCGATCGCGAAATTCCCGGGCCGTTTTGATATCGCCGTTTTGCTCAAGGTAAGCGGCGGCAGCGCGCCCGACTTCCCGAGCTTCCATCGCGCGTCCGTTGGCGGCCAAGGCCAGGGCGCGCGTTGCCTCATACCTTCTGAATCCCGGCCGCGCTTGCATGGCCCGGTCGATCAGGATCAAGGCTTCCCGATGTTGTTCCGGGCCGGCCCGTGGTGATGTCGCCAACAGCCAGGCATAATTGTTCAGCACCCCGGCGTCGCCGGAATCCACCTCCAGGCAGTCGGCGAAGGCCGACATCGCCAACGCGTCTTCGCCCAGAAGCAGATACACATTGGCCAAATTCACCATGGCGCCGTAATGCCCGGGCGCGGCTTCGCGCGCGCGCTCCAAATCAACGCGGGCCTCGTTCAGCCGGCCTTGCCGGGCATGCCATTCGCCGCGGATCACGAAAAGCATCGGCATTTCAAAGCCATGCCGGGCCGCCGCGGCAAGCGCCGAACCCGCTTCGTCCATTTCACCGACCGCCATCAGCGCCTGTGCCAGCAACAATTGTCCGTGCGGGTAGGAGGGAAAACGGGACAACCCCTTGCGCAACGCATCCACCGCCCGGGCCTGATCCCCGTAATCCCGGAAGTGGCGACCGGCGATCACATCCAGCATCACATCGTTCGGAGCGACCGCGCTCGCCGCGCGATACGCCTCTTCCATCCGTTCAATATTCCATTGCTGGCGGGAAAGGGCATGGATTTGCTCCAGCGTATTCAGGATCATGGCTTGGCGCTCCTCCGCATCCGGTTGGGTGGCGAAAACGCCCAGCGTCAACAAATCGCGCACCGACTGCCAAAGGACCATTTCATCCATCGGCGTAAACAACAGGCGCCGCGCCATATCTTGAATGGTGAGGTCAGCTCCCGCCCACGCCCGCGTCTCGCCCCACAGCGCCTGTAAACCTTCGGCGCACATCGCGGCGACGGCCAGGCGACCGGCCAGCGTGAGGTGAACGTGTTCACAAAAATATTCCCGGTCGGTCACAAACAGCGGATTCTCTTCATGCAACCGGCGATCAACATCCATCAGCAACACCCGCGGCCCGGCGAAATCCCGCGCGGCGAGGGTCAGCGCCTCGCGCACCCGCGTGTCGGCGCGAAAACGATGCAGATCCAGATCGACGGCCCGCCGATATAACGGCCACGCGGTTTCCCAATCGCCGAAGTCCGCGTGTTGGCTGGCCAGACGATACGCTTGCCAGGCCGAGGTCATTTGCCGGGCATCCCCGCGCCGCCACGCGGCGAGCGCCGTGGTATCATCCATGGCTTCCGGTGCACTTTCCAGTGGCGGCCAATCGGTGAGGTTAACCCCCGGCAGGCAAACCAACGCGGGGATGCCGCGCCGCATCGCCCCGCGCAACACATCGCGCACATTCTCCCGCGTGTGTTCGGCCATGGTGTTCAACCGGGGATGGTCGTTCGGAATCCTGACTTCTCCGAACTCATCCAGTCCGCCCCACCGCGCGCGCGCCCGCGTTCGCCCGCCGCTCGCTTTTTCGCGCACCGCTTCCATCGCCCGCCCGATCCGCGTATTACGAACCCAAAGGTTCGCCTGAATCACCCGACGCGATGACGTGGCCCGGCCCAGCACCGAAGCCGGACCGTAGGGTCCGATCGCCTCGTTGTGTCCGGCGTAGAGAATAACCGCATCGGGATTCAACTTCCACGCTTCGTCGGCGAACAAGCGGAGAATGTGGAAATTCACCGCCACCATGGTCAGGTTGATCACTTCTATTTGTTGATGGGGGTGATAAAACGCCCACACCTGCTCCAGACAGCGGGCGAGATTGAATTCCGGATGCGGAAACCCCGCCGCCGCGGATTCGCCCAGCAGCAACACCCGTTTCACACCAGGTGGTTTTTCGGCGCGCACCCACAACGGGCTGGGCATGGGAATGTTCCAACGCGGCAGGAAACGCCGTCCGTATTCCGGATTGGCCGCATAAAAACGCTGCCCCCCCTCGTCTACCGGAACAAGCAGGCGATGAGGCTCAAAGCGTCCGGTCAGGGCGAGCAACCCTTCCAGGGCGGCCAACGCCAGCAACGGCGCGAGAATAGCCAACGCCAAACGATACCGAATTTTTGAACCGCTCACGACATTATCCTCCCGCATCCTCGCGTTCACCTTGAATGGCCAGGCGCAGCGCGGATGCGGAGGCCAACAGGATCACGCGGCGTCGCGCCCGCGTCACCGCCGTGTACAACAGTCGTCGTGACAACAAGCCCTCGCCGCCTTCGCGCGGCAGGACGATGAGCGCGGTCTCCGTTTCGCTGCCCTGGCTTTTGTGAATGGTCATGGCCCAACCCGGCTCGTGGGCCGGCAACAACGCGGCCGGCCAGGATCGCTCACCGGTATAAAAGCGCGGCGCTTCGCCCGTCTCCCGGCCCGCGAGCACCAGGCCCGAATCGCCGTTGGACAATCCGGATACCGGGTCATTCGCCGTCACCAGCACCGCGCGCGGGTATGCCGCACCCGGGCGATCAACCATCCAGGCTTGCAAACGTTCGTTCCACCGTTCCGCGCCATCCGGACCGCCGCGAATTGCGCACAACACGCGGAATCGTTCAAAGGCGGCCACCGCCTCGGTCTGTTCTGCGCCGCCCTCCGCCAACAGTTCGCGAAGCGGTCCGTATCCATGCCGTCCGAGGATGATCGTGCGCGCCCGTGCCGGCTGAAGAAATCCATCGTCGGGAAGCGGCAACCACACCAGCGGTGCGTCGTCCGATGGCGCCTCGCGAAGCAGCGACAACGCCGCATCGGCATCGCCGGCGTTCACCGCGGCGGCAAAACGGGCAATATCGGAGTCGGCCCCGAAACGGTAGTTGCGCGTCAACCGCACGTGGTGATCTCCGCGCACCGGTTCGGGATCGAACTGATCGGCCGTGAGGCCGAGACGACGGGCAAGCATGGCGCGTCGCTCCGAGGTCAGCGGCGCCGACTCGGCCGCCCACTGCGCCAGCACCGGACCGGCCTCCACGCTCTTGAGTTGTTCGGCATCGCCGACCAGCAGCAACGGCGCGGCGTCGGGAATCGCCTCCACCAGCCGGGTCATCAGCGCAAGGTCCACCATCGAGACCTCATCGACTACCACCATGGATGCCGCCAACGGATGCGAGCGGTCATGGCGAAACGGACCCTGTCCCTCGCGCCGGACGCCCCGGGCGGCCAGCGCCTTGTGCAACGTCATCGTGAGGATGCGGCAGTTCGGATCGGCAGGATCAAGGTACGACACCCACGGCAACCATTCCGGGTTGGAACCGGCGATCACACGCAAACCGGCCGCTGCGTTGGTCAGGCTTTGCCGCAATCGCGAGGCCGCCTTGCCGGTGGGGGCCACCAGATATACCGGATCCTGTTGTTGCGGATCACATTGGCGGAAGCGGATCAAGAGCAGCCGGGCCAGCGAGGTGGTTTTTCCGGTGCCCGGCCCGCCGGTCAACAAACCAAACCGCCGGTCAATCAAATGCGCCGCGGCAAGCGGTTGGCCGTGATCCCCGGCGGCCAGGTTTTCAGAAAACCAGAATCGCAGGTCCGAAATCAGGCGCTCTTCGTCCAGTGGTATCGGCGCGCCATGACGGCGCGGCGACAAGGCGGCCCGCAGCCGTTCATCAAAATCATAATACCGGGCAAACCATAACCGCCGGCCCGACAACACCAGCGGTTTTTCCCCGCTCCCGGTCGGCGCAACGGCCAACCAGTCCGGGGCATGTTCCGCATCCACGTTCCTTACCGGCAAAGGTGGAAACTCGAGACCGGCGAACGGGGCATCAAGCTCCAGATACACCCGACCCTCCAGCAGGTGGGCGTAAAGAACCGCCGCCCATGCCGCGAGTTCGGGGTCGGCAGCCTCGACGCCTCCATGCATACGGGCAACCATCCGCCCCATGGATAACACCTGTTCCGGCCACGGCACGCGCGCGACAACATCACCGTTCATGATGCCGTTCCTCCGCCGCGTGATTCCGGCTCGCACAACAACGCTTCCACGGCGAGAACCAACGCCTCCGCCGGCTTGGCCGACCACACGCCGTTCCATGAACCCACATCCGCGCCCCGAACAAACAGATACGTCACCCCGGCAAAATCCCGGTTATACGACCAACCCGGACACCGCCGCCGCAACCAGCGTTGCGCCGCCACCGCATACAACAACCCCTGGAGCAGGTAATGGCAGTCGGCCATGGCTTCGGTCATCCGTTCGGTGTCGTACCGCTCGAGGCGATTGGTTTTATAGTCGACCAACCGCCACCGCCGGTCCGGTTGTTGCGCGAGCAAATCGATCACGCCATCGAAATAACCACGCCCCGGTGGAAAGCCGAGCACGGCGATCCGGTCGGCATAGCCGGGATGCGCCCAGGGCGAATCTCCGGCATGGCGGCGGAGCGCGGCGGCCAGCGAGGCCGGCGTCAGTCCTTCGTGCCGGGGCAACAGGTAGGCCCACTCCGCCGCGCGCGGCCCTTGAAACAAGTCGGCCAGCGTGGTGGTTCCGTCGTCAAGCCGCGCCCCCGCGCAACGACGCCACAACTCGGCGGCGATTCCACGCGCATCGAGCCTTGGCGTGACGTCCCCGGGCGCGGCGGCGCGGCGCACCGTGCGAACCAGCCCCGGCAAGTCGGCGGCCAGCACGGCGACAAACCGCTCGCCGGCCGATGCGGCATTGGCCGCGAACGCCGCTTGTTCAAATGCATGATGCACGCGGTCACCGAGAATATTCCCGGCTTCCAGCGGCGCCAGCACGTCATCCGTTTCGGGCGTCGTGGCCGACGGCGCCTCTTCCGCGGGAAGCGCTTCCGGCTCATAGGAAAATTCGTCCTCAAAGCGATCCGCTTCATCGGCCCGGCGGATCAACGCGGAGTAACTGGCATGCAACGGCGCCGCCGTCAGCGCCTCGCGGGACCACGTACCCAACCGCAGCGTCGGCTCCTCCGCAGGGCCGGAGTCCGAACCGACCACGCGAGGGCCGCGAGACCAGGCGGGAATTTCGCCCCGGTTGATTTTTTCCCATCGCACTCCGGGTCTGCGGTCCATGGCGGCGGCAAACGCCGCTTCGCAATCTTCATCCGCGCGGAGGGCGAAGCCCTCGGGATTTTCCCAAAGTAACCGCGCGAAGGCGAGATGCTCCTTGCCCTTTACCCGGCCCCACCACACATGCACCTGATGTCGCGCGCGGGTCAGGGCGACGTACATTACGCGCAGGCGCTGCGCCTCCTCCTGCCGCTCCTCCTCGCGTACGGCCGCCTCCCACTCCGGGTCGCCCGGCAACACCAGCCGGGCGCCTCCACCGTCTTCATGCCGCACCAGACAGGGCGGTTCGCGAAACGTGGTCCCGGCCCACAGGGTCGGCAAAAACACGATCGGGTATTGCAGACCCTTCGAACCGTGTATGGTGGCCAGCATGACCGCCGGCGCATCGGTTTCCAGGCGCAAGGCGGCATCGTCATCGCCGCCTTCGTCTTCCGCCGCGTCGGCCATCGCGCGCCCCAGAACATCCTTCAGCGCTTCCGGACGCCGTGCGTGATCAACCAGCCACGCCTCCTGCAACAGCTCGGCGAGTTGCAAGTAATTGGTCAACATGCGTTCACCGTCTTCGAGGCCGGCCAACCGGGTCAACGCATCGGCCTCCCCGCTGGCCCGCAGGATGCGCATCATCATGGTGAGGAAGCCGTCCCGCTCGAGCGCCGTCCGCCATTCCGCGAAACGGCCCTGGGCCTCGGCCAGTCGATCGGCGTCCAGTGCGGCCGCGGCGGTGAGATCGCCGCCGAACAACGGCGTGGCCAGTGCCGCGCGCAACGCGCCGGGGCGCGGCGCACTCAACGCCTCCAGCAACAACATCACGTCGCGCGCTTCGTCGGAGGCATACACCGATTGATCGGTGCGGTACGCCGCCGGAATGCCACGCCGCAACAGCTCGCGACGCATCATTTCCAGTTCCCGCCGCCTCGGCGCGAGTACGGCCAGATCACCCGGCGCTACGGGGGTACGCCGCTTCTCCCCGTTGGCGTTCTCGCGTTCCAGATGCAGGTTCGACTGGAGCAACGCAGCAATGGCCGCTGCGCAATCCTGAAGCGCGGGCGCCAGCAGCCGGGTTTTCGCCGGCGGCTCCCGCTCCGCATTCCAGGTGTGCCAGCACAGCGCCGGAACATCGACGGCGGCGCCGGCTATGGAAAGCCGCGAGCCCGCATGCGCGGAGGAAACCGCATACGGAATTTCCGCGGCAAACACCGATCGTCCCGGTATTGGCCCGCCAAACAACGCGTTGACCGCCTCCACCAGCGGCGCGTCCGAACGAAAGTTTTTGTCCAGCGGCAGCCCTTCACCGGCGTCGTTTTTCGCCCGTAAATAGGTGTCAATATCCGCGCCACGAAACCGGTAAATGCTCTGCTTCGGATCGCCAACCCAGACCAGGCAGCGCGTTAAACCAGCGGCATCCAGCCATTCGGGGCAGGAAAACAGGCGGCGGAAGATTTCGATTTGGCGGGCGTCGGTATCCTGGCACTCGTCCACCATCACCGCATCAAACCGCTCACGCACCGCGGCGGTGAAAAACGGATGATCCAAATGATCGTAGACCGCATTGATCAAGTCCGAGAACAACGCAGGCGGACGCCGGGGTTGCCCGGTCACCGTTTGGATGAAGGCAATCACGGCGTGACGGGTTTCCGCGGTTTTGGCGATCTGCTCAAACGCCGGCAACGCGGCCACCCGGGACCAGGCCGGGAAAAAAACGAAGCCCTCCATCCAGGCGCGCACCGCCGCCTCCTCGCCCGGCCGGACCGCCTTCAGCAGATCATCGGGCAGCAACTTGCGCGCCGGACCGGACAACCGCCATGTTAATGGATCACCGGATATAACCAGCGTTTCGTCCACGGCCTTGAGTGCATTGGTCAACTTGGTCCAGGAACGTCCCCCGCTCTTGGTGATCGATTCAAACACATCGGCGGCCAATTGCTCTTGCTCCACCATGGCGCGAAGGCCGGCTTCAAGCGCCGCCCGTTCGTTGCGCCAGGCTTCAGCCGCGCCGGCCACTGCGTTTTCGCGTTGCTCACGCCATTCGTTTTCGGCCTGGCGGCGGGCGCGGGCGAGCGATGTCGCGGGCGGCGCGGTCAAACCGTATTCACGAATGTGCGCGGCAATGCGTTTGAGATCGTTGAGGTCGAGTTCCGGCCCTTCGCCGGCCGCCGTATCCATGCGGCGCGCGGCGAGGTAATCACCGGCCAACCGGTCCAGGGAGGGATCCGAAGCGGCCAACGCCTCTTCGCTATCCGCGCCCAGTTCGAGGGCGTAGTCCCGCAACAACAAATGACAGAATCCGTGAATGGTGCGCACCGGGGCCAGGTCAAAGCAGGCAATGGCTTGGTCCAGCCGGGCGCGCAGGACTTCGTCCGGCGATGATGCCCGGGCGACGTCCAGAATGCCGGCGAGATTTTCATCGCGCGGCGGAACGGTCAGCCCTTCGCGCGCGTCGTGCAAACGGCGGCGCAGGCGGTCGCGCAATTCCGACGCGGCGGCCTCGGTGAAGGTGGTCACCAGAATGCGCTCGACCGGCACGCCGGACAACACCAGCCGCAGATGAAGCAACGCAATGGAGTAGGTCTTACCGGTTCCGGCGCTGGCATCCAACGCCTGAACACCCTGCAAGGGCATGGCGAGCGCCGGGTTCATGAGGCCCCCCGCTTTTCGGCCGCTGGAAGCATCGCCTCCAGAAATCCCAACACCATCTCCGCCAAAACGCCGAACAAAGGCGCATCCTCATTTGTTGCTCCAAGGGCAAGGTCACGGGCAAACGCATCCGGATCGGCGGCGTCAAACGCCGGCAAGCGGACGGCAAAGGGATCAACCGACCGGAACGCCAGCCAGACATGCGGCGCTTGCGCCTCGGGTGTTCCTCCGAATGTTCCCTCCCAGAACAACTCGCGGGCCGCGTCCTCGCCTTGCTCCACCCAGGCCCTTGACGCCTCGGGAAAAAATGGAAGCGCCGCACGTCGCCCCACCAACATCCACGCCGCCAATACCCGCAAGCGATCCACCGGCGCCTCCGGCTCGGGGAGCGACGCCGCCTTGGGATAGCGCGCGTGGCTGATCAGCGTCGCGGAAACGGCGCGACCGGTCGCCACGCACGCCAGCACCTGAAGCATCCGGGCCTTCATCAGCGCCTTGGCCGACAACGATCCCGGCGTCAACCAGATCCCGTGTGCCGCGTCGGGAACGCGCGGATCGGAGAGCAGGAGGCGAACGCCGTCCCCGGCATCGAGGCCGGATGCTTTGTCCCAAATTGCCTGTGCCTCATCGCGGGCGATCGCCACGGCATCCTCACCGCGCGGCGGCAGCGCGCCCGCGCGCTCCCAACGACGGGTCAACCGATCGGCATCCGCCGGAACCCCCGAAACCAACCCGCGCAAAAACGTATCGCGCAATTCCCAGCGGGCCAGTCCATCCAGCGCCAACGCCTCGCGCTCCGGCAACGCATTGAACGTTTCCGGTGCGAGAATGCCGCGCGCGCGAAGAAATGCCTTGGCCGGCGACTCCCAAAAATCGATGATCGCCCGCCCGAATCCGGTCCACGCTTCCGCATCCCAGACGGCGGCCGAAACCGGATCACGGACAAATCCCCGCCACCGCGCGGTCATGGGGTCGTCGGCGAGCGGCGGCGCCAGGGTCAGCGGCGGTTGTTCCGTGGAGGAGCGGATCACCCGTTGCCGCGCCAACGCGCGCGCGGCCCGGAACGCCACCGCATCCGGCGAAGGAAACGCGCCGGTGAACGCCCGAGGATCAAAACCGTGCATCGGCAGGCGCTGCTCGCGACGCGTTCCCGGGGCAAAGGTTTTATCCGCGATATCGCGCAATTCATCCACCACCACCGACGGCGGAACGGCCTCACCGGTGTGGGGATCGCGACCGGGCCAGGTCCAGATCAGCGCCCGCTCGGCGGCCAACAACCACTCCAGGGTGATCAACCGGTCGTCGTCCCGACGCATGCGGTCCCCGGGACGATAGGTCGCCAACAAACCGCGCGGACGGCTCGCCTCGGCGCGCGGCCAGGCGCCATCGGCCAACCCCACCACCACCACCACGGCGGCGGGCAACGCCCGCGCCATACGCGGCGAAGCCACGGTCATCCCGCCGCCCCCTTGGCCGATCGGCAAACTCACCTCCACCTCCGCCGCCGCATCATCAAGCAGGCGGCGAAAGGCATCCGGCGAAAAGCGGTGGCCGGCGTCGAGGTGTTCCCCGCACGCTTCCAGCGTGTTGACCATGCGGGTCAGCCACACCGCTTGGCGCTCGCGCTCCCCGCCGGTCTGCATCAAGCGGGGCAACCATCGCCGCAACCAATATACCCAGCAATCCGTATCGCCATCGCGGACGCTCAACGGGCGCGGGGATTGAAACGCCGCGCGCGCCGCCGCCAAATCCTCCACCCATAGCAACAAACGAGCCAGCGAAGCGGAAGCGATGCCTTCGAAACCGGGTTGCGGGGTCACGCCGGGCGGCTTGCCCACCGGATCATATTGCGCATCGGGTTGCACGAAACCGGCAGTCAGCCGGCGCAAGGCAAAATCCAGCGTCCAGCGTCCGTCATCTCCGCCGGGCTGATGCGCGGTCGCGCGTTCGGTTTGATCAACCCCCCAGCGAAAGCCGGCATCGTGCAATGCCTCCACCATTTCCGCCGACTCCTCCGCGGAAAACGCGAGACGGGCCTGCACCGCCGGCTGCGCCAACACCCGGGCCAACAACGGCAAGGTCAAGCGCCCGGAACAGGCATCGAGCAGCGTCATCATCGCCGCCACCGCATCGCTGTCCGCGCGCAACGAACGATCGGCGAGATGCCAGGGAATTGCCGGACGCCCATCCGGGCCGTAGGTTGCCGCGCCCGATGCCGCCGGGCCGAACACCGCCGGCAGTAGCGGCGCATACCGCGTCGTATCGGAGAGAATTATCAACACATCGGAGGGGACCAGGCCGGGTTCGCGCTCCAGCGCATCGCGAATCGCATCGCGCGCCCCTTCGAGCTCGCGCAACGGCGAGGTGGCATCGATCAATGCCAGGCTGCGATCCGCCGGGTCGATCGCCGGGCGATCGGCCTCGGTGCGCTCGGCGCGGGCGGTACGGACATCGTCCCGCAACACGCCCAACGCGCCGGGCGGAAGCCGAGGCGCGACCGGCGGCGGCGCCTCGATCACCTCGACCTCCAGTGCGCCGACTGACTCCTCCACATCGACCAGTTCCTGCTGCAAGGCAATACCCGCCGCACCCCAATATGCCTGCAAGGATGCCGGCAACCACCAGTTTGCGCGCGCCACGAAATCGCGCAACGGTTCGCCGCCGCCCGCGTCCTTCCAGCGTCGGCGGACCTCCCGCCAGGTGGTCATCTGTTCGGACCGCCCGCGCTCGCAGGTCTCCATCACCAGCACATGAACCGGACACCAGAGGGCCAGCGCGCCCAGCGCTTCGAGAAATATCAACGGTTGCGCGCCGGTCAACACCGCGAGCACGGTGGACGGCAATCCCGCGCCGGTTTCCGCCGCGCGCCGCACCCGCCGATCCCATCCGCCCAACCACAAGGCTAGGGGGCGCGGGTTTCCGGTTTTTCGCCACAACACGCGGGCCAGCGCGGCAATCCAGGCCTCGTCGCCCCGGGTTGGCGCCTCGCCGCCCAGCCAGCGAAGCACATCGCGCGGACGATGGGTCGCGTGATCATCCAGAATCACCGCCAACATGCGCGCCAGTTTTAGACAGGCCAGCGAAGGGTCCTCACGGTTGCGCTGCATCCAGCGCGCCGGCGCGGAATCTTCCGAAAGACCGATAGCCTCAAGCCGGTCATGATGATGCAGCAGCAGGTCGGCCAGCCGCAGGTACAAATCCTGTTCGTCGGACAACGGAGCGTCCGGCGCGGCCAGGCGGAATGCGCGTTCCAGGGTCAGCCGCAGCGAGCCGAACACCAATCCGGCGGCGATGCCGTTATCGGCCATGCGGCGGCGCAACGCGCGCTCCCACAATCGGCCCGGCTGCACCACCCAGCGCACCGCCAGCGGATCCTCCGCCTCGCCCGAAACGCACAACACCTCCGCCGCCCGCTCCAGCAGAGCTCGGGGCGAAGAAGAACTATGGAGGTTCAAGCGCTTCATTGAGTCAAACTATAGTCCGGCTTGCGTAGAAATAACACGCCGGAAGTTTGGCGCACGCACAACCACCCGGGGGCGCCGATGAGCCGACGATTGCCTTTTACCCCATCTGGCGCTTACAGTACCCCTATGAGCAACGAGCCCACGTCCATTACCTTGGCCACCAAGATCACGATGTTGCGCATTCTCGGGGTGCCGGTGTTTGTCGTGTTGCTGACCTATTACCTCTCCGGGGTCCGCCTGGGCAATCCCGATGAGCGGTACCGGCTGGCCGCCTTGGTTTTGTTTCTACTCGTGGCGGCAACCGACGCACTCGATGGCTGGCTGGCCCGTCGGCGTAATGAAATCAGCCGGCTTGGGTCGATTCTCGACCCCATCGCCGACAAAGCGCTCATGTTGTCGGGATTAATTTTGCTGACCAAACCCGCCCTGCCCCAACTCACCCCGCACATTCCCTTGTGGTTCACCGGCCTGGTGATCAGCCGGGATGTATTCCTGGTGGCAGGCGCCTTGTTGATCCATGCCTATGCGCGCGACGTAAAAATCCGCCCCCACGTGACCGGCAAGGTCGCCACCGTTCTTCAAATCGTGGTTATTGGCTGGGCGCTTGCCCAAGCCGCGGCGGATTGGTTTCTCGGGGCGGTTTTTCTCGCCGCCCTTTTCACCGCGGTTTCCTGGGGAATCTACTTGCTGGACGGCCTCCGCCAACTGGAGCGGGCGCATCCCGCTCCCCCGTCGGCCTAGCGCCGCGAAAGTACTATCGGCCCGCCAGGGTTGTTGTTATAAACGGAAAAAAGACAGGAAGAACAACGATGCATCGAAAAGGCAAAATTACCGCGAAACTCTGCGACGGCCGCCACGTTACCTGCGCCTACGGCACCCCGGTGGAAGCGTTGCTGGAAAAAGACACCGACGAACACGGACGGCACTATATCGGGGCCATGGTCAATAACATGGTCGTCACCCTGGAGTTTCTCCTTGAAGTTGATAGCGATGTTCGCTTTCTGACCTTTGCCGACTCCAACGGCTGGCGCATTTACCGCGCGACGGCCTGCTTTCTCCTGGCCAAGGCGGTAAAAGACCTGTTTCCCGAAGCGCGCCTGACCATTGAACACTCGATGGGAACCGGATTCTTTTGTTCCTTTGAGCAGGTCGGCCAGGAAGGCATTCATCAGGAACAACTCGACCAGATTCGCGCCCACCTCCACGCCGTGATCGACCGCAACGCGCCCATCGAGCGGCGCAAAGTGGTCTACGCCGAAGCCGTGCAACATTTTGAAGCGCAGAAACAGGACGACAAGGTCAACTTGTTGAAATATCGCAACCCGCCCAAGGTGGTGGTCTACACGTGCGAAGATTATACCGATCTCGCCCACGGCCCGCTCGCCCACACCAGCGGCGCCATCACGCACGTCGACCTGCTTCATGTCGCCCCGGGCTTCGTCATCCAGTTTCCCGACCGGAGCATTCCGCCGCGCATTCCGACCCTTCGCCCGCAACCCCAATTATTCCAGGTCTTCCAGGAACACAAGAAGTGGGGCCGCATTTTGGGGGTCAGCACGGTGGGCCGACTCAATGAAATCATCGCGGCGAAGGATAGCGCGGACTTCATTCGTATCGCCGAAGCCCTGCACGAGAAAAAAATCGCCAAGGTCGCCGACAAGGTCAAAGAAGAACGGGAACGCATAAAGTTCATTTTGATTGCCGGTCCTTCATCCTCCGGAAAAACCACCTTCGCCAAGCGCCTGAGCGTACAATTGCGCGTTAACGGTCTCAGCCCGGTCGCCATTTCCGTCGACAATTATTTCGTGGATCGCGACAAAACCCCGCGCGATGAAAACGGCGACTTCGACTTTGAGCACATCGAAGCGATTGATCTCGCCCTGTTCAATCAACACCTCGCCGACCTCATCGAGGGCAAAACCATCGACCTGCCCAAATTTAATTTTGAAAAAGGGCAAAAGGAATTTCCCGGCGATCACCTTCAACTGCGGGGCGACCAGGTGGTGATTCTGGAGGGCATTCACTGCCTCAACCCGCGCCTCACCGAGGCCATCGCCGCCGACAACAAATTCAAAATTTACATCAGCGCCCTCACCCAGTTGAACCTCGACTCCCACAACCGGATTGCCACCACCGATAACCGCCTCGTCCGGCGGCTGGTGCGCGACAACCAGTTCCGCGGCCATTCCGCCCTCACCACCATGAAAATGTGGCCAAGCGTGCGCCGAGGAGAAAAGGCCTGGATTTTCCCGTTCCAGGAAGAAGCGGATATCGCCTTCAACTCCGCGCTGGATTACGAACTTGCCGTACTGAAGCCGTTCGCCGAACCGCTGCTCGCCGAAGTGAAGCCGGACGACCCGCAATACGGCGAAGCCCGCCGGCTTCAGGACTTTCTCGGCAGCTTCCTCGGCATCCCGCACGACCTCGTGCCGCCGACGTCCCTGCTCCGGGAATTCATCGGCAAAAGCAGTTTCCGGTATTAACGCATTCGGCCCGGTTCATTCCAAACAAACGGCGCCCCGGCGAACGGCAACCGGCTTTTCGGCGGTTTCGCGTTTCCATACCGCACGAATCTGGTAACACGACGGAGCATCGCAACGGTAATACAGGTCGTAAAAGTCCGCGCACTCAAGCTGCACGGTGTCGCCATCCATCACCCGCCACCGGTATTCGAGTTCACGGCCTTGCTCGTCCAGCATGACGACGATTTCGAGGTCGATCACATCGCAATGCGGACCGGGGGCGGCGCGTGCTTGCAGCGCGAACGGGATGTGCTGTTCCAGCAGCCGCATCATGGCCTCATCGGGAGCGGAATCGCCGGGCGGGCGATGTAACCCGCCCGGCTCGTGTTGCCAACCCGCCCAACCGACCAGGGCCACGGCAAGAAGCAGGGCCACGGTTACGTTTCTTTTATGATGAAGACGCCTCATCGTTGGTTCTCCGTTCATGCGGCGATTGCCACGCTCCGCTCCCGCCGGGCCGCGCCTGGAAGCGATTGCTCCCGCTGCCAGGAAGAAAAGGTTACAAAGAACAACCCCGTCTGCAGCAGGCAACGCAGTCCGGCCGCCTCAACCGGGCTGAGGGTAATCCCCACCTTGCGAACGGCATCCGCACCATGGCGTTTCGCTGAAAGGGCGAGGTAGAACGACCCGTTTTCCTCGTTGCGGACAAAAGCAATGACCGTATTGCCGCTTCCGGTGGCATGGTAAATGCCGTTGCGCTCGCCACCAGCCCGGGGAAGGCGGCCCTCCAACACGGCAATCAGCTCGGCGACATCGAGAAAGCCCAGCTTGACTGTGATTTTATTGGCCCAGTCGAAGGTGGCCGGAACCACGCCGTTGCTGTCCCGTCGCGCCGGCGTTTTTTGCGCGGCCATTTCCAGAAAGAAGCAATTGTAACGCTCCGAGTCGTCGCGGTTGACCCGCGGCTCCAGCCGCAGCGCGCTGCCCGCGCCCCGGCTGTTGGGATGATACAAGCCAAGGGAACGCCCCTTGAAATCGGTGCGCGGTTCCGGTCCGGTAACGTCATCGTGTTCGCGTGTCGTTTGGTGTTGCATGATACGTTGTTTCCTTGATGGTTAAAAGGGTACGGATTCCGCGTTTTCTTCTTCCATGACTTCGACGCTGCCCGGCTTGTCGGCATCAGCCGCCCGGCCAAGAAATTGAATGCGGGTAGCTTTGACGCGCAGCTTGGACCGCTTTTCACCGTTGTCGGTTTTCCATTGGTCAAGCTGCAACTTGCCCTCGACCATAACGGGCGATCCCTTTTTGAGATACTGGGCACAGGTTTCCGCCTGACGGCCCCAGGCAATCACATCGACAAAGCAGGTTCGCTCGATGAGCTTGCCGTCCTTGTCCTTGTAGTTGTCGGATACGGCGAGGCCGAGATCGGACACCGCCATGCCGGTCGGGGTGGTTCGTTTTTCAGGGTCCCGGGTAAGGTTGCCCATCAGGATCGCGATATTCATGGAACTCATGGTTTTTCTCCTTCTGTGTTTTTGTTGTTGCTAATCTTCGTGAGCACCTGCTCAACTTCATGATTCCATTCTCTTAAGGAAACGAGCGGGGCGGATTTATAAAATTATTTTTTTCCGCATTCGCAACCTGCTGTTACGCAACAAAATAAAATTTTCGCTGTGTTTTAAAAAACCACCGTGAACACCGGGGACACGATTACGACGGAGGCGGCTTGGCGGGCTTGGAAAAAAGCTTGCGCGGCCGGTCTTTGCGACGACGCGACCGCCGGGATGCTTCGGGCATTTGGAGCATCGCGGTTTCGCGCCGCGTTGCGTCGGCTTGGCCACACGATCGGCCACTACGGGGTCGAATTGCAGGTTGCGGAGGCTGCGGACGCCTGGCATTTACTGGAAACCCAGGCTCGCGTCGGGGCCAACCGGGCAGGAAAACGTTACAAAGACTGGTTGTTTGAACGCGCGGATCGCACGGGCGATGGATGGACCGCCGCGGTGGAAGCAGGAGCATCCCTGCTGATGCGGGATGTGGTGCGGGAAACGTTGCGGCGCAATTACGCGCCAGCCTTCATGACCTCGCTGCAACGCCCGATCGCCGGCGATGATGTTCAACCCTCCGCGCTGGAGGATTTGCTGCCCGACCCGGTGGACCCCTGCGACGCGCTATCCGAACGCGAGTGGCGTGCCCTGGCCGACCAACATGCCGCCGCCGTTTATCCCGGATTATCCTCGCGGCAACGAATCGCCATGTGGGGGCGTTCGCAGGGGTTGGCGTTGGACGATCCGCGCCTGCTGGATTGGACCCAGTCCAGCAAAAGTTTGTTGTATAAACAATACCTGGTTGGCGTGAAGTTTGTGGCCAGCCACATCGCGCGCAGCCATCCCGATGAACCGGCGGCAGCCCAACGCCACATGGCCCTGTACACCTTGGCGGCGTTGGAAAAAATACTTTCCGAGAAGATTTTTGTGGAAAAACGCGCGACTCGTTTCCTTAAGAAGATATGAACATGCCACCTTATAGGATTCGCGGCTCGGAGGAGAACGCGCGCAAACGTCTGGCCGCCTGGTTGACGGAACGGCGGATTGACCAACGGTTACACGAAACGACGGACCCGCACCAACCGCCCCCCGCAAGCGCACTGCGCTACGAACGCTCCGCGCCCGTGCGCGAGGCCTGCGTGCCGGGAGCGGTTATGATCCTCCGGCCCGCCAGCGACGTTTCGGCCGCCTGGGGTCCGGTTTATGTCTTGATCATCAACCACCCGCATGACGGCCGGGTCAACGGAATCCCGTTCAGCCGTTACGCCACGCCGGCCGTCCCCGGGGAGTGGGCAACGGGATTGGCGTTGAACCCGTTACGGGTGCTCTGCTTGTGGAATCAACGCTCCATGCCCATATCGGCGCTGCTGCCGGGCCGGGCCAAAACGTTGCCCCCAAAACGCATGGCCGAATTGACACGCTTGATACAAGGCGGTTTCGCCGGACACGAACCTACCGCAACCACACACCGGCGTTTGGGTCCGCCGTTGATCCATCCCGCCGATCCGCGGTACGATTATCTGATCGAGGAGCGCAAGCGGCTGGATGACCACCTCGCCGACCACGAAAAAGCCGCGCAGAACCCGGGCCGCCCGCCCGGACTGATCATGCTCGAAGGCGGAGGCGAGCGGGCGGAGTGGCTGTTGGCCGCCGAAGGCCGGCCCCGATACGGGTCGGATCATCCGCCTGGAGCATAATCATCCGGCCCGGGCTCATGGTTCGGTGCTTCGCCGACTTCCAACACGGAAGAATCCGTCACCGCAAAAATCCGCCGCCCGCGACCGGGCCAAACGGGATGACCGCCGGTAAACGATCCGAACGCCGGCAACACGAGCTCGCGCGGGCGCAACACAAAACACGGCAACCGCTCGCGCGGTCCGCGACCATAACCAAGGCGAACGCATGGGTGCTGATGCCCGCAAAAAACGAATCCGGTTTTCCGGGTGTCCGGTTCATGACGAAAAACCCATTCATGTTCTTCGATGCGGTCGCATTCCGATATCTTCCACGACGCCGGTAAACGACCGGCGCCCCGGTCGTGATTTCCACGCACGAGCACAACCTCCACCCCGGCCTGGCGCGTGCGCCAGGCCGTCACATCACGCTCAACCTCCGGCGTCAGCGCATGGCGCGAATGGATCCAATCGCCCAGCACCACCAAGCGCCGCGCGGGCCGTGCCGCCAGCAAACGGCTGAGGCGCGCCAGATCATCGTGCCGCATGCCTGGCGGCACGGGAATCGCGTGGGCATGAAAATGGCTCTCTTTGCCCACATGAACATCCGCGACGAGCAGCGTACGCGTTGCTTCCAGCCAGGCGGCTTTTTCCGGCAACAATTCCACGAGATGACCGGCGATCGACACCTTCATACCGCCACGCCCTCGCGATCAGGCTGACGCCGCATCATGCGCGCCAGCAAACGGCGAACCCGGTCTTCCAAACTTTCCGAGGAAATACGGTGGCGCATACGATCCACGACCAACGGAAACGCCAGCGGCGAGAACACCGGCGTGGCAACCAGGCGCAACCGCGAAGCGCGCAGCATCGCCAGCGCATCGACCAACCGCCGCCACTCGAAAATATCCTCGCGCATTTCCCGCGCGGCCTGACCAAGAAGCGGATGGCCGGGTTCATACCGCGAAAACACATCAAACAACAATCCGCTGGAAATCTGCACGCTTTTGAAGGATTTACGCGCGCCGGGATACCCTTCAAAAATCAAACCGGCAATGCGCGCGATTTCCCGGAAGCGGCGGCGAATCATTTCGCCATCGTGGAGACAGGCCGCGATGTCCCGTTCGAGATCATCCTCGTGCCAGGCGGCGGCCAAGGCCTCCACGGTCCAGGCCGGATCCTCCGCCGCCAACAATTCAAACCCGTAGTCGTTGGCGGCGATGGCAAAGGTGATCGGTCGGGTACGACTGATCCGCCAGGCCAACAGCGCGGCAAGGCCCTCATGTACCGCGCGACCGGCGAATGGATAAACAAACACGTGAACGCCATCGCGCGAGGCCGTGGTTTCGGCAAGCACCTCCCCGGGACGGGGAAGTTGCGACAACGCCTGCTGTTGCTCCAGAACATCGCGAACCGCGGCCATCTCCTCATCGACCCAACCCCCGCGCGCCGCCTCCTCCAGACGACCGCGCACCCGCGAAGCCAGTGCGCCGGACAAAGGAATACGCCCGCCCATCCAGCGCGGCACCAGCGGTTCTTTGGCGCGGTTCGGCGCGGCCCGAACGAACAACGTCGCGTCCACCAACCGCACCGCTTCCAGTATATGACCGCCGAGGGTAAACCGGTCGCCCTTTTTCAGGCGCGCGGCGAAGGCTTCTTCCACGGCGCCGATGCCGCCACCCCGCACATACGCCACCCGAACCGACGCGTCGGCGGCGATGGCCCCGATATGCATCCGGTGCCATTGGGCGACCCGGCGCTTGGTTACCCGGTAACACCCGTCGACCACGTCGACTTTCCGGAACTGCTCATAGGCGCCAAGCGCTGCGCCGCCGGACGTGATAAACGCCAGCGCCCACTTCCAGTCCGCCTCGGTTAACGACCGGTAACTCCAGGCGGTGCGGACTTCGCGCCACGCGTCTTCGGCGAAAAATCCGCCGCCCGCGGCCAGGGTGACCAGATGCTGTACCAGGATATCCAGCGGAGCGACCGGCGGCTCACACGGTTCAAGATCTCCAGCGGCGATCGCCGAGCGCGCGGCGGAAAATTCAATCAATTCAAAGGCGTGGGTCGGTACGCATACGATGCGCGGCGTGCGCCCCGGTTGATGGCCGCTGCGTCCCGCGCGCTGGATCAACCGGGCAACCCCTTTCGGGCTGCCGACCTGAAACACCGTATCCACCGGCGCAAAATCCACGCCGAGGTCCAGGCTGGAGGTGCACACGACGCAGCGCACCGCGCCGGTATCGAGCGCTTGCTCCACCCAGCGGCGGGCTTCGCGATCAAGCGATCCGTGGTGCAAGGCGATGCTGCCGGCCCAATCCGGACGGGCGGTCAACAACGCCTGATACCATTGTTCGGACTGCGCACGGGTATTGGTGAACAGCAGGCTGGTGGCGGCGAGCTCCATTTCGGCGATTACAGCATCGAGCAAGCGCAACCCCAAATGCCCGGCCCACGGAAAGCGCTCCATGCTTGCCGGGCGGATCGTGACCAGCTCCAGATCGCGGCGCTCCGGGCCACGCACAACAACCGGATCGGCGTCGGAACCCAGCAGCGCCAAGGCCGCCCGCTCCGGATCACGCACCGTGGCGGACACCCCCCACACGCGCGCATCCGGTCGCAACGCACGCAACCGGGCGAGTGCCAACTGGGTCAACACGCCCCGTTTATTGCCCACCAATTCGTGCCACTCATCCACCACCACGCCTTGAAGCGTCGCCAGCCGCTCCGGATGCTCCGGTCGGGAAAATTGCAGGCACAGGCTTTCCGGCGTGGTAATCAACACCGTGGGCCATTGCTTGGCCTGTCGCGCGCGCACCCGGTTTTCCGTATCGCCCGTTCGCGTTTCAACCGTCCATGCGAGACCCAACTCCTGAAGCGTTCGCCGCACATTGCGCTCAAGATCGGCGGCGAGGGCGCGCATGGGGGTGATCCAGAGGAGGGGATGCGAAATGTCCGCGCGGTCCCCGTGAACCAAAACCGGCCCCAGAAGCGCGGCCAAGGTTTTGCCGGTTCCGGTGGCGCTGATCAGTAATCCGCTGCGGCCCTGTTGGTACGCCGACCATGCTTCGCGTTGAAACGCGAGAGGCGTCCAACCTCGCCCGGCGAACCAGTCCTCAACACGCGTTATCGTGCTCATCGCCCGGCCTCCGGGTCGCTGCCGGCTTCCGGAAGCAACGCCAACACACGCTCCAGGGTATCCGCCTCTTCGGGTCGTTTGTCGGTGCGACGGCGCAGGATTCGCGGAAAGCGCACCGCCAAACCCGATTTGTGGCGCGTCGATCTGCGAATGCCTTCGAAGCCCAGTTCAAAGACCAGCCGGGGCTCCACCGTGCGCACCGGGCCGAACGCTTCAACCGTGTGGGTACGTATGAATGCATCCACCTCGCGGATTTCCGCATCGGTCAATCCCGAGTAGGCCTTGGCGAATGGCACCAATTCGCCGTTCTTCCAAATACCAAAGGAATAATCGGTATACAAACCGGCACGGCGGCCATGACCGCGCTGCGCGTAGAGGAGGACGGCGTCGACGGTCATGGGATCAACTTTCCATTTCCACCAGTCGCCGCGAACGCGCCCCACGCGATACGGCGAACGCACGCGCTTGAGCATCACGCCCTCCGCCCCGTGCGCCGCCGCCTTTGCGCGAAGCGCCGCCACAGCGGCAAACGACTCGGCGGGCAGGGCCGGCGAAAGCAATAAACGGTCGGAAGCGACCGCCGATAACACCGCGCGCAACCGTTCGCGGCGAACCGCCAACGGCTGTTCCCGAATATCCGCGCCCAAATATTCCAACAGGTCGTAGGCCATGAGGATGACCGGCGCATCGCGGAGCAGGGTTTTGCCGGGATTCTTGCGTCCGAGCCGCCGCTGCAACGCGCCAAACGGAAGCGGTCCGTTATTCCAGACCAGCACTTCGCCATCGAGCACGCACCCGTTGGGCAGGGCCTCCGCCGCCGCTTCAAGTTCTGGAAACGCCGGCGTAACCATTTCTTCGCCGCGCGACCACAAGGTGGTCCGGTTTTCGCGGCGAATGAGTTGCGCGCGTATGCCGTCCCACTTCCATTCCGCACTCCAATCCGGCCCGAAAACCGGCGTCGACTCCGGTCGTTCGAGCTGACTGGCCAGATAAAACGGATACGGACGGCCGCTGAGCGCATCCGACGTTTCGCGGGCAATCAACGCATGGTAAAATGCACCGGTCGGTTGCCAATCACCGGTCACGCGGTGGGCAATAACTTCGGCGGGAACGCCCGCCACTTCGGCCAACGCCTGGATCACCAGCTTTTCGGAAACGCCGACCCGGAGCCCGCCGGTCAGCAATTTGTTGAAGAGAAAACGTTCTGGGGCGGAGAGTTCGTTCCATGTCGCTTCGACCAACGCGCGACGTTCGGACTCACCGGCGGTGGAAAGCGCCAGCACCCGTTCGGCCATGAACTCCGGCAGCCGCCAGGCACGTTCGTTCGCGGCGGGCGGCAACAGCAAGGCGACGGTTTCGGCGAGATCGCCCACCGCCTGATACGACTCCTCAAACAACCACTCGGGCAACCCGGCGCGCTCCCGGGCCCATGCCCGGAGCAACGACGTCGGCAACGCCCGCTTGATCTTGCGGCCGGTCAGGATAAACACCGCCCAGGCGGCGGACTCCGGCGGCGCGGCGCGAAAATAATCGACCAGCGCCTCGCGCTTGCGCGAGGTTTTGTTTGTTTCATCCAACCGGCGATACAAGGCGCTGAAGGCTTTCACGATGCGCCCCCCGTTTCTTCGGCGGAGGCGGACGAATCGTCATCGTTTTCACCGGTGTAACGGGAAGGAATTGCCCACGCCGTGCGTCCGCGTTCATTTAAGAAACGAGCGACAACGGCGGCATTTCCGTGGGTCACGCCCACCCGCTCCGCACCGGACGCCTCCACGGCGGCCAGCAGGGAGGGCCAGTCCACGTGATCCGACAACACAAAGCCGCGATCAACGGCACGGCGGCGGCGCGCACCGCGCACCAGCATCCATCCGGAGGCAAACGCGGTGGCGTACGGTTGAAACCGGCGCATCCAAGGCGAATCATCCGCCGATGGCGGGGCCACGACCAGCGCGCCCTCCGATCCGTTCAGCCGGATATCCCGCTCAACCCGGCGGGTGACCGGAAGGCTGACTCCGGCAGCGCGATACACCTCACACATGGCCTCCACCGCGCCGTGCGTGTACACGGGCCCGATGGTGGCATCCAACCCGGCAAGCAGACGCTGGGCTTTTCCCAAGGCGTAGCCAAACACGACCGAGGTCAATCCCGCGGCGGCATTTTCGCGCCACCAGGCGTTCACGGCTTCAAATACAACGGCCGGATCGGGCCAGCGATACACCGGAAGACCAAACGTTGATTCGGTTATCATCACCGTGCACCGCACCGGTTCGTACGGCGCACAGGTCGGGTCGAGTCCGGTTTTATAGTCGCCGGTGACCACCCAGACCTCCCCGTCGACCTCCAGGCGAATTTGCGCGGAGCCGAGGATGTGGCCGGCCGGGTGAAAGGAAACGTTCACATCGTTGATCGTGCGGGTTTCGCCGTAGGACAAGGTTTCAATACGCGCTTCGGAACCAAGCCGGGCGCGAAAGACGCCGAGACCCTCCGAGGCGACCATATAAGCATCGCAGCCCCAACGCGCATGATCGGCATGGGCGTGCGTCACCAACGCCCGCTCCACCGGACGCCACGGATCGATATAAAAATTGCCGCGCGGGCAAAACAATCCCTGCGCGGTCGGTTGAATGACGTCGTTGGGTTGCATCACCCGGATACTATAAGATTAATTTTGAGAATTTCCTCTTATTGCGTTGATTCCTGACGTTGCCTGCTTACAATCCAACTGCGTCAAGTCAACGCGCCATGAACACATTACAACGCAGCGTCAAGAGCTGGATGCTATGGCATGCGGCGGCCCCGTCGGCTCTGGCCGTATTGGCCGGAGTCATCGCCATGATTGTGTTATGGCGGGCCGGGGTTCCGGATGATCCCGTCCTGCTCGGCCTGGTTATTCTGCTCGTCATTGCCATTGGCGCCGGGGTTGTCCTGTTGATCTGTTCCTGGCGACGCACCGCCCAGTACGTACTCTCCCTGGGCGATGACGCAACCGACGCCGGGGTGTGGTTGATGAAAACGGCATTCGGCAAGCTGCCGGATGACGATCCGATCCTGCAGGAATTTCCCTGGGTCCGGGGTGGTCACGTCACCTCCGGACGGGCCAGCCGGCTGATCAAGGACTGGCTGGAAAAAAGCCGGGCCGACGCCCTGGCTCAATCCAAGGCGATGAGCGACGAACTCGCCCGGGACATGGAGCTCGCCAAGGAATTTCAGCAGGCCTTGCTGAACCGCCCGTATCCCGAAGTGCCGGCGGTGCATATCGAAGGGCGTCTTCGCCTGGAATTCCACCACCGCTACCAGCCGACCATGGCGGTCGGCGGCGACTTTTTTGACATTATCCCCATCGGCAACGATTGCGCCGGCGTGTTTATTACCGACGTGATGGGGCATGGCGTACGCAGCGCCTTGATCACCGCAATCCTGCGGGCGCTGCTCTCCGAGCTTCAGCCCCAAGCCCGCAACGCCGCTTATTTCCTTAAAGAAATGAATCACGAATTCGCCGACATCCTTAACGTCCTTCCCGAACCGATTTTCGCCTCGGGCTTTTATCTGGTGGCCGACACCACGTCGCGCATCGCCACGTACGCCTGCGCGGGACACCCCCCGCCCTTTCAGCTCCACCGCGATCGCTCGCGGGTGTCGCGCCTGACCAACCCGCAGCCGCGCGGCGCCGCGCTCGGCCTGATCGGCGATGAAAAGTATCCGGGCGAAACCGTGCGCCTGCTTGATGGACACACCTTTATCTTCTTCACCGACGGCGTGTACGAATGCGCCAACCCCGACGGCGAGGAATACGGGCTGGCCCGAATGGAGAAGGTGCTCCAGGCCAACATTTATAAATCCACCCCGGAAATTCTCGACGCGCTGATCCAGTCGATCGACACGTTTACCAAAGGCGTTCCTCTGGAGGACGACCTTTGCCTGGTCGCCGTGGACGTCACCACCAAGCCCCGGGAATAATCCCGGCTACTTCATGGGCAGATCGAGGCGGTAGAGGTTGGGCTGCTCCGCATCCTCGGTGAAACCCATCTTCTTGATGTACGCGATATGCCTGGCCACGGTGGTGTAGGTGCACAGGCGGCGAATGCCCTGTTGCCGGAACTCCTCATCAAGGGCCTCGCGAATCAAATAGCGGGTGTTTTTCAAGTCCCGGTAGGCCGGAATCGTGTAGTCCAGATCGATCACCGCGCAATCCCCGTCCACATGGTAGGAAAACACGCCGACCGAAACCGCATTGCGCAACACAAAGGTGTATTTCTGGTCCGGGGATAATTTTTCCGGATAAAAGCGCGGGAAGAAGTGGCCGATGTCCCGTGTGTAATAACGCAAAAAATAACGAAGGAACGGGCTGTCCTTGAAGGTGACGGTCAGGTAGTGAAAGTAATCCACCCGGCGGGTCATCTGTACGATGAAGTAGGCGTCGATCGCGGCGATCAGCCCGTTCAGAATCGCCACCGGCGGCGCACCGATCAACACACCGTACAGGGAAAACAAGGCGGCCCCGACCAGGTTGATCCAACGAAAATACCACAGGTTGGTAATCAGCAACGACAGGGCGATGATCGCCGAGGCGCTGTATCCGATCCATTCCAATACCGATGCTTCCATGATGTCACTCGATTCCTTTATGCGTCCATGGTAGTATGACATCCATGATGAATCCGATCAAAAAGTATAGCGTGTTGGTACTGGTGGCCGTAGCGCTCATTGTGGTGTTTCAAAACGCAGGCGCGGTGACGGTTCGGTTTTTGCTGTGGGATTTTTCCATGTCCAAAGCCTTGCTGTTGCCGGTCGTTCTCGGTCTGGGATTGCTCATCGGCTGGCTGATCTCCGGATGGCGCCGTTAGGGATTGGAAGCGTCTACAGCCCGTCGGCCAGGGCGATCCACTCCTCCACCGCCAGGGTTTCCGGACGGCGGGCCGGATCGATGCCCGCCGCGGCAAGCGCGGTTCGACCCTCGACGGTTTGGCCCGGAAATCGAACCGCCTGCAGAATCGTTCCCATCTGTTTGCGGCGACGTGAAAATGCCGCCTTGATCAGCGCGTCAAAACGTCCGGCATGCCGCAGGCCGGCCCGCCGGTTTCCGCTACGCACCATTCGCACAATCGCCGAGGTCACTTGGGGGCGCGGCATAAAACAGGACGGCGAGACCAATTTGACCACGCGGACCTCATAGTCCATCTGCGCCCAGATGGCGAGCAGGCCGTAGTCCGGGGTGTCCGGCGCGGCCGCCAACCGCTCACCCACTTCGCGTTGCACCGTCACCACCAGGCGCTCGAAACCCTCCGCTTGCTGAAAACACGTCACCAAGATCCGGCTGCCCACCGAATACGGCAGATTGGCCACCATCTTGTTGAGACGGTGTTCCCGGCACAGTGTATCCAGCGGGACGGTCAGCGCATCCGCCTCTATCAAGGTAAACCCCGAGCGGTCAGCCAAGTGTTCGCGCAGATGCTCGGCCAATCGATGATCCTTTTCGATCGCCACCACCCCGCCGGTACGCTCCAACAGCGGTTCGGTCAGCATGCCTAGCCCAGGCCCAACCTCCAGAATCCGGTCTTCGGAAGCAGGCGCGGCGGCCTCCACCATGATGGTGAGAATGTTGTCGTCGATCAGAAAGTTTTGCCCCAACACCTTGCTGGGTAGAAAGTCATGGTCCTGAATCCATGCGCGCACCGCGCTGGGTCGGTTCAAGGACGAACGAGGCGGCAATTCACCCATGACGCGCCCAGGGATTTTTGCGTCGCGCCAGCCGCGCCGCCTGTCGGATCGCCTCGATCATGCTGGAAGGGTTGGCGCGGAGGCGCCCGGCCAGGTCGAACGCCGTGCCGTGATCCGGCGACGTACGAACGATCGGCAAGCCGAGCGTGACGTTCACCCCGGAATCAAAGGCAATGAGCTTCAACGGCGCCAACCCCTGGTCGTGGTACATCGCCACCACCGCATCGTACGCACCGTTCGCGGCCTGGTAAAAAACCGTGTCACCGGGCTGGGGGCCATGTACATCCAGCCCGGCGCGACGCAACGCGCGCACCGCCGGCGCGATGATCGCGAGGTCTTCCCGGCCGATATCTCCGCCCTCCCCCGCGTGGGGATTCAAACCACATACGGCGATGCGCCGGCGACGGAGCCCCATCCAGCCCAGGGCTTCGGCGGTCAGGCGGACCTGCTCCTTTACGAGCGGGGCGGTGATGCGACGCGGTACATCCGCCAGTGGGATGTGCCGGGTGGCAAGCACAACGCGGAGCGGGCCGCCGAAAAGCATCATCGCGTAGCGCCGGGCGCCCGTCAATTCCGCCAGCATTTCCGTGTGCCCGGGGACATCAATTCCGGCGCGATGAAACCCCTCCTTGCAAATCGGCGCGGTCACCAGCGCATCCAGGTGGCCGGCCAGACAAGCTTCCGTTCCGGCGCGAATCCATGCCGCGGCCGCGCGCGAAGCCTCCACGGTCACGCGACCGGGCGTCCGCGCCAACTCCGGAAATGCAACCGGCTCCCACACGACCGCGGACGCACGCGGAAACGGCGCGCCCGGATGCCAGGAGGGCGGGATTGGTTGGCGCAGGCGGCGGCAAAGATCCGCCAGCGCGGCGCGGGCGCCGATCAATACGGCGTGATGCGGCGGCGCCCCCTCGCGCGCCGGAGCCAGCGCCTTGACTGCCACCTCCGGCCCGATGCCGTTGAGGTCGCCCAAGGTGATGCCAATCCGAAGCGGTCGCGGACTCATGGCAACGGGGGAACAGGAATGTGGTAGATCACCGCATATTTATTCCGCAGGCGGGTGACCCAATCCTGATAGAGCCGGTCCGCCTGCCGTTCGCGCAGTTCGCTTTCAATTTCGTGGCGGACCTCCGCGAACGACTTCACCGAGGCCTCACGGCGCTCTTCCACCCGCGCAACATAAAAACCCTCTGGCGTCTCGATGATCCCGGAAATATCGCCCGAGGCAAGATGTCCTAGGGCCGTTTTTAATTCATCACGCAATTGCGCGGGATCGATCCAGCCCCAATCGCCACCCAAAGTCGCCGACGGGTCTTCGGATAGTTCCCGGGCCAGGTCAGCAAACGAGGTCGCTTCGTCGAGCCGCGCCAAACCGGATTCCAGGCGCGTGCGCGTCGCCTCCGGGTCATCGCCGGGGGCCATGAATATCAACCGCAACCGAATCCGTTCGGGTTCCTGATACCGGTCCACGCGGGCTTCGTACGCTTCCAGAATCTGGCGGGGTGATACCACGATGCGCTCGCCGACCTCGCGGCTGCGCATGATGCGAATGATCAACCCGTCGCGAATCGTTTCACGCCATTCCTCGAGGGTGATCTGCTGCTCGGCCAAGGCCGCGAAAAAGGATGCGCGGTCGTTATCATATCGTTCAAAAACCACTTCGTTGATCCGTTCGTCGATCAGGCGTTCCGGAATTTGGATTTCCTGTCCCTTGAACTCCTCGAGAATCAGCGCTTGATCGATCAACCGCTCCAGCCCGGCCAGAAACGCCTCGCGGGTTTTTTCCCGGAGATCGGCTCCGCCGTGCATGATGCGCAAACGCTCGAGCGTTTCCCGGATCGACATGAATACATCGCCGATCGTGATGATGCGCTCATTGACCGTGGCGGCGAATCCGTCCACCGGAAGTTCATCAAGCGACCATGTCGCCCGTGGCGCTGCCGATGCCGTCACGCCCAACGCCGCCAACAAGCATCCCATAACAAGTAACCGTTTTGTCATAACCCGGGATCATGTCAGAGGTGGGCGGTCTTGCGCAATGGTTTTGAGGAAGGGGCCGAGGGGACGTATCTCTGACGTGTTGAATTGATCAGGGACGCTCCGGGTGTGGGCGGGCTACGCGGGCGAGGTGATTCCCCATACCGTTAGCGATAGATCATTCAACATCATTATAAATATGACGATCGTCTGTTTTAAAATGACATGATGAAAGCCCCTCGCGGGATGGGGAAACAGACATTTCGCCTGACGCCATGCGTTGACTTCCAAGGCTTGGAACTTTTCCGGCATGCTTTTTCCAAAGATTGGAACTTCGTGCATTTTTGCTGTGTTCTCGCCTATATGTTCAGGCCGTGAATCGCGGATGCGCCCGGGGGAGCCGCAAAACCCGGTGCGCGAATGCGCGAATAGACATTCCGCTTGATCCGGCGTAGGCTGGCGCTATGGCTACGCTTCGCGATGACATGATCATGCGGTTGGCGGATCGCTCCCCGCCGTGGGATGTCGTGGTCATCGGCGGAGGTGCAACCGGTCTGGCCTGCGCGCTCGACGCGGCCAGTCGCAAGTTGAGGGTTGCGCTGGTCGAGCGGGGCGATTTTGGCGAGGGAACATCCAGCCGTAGCACCAAGTTGATTCACGGCGGCGTCAGGTATTTGCGACAGGGCCAAATCAGCCTTGTACGGGAGTCGCTGCGGGAGCGCGCCTGGTTTTTTCGGGCCGCCCCTTCGCTGGTCCGGCCGTTGCCGTTTGTCATTCCGTGCCGTCATTTCGCCGAGCAAATCGGGTGCCGGACCGGGATGCATGTGTACGATGCGCTCGCCCACACCGCACCCGAACACCGGGCGCGCCGGTTAAGCCGAAACGAAACCGCGAACGCCCTGCCCGGGGTGAAGCCCTCCGCTTATGCATGCGGCGTGAAGTATTTCGACGGCCAATTCGACGATGCCCGCATGATAATCGCATTTGTGCGGACCCTCGTGGAATTGGGCGGCGCGGCGGTTAATTACGCTCCGGTTATCAGCTTGCGCAAAGAAGGCGGACGAATTTCGGGCCTTGATGTGGAAGACCGCGAGAAGGGCTCCGTTTACCGAATCGATGCCCGGTGTGTCATCAACGCCACCGGGGTTCATACAGTCGGAATTTGCCGGATGGACGAACCGGCAACGGAATCACGGATCATCGCCAGCCAGGGTATTCACCTCGTTTTGGATCATCGCTTCATCGGCGGGGAATCGGCCTTGTTAATTCCACGGACCCGGGATGGCCGGGTGCTATTCGCCATTCCCTGGCATGGACGGACGTTACTGGGCACCACCGACACCCCCTGGCCGGATCCCGAGCGCCCGCCACAACCGCTTCAGGAGGAAATCGACTACGTGCTCGAAGCGGCGGGGTCATGGCTATCCCGCGCCCCGGTGCGGGAGGACATTCGCGGGATGTTTGCCGGGCTACGTCCCCTGCCCCGCCCCAGCCGTACGCAGAAAACCTCGGCGATCATCCGCGACTTCCGTGTTGCGGTGTCCGACTCCGGGCTGGTGTCCGTCTACGGAGGAAAGTGGACGACCTGCCGGGCCATGGGTGAGGCGGCGGTTGATCGCGCGTTGGCGGTCATCGGCCAGCCGTTCCGACCCAGCCAAACCGCGCATCTGATGATTTCCGCGAACAACGAACCGGAATCTTACCTACATGTTCCGTCGCCGGCGTGGATTGCCTATGCCGTTCGTGAAGAGATGGCCTGCAACGCCGAGGACCTGCTCCTGCGCCGGACCCGCCTGGGGATCTTGGATCGCGCGGCGGCAGAAACCGCCTCCGCCGAATGCACCCGCATGATCGAAGCCACCAAGCAGGGGTCAACGCTTAACGATTAAATCGGGGCGCGCGCTTAGCGTTTAAGCGTTGACCCCGGCTTGGTTTACACGATGAGCATGCAGTCGCCGTAGCTGAAGAAGCGGTAGCGTTGTCGCACCGCCTCCTCATAGGCGGCGAGCATGAGCTCCCGGCCGGCGAAGGCGCTCATCATCATGAGCAGGGTGGATTTGGGGAGGTGAAAATTCGTGAGGATGGCATCAACGGCGCGGAAGGTGAACGGCGGATAAATGAACAGATCGGTGCGTCCTTCGGATGCCATCAGCGTGCCATGTCGGGCGAATACCTCCTCCAGGGTTCGCACGCTGGTGCTGCCCACGGCCAGGCATCGCCCGCCACGCTCCCGGCAACGCTGAATCAGCGCGGCCGCCTCCCCGGTAATCTGATACCGCTCGGCTTCCATGCGGTGTTCCGTAATGGTATCCACGCTGACCGGACGAAAGGTTCCGATGCCGACATGTAGGGTCAATTCGGCGCGGGCGATTCCCATCGCGGCAAGGCGCTCAAACATTTCCGGGGTGAAGTGCAGGCCCGCGGTGGGGGCGGCAACCGCGCCGGGATGTTGTGCGTAAACGGTTTGGTAACGAGCGCGATCGCCCGATTCCCCGCCGTCTTTACGCTGGATGTACGGTGGAAGCGGCGTTTCACCCAGCTCCTCGGCCCATTCGACAACGGGGCGCTCGGTTTCAAAGCGGACTCGCGCCCGGCCCAACGCTCCTTCTTCCAGCATGACCGCGGTCAACGTGCCATCGCCGAAGACAATCGGGTCGTTGATGCGGGGACGCCTCCGCGCCCGCACCAAAACATCCCATTCCCGGGGCGCCGTTTCCTCCAACAGAAAAACCTCCACCTTCCCGCCGGTTCCCGGCTTGCGGCCAATCAATCGGGCAGGAATGACCTTGGTGTTGTTCACCACCGCCACATCGCCCGCGCGCAAGAATGCGGGCAGATCGGCAAAATGGGCGTGTTCCCAGCGGGCCTCCCGGCGATGAAGCACCATCATCCGGGCGCCATCCCGACGTTCGGCGGGGTGCTGGGCAATTAACGCTTCGGGTAAAACGTAGTCAAAATCTGAGGTATTCACCCCCCCAGCATAATCGGCGCAAGTCGTTTGGGCACAAAAATTTTTCGCATGTTGACGTTTTTCTGGGCTTTGGGGTATCTATTGAACGTAGGCGGCAAACCGCCCCTTAAATTAAACGCACAGGAGTTCATCATGAATCGGTTGTTTCGCTCGAAGAAGAAAAAGGCTTTTACCCTGATTGAGTTGCTCGTGGTCATCGCGATCATCGCGTTGCTGGCGGCGATTCTCGCCCCGGCGGTCACCAAGGCGCTGCTCCGCGGCCAAGTCACCCAAACCATGAGCAACGGACGCAACCTGTTCGTACTCCTGTTTTCCAAGGATCTGGACAATCCCCTGGGGCTTCAGACCGCAAGTGGATCCGCCGCATGGCCAGCCACTGGCGAATTTCAGGATTCAACCCAGTATTTCGCCACGCTGGTTACCAACGCCGCATTTAACTTGAGCTACAACTTCTTTGCCGCCAGCGGGGTACGCCCGGCCTCCACCGAACAGGAGTTTCTCGATGCCCAGCTTCGCAATGTCTGGTGCATTACCGAGGACGTGGACGGCAGCTTCAAGGCGAGCTCTCCGGTACTGTTTACGCAAAACATCAACCTGAACGGCCGCAACCTCGACCAGTTTGTTCGCCTGGAAGAACGCGCCCGCCCGTTCGGCACCCGCGCGGCGGTCATTGTCGGTTATGGCGGCAGCGCCTTCTCGATTGATGCCGACACCGCCCTGGGAACGAACTTTAACCCGGTCGGCACGTCCGGCACCGCCTTGTATCCCAAAGGCACACAGCTCATCGACTAACCGCGCGTACTTTTCTTTTCGCGCAACTCGCGCCGGGCTTTACATGGCCGGGCGCGAGTTTTATTTTGTCCGCCAACCAACAGAAAGATTCATTATGTGTGGAATTGTCGGATACGTGGGGCCGCAGCCGGTAACGCCCCTCTTGCTGGATGGCTTGAGTCGCCTGGAATACCGGGGCTACGACTCCGCCGGTATCGCGGTGATGGAGGCGGGAGAAGTTTCCGTCCACAAAAGCGTCGGTCGTTTGTACAACCTGGAAGAACGCCTTCGTTCCCGGTTGTTATCGGCGACGCGCGGAATCGGCCACACCCGCTGGGCGACGCACGGGGAGCCCTCGGAACGGAACGCTCATCCCCACCTGGACGCATCCGGAACCATCGCGGTGGTCCACAATGGCATTATTGAAAATTACCAGGAGCTTAAGCGCGAATTAACCGCCACGGGGTGCTCGTTCCGCTCGGAAACCGATACCGAAGTGCTTCCGCATCTGATTCGACAGGTGATGGACCGGGATGGCGTGAACCTGTTCGAGGCGACCCGCCGCGCGCTGGCTCACGCGCGCGGTGCGTATGCCATCGGCGTCATCTCCGCCAACGAGCCGGATCACATCGTTGCCGCCCGCCTCGGCAGCCCGCTGATCATCGGTGTCGGCGATGGCGAATATTTTATCGCCAGCGATGTTCCGGCCATACTCAACCGTATTCGCAAGGTGATCTACCTGGATGACGGCGAGGTGGCGCTGTTGCGGCCCGAAGGAATTACCATCACCAAGCTCGATGGAACGCCGGTTCCGCTGCACATACAGGAAGTGACGCTAAGCGCCGAAGCGGCGGAAAAGTCCGGCTTCGAGACCTTCATGCTCAAGGAAATACACGAGCAGCCCCGCGTCCTGCGCAACTTGCTGAGTCGGCATACGGCTAATGGGCGGGTGGCGCTCGACCTTACCGGGTTCGATGATGCCTATTTTCGCAACCTTCAGCGCATCATGATCGTTTCTTGCGGGACGGCTTGTCATGCCGGGATCTACGGCAAACTATTGATCGAGCATCTATCCAGCATTGCGGTGGAGGTCGATCTGGCCAGCGAGTTCCGTTATCGGGACGCCAAAATCAGCCCGGAAACCCTGATTGTTTCCGTATCGCAGTCCGGGGAAACCGCCGACACCCTGGCCTCGGTGCGCATGGCGCGAGGCCGCGGCTGCAAGAGCCTTGCCATCTGTAATGCGCCGGGAAGCAGCCTGGTGCGGGAAAGCGATGCCACGCTATTCACCGAGGCCGGTCCGGAGATCGGCGTCGCGTCAACGAAAGCCTACACCGCGCAGCAAATGGCCTTCGCCTTGTTCGCGATTGCGTTAGCCCGCGCCAGAAACGACCTGACCGCCGCCCAGGAAGCCGAACTGATTGACGCGCTACGGGAAATTCCCGACGCCATTCACTACGTGATCGACCGCAAGGATCCAATCAAAGCCATTGCCGAAAAACACCACGACGGTCCCAGCTCGCTGTATCTCGGTCGGAAGTTCAATTATCCCACGGCCTTGGAAGGCGCGCTGAAGAACAAGGAGATTTCCTACCAACACGCCGAGGGCTATGCCGCCGGCGAGATGAAACACGGACCCATCGCCTTGATCAACGAGTACCTGCCGGTTATCTGCATTTGCACGAAGACCCGGGACGAAGTGTACGAGAAAATGATCTCCAACATGCGCGAAGTCGAAGCCCGCCATGGCCGCATCATCGCCGTCGCCTCCGATGGCGACGATAACATAAAGGGTTTCGCCGAAGACATCATGTATGTTCCGCCGATCCGGGATGAGTTTTCCCCGATGGTGAATGTCGTCGCCTTGCAACTGCTGGCCTATTACGCCGCCCAGGCGCGGGGAACGGATATCGACAAGCCGCGCAACCTGGCCAAAAGCGTGACGGTGGAATAAAGGATCAGGACGTTGACGGTACTCGAGACTCAATGTCGGCGATTCGGCAGGACACGAGTGATTACGATGATGATTACGATGCGGGACAGAACCCATGACCTCTCCCTGAACACCGAACCCTGAAGACTCCTTCCCCCACCATGACCCGGCTCATCATAAAAGGCGGCCGCCCGATTTCCGGTGTTTACACCCCGGTGGGCAATAAAAACGCGGCGCTTCCTGCGCTGGCCGCCTGCTTATTGACCGATCAGCCGGTTATTCTCCGCAACGTTCCCGCCATCGTGGATGTTGCGGTGATGCTTGAGCTGCTGGAGTCGCTGGGGGTTCGGGTTGAACGGGAGGGTTCGGTGGTGCGGCTACAGGCGGCGGATGTGCAACCGGTCCGGCTGGACCGGAACTTGTGTCGCCGGGTGCGCGCATCGATTCTGCTTGCCGGACCGCTGGTCGCGCGAACCGGGCGGGCGGAGTTTTATCAGCCGGGCGGCGATGTGATTGGCCGCCGGCGCCTGGATACCCACTTCGCCGGATTGCAGGCGTTGGGCATATCCGTGCGGGCGGGCGAGACGCTGGTTTTCCGCCAAAAGAAACTGACCGGCGCCCGCCTCTTGCTCGATGAGGCCAGCGTCACCGCCACGGAAAACATCGTCATGGCGGCCGCCCGGGCCTCCGGTGAAACCATCATTTACAACGCGGCCTGCGAACCGCATGTGCAGGATTTGTGCCGCCTGCTCGCGGCGATGGGCGCGCGCATCGACGGTATCGGGACCAACCTGTTGCGGATTCGCGGGCGGTCGCGTTTGGGCGGCGCTGACTTCACCATCGGACCGGACTATATCGAGATGGGCAGCTACATGGCGGCGGCGCTGGCCACCGGTGGCGCATTGACCATTCGCGACAGTGGCGACCCGCTCACCCTGGACGTCATAAGCCGGGCCTTCGCCAAGCTGGGCGCTCAATGGTCCGCGCGAGGACGAACGCTGCATATTCCCGCGCGCAAGCGCCTGCGTATGGTCAACGATTTCGGCTCGGCCATTCCGAAGATCGAGGACGGTATTTGGCCTGCATTTCCCTCCGATTTAATGAGCGTGGCCATCGTACTGGCCACCCAGGCCCACGGGAGCGTGCTGTTTTTTGAAAAGCTTTTCGAAAGCCGGATGGTGTTCGTCGACCGGCTGGTAGAAATGGGCGCGCGGATCGTCCAGTGCGATCCGCATCGGGTGGTGGTGCAGGGTCCTTCGCAACTGCACGGCATCCACATGACCAGCCCGGATATTCGCGCCGGCATGTCGATGCTGATTGCCGCGCTGGCCGCCCAAGGCGTCAGCGTGATCGAAAATGCCGATGTAATCGACCGGGGCTACGAGGCGATTGATGAGCGTCTTCGCGCCCTCGGGGCGGATATTCAGCGGGCATAAATTCATCCTGCATGGTTGACATCGACGGGGCCTTGCCAATAATGCCGGGAGCATGAACGACGCCCCCGCTATCGAAATACGAGCCCCCGGCGTGGACGTGGAAGCCATCGTCCGCGATATTCAGGAAACCGTCGCCCGCAAGCGGGCGGAAGGCGCATACGACGATGCGCGGATCGCCCGGGCCGAACGCACCAACCTCATCAACCTGCGCGACGACGAGGAATTTCTTTCCTTTTACCTGACCGCGCTCCGCGAAGCCGCCCTGGTAGACATCAACGATTTCGAGATCCGTGAGCGGCGAGCGCGCCTGGCTCCGTTTCTGGTCCGCTTGAAAAAGACCATTTGGAGTTTGTTGAAGTTTTACACCTTCCGGATGTGGTCGCAGCAGAATACGGTTAACGGGCTGATGGTCACCGGGCTGGAAAGCCTGCACGAACATTATCAGGACCGTATCAAGCAACTCGAGGCGAGGATCGCCGAGTTGGAAAAGAAACCGGACGGACGCTGAACCGTCATGCCGCGCGCCAACCGCATTGCCTTTGTTTGCCCCCGTTTCGCCGAACACGGCACGGTCGGCGGCGCGGAAACCCTTTTAAAGGCACTGGCCGAGCGGGCCGCGGCCGACGGACGCCAGGTGGACTTTTTAACCACCTGCGCAACCAATCACTTTACCTGGGAAAACACCGTTCCGCCCGGCACCCGAACCTTCGGCGGGTTGAACGTCACATTTTTTCCGGTGGATGCCGATCGCAATGTCGCCGCGTTTCTGAATCTTCAGGACGCCATCGATAAACGACGCGCGCTCAGCCGGTCCGATGAGGAGGCCTGGATCGGTCATAGCGTGAACAGCCGGGCGCTGATGGCGCATTTGCGGGAAAACCGGGACCACTACGACCGCATTATTACCGGGCCCTATTTGTTTGGCGTGGCGTACCATGCCGCGCTGGTCGCCCCGGAAAAAACCCTTCTCGTCCCTTGCTTGCACGACGAACCATTCGCCTATTTATCGATCATGCGCGACGTGTTTCATCGCGTGGGTGGCATCTTGTTCAACATCGAAGCCGAGCAGCAGCTTGCCGATCGGTTGTACGACTTGAACGGAAAAGGCGCGGTGGTGGGAATGGGGATCGAGGACCGGGGCGCCGATCCGCGCGCATTCGCCCGCCGACGCGGCCTCGATCGTCCGTATGTTGCGTATTGCGGGCGCCGCGAGCCGTTGAAGGGAACACCCATCCTGCTCGACTATCTGCACGCATTTCGCTCGCGCACCGGCCGGGATGTTGGCCTGGTCCTGACCGGAAGCGGCGCCTACGAAGCGCCGGAGGCCTTGTTGCCGGCGGTGCTGGATCTCGGCTTTGTTGACGAGCAGGAAAAACGCGAGGTGATGGCCGGGGCGACCTGTTTCATCCATCCCTCGCTGATGGAAAGTTTCGGCATCGTTTTGTTGGAGGCCTGGCTCGCCGGCGCGCCGGCCCTGGTGCATGCCAAAGGCGTGGTGTTGCGGGAGCAATGCCGCCGGTCGGGCGGCGGTCTCTGGTTCCGGCATTATCCGGATTTTGAGGAGGCGTTGATCCGGCTGCTCGACGATCCGGCGCTACGGCAACGCCTCGGTGATGCCGGCCGCCGGTATGTGCTGGACGTGTATGCCTGGCCGGCCGTCGAACGACGCCTGTTTGCCGCGCTGGATGGCGGGGCGGAATGAAAACGGCGATTCACCAACTGGTCGCCGGCTACAGCAATGGCGACGCCATCAGCAACGAGGCGCGGGCATGGCGGGCCGTATTCCGAAGCTGGGGCTATGCCTCGGAAATTTACTGCGAGACCAAGCGCATCCTTCCCGAGCTGCGCAAAGACACCCGGGATCTTGCCGCCCTTCGCGCCGATGTGCGACCGGAGGATATTGCCATCCTGCACTTGTCGATCGGCTCGGAGGCCAACCGGATTTTTCCCGCGCTGAACAGCCGCAAGGTCATCATCTACCACAACATCACCCCGCCGGAATTTTTTCGCGGCTATCAGGAGGAAATCGCCCAGAACCTCCGGCGTGGCCGGGCGGAAATGGCCGCGCTCGCCGGCGTCGCCCGGATCAATCTCGCCGACAGCCGGTTCAACGCCGACGAATTGGCGGCGGCCGGATACGAGAACCCGCGGGTTTTGCCCCTGCTGCTCGACCGGACCAACTGGAAGGGCCCGGTGGATCGGCGCGTGGTCGATCAATACCGCGACGGTTACCTGAACCTGCTGTTTGTCGGGCGTTGCGCGCCGAACAAACGAATCGAGGATTTGTTGTTTGCGCTGTACTACTGCCAGCGCTATGTGCAGCGAAACACCCGCCTGATTCATGTCGGATCGGCGGCGGGACTCGAACGGTATCAGGCCCTGCTGCGCACCAAGGCCAAGGAGTTGAAGGTAGAAAACTTCATCATGGCCGGTTCGGTTCGAGGCGATGAATTACGCGGCTATTACCAGGCCGCCGATGCTTTTCTCTGCCTCAGCGAACACGAGGGATTCTGCATTCCGCTGCTCGAAGCCATGGGCCATGATGTCCCGGTGCTCGCGTTCGACGCCGGTGCGGTCGCGGAAACCATGGGCGGAGCAGGCGTGCTCTTCAAGGCGAAACACTTTGACGTGATCGCCGAAACCATTCAGCGCGTCACCGCCCAGAAAGCCCTCCGTGACGGCATCGTGCTCGGACAGCGGGAGCGCCTTGCCCAATACGAACAACAGAACATACCGGAACAAATGAAGGCCGCACTTGCTCCGTTGCTTGCCTGACACGACAAGCAAAGGGGCGACCCTGCGGTCGCCCCTTTTTCAACATGATTCGGGCGTGTCGGGTTACTCGGCGGCGGGCAGGATGACGCTGTCAATCACGTGAATCACGCCATTACTGGTTTCAATGTCGGTTTTGATTACCTTGGCGTTGTCCACCGTGACGCCCTCTTCGCCGACCGTGATGGTGATCGACTGGCCTTGTACGGTTTCGGCGGAGGTCAAGTTCACCACATCAGCGGCCATGACTTTTCCGGCAATGACGTGATAGGTCAAAACCGCCTGCAGCTGCGCTTTGTTTTCCGGTTTCAACAGATTTTCAACGGTTCCTTCGGGCAGCTTGGCGAAGGCTTCATCCGTCGGGGCAAAGACGGTAAACGGACCTTCTCCCTTGAGGGTGTCCACCAGGTCGGCGGCCTGAACCGCGGCGACCAGGGTGCCGAACGAGCCGGCGGCCACGGCGGTATCCACGATATCCATGGACGCCTTTGCTTCATGATCATGGGCATGGCTAATCGATGATCCGCCAACAATACCGAGGGCCAGGGTGAGCGCTATAAACGTACGCATTTTACTTCTCCTATAGGTTATGGGTTTCTTGTGCTAGTGCACGTATATGATTCGTGGCATGGGCGCATTCCTTACAGGGAAGTTAAATTATTTTCGGATTCTTTGAACCGGCTGGCGCTTTTACGGCGTTGGTGCTAGGGTATTGAGGTCATGATGCAAACGGCTTGGTGGATGTTAATGCTGGCAGGAGTCGGGATTGGCGCGGGGGCCGCGTTTACCGGATTGGGCGGCGGCTTTCTGATCGTGCCTTTTCTTTTGTGGTTGGGCTTTTCCGGCCAGCAGGCGGTCGGCTCTTCGGCGCTGGCCATACTCATTATCATTGCCTCGGCCTCGCTGGCGCACGGGAGACTCGGCAACATCGACTATCGGACGGCGCTGTGGATCGGATTGGGCGGCTTGGTCGGCGCGCAGCTTGGCGCGCTACTGGTCTCCCAGGTCTCCACCGAAGTTTTTCGCAGAATTTTTGCCGCGATATTGGCCGCGCTCGCGCTTTACCTGGTGTTGAAGAAATGAACGCGGACGAAGCCGAATTGGAAAAACTGGAATTCCCCCTCACCGTTCACTTCAAGGTGATCGGCGTTTACAGCGAGGATTTGAGAACGCATCTTGAAATCGCCCTGTGGGAGCTGAACATCCGGGAGTCGATCAAGCCGGGCAACATGTCGGCCAAGGGAAACTACATCACCTACAACCTGACCACGACGGTCTTTGACCGGGAGCGGTTGCGGGCGATTGACGCCCGGTTGCGGGCGGTTGAAGGCGTGCGCATGGTGTTGTGACCGCGAGGTCAGCGCACCGGCGCCGGCCCGGTGGACTCGCGGACGATCAATTCGCCCTTGATCTGCTCCTGACACACGGTGATTTCCTCGCGGGTCAGGGCCAGCAACTGTTTGGCGGCCAGCGTGCCCAAGTCGTGCAGACGGTTGGAAATCGTCGTCAGCTTGGGCGAGGTCAATATCGAGGTCGGCAAATTCTCCACGCCCATCACCGAAACATCCTCGGGAACCCGGAGTCCGCGTGAGCGGAGATAACGCATCGCGCCGGTGGCCATGGTGTCGTTGCCGCACATGATGGCGGTCAGGTCGGGGTTAAGCGTCATGACCACGCGGGCGGCTTCAAAGCCGATCTTTTCGCTGAAGCGGCCATCCGCCCAGGGCATATCCTCGGAAGCGATCCCGGCCTCGCGCAGGCATCCTTCGAATGACTCCAGCAAGTCGATGGAGGTCTGCACGTTGGTGCCGGTGATGATACCGATCTTGCGGTGACCAAGGCCGAGCAAGTGATCGGCGGCCAGTTTGGCGACGTACGCATAATCCGCGGTGACGTAGTCAATGTTCCACTGGGGAAAGTAGTTGTTGACCAAAAGAAACGGATACTTCTTCTCGTGGAAGATCGAAAGGTATTGGTCGTAATTGGTGGAACCGAGGAACAACATGCCGTCGGCCTGCTGCATATCGAGCATGTTGAGAAATTCCTGGGTGCGGATGAATTTCATGTTGGCGAGGTCCACCAGCACCTTGAAGCCGGCCTCGGAGGCGCCGGCATAAATGCCGCCCAGCAGCTCACCGAAATAGTTGTCGGCGAAGACGTGGGGAATGTCGGGCATGACGACGCTGATGATCCGACTGGATCGCAAGGCGAGACCACGCGCCTGAATATTCGGCTTATAGCCGTGCTTTTCGATGGCCGCCAGCACCTTGGCCCGCGTCTCCTCGCTGATCCGGGGGTTGTTGTTGATCACCAAGGAGACGGTGCTTTGGGAAAAACCCGCCTCCCGGGCGATGTCAGCAATGGTCGTGCGTTTGGCCATGTCCAGGATTAATCAGGAATTACCGGGGAATAGTACGAATCAATTCGCGGTCATTCGGCTCGGATTCGAAATTATCCATGATCCGGAAGCGGTAATAAATATCAAAAATCGGCGCCTCAACCAAGCCATCATAAATCGATTCCGGAACCCCTTTATACACCAGGCGCTGGTCGTTGAGGGTGACAAACGTTAACAATCCCTTGGGGCCGTCGTAGCGAACCGTCTTGAACAATTGGGAGGCGCCCTCGGGAATGACCATGGCGCCGGATTTCGGCGCCGGGACTTCCTCCGCGGACTCGTCGGCCTCGGTGTTTTCGGCGTCATCCACTTCGGTAGCGGCTTCTTCCGCGCCTTCACCCGGAACGTCGACGGGCGTTAACTCCACAATACGGGCTTCGAGACGCGCGACATCGGCGTCGTATTTGCGTTGCAGTTCGGCAAGTTGCGCGGAACGTTCGGCGAGGTCGCGGCGGACGGCATCGGTCTGGCCGCGCACATCGGTGAGTTGTTCCATGGCGGCCTGGCGTTCGCCGGCGAGCCGGGCGGCTTCGGTTCGCTGCTGTTCGGTTTCCGCGCGGGCGCTTTGGGCCTCGTTTACGCGTTGCGCCATTGCGGTGGAAAGGGCGTCGCCTACGGCGGTCCAGTCGACCTCTCCGGCGAGCGCTTCCTCGCTCAGGACATCGGAGCCGGCGGCCTGGGAAATCGCGGTCAACGCATCCTTCAAGGTCGCGTTCTCGGCGGGTTGGGCATTCAGCTTGTTAAAGGTGATTCCGGTTAGAACGAGAAGCAAGGCGCAGGCGACGCCCAGCACAATGGGAAGTATCGGCGTTTTTTTCTTTTTCGGCTTCGCGGGCGGGCTAAATGTCGTGACCATGATGAATTCCCCTTTATGCGTTTACGAGGTTGATACCTTCGGGCGGGAAATTAAACCTATTTGCCGGTAAAAAACAAGCTGTTTGCGCTGGTTGGCTATCGGCGGTTTGGTGATGCGCTCACGCCGAGTTCCCCGTATAGTGGCCGACATGACCAGCGTAAACGTCATCACCCGGTATACGACACCCGCCGCGCCAGCCTGGCTGGAAAGCGCCCGGCGTCCCTTCCACGCCGACCTGTATGCTTTTTTTAGCTCCGAATTTAACGGAATCATCACCGATCCCTTGTGGATGCGGGTGCCGGTGGACGACCACCTCGTTCATCGCGGCGACGGGGTTTTTGAGACGCTCAAATGCGTGTCCGGGCGCGTGTACTGCCTGCGAGAACACCTCGATCGCCTTTATGCTTCGGCCCGGGAAATTGGCCTGGCCCCGCCCGGCCACCCGGAACACATCCGGGAGATCATCCTTGAGGTGCTGCGGGCCGGCGAGCGACGCGACGCGTTAATTCGCGTTCTGGTTTCACGCGGACCCGGGAGCATGGGGGTCAGCCCTTACGATTGCCCGTCGCCCCACCTCTACATTCTCGCTCACCGGCTGCCGCCGGCATTCATGGAGCAGCACCCCGAAGGCGCCCGCCTGGCGCTTAGTCGCATCCCGGTCAAGGCCGGCCTGCTGGCAACGATCAAGACATGCAATTATCTGCCCAACGCGTTGCTGAAAAAAGACGCGGTGGATCAAGGCGCGGATTTTGCCGTGAACCTCGACGAGTGCGGATTTATTGCCGAAGGCGCCACGGAAAATGTAGGGCTGGTGACGCCGGAGGGCGGGCTGTTGGTTCCTCGCCCCGGACGCATCCTGCCCGGCACCACCCTGAACCGGGCCTTGGCCTTGGCCGAACAGGGGCTGCGGGAAGGGTGGCTAACGTCGAAAGGCGAAGAGGCGTTGACGCCCGCCGACCTCAACCGGGCGGCGGAGATCCTTATTTTCGGCACGACCACCAACGTCACGGCGGTGACGACCTGGAATGGACGCCCGGTGGCCGATGGCCGTCCCGGACCGGTGGCCAAACACCTCGGGGCGCTTCTGGTGGCGGAACAGCAGGGCGACAACCCCTACACAACCCGCGCTTTCGCTTGACGGTCATTTCAACGCGGCGCAGTATGCGGGTGTCGAATCCGTCAGTAATTCACCAGGAGAACCAGCCATGAAAAAGATTGTCGCCTTGTTGATTGCCGCCTCCATGATGACCGCCTCCGCCCATGCCGCCGCTATCGCCAAGGGCACCAAAGAGCTTCGGCTGAACGGTGGTATCAACTTTGAGTCCCCCTACGGAACCGATTTTACCCTGAACCTCGGGTATGGCTACTTCATCGCCGATTATCTTCAACTCGGAGGGCTGCTTGGTTTCTCCGACAACGACCTGATCACCTCGCTCGCGCTGGGCGGGTTCGTTGAGTACAATTTTGAGACGGAGACGAATATCATTCCCTTTGTAGGCAGCCAGCTTCGCTATTTGTATTCGGACATTGATCTAGGAAAAGGCGCCAGCAATTCCGCCCTCGCCCTGGGCGTTTATGTCGGATCAAAACTTTTCATCACCGATAACCTGGCCATTTCCGGGCGCTTCCTGTTTGAAGTGGCGACTGACGACGTTTATATCGAAGAAAAGAGGGCGAATGACGTGGATTACGGCATCGACTTCGGCTTGAGCTATTACTTTTGACGGAACATGCCGCATGTCGTCACCGAGCCTTGTCTGGGCTGCAAGAACACCGCATGCGTGACCGTATGCCCGGTGAATTGTTTTCACGAAGACGAGCGGATGCTGGTGATTGATCCGGTGGAATGCATTGATTGCGGCGCCTGCGTGCCGGAGTGTCCGACCAAGGCCATCTTTCCGGCGGGCCGGGTGCCCGCGGCCTGGAAGTCCTATATCACGTTAAACGCGGAATTGGCCAAGACCTTGCCGCTGATTACCGAACAGAAAGAACCTCTAAGCTGAGTTTGCCATGAACCATCCTGCGGTCAATGCGGGTAAAAAGTCGTGGGGGTGCCTCCATGTGCTGCTGGCGCTTATCGTGTTGTTGCTGGCGGCCATCCTTGGCTCGATGTGGTGGGTGAAACGCAACGCCTACGCTTCTTCGTTTACCCCGGTTATACTTTCCGAAGCCGGACAGGCGACGCTCGACGCGAAACTCAATGCCGTCGATCCGTCCACCGCAGTTTTTGGCGGAGGCATGGCGGGCGGCATTTACGAAGAATCGGATGAGCGGCGGCGCCTGGTTTTTTCGGAAGATGAATTAAACGCGGTGCTAGCCAAGGATCCGGACCTGGCGCAAAAAGTGAGGTTTCGGCTTTCCGAACGGTTGGTCAGCGTGCAGGTGCTCGCCCCGGTTGACCCCGAAATTCCCGTGTTGGGCGGCAAGACCTTGAAGTTCAGCATCGGGCTGGAGTTAGCCTATACCAACGAAGCGCCGGTGATTGCCGTCCGCGGCATCAGCATCGGGGGCATTCCTTTGCCCGCCGCTTGGTGGGGTGACATCAAAAACAAAAATCTGGTTGATCCCTTCGTGGGCGCCGGCGGCTTTTGGGATTTATTTTCGCGCGGCGTTGAGTATCTCGACGTGCAAGACGGGCGCTTCGTGCTGCATCTTAAGCCATAGAGCGTATCCGCAACACGATCCGCCTAAAACGCTAACAATACTATTATAACGGGTTACTAACTAGCATCCCGCACCCACCTGATATAGCGTTTTTGCATGAGAGAGGTGCGCCATGTCTTTGTCTTCCAATGATTATATTCGTGAGTTGCGTCGCCAACAGCGTCACTGGTTGATCATGAAAGTCGTCGCGGTGGCGGTCATCGGGCTGGCGGTTTTCGTGGGTATGCGCGCGGAGCAGGCATCCAGTCGCGGGCCGGTGGGACGGACCGTCGGCGGCAGCCTGGATGGTTTTCCCGGACGATAACCCCAACGGGACTGCACAAGCGCTCAGCTTGGAGTCTTGACGATCGCGGTACGAAGAGAGAAGGAGATCATCACCACGCTCATGTTCCGTTCATCATCCACTACACAAGGAAGATGAAGATGACCGTGTAGCGGGCCAGACCATTCTTTATGCGCCGCAGGCGCATGCGGTACTGCGGGAAGTCGTCGGGCAGACACCGCGCTTCGCGGGGTCCGGGGAGCCGGTTGATCCAGCGGGCCGAGCCTGTCG
>CALMYG010000033.1 GCA_937873455.1 uncultured Verrucomicrobiota bacterium
GGTGCTCAACGAGCTTGCCCGTCGTTTGGAATCCGCTAAGCTGAAGTTTTAGGAGCCTTGTGTTAAAGTAGGCTTTATAACGCCATGAAAACCCATATTGCTAGTCGGTGTATAAAACCTACTTCATGATGAAACACAAAACCTACTCCACGAATTCACGTGAATTTACAATCAACGGATTGTCAGCGATTCTTGACCTGTTAATGTCGGCTAGGCAGAGTTATCTTTTTATCAAAAGTGTATTACCTGTTTATAAATGAAGTCGGGTTAATAGATAGTGTTCGCGAACAATAAAGAAACAAATGAGGAGAACAGCAATGGTGTCATATGATCGGACAGTAATACAAACCTTCGCTGACTTTCTGTACCAGCGCGCAGCAAGTATCATCGCGATATACACCATCATAGGTGTGATCCTGGGGGGAATATTCGGCAGAGTCATTATGGGTGCTGGAGGAATGATATTGCTAGCGATGTTGGCAGGATTCGCAGGGTATCTTGCGGGCAATCAGAGGGCAATCGCCTACAAGCTACAGGCGCAAATGGCCCTCTGTCAGGTGCAGATCGAGATCAATACAAGAAGATCGTCAAACGCGGTGGACACATCCGCGTCCTGACAGAATCTGTCAGTCATATTCTAGTCGTCCATTAGATCAGTTATGAGGATGCTTTATGTGCGAGCTTGAGCCTCCACTGAACGTTGTACCGCTGCGCGGTCCCTTCTCGTCAGTGAGGCTGGTCGTAAACACAAAGGAGAACGCAATGGAACAGAAATCAGTCGGAATAAGAATCGTCCCGTATGCAATCGGAATCATTTGCTTCATATTGCCATTCCTGCAGGTGTCCTGCAGCGGCGAGAAATTGATATCATTCACGGGGGTTCAGTTGGTCACTGGCTCCGAAATGAGCAATCCAATGACTGACGAGTCGGAAGATATCCCGCCTAATGGTTATGCTGTTGTAGCGCTCATCGCGATAATCCTGGGATTGATATTCTCCCTGAATCCAGATAAAGGGAAGTCTATTGTCGCCGGAATCATGGGTGTAATCTCGGTTGCGTCAATGATCTTGATGAAGACTAAAATGGACGCGGAAATCATGAAGGAGGCTTCAGGGTTTCCTGTCACGGTGGACTATAAAGCTGGCTTCTGGGGGCTCTGCATTGCATCTGCGGTTGGCGCTCTTCTGGCATTTATGCGAGCGAAAGAAATGTCCGGCCAACAAGTGGCTCGAGTGGACGGCTCACCCGCAGCGGGTTCGCCGCCATCTCACCCGTGACGTTGCGCATAAATAAATCCAACAAGACCGCAACATCTAATGGCGAGGGAGCATATGGGAGACTTTGCCGATTTCAAAAAAATGATCACACCAACAGTAGTCAAACTACTGTTTTGGATTATGGTGCTATTCTGTGTAATTACAGGTGGCATGTCGTTATTTGCCAGCTTTCAAGTTCGTAATGGTGGAAGCATTTTGCTAATTACTGGGCTTGCGTGGATAATTATCGGTCCATTAGCGGCCAGAGTCTGGTGTGAAATACTTATAGTTATATTTGCTATTAACGACACCCTAACCGACATCAGAAATAGCATTAAAGATAAAGTGTTAGAATTTACAGCAAGTAGTGATATAGATAATAATATATCAACGAATGAAGAAATAAGTGAAGAGTCTAAATCGATCATTATTCAGCCAGAAAGTCAGCCTTATAAAACAATTATTGATGGAAAAGAGTTTGTCGTTGTAGCGTGCCCAAAATGTAAAACAATCAATCATTATCGTGCATCTAAAGAAGGATCTGTCGAGCATTGCATCAAGTGCGATTACGGCTTTGTTGTGCCATGTGTTAGATAAGTGACGATACGGAAAACGCATGGGACTCCCCATCGCTCTTGATAGAAATAGTTCTATGTCCCCGGAGAATTACGAGGCATGGAAAAATCTTCCCGCGAGCAACAGCAGTTGTCGGCTCTCCCGGACCGGACGTTCGAATACGAAATTGCTTTGGCGACTGATTGATCCTGGTTGGTCAATGACAACGCGAAAACTGCAAAGGATCGGGGTCGCGGCCATCGTTTCGATTGCCATGGCCTATCCTGCCTTTGTGCTTCTTTTCACCTGGGCGCATGTCGCTGTTTCCAACCTGCCGGGAGGACGCCATGGGCCGCTTGATGCTTATCGGCACACGTTGGCGAGCGCGGTTGTGGCGTACACGCTTGGCGCGCCCGTTGTTGAAGTCGTAACCGGCATCATGGAACGGGGCAGCAAGGATTCGAACCGGATGGATCGTCATAACAATAGGATTGGCGCCGCCATCGGCGCACGGGCCGGGAACTTTTCTGATATCGAACCGGCTGTGGCCGATCAAATTGCAAGCGGGATGGTTAACGCCACTAAGAGTAATCAAATCACCTGGTTGCCGGAGAGCAGGTGGCGGAAGGGAATGGCATGGTGAATCTGAATGTTATTTCTCTCTCTCCGGAAATTTTATCCCTCGGAACGATTAGGAGCCTTGTGCCATAGTAGGCTTTATGCCTCCGACATGCAAGAGTATCTTTCGACGACTCGCCAAATGACCAGAATG
>CALMYG010000034.1 GCA_937873455.1 uncultured Verrucomicrobiota bacterium
GTAATCGCGGAAGACATCTTCTTCTTGCGGCCCGGTCCAGCGCAGCAGCAGGTCGCTATGCGTACGGGCCACGCCCTGGGTGACGATGAACCGGTCGGTGTTGCCGATCACGCTGGTCGAAATGCCGATGTTGCCGGCCACGTCGCGGCCTTGGATATGGATCCGGTAGTAGGTGTCGAACACCAGGTTGGAGAGCACCAGATTGGTGAAGGCCCAGTTGTTCAGCACATTCGACCAGGCCGGGTTGCTCCGGGTCAACACGTTGGTCACCGCATTCGCCGTCGGCGTGCCGTTGGTGTCGGCCACTTCGTAGTAGCGGATGACAAACGTATCCCACGGCGAGAGCGGTTCGCTGTCACTCTGGCGCCAGCCGGCCGCCTGGGCCAGGTTGGTGCCGCCAGGACGCCACTCGATTTTTATTTCCGACGATTCGTCGATGTTGCCATCAAAGACATTTCCGCCGGCCGCGTCGGTCGCCCGCAGCGCGGTGACGACCGGCGGCGGATTGGTGTCGATACGGACGACAATGGATTTGATGTTGCCCATGGAACGGTCATTGGGGCGATCGTTGTCGTCGTCGACAGCAAAAATGAATCCCGTGATCACGCCTTGATGGCCGGTAATATCAAAGAGGTCATTGGTTACGCCGAAGGCGCGGGACTCGCCGCTTCCGATGCCAGTGGGTATGGCCGCTCCGACGGCCGGGGAAACGACACGATATTCCTCGATACCGGAGAAATCATCGATCGCCTCCGTCCAACCGACACGCAGTTCGTTGGTGCTGATCCAGACTGGTCGTGGAAGCACGCTGATGTCATCGATATAGATTTGCGGACCGATGCCGGCATGGGCAACACGGAGCGTCACCACGCCGGTGGCGTCGATATTCCACGTCAACATGTCGAAGTCAGGCTCGCGGTTGGTAACCGCATAGGAACCGAGGCTGGTCCAAACGGTACCGTCGAGGCGCTCCACGCGGACGGTGGAATCAAAGCCTTCCGGACCAAAGCGCCCGGCAAACAGCACCAAGGAACCAGGATCAATCACCGGGGGCAACTGCAACCAGGGTTGATTGAAGGAATTCGTTAAAATGCCGACCCGCCGCGTTCCAGACACCTTGGGGTTCAGGGTGCCCCACAGGACACCGTTACCGATCCAGGTTCCATTATTGGCATCATTGGTCCACGTCGCCGTGCTGGGTAGCGTTCCCGATCCCGGCCACCCTTCGCCCGGCTCAAAGCTGGCAAAGAGACCGGTGTTGGTTCCATAGGCATCGTCCACGGAAACCGCGCTGACAATGGGCCCGCGGATATCGTCATCCAGCACCCGGAGCAGCCCCACCTGTTGGCTCATCAACGTCAACCGGTCGTTGGGCCGGTCGTTGTCGAGGTCGGGAATGGTTACCCGCACCGGATTGGTAGCCGTCATCAAATCGTTGATCAGATCGCCGGTGAAGAAGCCGGACCCGAAGGACCACACGTTGGTCAACAGTTGATTGGTGGCGGTTTGCGCGGTGGATAAACTGCTGTCGAAGCCGGCAAAGTTGCCGACGATCACGTCACCGACACTGAAGCTCATGACTTCATTGGTTCCGCCGGATGTGCCCCGGGAAATACCGCTATGGACATCCCGCGATCCGAAGATGAAGTTCACGTTTTGGCCGTTGTCGGCAAGGTCGGCGTCGGTAAGCGACCAGATGGTGTTGGTTCCCGATCCGGTGCGGCGCGGGGTGATGCCGCGAATTTGATCGCTGGCCGCCGGCATGGCGCGCCCGTTGGTGGCGACGAGGAACGGGCGCTGGTCGTTGGTCGTGGGTACGCCGAGATAACCGACATTGACAATGGCCGGCGGCTCGGTGTCGTCGTCGATGACATGGAGGATACCAAACACGCCGTTGCTGACCCAGGACCGGTCGTTGGGCCGGTCGTTATCCAAATCCGCCACGGTGGCGGTGACGTTCACAAAGTTGGATCCATCGCCAAAAAGGTCGCCGATTTGCGTGTAACCGAACGTGGTGAATTCCCACAGGCTGGTCGAATTCGCACCGGTGGTTCCGGCAGAACTCATGGCCGACCGGTAATTGGCGCTGTTGTTGGTGGTGACACCGGGAATGCTGACATGCATGTTGACGCCGTCAAAGCCCGTGCCCCGGGCAATGCCGCTGATTGCGTCATGAACATTGAAACTCAAATGCAGGGGGTTGGTGACACCCACGGAGGCCAACATACCGTCGGTGACCTGATAAACCAAGCGCTGGGCGCGGAACTGGAAGTTGTCAAAGCGGTTGTTGCCGCCCGTATCGGTGGCGCCATCCATTGTGATGCGGATGAACACTTGAGGTGCGTTGTTCAGCGCGGTAACCGAGGTGAAGTTGTTGGATCGCACCGCGAAAGAGGCAGAGGGTTGATAACCGGTGTACACCGTGAAGTTCGACCCGTCCGTGGAGAAGGCAACAACGTTTGTGGTGAATCCGGATCCAGATCTTTGAGCCGCATAGGTCATGACCAGGTTTTGAAGCCCTGACATATTCAAAGCAAACTGGAAGTAACGGCCATTGTTTTGAAGGCCTGATCCACCGGTAATGGTCATATCCCGTCCGGCAATATCCCCCGAAACCGCATTGAGCGTCGTTCCGGCATTGGCGGAAAAACTTGCTGCCGTGAGCAGGTTGGATTGAAGGAAGCCCGAGCCATGACTGACCACGCCATTGGTCTGGTTGAAATTCCAACCCGCCAGCAGCTCGACCGGCCCCGCGGCTTCCTCCACCGTGGATCCCCCGGCCATGAACTTCAGCGGCCCGGCCACCGGCGGATCAGGGTCGTCGTCGACGACGCGAATCACCCCGAAGATGTGGTTGCTGATCCAACTGGTGTCGCCGGGGCGATCGTTGTCGGCATCCGCCAGCGTGGCCGCCACGGAACGGCTTTGCTGGCCATCGCCGAAGAGGTCGCCGATTTGGTCGTAGGAGAAGGAGGTGAAGCGCCACGCGCTGGTGGCGGACGCCAAGGTGCTGTCGGCGGTGCTCCAGTCGGCGTAATAATTTGCGGCATTGTTGGTGAGCCATTCGTCCACGCTGATGTGCATGTTGGTGCCGTCGTGCGTCGTGCCGCGTTTCAGTCCGCTGTAAGCGTCGTACGCGCCGAAGCTGAACCAGAATGGGTTTGCTCCATCGACGGCGGCCAGTTGGCCGTCGGTGATTTCATAGGTTATCGGGACGGCGGTGAAGCGGAAGTTGTCGTAGCGGTTGTTGCCGGAGGCTCCGGTGGCGCCGTTGACGGTGATGCGGATGAATACTTTGTTGGCTCCGTTGAGGGCGGGTACCGAGCTGAAGTCGAAGGTGTGGATGCCGAAGTTGAGCGCGGGCGTAAACGGCGCGCCAAAGTCGGTATAACTGATGCCGTTGAGCGAGTAGGACACTTGGTTGTTGTCGAATCCGGTGCCGGTGCGTTGGGCGGCAAAAGACATGATCAAATCCTCATGCCCGGCCATGGTTAGTTCAAACTCGAAGTAGCGGCCGTTGTTGATCTGGGATAATCCCGCCTCCACGGCAAAAGCCGCCCCCGAGGCATCGCCCGGAACGGCGTTCGAGGTGGTCCCACTGAAACTGGTGATGGCGCTGAAGTTGTGGGTCATGGTTCCGAAGCCGTGACTGACGACCAGGTTGGTCTGGTTGAAGTTCCAGCCGGCCAGGAGGTTGGTATAGTCCGACACCGTAGAGACGAGGGTGTTGCCGATAAAGGCGCGGAATCCGTCCTCCAACGCCACCGGCGGCTCGGGGTCGTCGTCAACGACCACCACGTTCATCCACAACTCGGAGCGGAGGGAATCGTTCAGGCGGTCGTTGTCGGCGTCGGCGACGACGGTGCGCGAGCTGTACACTCCCAGGGTAACCAGCTCGTAATCGGTCGGCGGGGCGGACAGGGTCATGGTTTGCACCCCGGCGGCGCCGGTGTTGAAGCTGGTGGTGAAGCGGTTGGAGACCGCCGCCGCCTGGTTGGTGTTGTAGAGCACAAAATGCGGTTCCGGGGCCCAGGCGGTGTTGGTGGCGACCAAGCCACTGCCCGCATCCTGGGCGATGTTGGTGATCCAGTATCCGCCGGCCCGGATGTCGGCGTCGGTAAGGACGGGCATCGACCATTCCATGTCGCCGGTTCCGGTGATGGTGAAGTTATAATTGGTGATGTCGATCATGCCCGAAGCCAGCACTTCCCAGTTGTTGGAATTGCTGATCTGTTGGAGCAGGAAGGATGAGGTTCCCACGGTGGGTCCGACGTAGCGGGCATTCGGAACGCCCGCGCCGATGGGCACGCTGACCGCGGTGGCCCCGTTGGTCAGGCCACGGTAGAGGCCGGAGCTTTCGGTGTTGTCGGGGATGGGATCGCCCGGCGGATTGTACCAACGCGGGCCGAGGTTGATGGCATAGATAAACCGGACATTGATGGAATCATTGGAGGCGGTGGTAAGGCCGTTGTACTGGTACACGACCACTTGATCACCCCCGTTGTTGATGTTTGTCAGCGCCAACTCAACAATTTGCCCGACGTCCAGGTTGCCCGAAGCAACCCACCGGTTGGTATGAAATTCCGTGCGCCGGTGCCAATCGCCATGCGGCGGATTGTTGGTTGGATTCCACCCGCAATCGGTGAAGTCAATGATCGTGCCGGCCGGGAACGGGGCCAGGACCACGAAGGAGAAGCGTTCCGGGCCGTTGGTCAGAGCGCCGTTGACCCCGATGATGGCGATGCCACCGACGATCAGGTTGGTATCGCCCATGCCGCCGGCGCCACCGACAGTGAACTCGTTGATTACCGGAGGATCGATATCGTCGTCCTGCACCTGGATGAACCCGAACAGGAGGTTCGAGGCCACGCTTTGGTCGCCGTCGCGATCGCTGTCCCGGTCCCAAAGATTGGCGGTGACGCGGTTGGTCTGGCCGACCACGCCGGAACCATCGCCGCCCCACAACGCCGTAATGTCGGCATGGCCAAGGGTCGGCCAGTGCCAGGCAATCACCGTGTCCGGTTCGGTGGTATCAGCGACCAGGCTCAACGAGGCATTGTAATTGGCATAGTTGTTGGTCACCCAGTTTTCGATACTCAGGGTGGTGTTGGTGGTCGCGGGACCGCTCGCCGACAACTGAAGCCCGCTGTAGAAGTCGTAGGCATTCAGCAATACGCTCATGTGTTCGCCGTTCAACTGACCATCATAGACGGTGTAGAGCGCTTGCAGGCCGGCCCCGCTGGCCGGCAACACACCAGTTTGGTTGGTGACCAGCATCGAACGGTTGCCCGCCCACGCCGCGCCGGTGGCGGGCGCCGGAGGCTGATCGTCGTCATCACGGACCAGGATGCGAATCAGGCGGTTGGTAGTGATATTGCGGGCGGTGTTGGGACCATCCAGCGCCCACCCGCTCCAGAAGGGGTTGGTGTTGGCCTGATAACTGTTCCAGGTTCCAAACTCCCACCAGCTTCCGCCCGCGGCATAGCTGTCCTCGGCGCTCACGGTCAGGAAGTACTCGGTAAGCGGATTGTAATTGGTGATGGAGAAGGCAATGTTGACGAAGGTGGTGATGACCTGGTCGCTATTGCCCTGGGCCCAGACATTGCTACCCCAGAACGGACGGTCGATCCCCCACTCGTAGGTGTTGGTCAGGTTGCCGCCGCCGTCGTATTGATATTCGATGATATCCCAGTTCGGGGAAACCCGCCCGTTGTCCGAGATAATGTTCCAGGCGAATCCGCCGGGATTCGGGGATCCGTCGCCGCTGCGCATGCGGTTGGTGGCATACACGCCGCTGGGATCCTCCCAGCGCAGGACATAACCGAAGAGGCTTCCGGCATTTACCTCGGCATCGGTGACGTCTTGAATGTAGCCATATTTATCGATCTCGGCGTTGAAGTCCCCGTTCAGGAATCCGGCGACGTCGGTGCCGATGTATAGGAGGGTCGGTACCGGGCCATCGTTGTCCAACTTGCCGACGACGCGGAAGCTGTTGATATCCCCGGCGGACAATTCGCCGGCGGTATCGCGCGCGCGCACCCGCCAGTAATACTGGGTAGCGGTGGTGCTCAAGGTGTAGTTCGTCTGGGTGTGGGGCAAATTGATGCGCAGGAAGATCGCGCCGTTCTCCGTGCCGTCCACGCCGTTGAGGGTCGGGCTGGTGCTGACTTCAAGCAGGTAGCCGGTCACGTCGCCATCCGAATCGGTGGAGGCATGCCAGGTCAGGGTCGGGCTGCCGAGGGTGGCGGCGTTATTCGTGGGGGTCACGTTGTTGGGCTTGGTCGGAGGGGTGTTGGCGATCAAGCCTCCGGCGCCGAAGCCGATATCAAAGAAAAAGTCGATATCGCTGTCGCTGATGTCTTCGGCCCAGGCATTGAGCGTCAGCGCGCCATCGTTGACCAGGTAAGGCGGAATGGAAATCGAATCAATGGCGTCGGGCGTGCCGGCGGCAATGGACGCGGTGGCGTCGCCCTCGTTGGCCCATACGCCCGAGTTCAGGAAGCTGGCCACGGTAAAGCGCGCGGTCTTGGTTCCAACCAGGTTCAACGCCGAGCGGGCGACCCGGACTTCCACCGCGTTGTGGGTCGGGCTGATCGCGGCCTGGGCGCCGGAGGGCTCGAACCAGGCGCCTTGATTGTGGGCAAAGGCCTCGACCCGGACAGTTCCGCCGACATCGTGCACGTTGATCTGGTATTCCGGGTAATGAATCGCCGCGCCGTTGGTGAAATAGCCGCTACCGATAAACGTGGCGCTGTTGTCGCCCAACCAGTCCAGGGCGGTGCTGTCACTGGAGCGGCGGGTGTCCACGCCAATCGCCACCAAGGGAAGATTCTGCGCGGTAATGTTGGTCATTTTCACCAGGAAGTACACATAGTCCGCATCGGCGAAAACGCGGAACTCGGCGATATCGCCGTTGGGATGATTTGCGGAATCGGTGCGCACCTCGCCGGTCTTGTCGCGCCAGATGTACTCGCCCGAAGACATGCGGGCGGAATTGATGGGAACCGGCGCGGTGCCGGCCCATTCGGACCCGTTGCCGTCCACCACGATGGTTTGCGAGCCCGATCCCGTGGTGTCGCTGTCGGTTACGCCATCAGAATAGTAGGCATTGTTGACGGAATAGAACCGGTAGTAATAGGTGGTGTTCGGGGCGAGGCCGGAGTCGTTGAAGGTCGTAGCGCTTCCGTTGTACACCACGGTGGCATCGCCGATCGAGTCGCCGGCAAAGTAGGCCGTACCCTGAGCCGGGCTCGGCCAACTTGTATTGCTGGTGCGGCGCACCACCATGACGTTATGCAATTGCATGTTTTTCGCCCAGCTCAGGTTGATCTGGCTGTTGGAGTTGACGTTATCCGTATCCGCGCCGACGGTGGGCGGGTTGTTGATCGCCAATACCGTGATGGGATTGGTGGCCGGGGTGGATTGATTGCAGGTTCCGGCGGCCGCGGTCATATAGAAGGTATGGCTGCCGGTTTTGCTCATCCGGGTGAGGTTGGTCCAGAACGAATTGTTGCTCTCGTTCTTCCACCAGGACATGCCGTAGGTGTTGCTGGTGGCGTCCGACCAGAGCAGGGTCAGGCTCGCGGATTGGCCGATCCCGATCGGATAGCTCTCGACCTTGAAACGAACATCATCGCCCAGATAAACATTGCCCGTCGGATCGCGCTCCTCCGCCCCGACCCAGGTCGGGCAGGTCGCGGCGACCAGATCACCCCAGGATTGTCCAACCCGGATTTCATCAAACCACGAGCGCCCGATCGTTCCGCTGCCCGCGCCGCCGCCGATGCGGATGCGGCTGACCTGGCCCAGGGTCAAGCCGGTCTGGCTGGTATCCCACGAACCCGGTTCGGTCTCGGGGAAGACGCCCGCGCGGTCGTAGATTTTACCGTAGATCGCACCGGCGGCAATGTCGTATTTGCCGACCACGAGGTACACCCGGCTGGTGCTGTTTTCCTGGCCGCGCATTTCCGCCGCCGAGAAGAAGGTGCTAACTCCGTTGCCAATAGCGAAGGTAAACCAGTTGCCGCCATACCCCTTGCCGAGGAACATGCGCTCGGTCGATCCGTCCATCAGGCTGATGCCGGCCCATTTGTCAGGGCCTTCGTATTCATAGGCGACCAGCGCGGCGACGTACACCACCCCGGTGCTGATGACGGCAAAATCTCGATGCGCGGTGGAGGAATTGCCGTCGCCGGGGTTGCTCATGATCACGCGGTTCGCCGCGAAATCGGGATAACCGTCCACATCCGTAAAGTTGGGACTGATATTACGCTCGACGGTCCAGGTCCCCGACCCGATTGACCAGGCGCCGCTGAACCCTTGCCCGGTGTTGCCCCCGGCCAGCGAGGTCGTATTGGTGTAGGCAAACTGCTCGATCTTGCCGGTGCCATAGGCGGGCATGGCAACATTGGTGGCCAGGCCCGGAGAGTAGTAGTTGCCGTTCACGGAGTAGAACTTGTAATAGCCGGACGACCCGGCGGCAACCACATGCTCCATATCGGTTGCCGCGCCGTTGTAGATCACGGTAGCGCCATCAATCATGGCGCCGACGCTGTAGGGATTGCCATCGGTCGGATTGACGGATATGGCGCTCGTCTTATGGAGAATCAGCACGTTGTCACCGTCGCCGTTCTTGGTCCAAGCCAATCGCGCCATTTGGGGGCCATCGACCGTGACGGTGGCGGCGACGGGATCGTCGGGATTGGCCGGAACGACCTGCACGAGATCGGCCCATGAGGTGGCCAACCGCACCTCGTCAAAGTATACGTCGCCGGGGGTTCCGCTCCCGGATCCCGCCCCGGCGGCGAGGCGGATACTGTTGACCCAGCCGACATCGTTGCTCGACTTGTTCACCGTGACATCCCACGCGCCGGGTTCACTGGCCGGCACGGATTCCGACCCGATCTTGTAGGCCTTGGCCCGCGCCTGGCCGGCCGCCCAATCGTAGTAGCCCACGATGATGTAATCGTTACCGACTCCGTTATCCAACGTGTAGGACGATCCGGTGGCGTCGATGCCCAACTGTTTATTCTGGCCAAAAATTTCGCCGAAGAACAGCTTCTCCGAGGTGTTGTCCCAGAAGAACGAAAGTCCGGCATATTTGTTCGGACCGTCGTATTGGTAGTTCAGTTTGTAGCCGAAGTAGAGACGTCCGTCGGTGTACGTCTGGCCGAGGGCGCGGAAAACGGCACGGCCGGTATCGTTGGGCGGCGTCACCAACACCTTGTTGCCCGCGCCGACGGGATAATCAGCCTGGTTGGGAAGATTCCCGGAATTGATGCTGAACGCGCTGGTGTCGCCATACCAGGAGCCGCCCCAACCCACGCCACCGCCACCGTGCCCGGTGGTGCCGAGGTGCCCGGTGTTGGTATAGGAAAACGTCTCGACGACAATGCCCGGCGCATACGCGGGCATACTCACATTGGTGGCAAATCCCGGCGAATAATGATTGTTGTTGATGGCATAGAACGCATAGTGATGGGTCTGGTTGGTCCGCACGATATGCTCAAAAGAGGATCCGGCGCCCTTGTAGATCACGGTGCCGCCGCCGACCGAACCACCCACGCTATACGGCGTACCCTGGGCGGGAGCTGTGGATGCGCTATCGGCGCGATGAACGATCATGACATCATGCGCGGACGGCTTGGTCCACGTCAGGCGAACATATTCCGCGCCTTCCCGGGTCAACCCGATCGTCGTGGCCTCGGGGATGTTGGTGAGGGTCAGCGCCACCGTCACCGTCTGCGGCGAGTTCGAGGCGTTGGCGTCGGTAATGGTGATCGTGGCGTTGGAAACGCCGGCGTGCAGGCCGTTCGCGTTGAAGGTGATGGTGTGCTGCTGACCGGCCAGCTCGAACAGGGTCGCGCCGGTTGGCGAGACGGTCAACCAATTCGCATTGGTGGCTATCGTGTAAATCAACTGGCCCTTGCCCACATTGGTCACGCCAAAGCCGGAGGCGGCGGGAGTCGATCCAACCATGGTGGTCAGATTGATGGTGGTGGGACTACGCAAAATGCCCGCCGCCACCCCCGTGCCCTGAATCACGAAGTCATACGGGGTTTTACCCGTTACATTGTTCGTAATGAAGATGGTCGCCGTGCGCGTACCCAACGCCGTCGGATCGAACCGGACCTGGAAGGTGGTGGTTCCGCCGGCGGCGATCGACAAGGTCGGCTGGGCAATCACGGTGAAGTCGCCAGGATGCGTGCCGCCGACCGCGACGTTCTGCAAGGTCAGGGTGGCATTACCAGGATTGGTGACGGTGTAGGTGCGCACGAGGTTGGAGTTGATCAGCCCCACCGCGCCGAAGTCGGTGTGATCGGTCACCGTCGGGGTGGTGTCACCATCGGCGATGAGTTGGTTGTTGCCGCGTACTTGAATGTCCGGTTCCAACAAAACCGTGGTCACGCTGGCCGTGGATGAGTTGTCGGTTACGCAGTAAGTGTTGGTCGCCCGAACGCGGAAGTAATAGGTCACGTTGGCGGAGAGGCCGGTGACGGATTGACTGGTAGCGGAGACGGCGCGGTTGGAGTAGCCGGGGATGAAGGACGGAGAACCCGCGCTACCCTGAAGCAGTATGTCATCGAGGCGCATAGCCACCGTTCCGGTCTTCACCCAGCGGAGGCTCAAATTAGTAGAGCCCGCCGCCGACGCGGAAACAGCCAAGTTGGAAATCATGTACCAACCGGTACCCGCACCGGCGGCCGGCATGTTCGACACGGCGATGGTATGCCAATCTGTCCCGCTGTTCGTCGACCATTGAAGATTAAACGTGGCGTTGGCCGAGGCGCTTTCCTTGCGGTAGCCGAAACTCAAAAGCAAGTCCGAGTACCCCGTGGTATCAATGCCTTCAATCGCAAAACCGTATTCTCCGGATGTGGAGGTGAGCCAGACATTTGCGTTGCCGGAGGCCGTGTTACCGGCGGGATCCGTATAGCCGGAGGATGTACTGGTTGCACGAAGATCACCCGGATTGGCGGCGCCGCCCGACGTCATGGTCAAGTCATTGTTGTCAAACCCATTGGCTGACTCATGGGCCGCAATGGTTGTGGTGCCACCTACCGTACCCATGGTTTCGCGGAAAACATTGGTCAGTCCGCCGCCCGCCGTGGAGAACGTTGCATTGGTCGAAACATCCAACGCATACCCGCTCGCCCCGGCAAAGGCATTCCAGGCGGCGGTGAAGTTGGTGTCGTTGGTCACGCTGGCGACCAGCCCGCCGACCACGCCGCTGAAGCAGGGGGTGGTGAGGGCGAGGGTGGAGCCGTACGCGGTACCCGCGCTGTTTTGCGCAAAGGCCCGGTAGTTGTAGGTCGCGCCGGGGACCAGGTTGGTCAAGGTGGAGGAGAATGAACCCATTCCGGTTCCATTCGTCGTCTGCGCGCCGGGCACGGTCGGGGTCGCGGGCGACAGCGCCCACACCACGCCGCGATTGGTCACCGTCGCCCCGCCATCCGCGGTGACGTTGCCGCCGGCCACTGCGGTGGTGGCGTTGGTCGGATTCGCGGTGGTGGTGGTCACGGTGGGCGGGTTGGCCAGCGTCGTGCCGTTGCCGACCGCGCTCCAGGCGGTCAGCGTGCCTTGTCCGTTTTGCGCCCGGACGCGGAAGCCGTAATTGGAGCCGGGGCCGAGGCCGGTCACGGTGATCGCGCTCCACGCGGCGTCGGTCCGCCAATGTTCCGTCGCGCCCAACGTCCCGTTGGTCTGCACGAACAAGTTGTTGTTGGTGGATTGAATCGAGAAAATCGTCGCGGCCGGATTGCTGTTGGGGTTGACGTTCACATCCAACGAAGAGGTCGTCGGGTTGTTCACGGTCGGCGCGGATGGCGTGTTGGCCCACGTCCAGAATTGTAGTTCCGAACCCAGCGTAGTGCCCGCGCTGTTTTGCGCGTAGGCCCGGTAATAGTACTGCTGGTTGACCGAAAGGCTGGTCAGATTGACGTTGAAGGTTCCGGTTCCGCTGCCGGACTGGGTCTTGTTGTCGGAAATGGTGACCCCGGCGGTTGTCTTGTACACCGCGCCGCGGTTGGTCACGGTCGCGCCTCCGTCCGCCGTCACGTCCCCGCCGACCGTCGCCGTCGTGGTATTGGTCGCGGTGCCGGCCGAGGTGGTGACCGAAGGCGGGCTGGCGCCAACCGACGAATACACCAACCGGATGTCATTACCGCTTTGGTCAATGCTGAATGTGCCGGTGAAGCTGGGGGTAAAACCACTGGTGTTGATGGCGAAGCGGGCGACGTTGAAGCCGGAGACCGACGATCCAGACATGATGACCCAGGCGTAATTCCCGGCATCACTGAAGCCCGTGGGGTTGCCGTTGACGTTGATGGTGAAGGTGCCGCTGGCGTTCACGGTGAGCGTGCCGGAGCCGTTCACCCGGTCCCAATCCGTGCCGGGCGTTCCTGTAACATTCGAGATATCGAAGGTATAACTGCCGCCGCTGCCCAGGTTGATAGCCCCGGCAGACAAGGTCGCGCGCGCGCCTGTGGTGTTGCCCGGACTCACCGTGCCGTTGATGGTCAGGTTGCCTACCGTCCCCGCCCCGGCCAACGTTGCTCCGGAGGCGACGGTAAAAGCCGAGCTGTTTGCCGAACCGCTCATGATGATCGTACCCGCGTTGACCGTGGTATTTCCGGTCATGGTGCTGGTACCCGACAAGGTTAAGGTTCCCGCGCTCTCCTTGCTCCAGTTCGCCGAACCGCTAATCTGGCCCGCGTAGGTCAGGGTATTGCCGCTCGTCACGGAAATCTTCGGGCCGGCCACCGTTCCGAGTTCAATACGACGGTTGGCGTTCAACGTGAAGGTCGCGTCGGCCTCGAAAGTGCCTGTGCTCCAGATGTTGATTCTTTCCGCCGCGGAACCGGGGACAGCGCCAAGCGCGCGATCATCCGTAATCTGCAACGTGCCCGCTTGAATGGTGGCGATACCGGTATTGGCCCCAGCCGTGCTGGTCAACCTCAAGGTGCCGGCTTCTTTTTTATTCCACGCCGCGGCGCCGGTCATGATACCGCCATAGGTCAGCGTGGTTCCCGAAGCCACTGAGATCGAGGGACCTGCGGTATCACCGAGCGCAATACCACGGTTGGCGTTCAATGTCATGGTCGCACTGGAACGGAGTGTACCCGAGCTCCAAATGGTCAAATGGTTCGCGGTGGGCGAAGCTGGCGTGGATCCCAGGTTGCCATCGGCGGAAATTTGCAAGGTCCCGTTTTCGATCTGCGTTCCACCACTATAGGTGTTGCCCGAGTCGCTGAAGGTGATGGTGCCCGTGCCGATCTTGAACACTTTATTCGCGCATGACCCGACGGTACAGTCAGCGGCCAAGCCATCGGCAATGCGACCCGCGATCGTTGTGGTGTTGTCATTACCGCCGAATTCCAGCGCACCGGTATCGTGCACCGACCCATTTTTCCAAAATTTATCGCCATTGTCATCTTGGACATAGATGGCAAAACTTCGAATCCGGTCGTTAACCCCGGGCGAACCCAGCATGGTCAAATCATAGTAGGTTGTCCCACCGATGGTCGCATTAAACGTGGAGGACGAAGTGGGCTTTACCTTCAGCGTCCGGTCGGCGCCGGGCCCCAAACTGGATGAGGTGGTCCCGCCATTGCGGATAACTCCGTAGTTGCCGCTGCTACCTAATTCCCAAGCCATTCGGCGCCCGGTGCTTAAATCCGAAAAGGCGCTGTAAGTGGTGCTATCGTTAAAGCTGATGCCATAATAATTCCATGGATTGTTCGCACTGTAGGTGGTGATGGTGAATTCATCGCCGATTTGAAGCGGACGGGCATCGCCGCTGCCGCCAACGCCGGTGGTGGTGAAGGTCTGGAAACCCGCCGCGCCATTGTTCCCGCCACTCCCGTTAGCCCACATGCCGATTTCAGTGCCATTGGGATTCCACCAACCGCCGGTGCTGTTCTGATTGCGAAACTGGTTGAAATTCCCCGTCTGCATCACGTAGTTGACCGTCTGGTCGCAGTCGCCGCAGGAAGTCCCGATGGTCGCAGGCACTGCATTGTAAACGACGACATCATCCACAAAGATGTTAGCGGCGTTCGCGGTGCTGCTTACACCAATAAAGGTCATGGCATTGAGTGAGGTGTTGGCAGCTATGGTGTTTTTGGTTAAGTCGTCGCCAACCAGCGTGCCGTTGATGTAAAGATCGAATTTCTGAACGGCGACCGACTGGGAATTACCGTTATAGGTGTAGTTAATCGTTCCGCTCGTCTTGTTGTTTGCTACGATTTCTATGGTGTAGACCGTGCCCTGGCTGAAAGATGTCGTGGTCAACCCGGAAGAGCCAAATGTCCCATTGTCGTTGTAAGCCAAAGTAATGGCACCAGACGCGCCGTATGTAAATCGTAACAAAGCGAATGTCTGTGCATTCGCAAAGTTGTTGTTATCCGAATACATGGCTCCCGCTCCTTGGGCGAAATACCAAATACCGCTTGTCGCCGATGTCCCCGCAGAAGAATCACCAAACAATACTTTGAAGGATGTATAAAACTCCGTACTCCCTGAATAGCCAACTATGGGAGACATTTTCGTGACCGAAGCGGATGTGGATGCCACCGCTCGGACATACGTGTTAACGGTACCCAGAGGATTCGATGCCGTCGCTAACACAACGGGGGCATTGGGGGCCGTAGCGCCGCCGCGCGCATACGTTGTACCCGAACTTGGATTGGGAATAAAGGTCGTAGATGCCGTCTGGCTCGAGTGAGTTCCTGTGCCTGTTCCGAAGCCTTGCGTCGAGGTTTGAGCCAGTCCAGATTCGGCAAGCAGCAATAGTGCGAGAGCGACAAAAAAAGTCAAAGAGAAAAGTTCATGCCTATTGGCTAAACGAGCCCTAAAAGGTTCTGATCTTGTTATTGTCCACTTTGTCTTATTCAGGTTTTCTTCCGGCCCGGCTCCCCGTGACAGGCCGGATGCGCCGAGGCCTCTAGGAGCTCCCGCCGCCGCCATGGCTATGGCGGGCACGCGGCCCTCAAGGAGGGATTCTGTTTGTTTGCGTGACGCGGTTGCTTGGAGGGCCGAGTTACACGAGGCCAGGGCGGAAGACCCCGATGCTGAAGCTAATAGGCTGGAGGGCTTAGTTGAAGACGGCGACCACACTGAGGCGACCCTCGACTCCCGCCGGAAAAAGTTCCAAACCTTGGAAAAACAATAGGTCAAAAGTTCCAAACCTTGGAAAAAAATGCGCCCCGCTTTTCCAAGGTTTGGAACATGGGGCGATTTGTTAAGCTTTGCGTCTGATTTCGCTTCGATTAAATTGTCGCTCATCCACTCCCTCACCCACGTTTCCCGTGCCGTTTGTTATCATTCTGTAAAGCCAACGTAACAATGTAGCGAACCCCTGATTGGCGACCAGTTAGTTCTCGGTTAAACCTGTATGTGGAACTAGTACCCCCGCCTCCAAACCCTGTCCAGCAAAACCGGTTAATCCATGAAGTCAACCTCCGGGTTTAAAGGTGGCAAAACCAAGGCAAGGCTGCCCGAAAACCTAGCCCCCGGGTATGATGGGAATGTGAAGCGCGTGTTAACCTTATCAGCTCTTGTCATTGCGAGCGCCGGACAACCGGTGACCGGATTGTTTTCACCCCACGCCGACGCCGCCATCCCGCACCCGTTTAGCGCGGCTCAACCCCTCCAAATCCTGGTCGTGGCGACCAACGGACACGATACTACCGGAAACGGTTCCCCCGGCGCCCCGTTCCGGACCATCGCCCGCGCGGCGCAATCCGCCGTTCCCGGGACGGAAATCCGGTTGTTGCCGGGTGATTACCCGGGCGGCGCGTTCATCTATGATCTCCACGGCACGCTCGAACATCCCATCTGGATCCGGGGCGCCGACCCCGCCCAACGCCCCCGGATCGTCGGCGGATCGGAGGCCCTGCACCTCGTGCGGGCACAGTGCGTGATCATCCAACACCTCGAAGTCACCGGGGCGACCGCCAACGGCATAAATTGCGATGATGGAGGCGATTACGCCAACACCAACGCCTCCCGGTTTTTGGTGTTCAGCGACCTGATCCTCCGCGACATTGGGGGAAACGGCAATCAGGATGGATTGAAACTATCCGGCATTCGCGACTTTTTCGTGCTGAACTCGGAAATTGCCCGCTGTGGAGGAAACCAGTCCGGCAGCGGGATTGACATGGTCGGCTGCCATCGCGGCCTGATCGCCGGGAACACGTTGCACACCTTTTACGGAAATGCCATCCAAGCCAAAGGAGGCAGCTCGGACATTGAGATCCGCCGGAATATCATCTCCCACCCCGGTCATCGCGGCATTAACATCGGTGGCGCAACGGGTTTTGAGTTTTTCCGCCCCCCGCTTTCTTCGACCACCCCCAACGTCGAGGCGCACGATATACGCATCGTAGCCAATGTATTCATTGGCGGCACATCCACGGTCGCGTTTGCCGGAAGTACCAACTGCCTGGTGGCGCACAATACCATCTTGGAGCCAAGCCGCTGGGTATTTCGCATCCTTCAGGAAACGACCAGTTCCGGCGGTTATTCCTTCGCCCCCTGCGGCGGCAACCGGTTCCGCAACAATATCGTGTATTACCGGCACGCGGTGTTGAACCGTTACGTCAACGAGGGACCGAACACCGATCCCGCCTCCTTCCTGGTGCAACACAACCTTTGGTATCCGCTGGATCAACCGGGCGCCGCGCCCCACCCCCTCCCCGGAACGGTTAGCGGAAACCGTTACGGACTCGATCCGGGATTTCTGAATCCCGTCGGCGGCGACTACCGGATAACCCTGGCCAGCCCGGCCGCCACAAACGGTTGGAACTCCGGCCCGGAAACCGATTTCGATGGCATCCCGTTCCTGACCCCGCCGGCCATCGGCGCGTTTGAAATTAGCGGGGATGTCGATGGCGACACCCTGCCCGACTATTGGGAAATGACACACTGGAATAACCTGACACACGGCCCCCATGACGATCCCGACGGCGACGGCGTCACCAATCGCGACGAACACACCGCCGACACCAACCCAACCGATGCGGCATCGTTTCTTGGCTTTATCGGCTGGGACCGGGAAGGTGACGTTCCGGTAGCGGTGTGGCGAGGTGGACGCCACGTCGCGCAAATGCTCGAGGCCGCCAACACTCCAGATGCCACCGCCTGGATGGTGTTGACCAACGTGGCCCCGCCGACCGCGGCGACAAACCGAATCAGCCTGCCAAACGCTCCCGGCGGCTTTCTGCGGGTGCGCGCCGGCGATTTATAACCCTGAGGTGTGAATCCAGACCAAGACCCCTCGACTTCGCTCGGGGTGACCGAGGGGGACCCTGCCGCTCACCAGCCCGGGAAAAGCGGCGCCTCACGAACGCTTTCCGCCCGCTTGGACGCCCCATCCGCTCGCCGGGGAGCAAATTCGCGGCGGTACACGGCTTGCAGATCTTCCCATCGCAGCCGGGCCAGCTCAACCTCCACCTCCAATTGCGCGGCGACGACACGGCGCACCTCCGCGCGCCGCGACTCCCCGGCGGCGGCGAACCCCCATTCAAGCTGTTTGCGGAATTCCCGGATTTTCCGGCGCAGCGCGTTGCGCGACTCCCGGTACATCGCGGTGAGGGCCATCAGGCGGGATACCGGGGCGCTATCACTCAACTCTCCGCGCATGACCTGAACGTGGGCATGAAGCACTTCCAGACGGTCGAGATCGCCTGCCTCCATGGCGGCTTGCACCTGATGCCACAGCGCCAGCTTTTTCGGGTCGCTTCCGGAGTCCGACTGATCGGGGTGGAGCGCGAACGCCAATTCGCGAAAGAGCGCTTTGATGCGCGCGCGGTGGTCGGCCGGGCGTTCCGGCGGCGGCGGCGCGGCGCCAAAAGGATGGCCATCAAACGGCCCGAACGGATTGTCATCATCATCCTCATCATCATCGCCGCCAGAAAAGCCGAACGGGTCGTTCACCTCTTCGTCCCCGTCATCGTTCAACGCGTCGGCCAAACCGGCATCCTTGAGCGCCTGGGCACATTCAGGTCGGCGAAATAATTCATCAAAAAACGGCTCGGGGATGCCGGTCTCGAAGGAAAGAGCGCTTACGATCTCGAACAGGATAGCGCGGGGGCGTTGGCCTTGACTCAAGCATCGGCGTATTTTCCGGCGTTCAAGTTGCAGGAATTGCAGAATGTCCTTCACGGCGATCGTTTTCATCCGCTCGAACTCCGCCTCGGCGCGTTGGCGCTCGGCTTCCTCTTCCCGGGCGACGCGTTCCTTGAGCGCAGCTTCCATGCGCGCGAATTCTTCCGGAGATTGCTCAAACAGGGCGGTCGCCTCGCGCAAACCGCATCGACTCATCCGGGCGAACCGGCTGATCCGCGCCATGCGTTCGTCCAGGGCGTGACAGGCATCGATATGCGACTTCATTTCCTCGATGCGCGGGCCGAATTCCGCCCGGTACCAGCGCACATAGGCCGGCTTGTCTTGTGCCTCGAACGCCTGCAATTCCGCTTCGGCCTTGTGAAAGGTTGTGCGGGCGCGCTGGCAATCCGAAAGGGCCCGGCGGCGCACCCGGGATGAATCCACGATGATCAGCGCCCGGCACGGCGATGACGAAGACCGCTCGTTGCGCTTCTTGGATGGGCCGCGCCCCGGCTTGAATGATTTTCGGCTCATGAAAAAAGCGAAACCATAGGGAGCGCGGTGAAGCCTGACAAGCGATTCTATGCGCGCTCCCTTGACATAAATATTGACATAAAATATACGTAATCATGAATCGCTGGCCATGGATTACAAACCGTTATTTGAGATTACCCCGCACCTCCTACAACGGATCGCCACCGCCACCGAACGCAAAACGTGGATCGCCCACGCCATCATTCAGGTCCCGTGGCTTAACCGGCTGCAACGGGAATCTGCGGCACGGCTCGCCCACGCCTCCACCGCGATTGAAGGCAATCCACTTTCTTTATCCGATGTGCAAACCCTTGCTTCGGGCGAGCGAACAGCGGACCGCGCTGGCAAGGAGGAAAAGGAAGCCTTGAATTACCTTTCGGCCTTGCGGTGGATTCGCAATCAACCGGCCATGGGAAAAATCCGGGAAAGCGACATCCTGGAGCTGCATCGCCGGTTAACCGCGGAAACCCTGTCCCCCGAAGCGGTAGGCGTCTACAAGGTCAAAGCGAATCGGATCGTGGATGCCAAGGGGCGCACCGTTTACACCCCGCCCCCGCCCAGCCGGGCCGGACCGCAAACGCGGGCATTGATTGACTGGATCCATTCACCGGAGGCGTATGCGCTTCACCCGGTCATCACCAGCGCCATCGCTCATCACCGGTTGGTTTCCATACATCCTTTTGCTGACGGCAACGGTCGCATCGCACGCGCGCTGGCAACGTGGTTGCTCTATAGCAGGGGATTTGACACCGAACACATTTTCGCGCTGGATGACTTTTTTGAAGCGGACCGCCAACGCTACTATGACACCCTTCAACAAGCGCGGGATTTGGACGATGTACTGACTTATTGGATTGAGTACGTCGCCGAAGGCATTTGCGCCACCTTAACGGCAACGCAAGGACGTATCGAGACGCTCCAACGCGAATACCGGGGCATCACGCTTACCCTGACCAAGCGGCAGGAAGAGGTGCTTCGACTCCTGAGAGATTACCCCCGGTTAAAATCTCCCGACTTCGAGAAGGCTTTTGCGATCACCCGGGCGCGCGTCGCCCAGATCATCGGCCCTCTGGTCGATGCCGGATTGGTCGTTCGCGAGGGCCAGACCCGGGCAACTTATTACCGTCTGGCGCGTTAAACCGCCCGCCTCACGCCGTCGCCGGCGCTTCGTTTTTTTTGCGCTGCTTGTAGAGCAGTTGCTGGACAATCATCAGCACGTTCTGGGTCGTCCAGTATAGCGCCAATCCGGAGGCGAAGTTGTAGAGGAAGAACAACATCATCGCCGGCATCATGATCATCATGATCTTCTGCTGGGCCGGATCGCCGGCGGTCGGCGACAGCTTCATCTGCAGAATCATGGTGGCGGTCATCAGCAACGGCAGGATGTTAAGGGCATCCCACCCGAGCAACGGAATCGCGAACCCGAATTCAATCAACCGTTCCGGGGCGCTGAGATCGGAGATCCACAGAAATTCGGCAAAGCGCAGCTCAATTGAAATGCGCAACACGACAAAGAGGGCGAAGAACACCGGAATCTGCACCAGCATGGGCAGGCATCCGCCGAGCGGGTTGATCTTATGCTCCTTGTACAGGGCCATCATGGCCTGCTGCATCTTCTGGGGATTGTCTTTGTATTTTTCGCGGATTTCCGCCATGAGCGGCTGCACCGAGGCCATGCGCCGCATACTTTCGGTACCCTTGTGGGTGATCGGCCAGAAGACGATGCGCACAATCAGGGTCAGCAGAATAATCGCCACCCCGTAGTTGGCCCACACATGGTCATGGATGAAGTTCAGCAAGCGCAGCAGGATTTTCGCCGCCGGCACCACCAGAAAATCCAGGTAGGCATTTTCCTCGAAGCCCATCGCCCCATCGCGCCCGTGGCTGAGCGAAGACAAGATGGCGAAATTTTTCGGGCCGACATAATACTCGAAGGTCCGGGTGAACGCATCGCCGGGGCCGAGGGTCTGGCTGTTGAACCCGAGGCTGGCCGCCACCGCCGCGACCTCGGCATTTTTGACCCGGGTGCCAGCCAATTCGGCCGGGCCGATTTCGCGGCGGGCAAAGATTTCAATCCAGTCCGCGCCGTCGCCGTCCGGCATGAGAATCTGAACGAAGTACTTGTTCTTCGCGGAGACCCAGTCGGCCGGCTTGCGGGTCGGGCGGAAAGTGATGGTTTCCGGCAGCCGGGGCAGGCGCTCCTCGTCGCGAATGGTTTTGAATTCGCCGGGAATGCGTTTGCCCCAGTTTTCCACGCCGCCGGCCGGCGGGAGGGAATCCACCCCCATATCAATCATGCCGACCATGTCGGAATGGGCGGATTCCTGACCGATCGGCCCGGTGCGTATCTGGTGGGCGGACAGGTTTAGGGCTTCTCCGCTCTCGTTGATGAACGTATCGCGGATGGTAACCATGTAGTGATCGTCCAGAGCGATCTCCCGGCGCAGGATCATGCCCTCGGACGAGCGGCGGACCAGCGTCACGCGCTCCGGGGTTTCGTCGGCCGCGACCTCAAAAATCTGGGGTTCGGAAAAGCCCGTCAACCCGGTATAGGCCAGCGCCGGTTTATCCGTGAAGTCGAGCCGTACCGGTTCGCTGTCGCGCGGGAGGGACTCGCGGTACTGGATCAGCGTGGCTTCGGTGATGACGCCGCCCCGGGTGGACACCACCAGCCGCAGGTGTTGGTTGGTCAGGGTAATCAGCGTCGCCTCGCCTTCCGGCTCCATGGTTTCGGCGGCCGGGGTTACCGGCGCGGCGGGCGTCGAAGCGGCAATGGCGGCAGGTTCTCCGGCGGAAACAACGGCGGCATCACCCGCCGGGGCGTCGGAGACGGACTCGACCGCTTCCGCTTCGGGACGCGGGAGCGGTGGCGGGGCGTCTTCCGCGAAAAACTTTTGGTAAACCCCCGGCCAGGCGAACAGCAGGGCCACCAGCAGAAAGAAAATCAGATAATCTTGTTTTTTCATAAGCAGTGCGAAGCTCCCGTCCGCGCCGCGTCGGCGCAACAAGGTTTCGGCGGCACCAAGTCCACGCCGCCGGGGTGCCAGGGATGACAACGGCCAATCCGGCTCACCGCCAGCCACGACCCGCGCAGACAACCGTGTTCCCGGACCGCTTCAATCGCGTACTGGGAGCAACTCGGATAAAACCGACAGCGCCCGCCCAGCCAATACCCCAAGGTAAGCTGGTAGCCGCGAATCAGGCCGATCACTAGACTTGCCATCCAATTTCCGGGTTTCATAAATCCGCCATTATACCGGCAGCCCGCGCCAAGGACAGAAAATCCGCCTCGCGCGCGGCGGGCGGCGCGCGCAAGATGGCCGCCCGGGCGACCAACACCACATCCACCGGCCCGGTCAGTCGGTGGCGATTGCGTCGAAATACGTCCCGCAACAACCGCCGTGCCCGGGTCCGCTGGACCGCTCCGCCGACCTTGCGACTGGACACTACGCCCAGCCGCAACGCGGCATCGTCCCCGCTCCGGAGCCACAGAACCATGGTACGACCCACCCACTTGCGTTGCTGGGCGAATGCCTCCTGAAAACACGAGGACCGGGTCAACCGCCGGGAGCGCCCCAGCCGTTGATCCGGTCCGCGAGCTTCCCCGCTTGGCCCGTCGCCGGGCGAACCGCCGGACGGCGGTACGGGTAAGCTGTTCATGACAAGAATCTTACGCCCGGATAAGTTCTTTGCGCCCTTTGCGGCGACGCCGGCTCAACACCTGGCGACCGTCTTTGGTCGCCATGCGGGCGCGAAAACCATGCGTGCGATTGCGCGACACTTTAGAAGGCTGATACGTACGTTTCATAACACTCTCCCACCAAAAGGCCCGAGAACGTAGCAACTTTCGTCCGGTTGTCAATCACCGATGCGACTTTATTGACGCAATCAGCGCATCCTTGATTGACTGACTTCAATCTGACACAGGCATCCTTGCCTGTGCACGGACCTGAGCCAGGCGGGAATGCGGATAGCAAAATAATTTCTAAGAAACCCGACGCAGCCGCGTTGTCAGGATAAAGGGACCTGATGCATGCTGGAACAAACCAAGGAACGTGAGGCGCGCGCATGACCGATCAACATGAATGGATCGCCGGGCTGGTGAAGCAATATGAAAAACCTCTGTGCCGCTATGCCTTTAGCCTGACCGGCGAGGTCGCGGCGGCGCAGGATGCGGTGCAGGAGACCTTTCTCCGGCTGTGCAAGGCGAACCGGGCCAGGGTGGAAGGTCATGAGGCAGCCTGGTTGTTCCGGGTGTGTCGGTCCCGGGTGTTCGACATGAAACGAAAGGAAAAACCGATGCACGCGTTAACCCCCCAGCACGAAGCCTTGATCGCTTCGCCCGAGCCATCGCCCGATGCGGCGGCGATGCACCAAGACAAGGATGATGTGTTGCCGAACTTGATGGCAAGCCTGCCCGACCGGCAACGCGAAGTGATCCGCCTCAAATTCCAGCAGAACCTCAGTTACCGCGAAATCGCCCGGGTGATGAATCTCTCGGAAAGCAATGTGGGCTTTATCATCCACACCGGCATCAAAACCCTCCGCGAAAATATGAAACAATTGCAGGGAGCACTGTCATGAAAAATTTTGATTCCAATGATCCGAAATGGACCGCCTATGTGCTGAACGAACTCGACGCCCGCGCCCGCGCGGAAGTGGAAGCCGAAATCAACGAGAACCCCGAAGCCCGCAAGCTGGTCGAGGAAATCCAGCAGGCCACTGGATGGCTGACCTCCGCCTTGGCCAACGAGCCGGACATCGAACTGAACCCGGCCCAGAAAGCGGCCATTGGGCGCGCCGCTGAAACGCGTCCTGCCGGGCGTGTGATTCGCTTTCCGGTGTGGGGTTCCGTCGCCTTGAGCGCGGCCGCTGCGTTGGTGGTGGCGGTGCTGGGCATTCAGCAGCATCTGCAGCAGCGGACAGCTACCGAAGACCCCAATGCCGTAGCGCATGTGCGAGGCGCAGATGTAGTAGCGCCTCCGCGAGGCGCGGAGGTGATTGCGGAGCCCGCCGATGCCCCTTCCACCTCCGCAACGCTGCGTCGGGACGAGCACGAAGCGGCTACGGCATCGGGGGACGCCGCTCGCGGAGCTGCCACTACACTGGAGAACACCGCTCGCGGAGTGGGGCAAGCCTCCCCGATTCAGCGCATCTATCCGCAAACGAAAACCGCGGAGAGGGACAACCGTTTGGCGTCCGCGAGCGGAATTTTCTCCGGCCGGACCTCCGGCGGCCGTGAGCGCGCGATGTTTGCGGCGGCAATGCCGATGCCCAACGAGGCCCTGCCCCCATCCATCATCAGCCCCAGCCTGGACGATTTCGGGGAAATCCGACCCAATACCTTCCTGCGCGTGATCGATCACCCGCTTTCCACCTTCTCGATCGACGTGGATACCGCGTCGTATTCGGTGGTGCGGAAGTTTCTCAACGAAGGTCGTCTGCCCCCGCCCGATGCAGTGCGGATCGAGGAGCTGATCAATTACTTTCCCTATGACTACACGCCCCCGACCGATGGGCGGCCCTTTGCCGCGCACCTGGAAATTGCTCCCGCTCCGTGGAAGCCGGAACATCATTTGGTGCGGATTGCCCTGAAAGGGCGGGAAATCCCGGCCGCCGAGCGACCGGCCCTGCACCTGACTTATCTCATCGATGTGTCCGGTTCCATGAACTACCCCAACCGCCTGCCGCTGGTGAAGCGCGCGCTTCAAGCGCTGGTCAAACAGTTGGATGAGCGCGACCGGGTGGCCATCGTGGTGTACGCCGGCGCGGCCGGTTTGGTGTTGCCGCCGACCTCCGGCGCGGACGGGCAGAAAATACTCGATGCCATCGAACGGCTTGAGGCGGGGGGCAGCACGGCGGGCGGCGCGGGCATTCAACTGGCCTATGCAACCGCCCGCGAAATGTTCCAAACCGGCGCGGTCAACCGGGTCATCCTTTGCACCGACGGCGACTTCAACGTTGGTTTGACCCAGCGCGGCGACCTGGAGCGGCTGATCGAGCAAGAGGCGAAATCCGGTGTGTTCCTGACCGTGCTCGGTTTCGGCATGGGCAACTACAAGGATTCGACCCTGGAAATTCTCTCCAACAAGGGCAATGGCAACTACGCGTACATCGACGATTTCAGCGAGGCCCGCAAGGTGTTGGTCGATCAGATGCTGGGTACGCTGGTCACCATTGCCAAGGACGTAAAGATTCAGGTCGAATTTAATCCCGCCCATGTCGCGGCCTACAAGCTGATCGGGTATGAAAACCGGATGTTGAAGAAAGAGGATTTCAACAACGACAAGGTGGATGCCGGCGACATCGGGGCGGGTCACACCGTCACCGCGTTTTATGAAATTATTCCGGTCGGGCAGCCGATTCCCGACGTTCCTGCCGTGGATGATCTCAAATACCAGCCTCGGCCGGCGACGTCTCCGGTCGATCCGTCCAGCGAAATGCTGACCGTGAAAATGCGCTTCAAGGAACCGGACGGCGAGGTCTCCAGCAAGCAGGAATTCCCCTTGTCGGCCAGCCGCATGGCCACGATGGACGCCACGCGGGATTTCCGGTTTGCCGCCGCCGTGGCGGGTTTTGGTCTCATCCTGCGTGACGCCGATTCGCGTCCGGCTTTTTCGTTCGACCAGGTGATCGCCCTCGCCGAGTCATCTCTGGGCGAGGACCGCTTCGGTTACCGCGCCGAATTCCTCCGCCTCGTCCGTAACGCAGCGGCGCTCGCCGGACATAACGAACACAAACGAAAGTAGACACGGACGCCCGGAAAGGCGTCCCTACCGAACGCTCATTCTATGTCCCCACCTCATACTATTTGAAGATCACCCTACCGCAAACCCGGTAAAACGTTTATAATATGTCCATGGCCACCGGATCTGGTCCGGCGGCCAGGAGGTTTTTTGTATTGTTTTCAATGCATGGGTTGGAGGGTGGCGTTTCTTGTGCTGGTGCTCGGATGGAGCGCCGGAGCGCAATCCCCGCGCCCGGGATGGGGAGCCACACCTTATGCCGGACCGGGCGGAACCGGAGTGACATTCAGGACCTGGGCCCCTAACGCCTCCAGCGTTACCGTGGCCGGCACGTTTAACGGCTGGAACACAACGTCCCTGACATTGTCGCCGGAAGGCAACGGCGTGTGGTCGCGGGATATCGCAGGTATTTTACCCGGCGCTCAGTATAAATTCGTCATCAACGGTTCGCTCTGGCGGCGCGACCCGTATAGCCGCGGAAACGTGGGAACCGGCACCCGGAACTCCATCGTGGTGAATCCAGATGCGTTTGATTGGGGCGGGGCAAAGACGTTTGTCCGGGCCGACAACCGCGACCTGGTCATCTACGAATTGCACGTGGGCGCTTTTTACGATCCGAACCCGGGTGATGAGGCAGTCGGCCGCTTCACGAATGTCGCGGAAAAACTGGACCACCTGGTCGCTCTCGGCATCAATGCGGTCGAGCTGATGCCGGTCAGCGATTTCGCCACCCCGACCAGTTGGGGCTACAACCCGTCGTACCCGTTCGCCGTTGAACCAAGCTATGGCAACCCGGACGAGCTGAAGGCGCTGGTAAAGGCATGTCACGAACGCGGCATCGCCGTGTTCATGGACATGGTCCACAACCACTGGGGCGACGATTTCAACGACTGGAGCCTCTGGCAATACGACGGCTGGTCGGGCACGGGATCCGGCGGCGGCATATTTTTCTTTGAGGAGCCCGGCCCTTGTTGTTCGCCATGGGGGCCGCGTCCCGATTACCGGCGCACCGAGGTGAGCGATTATATCGCGCGCTCGTTTCGCCTGTGGCTGGAGGAATACCGCATGGACGGCTTCCGGTGGGATGCGCCCAAGTACATCCTCTTCACCGATAGCGCGATGACCACCCCGGTTCCCGGCGCTTCGGCCATGGTCGGCCATATCCTTTCCGCGCTATCCAACGAATTCGGCTCCGTGTTGAATATCGCCGAAGATATCGCCGGGGCGCCCGGGTTCGACGGACACTGGGATTTTTCGTATCACGCCACCCTGCAAAACCTGCTGGCACAGGGCTCGGATACCGACCGCAACATCCCGGCGCTGGCCTCGGCGATCAACCGGGCGCCGGGCCGCGTGATTTATTCCGAATCGCATGACACCACCGGCGATCTCAACAACGGGCGCCGCTTGCCGGTAGCGATTGATGCGTCCGACCCCGAAAGCTATTTCGCCCGCAAACGCTCGGCGCTGGGTGCGGTGTTCACGCTGACCGCTCCGGGCATTCCCATGATCTGGATGGGCCAGGAAATGCTGGCGACCAACGTGTTCGGCGACCGCCGTCCGCTGGATTGGTCCCGCACCAACACCTTTGTCCATGTCGTGCAGCTGTACCAGGATTTGATTCGCCTGCGCCGCAATATGGACGGGGTAACCGCCGGACTTTCCGGAAACCGCTGCGAGATGTTGGTGACGGATAACAGCCAAAAGGTCATCGGCTACCGGCGCTATGACGACGAGCACCCCGAACAGGATGTGGTGGTCCTGGCAAACCTTCGCAACACCACCCGGCAGCGCGTGATGCCGTTTCCGCGCGCCGGCGCCTGGTACGTACACATCAACACCGATGCCTCCACCTACGGTCCGGATTACGGGGATGCCGGCCCGGCTTTTGTGGTGGCGGCAGGCTCGCCGCCGACCGCGGAAGTGACGATCGGGCCATACAGCGCCTTGATCTTATCGCAACAGCCGCTGATCGGCGTGACCCTGGCGCGGTTGGACCTGGACGATGCAGCGCTGGGCAACGGCAACGGCGCGGCCGAGGCGGGCGAAATTGTGCTGGCCTCGGCGGTGGTTTCCAACCGGAGCGGGGTGGCGGTAAGCGGCGCGACGGTGGAGTTGCGGGCGCGCGATTCCGGCGTGACGGTGTTGCAGCCGCTCATCGCATTGCCGGAGCTGGCCGCAGGGCAGGTAGCCACTGGAGCAACCCGGTTTGCGGTGGCAATGCCGCACGACTGGGCCTGCGGGCGCAGCGCAGCGTTTGATGCCGTGGTTCGATTTCCCGGCGGCGAGTTTTGGAGCGCCCCGGAGTTTCCCGGCGGGATTGCGGTTGAAACGGGGTCGGCCACCGCGCGCATGGATAGCGCAAACGTCCCCGTGGACATTCTCGACAACATGACCGTGTATTCGAACCTGGAGATCAGCGATCCGGCCTGGGGCGACGTGGAAGGACTGAGCGTGTATCTGCGCATCAACCACACGTGGAATGCCGATATGATCATCGCGCTGCAACACCCGGACGGCACGGAGGTGACCCTGGCCAATCAGCGCGGCGGCAGCGGCGACAACTTTGGCACGGGCGCCTGCGGCTCGTCGGGCATCGTTTTCGCGGTATTCGATGATGGCGCCGCGACGGCGATCGGCGCCGGAACATCGCCATTCGCCGGACAGTTCCGGCCCGAGTCACCGCTGGCCGCTTTCACCGGCAAACCGGCCGCCGGTACATGGCGGTTGCGAATCGACGACGTGTTCCCGGCCGACCCGGGCGCCTTGCTGTGCTGGGGCTTGGAGCTGCGCGCCCAACGGCGGTCTTATCAATGTGACACCGTTTTTGAAATCGCCGCGGACCGCGATGGCGACGGACTGCCGGACTGGTGGGAGTGGGCCTACTACGGCGACCCGACCCATGCCCTCGCCGACGCGGATGATGACGAGGACGGCTTCGTCAACCGGGAGGAATTCTGGGCCGGCACCGACCCCCGCCGCGCCGACTCAACGTTCACCGCGCGCATCGAACCGGCCCAGCCGGGAGACCCGACCCCGGCGATTCAGTGGCCAAGCGCTCCCGGACGCGCGTACCGGATCTGGCGCACCCGGGACTTGCTTCATGTCCCGTTTCAGCTTTGGCGTCCGCACGTACCGGCCACCCCGATCGTGAATCGTGAAATCGACCCTGAATCCGCGGATGCGCCGTGGTTTTACCGGGTGGAGCTGCTCGAGTAGGCGCCGCTTCGCGACGGCGGGGGCCGCGCCTCCTTGACCCGGAAAATCGCTTGCTCGTGTTCTTCGAGCGGGAAATCAAACACCGCATTGAGGTCCACCGACAAGCCGGGAAAGGTCGGACTGGTCAACGTATCTTCTTTCCCGAAGGTCTTCCAGCAGGCGTACAAGCCGTCGCGTAACAGAAACACTTCGATCAAGTGGGGAAACGGGGTGACGATCCAGTACTCTTCGATTCCGAACCGGGCATACAGCTCGCGCTTGACCAGCCGGTCGTGGCGCTCCGAACCGGGAGAAAGTATTTCCACCGCCAGCGCGGGCGGGCCCTCGATATGGGTCGGTTTGATGCGTTCCGGATGGCAGACCACCAGCAGGTCGGGCTGCACCACGTCTTCCTCGGACAACCGGACGTCCATGGGTGCGTAAAAGAGGTGACAACGATGCCCCTTAAAGAATGGACCCATCCCCAATGTTAATTGCATGGAGATTTTCTGGTGCCGGCTGGCCGGGCTGGGCGACATGGCTATCGCTTCGCCGCCGATAAGCTCCCACCGTTCCTGATCCGGCCAGGTCCGGTAATCGGCCCAGGTGAAACGCTCGGACAACTTGAGGGCGGGTGCATTCATGGCTACTAAGGCTATTCATACCCGATTTCCGCGGGCCGGGCAAGCACCGGAGGGGCGGAACCCTGATTCCTTGAATGATCCCATTTTTCACCGACCACACCATCAGGATCATAAAGCAGATCATGCAACGAGCCAGTCCTCTTTATGCGCCGCAGGCGCATGCGATACCGCGGGAATCCGTCGGGCAGCCCACGCGCTTCGCGGGGGCCGGGGAGTCGGTTGATACAGCGGGCCGAGCCGGTCGTCGGCGACCGGCGGCCAGCAAGGCGGAGCGGGTGGCGCTGACCTCATGGTCGCGCCGCCCGCGACAACACCGCTGGCGGCCCGCTGGGACAAACGACTCCCCGCCGGCGGATTCCCGCCTGGCTCACGCACCGCATCACCAAGCCCCTTGATTGCATCAACGGCCTTCAGGTATTCAGCGTCGCGAAAACATCAGCCAATCAGGGGGTGCGCCGAAGCCCCGTTGCGGGGTAAAACATAGGTGTTGCCAAAAAGTTCCAAACCTTGGAAATTGGAGGTCGGTTTTTTTCCAAGGTTTGGAACTTTTTATGACGACAACGGTAAACATGGGTGGCGTAAAGATCGGGGGCAAGGCGCCGTTGGCGCTAATCGCCGGGCCATGCGTGATCGAGAGCCGCTCAAAATGCCTGGCCCTGGCCAAACGGTTGGCCGCCCTGGCCCGGGCGGAAAACATTCCGCTGGTTTTCAAGGCATCGTACGACAAGGCAAACCGCTCATCGCATACCGCCTACCGGGGACCCGGCCTCGAGGCCGGCCTGGACGTTTTGGCCGAAGTGCGCGAAACCCTGAAGGTGCCGGTCTTGACCGACGTCCACACCCCGGCCGAGGCCACCCGGGCCGGCGCGGTGGTCGATGTCATCCAAATCCCGGCCTTTTTGTGCCGCCAGACCGACCTGCTCCTGGCCGCCGGGGAAACCGGCAAACCGGTGAACGTCAAAAAAGGCCAGTTCCTCGCCCCCTGGGACATGAAAAACGTGGTCGCCAAGGTCGAAAGCACCGGCAACCGCGCCATCATCCTGACCGAACGGGGCAGCTCCTTCGGCTACAACAACCTCGTGGCCGATATGCGTAGCCTGCTCGAAATGGTGGCGCTCGGCTATCCGGTGGTCTTTGATGCGACGCATAGCGTGCAGCGTCCCGGCGGAGGCGGTTCGTACACCGCGGGCGACGGCAAGTGGGCGCCCCACCTCGCCCGCGCCGCCGTGGCAACCGGCTGCGACGGCGTATTTATCGAGACGCACCTGAACCCGGCGGAGGCGCTGTCGGACAAGGAAAATGCCGTGCCCTTCACGCGCATGAAGACGCTCTGGCGCCAGCTCCGGGGGATCGATGAACTGGTCGGCTGAACAACGGGCCGCCCGGGTGCGGGCCCTCATCCTTGATGTGGACGGCGTACTCACCGACGGCGGCTTGCTCTACCATGCCAACGGCGAATCCAAAATCTTTAATGTCCGCGACGGTCACGGCATCGTGCTGGCCCGGCTGGCCGGCTTGCGCACCGCCTTCCTGACCGGGCGGGCCTCCGAAGCCGTCCGGCGACGGGCCGCGGAACTGAAAATCGACGCGCTCCGCGAAGGGGTCTACCGCAAAGGCGAGGCGCTGGATGAACTTTTGCGGGCGCTGGATGTCCAACCGGAGCACGTGTGTTACGCCGGGGATGACCTGGTCGATCTCGCCGTGCTGCGCCGGGTCGGGTTCCCGGCGGCGCCGGCCGATGCCGTGCCGGAAGTGCGCGACGCCGCTGCGTGGGTCGCCACCCGCCCGGGCGGAAACGGCGCGGTGCGGGAGCTGGTGGAATTTATTTTGAAAAGTCAGGGCGTCTGGGCGGATATCGTGCGACGCCACGAAAGGGAGCAGTACCCATGAGGGCGGTGCGAACAGCAATAACCGGCGCGTGGCTGGCCGCAATGGCGGCCGGAGCCCTCTGGGCTGAAGACGGGCAAATACGGAATTTCCGCGTGCCGAACTTTGATGATCAGGGCTTGATGACCTCCCAGATATTCGGGGAATTCGCCAAAATTCTCGCCGACGGCAACATCGAAGTCACCGAGTTGCGCATCGAATTCTACAACTACGTGGACGGCGAGCGCCGCACCGAGATGACCGTCACCTCCCCCCGCTGCCTGCTCAACCGCAACCGCGGCATGGCCGTCTCGGATGACGAAGTCCGCATCAGCCGCGATGAATTTGTCGTGACCGGCAAGGGGTTTACCTTTAACAATGAGAAACAGGAACTGCGCATCCTGAGCGACAGCAAAGTCGTGGTGAAGGGCGACCAGCGCAAGCGCCAGACCGAGGAGATCAAACGTGAATAAGTTGGCCATCATCGGGATCGCCGCAGGGTTGGTCCTCGCCGCGGGCCATCCGGCGGCAGCCCAGAAAAAAGCATCGGAGACCGACGTGACCGTCATCACCTCCGAACGCCTGACCTTCGACTACCTCAAAAAGTTCGCCCTCTTTGAAAAGGACGTGCTGGTGGTCGATCCCCAAATGAAAATCTACGCCGACAAAATGCTCGTCCGGTTCAACAACGACAACCGGGCCACCTACATCAAGGCGGAAGGCAATGTCATCATCATTCAGGACGACAAGCGGGCGCGCGGCGAAGTCGCCGAGTACGAAGTCGCCTCCGGCGAAATCACTCTCTCCGGAAACCCGATGATCACCAGCGGAAAAAACATCATGACCGCCGACGTGATCAAGTACTGGCGCGACGACAGCCGGATGGAAGGCAAGCCCCGCTCGCGCCTGGTCATTTATCCCGAAGGCGACCAAAACCGTGACCGCCTGTTCATGGAGCCGTCCCGTGGTCGCTGAAGCGCCATTAATCCGCACCGAAGGACTGGAGAAGGTTTACCACCAGCGCAAGGTGGTCAACGGCGTCAACATTTCGGTTAACGCCGGGGAAATCGTCGGGTTGCTCGGCCCGAACGGCGCGGGAAAAACCACCAGCTTCTACATGACCGTCGGCCTGGTGAAGCCGTCGGCCGGCCGGGTCTTTTTCAAGGACTACGACGTCACCGACACCCCGATGTACCTGCGGGCCCGAATGGGCATGGGGTACCTGGCCCAGGAACCGTCCATTTTCCGGCGACTGACCGTCGAGGAAAACGTCATGGCCATTCTGGAAACGCTGCCGATCAACCGGCGTGAACGGCTCAAGCGCCTGGCCTTTCTCCTCGACGAGCTGAAGATCGCCCCGCTGGCCAAGCAACGCGCCTACACCCTCAGCGGCGGCGAGCGGCGGCGGCTGGAAATCACCCGCGCCCTCGTCACCAACCCCGCCCTCATTCTGCTCGACGAACCGTTCAGCGGGGTCGACCCGCTGGCGGTCAGCGACGTGCAACAAATCATCATCGAACTCAAGCGGCGCGGCCTCGGCATTCTCATAACGGACCACAACGTGCGGGAAACCCTCGCGGTCGTTGATCGCGCCTATCTGATCTGCGAAGGCAAGGTCCTCCGGGAAGGCACCAGCGATTTTCTGGTCAATGATCCGGTCAGCCGGGAGTTGTACCTCGGGCCCCGCTTCAAAATGTAGCCCTTCCATGACCATCACCTTGCGCCAATTTTTCGAAGCGGGCCGGGCCGACCTCAAGTTGACCATTGAGTCCGGCGACGGTTATTTGGACCATGCCATCGGGGAACATTCCATCAACCGTCCGGGCCTGGCCCTGGCTGGATTTTTCCAGTATTTCGCCCGCCGCCGCATCCAGGTCATCGGGCTGGCCGAATACAATTATTTACGCAGCCTGTCCGTCGAGGACCGGTACCGCCGCCTCGAACAGATGTTTAAAAAGCGCATCCCCGCCCTCGTCTTCACCCGGAACCGGCACGCCACCCCGGAAATCAAAGTGCTGGCCAACCGGTACAAAATACCGGTGCTGCGCACGCCGATGATCACCGGTCCCTTCATGAATGAAGCGACGGTGCTTATGGAGGCGCTCGCCGCCCCGGTCACCCGGGTTCACGGAACCACCGTCGACATCATGGGGGTCGGCGTCCTGATCGAAGGGGAACCCGGCATCGGCAAAAGCGAGGCCGCCCTCGCCCTGATTGAACGGGGACACAGCCTGGTCGCCGACGATATCACGGTATTGCGCCGGGAAAGCGGGAATGTTATAACCGCCAGCTCGGTAGAGATAACCCGGTATCACATGGAGATTCGCGGGTTGGGGATTATTCATGTTCCCAGCCTGTTCGGGGTGGCGGCCATCCGCACCCACGTGCGGCTGGATTTGATCATCCGGCTGCAGCGCCCCTCCCCCCAGGTGGAGTTGGACCGCACCGGCTTGAATCCCGTCACCCGCGCCGTTCTGGGGGTCGAAGTGCCTCTGGTCACCCTCCCGGTGGACGCGGGTCGCGATCTCGCCCATGTCGTGGAGGTGGCCGCCTTGAACCAGCGCCTGAAGATGCTGGGGCATGACGCCGCCAAGGAGTTGGACGACAAATTGATTGAAATGTTAAGCAAGCGGAGAGGCCGGGGCTAACCGGACGGATGAACACGACGACAGCAGCCATGAAGACCGTTGAGCGCGAAATGAAAATACGGAACAAGTTCGGGATTCACGCCCGTCCCGCCGCGCTTTTTGTCAAAACGGTCAGCCAATTCCTCAGCGATATCCAGGTCGAGAAAGACGGGAACATCGCCTCCGGCAAAAGCATCATGGGCCTGCTCACCCTCGAAGGCTACTGCGACTCCACGCTCAAGGTCACCGCCTCCGGACCGGATGCCGATGAAGCCCTGAACGCCCTCCAGGAGCTGGTGGACAACAAATTTTACGAGGACTGACGCGCCACCGGATCATCATGGAAGCCACCAACCATAAAGAGGTCATGCTCAAAGGCATCGGCGTCTCGTCGGGCGTGGCCACCGGCCCGGTATTCCTGCTGACCACCGAAGAGGAACGGTTCGTCGAACGCGACATCGGCGACGACGAAATTGCCCGGGAAATCGCCCGGTTCGAAGAAGCGCTCATCGCCACCCGCCACCAGATTCACGAAATCCAGAAACAAGTCGAAGACGCCCTCGGACCGGAAAGCGCCAGCATTTTCGACGCCCATCTGCTCGTCGTGGATGATCGCGCCCTCGTCGAGGAAGTCATTCGCGGCCTCAAGCAGCAAAAGAAAAACGTCGAGTCCGTCCTGCGCGTGGTCGCGGAACGGTACGCCGCCGCCCTGCTCCGGGTCGAAGACGACTACTTGCGCGAACGCGCGGTCGACGTGAAAGACGTCACCCGCCGGATTCTTCGTAACCTGTCCGGCTCCAGCAGCACCTCGCTGGCCCACCTGACCGTACCGCACATCCTCGTCGCCAACGATCTCGCGCCTTCGGAAGCGGCCATTCTCGACAAAACCAAAGTCCTCGGCTTCGCCACCGACCTCGGGAGTCCGACCTCCCACACCGCAATCATGGCCCGCGCCCTGGGCATCCCCGCCGTCGTCGGCATGCACGACATCAGCGTCCGCGTTTCCGCGGGCGAACAGTTGCTGATCGACGGCAACACCGGCGTGGTGTTGATCCACCCCTCCCGCGAACAGCTCGAGCGCTACGGCAAGGTCCAGGCCTCCCGCAAACAGATCCTTTCCGAGCTCGAACGCCTCAAGGACGAAGCCGCCGAAACCTGCGACGGCTACACCGTCGCCCTGTCCTGCAACATCGAGTTGCCCACGGATGTCGAAAGCGTGAAACGCCAGGGAGGCAGCGGCGTGGGACTGTTTCGCACCGAATACCTGTACCTCGCCCAAAAAGGACTCCCGGGCGAAGACGAGCAGGCCGAGATTTACAACAAGGTCGCAGCCGAACTGGCGCCGGACCCGGTGGTGATCCGCACCCTCGACCTGGGCGGCGACAAGTTTTTATCGCAAATTAAAACACCGGCGGAAATCAACCCCTTCATGGGCTGGCGGGCCATCCGGTTTTGCCTCGCCCAACCGGAAATTTTCAAAACCCAGCTCCGGGCCATGCTGCGCGCCAGCGTCCACGAAAACGTCAAAATCATGTATCCCATGATTAGCAACCTCGATGAGGTGCTCAAAGCCAACGAGCTACTGGAGGGTTGCAAGAACGAGTTGCGGGCCGCCGGCATCCCCTTCAACGAAAACGTCGATGTCGGCGTCATGATCGAAGTGCCCTCCGCCGCGCTCACCGCCCACCTGATCGCGCCCCACGTCAGCTTTTTCAGCCTCGGCACCAACGACCTGGTGCAGTACACCCTCGCCGTGGACCGGGTCAACGAACGCATCGCCTACCTCTACGAACCCACCCACCCGGCCATCCTGCGCCTGATTAAAAACACCATCGACGTCGGCCATGAACACGGCATTTGGACCGGCATCTGTGGAGAAATGGCCGGCAATCCCCTGCTGGTGCCCCTCCTGGTCGGCATGGGCGCCGACGAGCTGAGCGTCAGTCCCAGCGCGATTCCGGTGGTCAAGGACGTCATTCGTAAACTGCGCTACTCCCAGGCCGAAGAACTGGCCGAAGCCGCCATGGGATCCACCTCCGGCACCGATGTCATGAACCGCTGCCGGGATCTGGTCCGGGACATCGCGCCGGAAATTCTTGAATTAATGGGATAACTTCCCCATAGTAATGTGTTCTAACCGTATAAGGAGTTCGTTATGTCGATCAGTAATTTTGTGTTCACGTCCGAATCGGTCACCGAAGGTCATCCGGACAAATTGTGCGATGGCGTTTCCGATGCCATCCTGGACGCCTTGCTGGCCCAAGACCCCAAAAGCCGGGTCGCCTGCGAAACGCTGGCCAAGACCGGCATGATTGTCGTCGCCGGGGAAATCACCACCAAGGCCATCGTGAATTACGCGGAAATCGCCCGCAAGAAAGTGGAAAAAATCGGCTATGTCGGCTCCGATATGGGATTCGACGCCAACACCTGCGCCGTGCTGGTCGCGCTCGACCGCCAATCGCCTGACATCAGCCAGGGCGTCGACGCCAAAAAGGCTGAAGGCAAAGCCACCGCCGAACAAGGCGCCGGCGATCAGGGCATGATGTTCGGTTACGCCTGCGACGAAACACCTGAACTGATGCCCTTGCCGATCCAGCTTTCCCATCGCCTCACCCAGGGCCTCACCAACGCCCGCCGCTCCGGCAAACTCCCCTTCCTCCGCCCCGACGGAAAATCCCAGGTCAGCGTGGTGTACGAGAACAACCGCCCGGTGCGCATTGACACCGTGGTCATTTCCTCCCAGCACGCTCCGGAGATCAGCCACAAGAAATTGAGCCAGGGCATTATTGATGAAGTCGTCCTGAAAAATGTCCCGGCGAAATTCATCGACAAAAAGACGCGCTTCCTGATCAACCCGACCGGCCGCTTCGTTACCGGCGGGCCTCAAGGTGACTGCGGCCTGACCGGGCGCAAGATCATCGTGGACACCTACGGCGGCATGGGTCGTCACGGTGGCGGCGCCTTTTCCGGCAAAGACCCCAGCAAGGTGGACCGCAGCGCGGCCTATATGGCCCGCTACGTCGCCAAGAACATCGTCGCGGCCGGCCTGGCCAAGCGCTGCGAAGTTCAGTTGGCCTATGCCATCGGCTACCCCGAACCGGTATCCGTATTGGTGGACACCTTCGGAACCGGCAAAGTCGACGAAGTGAAATTGTCCCGGGCCGTCCGCAAGGTGTTCGGCCTCAAGCCGGCGGAAATCGTCAAGCAACTTGATCTGTTGCGCCCGATTTACGAGCCGACCTCGGCGTACGGGCACTTTGGACGCAAACCCACAGCCGGCGGACTTTTCCCCTGGGAAAAAACCGACCGCGCCGACGCCCTCAAGAGCGCGGTATAACGGCTCCCGGGCCGTAAACGGAAAGGCGGTGGCAACACCGCCTTTTTTTATAATGACGCCCCGCCGGCGGATTCTCGCATGGCTCACGCACCACATAACCAGCCCCTTCATTGCATGAACCGCCTTCACGGGTTCGGCGCCACGAAACCGTCAGCGAATCAGGGATGCACCGCCAAAAATTCGGGCCTGCAATCAAAGCTTGACGCGGCGATGGGAATGGTAAAAAAGAACACCTGAAATCGAAACCCGGCGAATGAACACCGGGATCAGCCACGGTTAAAGAGCATGTTATGGATACACCGCGCAACTTGAAATACACCGACTCCCACGAATGGGTCCGCGTGGAAGGAAAAAACATCGTCGTCGGCATCACCGACTTCGCCCAAGATCAACTATCCGACCTGACCTACGTGGAATTGCCCACCGTCGGTGATTCCTTTTCCGGCCAGGAAGAAGCGGCGGTCGTCGAATCGGTCAAAGCCGCCTCGGACGTATACGCCCCGGTCAGCGGCACCATTACCGCGGTGAATCAAAAGTTGATGGACCACCCGGAACTGGTCAACACCGACCCCTACGGCGACGGCTGGCTGTTCAAAATGACGCCGGACGACTCCAGCGAACTGGAAGGCCTCATGGACGCCGACCAGTACGACCAGTCCATGCCGGACGAAGAATAATCGCTCCGCCGATGGCCTGCGCCATCTTTTTCCGGGATCCCGTTCCCTATGCGGAAGGGCTTCGTATTCAGGAGGCGCTCCACGAGGCCCGCCGCAACGACCGGATTCCCGACACCGTACTGCTGCTGCAGCACCGCCCGGTCATCACGCTGGGCCGGCGCGGCCGCACCCAGCATTTGCTTGCCCGCGAAAGTGAATTAAACCGGCGCGGCATCGACTTGTTTGAAGCATCCCGTGGCGGCGACGTTACCTATCACGGCCCGGGCCAGGTCGTCATGTATCCGATCATTCGCCTGGGGCGTGGCGGCTCGGACTCCCACCGCTACCTGAACCAACTCGAAGAGATCGCCATACGCGTCTGCGCCGGGTACGGGGTTGAAGCGTGGCGTCGCGAAGGCAAGTCCGGCGCCTGGACGGCGCAAGGCAAGATCGCGGCCATCGGGTTCAAACTTCAGCGCTGGGTTACCTTGCACGGCATGAGCTTTAACGTTGAACAGGAATTGGCCGGTTTCAACCTCATCGTCCCCTGTGGACTCGCCGGGGAACCCATCGCCTCCCTGCGTGGCCTGCTGGGTGCGGCTGGACCTTCACCGGACGATGTCGCGCGCGCCATGGCCCGCCAGTTCGAGGCGGTTCGCTCCGTCACCCTGGAAGCCTACACCTACGAAGAATCGCTCCCCGACACCCTACGGGACATTCTATAGGGTCACGCGACATCGAGTTTGAGTAAACTTGACCCTGCACTCACACAAGTGTGCTTTAAGTGCATGGAGATGTGTTTATGGCCGTAAAAACCATTACCATTGACATGGCCGCTTATGATCTTTTGAGCAGCCAAAAGAGCCCGAACGAGTCGTTCAGTAAATTCATTCACCGTCGGCTTGCTCCGGAGAAAACCGCAAAAGGATTGCTAAAAGTCCTTCCAGAGTTGGCACTTGACCCGGACACGCTGGGCAAAATGGAAGCTATTGTGATGTCCAGAAAAAGCAGCATGGCGGAATCCCTGGAGCTTCATTAGGAGGCTTGATTTCATGTTCTTGGAGACCGGTTTTGTATCGACTTGTTAAGGGAAGCGAGAACAGGTCGCGGACCGGCAACGGAGTGCCTGAAGCGACAAGAAAACACGATCTTATCCATTTCGGTGTTTGTCGCATGCGAGCTTCATGCCGGCGCACGACTTTCCGCATCGCCCGACTAGCAATTGCGGATCGTGGAATAATTTCTGGAGCAACTTGAGATCGTCTATCCCGACGAAAAATTCCCGATCGCCTACGGCGAGTCCCAGACCGCGTTACGGCAGAAGGGCGTCCCCATCCCCACCATGGATCTCCTGATCGGGGTTTTGGCAAAAATGCACGGGCAAATCCTGGTCACCCGCGACGCGGAACACTTTTCCCGCATACCCGGATTGATCGTGGAGACGTATTGAGCAACGATGGAGCATTTCGGATGGGTTAACGAGGGTGTTAACGGCGGAGGCAGGCCGATAGACACTCCAGCCAACCGGGCTATTTCGCCCGGGCGTTCAGATCCGACGTGTTCACCATGCCACGGATGACCCGCTCCATCTGGATCAGGTGCGGGCGAAGATGATTGAAAAACATGCGGTATCCCCGGCATAGGTAGTTCAATCCGGGCTCGCCATCGGGAGTTTTTGTAAACCTGTGCTTGGGACATTCCCCGCGGCACAAGTCCAGCACTTCGCATTCAAGGCAATAGCGCGGCAACGTGTCGCGTTTCGCGTTTCCAAAACGAATCTGTTCGGGCGATGCCACCATATCGCCCAACGCATGGTGCATCAGGTTCCCAAGGCGGTATTCCGGATACACATAATGGTCGCAGGAATACACATCCCCGTTGTGTTCAAGCGCAAGGGCCCGGCCACAGGTCTCGGAAAAAACACACATCCCGGAACCCAATCCCATGTGGTTGGCCAGCGCCACATCGATCAATTGGACAAAAATCCTGCCGACATCCCTCCGGCGCCACTGCTCGAAGACCGCCACCAGAAACTTCCCGTAGGTTTCGGGCTCCACGGAGAAATCGCTGACTTCGACATCCGCTTCGGCCTGGGCGGGAAACGGAGGCGGATGAAAATGCAATCCGGAGGAGGCTTGTACCGGCCCGGGTTTCCGCTCCACCAGGGGAATGAATTGCAGGAAGGTCGAGCCGATCGAGGTGAGAAAGGAATAAACGTCTTCGGGATGTCCGCTGTTGGCCCGATGCACCACGGTCAAGGTGTTGAACGATACGCCATGCTTCTTGAGAAAACCGAGCCCCCGCATAACGTCATCAAACGTGGCGCGGCCGCGTTTGTCGCGGCGATACACATCGTGCAAGGCGCGCGGTCCATCCACACTGATTCCCACCAGCATGTTGTGCCGGGCAAAGAATTCGCACCATGTGTCGTCCAGCAAGGTTCCGTTCGTCTGGATCGCATTGAATACAGAACGACCTCCCGCGTAGCGTTGCTGCAGCGTCAGGGCGCTCTGGAAGAAATCAAGACCCATCAGCGTCGGCTCACCGCCTTGCCAGGCAAAATGCACGTCTCCCTCCGGATGGTTTTCGATGTAACTTCTGATGTAGGTCTCCAGTACGTCGGGCGTCATGCGCATGGACCCCGAGGCCGGATACATCGACTCCTTTTCCAGATAATAACAATAGCGGCAATCCAGGTTGCAGACCGCCCCCACCGGCTTGGCCATGACATGGAAGGGCGTCTTCATGATGCCGGGCAGGTGCGGTGTGGTCCGGTCATACGGCGCTTCCTGAATACGCCCATGGCGTAACGCAGAAGCCCCACCATCGGGGTGAGGGTGCACACCCGCGGGATGTTGCCGGTTCCGGCGATCGGCGCGAGCGCGGAGATCGGCTTTCCATGCTTTCGCACTGTCTGCCGGCAAACTATCGGATGGCGGGAGGGCGGTCATGAAGGCGGTCGAACACAGCCGTCAAATTCGCTCACCGCGGGCCGACCCTCCAGCCAGGCCATCAGGTTCAACACGAGAAAATTCCAGTTTTGAAATCCGATATTCAACACTGGCTCGCCGTTTTCCGGTTGATAATATTCATGCATGGCCCCGCTCCTTTCCACGTCGCGAACGAGCAGGCGCACCGTCTTTTCGGCCAAATCCCGCGCGTCGTCGCGAAAACCGTAAGCGTCCAGCCCGCGATGCACCATATAATTCGAGATCACCCAGATCGGCCCGCGCCAGCAGGATGGATTGCCGGTGGCGCGGATGGCATACATTTTTTCCATTTTGGACAGGGTGCGCACGCCAAAGGGTGCGTGAAAGGTGGCGGGGTTGCGGTAGTGTTCCGCGACCATGCGGCCGGCCTGTTCGCGTGTCGCGACGCCCGCCCACATCGCGAGAAAACCGGACCACACGCCGATGCGCTGGATCAAGCCGGGCCACGAGCGCGGCTCCCCGCTATGCAGAGCCCAACGCCCGACCGGATTGGGAAGCAGGTTCACGTCCACGCTGTAGAAGAATCCGTCGCGTTCATCCCAGCAATGCTCCTGGATCGCCGCGATCAGATGCTCGGCATCGCGCCGGTATTCGGCGGCGCAATCGTCCAATCCCGCCAGATCAAGCAGATAGACGAGCGCCTGAAGCTCCCGGACCATGAGGCAATTTAAATAAATGGAAGCACTGCTGCGCGGAGGACGGCTCATCGTGCAGGGGTCGTCGTCCACTCCGATGCCGGTGTCGTTCTGCCAGAAATACAGGCCGCAGGGATGGCGGTGATGGTTGCGGTAGTTGTTGACGAAATACTGGAGGTACATGAGATCTTCGCGCAACCATCCGATGTCGCCCCCGTCCTGCCGAACGAGAAACGCCGCGTGCTGGGCCAGGCAGGGTTTGTGCATATTGTCGGCGTAGATGTCGGCGGGAACGTCCCCGCCCCCGCGCGTCATGATCACCGGCACCCAGCCGCGGGCATTGGTTTTCCGGGCCACGGAGAGCCAGTTGAGGATGCACCCGCGTTCATAGATCCGCGCCTTGTCCAGCGCGGCGCCATCTCCCGCCTCAAGAAAATACTGGCGGAGCGCGATATTGAACAACCAACTGTCCCAGTCCCACAATTGATCAGCATACTGGTGGCTGCCCGGAGTGAAAAAAGGATAAGGAATGCCCCCGCCCGCCTCGCGGAAGGTGTCGGTGATATTCCGGGATATATAGTCCTTCAACAAGGCGGTGTTCATGGGCGGCATCTCCGATGATTTCTCGTTTAGGTGATAGCATCAAGGCAATGGCCACCGGGCGGCAATCAATATTTCTTTCATGAATGTGCAAAAAGCGTATTCTGCGCAGTTTGGGAAAAAATGCGTATTCTGCCCGCCCGGCGCCCGTGCTATGTTTTCCCCGAGATGACGCAGAGGCCATTCAACATTCTTTGGATCACCAGCGACCAGCAGCACTGGAACACGTTGGGTTCGCTCAATCCGGCGATCAAGACGCCGAACCTTGACCGGCTGGCCGCTGAAGGCACGTTATTTACCCGCGCGTACTGCCCAAACCCGACCTGCTCGCCGACGCGCGCCTCGATGATCACCGGACTGCTGCCCAGCCAGCACGGATGCTGGGCACTCGGCACCAAACTGCCCGAGGACCAACCAACGCTTGGCGAATATCTCCAACGCGCCGGGTACTTTACCGGCCTGGTCGGCAAGGCCCATTTTCAACCATTGGCCTCGACGCCGGAATATCCGTCGATGGAAGCTTACCCGCTGCTGCAGGATTTGGAGTTTTGGCGCAATTTCCACGGCCCGTTCTACGGCTTCCAGCACGTTGAACTGACCCGCAACCACGCCGACGAGGCTCATGTCGGCCAGCACTATGCACTGTGGATGGAAGAAAAAGGCTGTCACAACTGGCGCGACTATTTCCGCCCGCCCACCGGAAACAATGACCGGCAGCTGCATACCTGGGAAATCCCCGAGGAGTTCCATTACAACACCTGGATTGCCGAACGCACCAATGCACTGCTAAGCGAATGCAAGGAACAACAAAAACCCTTTTTCCTCTGGGCGAGCTTTTTTGATCCGCATCCCGATTACCTCGTCCCCCGGCCCTGGGATACGATGTACGATCCGGCCATCATCGATGTCCCATCCATGGTTCCGGGCGAGCATGACGCCAATCCGCCCCACTTCAAGATGACCCAGGAAGCCGCGCCGGATTTTTCCGGCTACGCCGAGCCGGACGGCGCGGGCTGTCACGGACTGCACAGCCATCTTCAAGACCGCGCACCGCTCGCCAAAGACGTCGCCATTTATTACGGCATGGTCAGTTGCATGGACAAATACATCGGGCGGATCGTCGATCACTTGGACGCGCTGGGACTGGCGGAAAACACCCTGGTCGTTTTCACCAGCGACCACGGCCATGTTTTCGGCCAGCACGGACTGATCCGCAAAGGGCCGTTTCATTATGAGGATTTGCTCCGGGTTCCGATGATTGTCCGGCAGCCAGGCACGGTGCCGGCCGGCGTGGTCTCCTCCTCGCTTCAATCCCTCGTGGACTATGCGCCGACCATGCTCGACCTGGCCGGCCTGCCGGTCCCGCGTACCATGAGCGGCGTCAGTCAGGCCGAGGCATGGCGCGGCGCCGCGGAAGCGCGGCGTGACCATGTGCTCGTTGAGCATCGCCATCAGCCCACGACCATGTTCCTGAAAACCCTGGTTGAAGAGCGCTATAAAATCACCGTGTATTACGGGCGCGATTACGGCGAGTTGTTCGACCTGCGCGAAGATCCCGGCGAAGTCCGCAACTTGTGGGATGACCCCGCCGCTCACGATGTGAAAGCTAGGCTGCTGCTCCGCCTCATCCAGGCGCAGATGATCAGCGAACCCATCTGGATGCCGCGGATCAGCGGGGCGTAAATGGCCTGATGGAACCGCATGCATAAAGAAAGAAGCGTATCATGATGAAATTTATCCTCCGATCAAGCGCCGTCGTGGCGATTTGCCTGACCAGCTCTTGCACCCCGCCCGCCCCACGCCCCGCTCCGGCGCCCGAAACCGAACACCAGGAAACACGCTCCGCAAAACATCCGGCCATGGAAATGCAGGAAATCCCCCTCCCCGCGGAGCCGGTTGATCATCGCGACTACGGAACGTGGCGCAGCTCCATCTTTGGCGGCGGCGGTTACCTGCAAAACATCATCATCGCGCCGTCTCGGCCCGAAACCCTCTATGGCTACGTCGATGTGGGCGGCGTGTACCGGAGCGGCGACGCAGGAAAAACCTGGAGCATGATTCACGGCAGCATGCCCGCCGGCGACGGTTTTTACTCCGTGCGCGGGCTGGATGTATCGCCAGAACATCCGGATCATGTCGTGATCGCCGTGGGCAATCAATGGTCGCCCCGCAAAGGCCTGTATCAAACCCGCGATGGGGGAAAAACCTGGAAGCAGGTTCTCGAAGCCCAGGTATACGGCAACGAAACCCACCGGTCGACCGGGGTGATTTTCGCCCGAGATGCGAAGGGCCGGCTGCACTTCGGGTCCGCCGGTGACGGCGTGTGGGTAAGCGAAGACCATGGCGCCACCTGGAACAAGCGCGGGCTGGATGGCATCAACATCACCGACGTGAAATTTGCATCCGACGGCCGGGGCTGGATCAGCGCCCATGCCTGGAGTCCGCATGGCAAAGCAGAACTCGCCGGCGGATTTTTCATTTCCCGCGATCATGGCGATACGTGGACCTCGGTTACCGATCGCGCGCCGGACGAACTCGTGGTTACCCCGGACGGATCAATCGTCGGAATTTTTGACGCCAGTCGCCTCAAACGCAGCGCCGACGACGGATTGACCTGGTCGGATTTTTCGGAAGGCCTTCCCATCGACCCCGAAGCCGCCAACAAAGGGTGGACCAGCGAAAGCCGTTTTCGCGCACTGGCCTCCGGCCCGGATTTCCTTCTCGCCGGTTCGTCGCGGGGCACGATCTACCGGCGCGATACCGGGGCGGCAAGCTGGCAAAAAATCGAGCGCGAAGGCGTAACCGAAGTGGTCGAAGGCGAGCCGTGGTGGGGCCGGTTGCAGCCGGGCGTGTGGCCGCATTTTGGTGCGGCCATGGGCAGCCTCGTCGTCGTGCCCGGACATCCGAATCACTGGTGGTTTACCGACTGGTATAGCGCCTATGAATCCACCGACGCGGGGCGCACCTGGGTGCAGCGTATCGACGGCATCGAGGTCACGGTCATTCACCACATCATCGGCAATCCCGCCGATCCGGCCCGGATTCATGCCGGCATGGCCGACAACGCCTACGCCGAATCCACCGACGGCGGTGTTCGCTACAACACGCCCAAGAAAACCTTTTCCAACATGAAAATGCTGGGCGTCTCGCCCGCCCTGCCCGGACGGCTGTACGGGGTCGGCGACCAGCGGGCGGAATGGCGCGCGGAGAAACTGTGGGTCAGCACCGATTCCGGCGCGACCTGGTGGGCCGCCCCGATGCTCGGACTGCCGCCCCCGGCCAAGCACAGCATGAACTCCATCGCCGTTCATGCCCAACGGCCCTACGAATTGGTGGTCGGAGTATCCGGCAAGGTCGGTGAAGGCGGGGGCGTGTACCGGAGCGTCGATGGCGGCCGCTCCTTCGTACCGGTCAACCAGGGACTCGAAGAAGCGGGCGCTTTGTTCCGCCATGAAATTTGGTCGGTCGGACCAGAACTGGCGATGACCCCGTCCGGTCGCATGGTTGCGGCCAGCCACGAGTCGGGCCGCATCCATTTTTACGATGGTTCGGCATGGCAGTTGGCGAACGTTACGCCGGGCGGCAAGCCGCGCTATACCGTGGCCGCGGGCGAGACCTTTTATGTGGCCTGCCGCGAAGGCGGTTTACTGAAAAGTTCGGATGGCGGTCGCCAATGGACGCAAATCCTCGGCGAGGAAACCATGGTCGTCGCGGCGGACGCTTCGGTCATTGCCGCGGCCACAGCCAGCCGGTTGAAAATCAGCCGCGATGGGGGCGAAACGTGGTCGGAATTCCCGCTTACGCCCCAGGGCCAGGTGCGCACCCTGGCGATTTCCGGATCCCGCCTCCATGCCGGCACCTCGGGCGGCGGCATGTTCTGGATGGCGCTGGATGAGTCAGGCCGGATGCCGATGCAGGCTGGCGAGATCGGTCCCGGCATCCTGCCGGTGCGGGAAAATGCAGACGCACGCGCGCCGGAAATTACCGACGCATCCTTCACCACGGAAGAGATCGTCACCCAACGCTGGTCGCTCTGGACCGGACAGGGAAAGAGCGAAAAGGCCTGGAGTTCGGAATCGGCCGACGACGAGGGCGGCTCCCTGGTTCTTCGCTCGCTCGAAGGACCGGTCAACACCTCCGTCGGTTACAATTTCAAGCCCGTCAACAACAGCTTCACAATCCGGCTGGCCTGGAAGTCCACCGGATCACCCGACGTGGACGTCCAAATCGCGTTGCGCTCCTACCGGGGCGGCGCGCAGGCCGATTGGCAAACGTTGAACCAAACCACGGGCGCGTCGCCGGAGTGGGGTTGGATCGAGCGGGAAGTGCAACTGGCCGAGGACGCCGATCGTGGCGAACTGGTCTTGGTACTCAAAGGCGAAGGCGCGGTTTGGCTGGACGCCATTTCCGCCTCCATTCCTCCGCAAATTTTTGGAACACCTCAATAACCAGCAACCGAAACACGGCAACCCCAGGAGAATCACATGAACAAGATCATCATCGCCGCTAGTGTACTCATGGCATACGCATCGGCAACGCATGCCGCGAACCTGTTCGTTATGCCCGACGGCAGCATGGACAGCATGCCCACCAAGGGAATGCAAATCTACGAACCCCCGGCCACCAAGGGCAATGCCGCCATCGCCATTTCCACCGATAATCCCGCCCACGGGACAGGCGCGTTGAAAGTCGAATGCGAAAGCGGTATTTACGTCAGCATCTCTTTCCCGATGAACAACGCGATCAAAACGGGAAGGGCCAGCGTGTATCTGCGCGGCGCCATTTCCAATGCGGAGACGGTCACCGTCGGTCTGCAAAGTTTCACCATGGATGGCGGCTTCAAAAGTGTGGATTTCGTCCCCGTAATGGATGCCAAGAACCGAATCGGAACGGATTGGCAAAAGTTTACCTTTGACCTGGAACGCGACAGCCGGGCCACCCATTGGCAATTGTCCTTCATCCTCAAAGGGCCGGGCATCCTGTGGATTGACCAGTTGGAAGAAATCAAGTAATGGCGGCGGCCGGGAACAAGGCCTACGGGCGATTTGACGATGCGGCGCGTGAATATGTCATTCACCGGCCCGACACGCCCCTGCCCTGGCTGAACTACCTCGGCCAGGATGATTTCTTCGCCCTCTGCACCAACGGCGCCGGCGGCTACACCTTCTGGCGAGATGCCAAACTGCGCCGCATCACCCGCTACCGGTACAACACCCTGCCGATGGATGTCGGCGCCCGCGCGCTCTACATCCATGACGGCGACGCCGTATGGTGTCCCGCCTGGAAGCCGGTGAAAACCCCGCTGGACCGCTACGAATGCCGCCACGGCCTCGGCTACACCCGGTTTGTTGCCGAGAAAAATGGCGTGGAAGTCGAATGGCTGCTGCTCATCCCCCCCGGGGAAACCGCCGAAGTCTGGCGCGTGCGCGTACGCAACCTGACCACGACCGCCCGCTCCATCCGCTTGTTCTCCGCCGTCGAGTTCTGCCTCTTCGAGGCGTTGAACGATATGACCAACTACCAGCGGACCTACTCCATCGGCGAGGTCGAGGTGGAAGGGTCGGCGCTTTACCACACGACCGAATACCGCGAGCGGCGGAACCACTTCGCCGTGTTTTCCTGCAGCCGCCCGGTCGATGGCTTCGACACCTCCCGCGATGAGTTTTTCGGCGTGCATAGCGGCTGGCACGAACCCGAGGCGCTGCGTCGGGGAGCTTGCGCCAACAGCATTGCCCACGGATGGAATCCGGTCGGCGCCCATCAGCTCAACCTGGAACTGCCCGGCGGCGGAACCGAAGAAGCGGTGTTCGTGCTCGGTTATGTCGACAACACCGGCCTCGACAAGTTCGAGCGCCCACAGGGGATCAACAAGACCCGCGCCCGCGCCTTGCTCGCGCGGTACGCCACCGGCGAACAGGTCACCGCCGCCTACGACACGCTGCGGGCCAACTGGGACCGCCAACTCGGCGCGTTCCAGTGCGCCTGCCCGGATGACGTGATCAATCGCATGGGAAATATCTGGAACCCCTATCAGTGCATGGCGACGTTCAACCTGTCGCGCTCGGCCAGCGGATACGAAACCGGCATCGGACGGGGCATGGGTTTCCGCGACAGCAACCAGGACATCCTCGGTTTCGTCCACATGATCCCCGAGCGCGCACGCGGACGCATCCTCGACATCGCCGCCACCCAACTCTCCGACGGCGCCTGTTACCATCAGTACCAGCCGCTCACCAAAAAGGGCAACGCCGACATCGGCGGCGATTTCTATGACGACCACCTCTGGCTGGTCCTCAGCACCTGCGCCTACGTGCGCGAAACCGGCGACGCCTCCATCCTCGACGCCCCGGTCGGATATGCCGACACGCCCGGGTCCGGTGAAAGCCTGTTGCATCACCTTGAAACCAGCATCCGCTACACCCTCACCCACCTCGGCCCCAACGGCCTGCCCCTGATCGGGCATGCCGACTGGAATGACTGCCTGAACCTGAATTGTTTTTCCACCGAGCCGAACGAATCCTTCCAGACCGCCGGCGATGTACACGGGTCCAAGGCCGAGTCGGTCATGATCGCAGGGTTGTTCCTGAAAGCCGCCGACGACCTGATGCGCCTGTACCAGTGGCTGGGCCGGCCCGATGACGCCGCGCGTATGCAAGGCCATCATGCCACCATGCTCGCCTCCATCGAGGAAAAAGCCTGGGACGGAGCCTGGTACCGCCGCGCCTACGATGCGGAGGGAAGGCCGGTCGGATCGCACGAGAACGAGGAAGGACAAATTTTTATCGAGAGTCAGGGTTGGTGTATTCTCGGCGGCGCGGGGCGGGATAACGGCCGGGCCCGCCAGGCGCTGGACAGCGTTCACGAGCGCCTGTTCACCTCCCACGGCGTGGTCCTGCAACAGCCCGCCTACCAGACCTACCACCTGCACCTCGGCGAGGTCTCGAGTTATCCCCCGGGTTACAAGGAAAACGCAGGCATTTTCTGCCACAACAACACCTGGATTCAAATTGCCTGGTGTATGCTCGGCGAAGGCGACCGGGCGCTGGAGTATTACCGGAGCATCTGTCCGGCGGCCAAGGAATCCATCATCGATCGCTACCGTTGCGAGCCCTACGTATACGCACAGATGATCGCGGGAAAAGATGCGCCGGATCATGGGGAGGCCAAAAACTCCTGGCTGACCGGGACCGCCGCCTGGACCTTTGTCGTGCTCTCCCAATACATCCTCGGCATCCAGCCCGATTATGAGGGCCTCACCGTGGATCCCTGCATCAGCCGGGACTGGCCGGGCTTTCGCGTCGAGCGCCGGTTCCGGGGCGCGCTCTATGACATCGAAGTGAAAAATCCGCGCAAGGTGTGCCGCGGGGTCACGACCATGACCGTGAACGGCCGGGTCATCGCGGGCAACTGCATCCCCATCGCCCCGGCCGGAAGCCGGGTCCGGGTAAGCCTCGAACTGGAAGGATGAAGCCATGACGGAAGCAGAAAAACCAAAACCGGCCAAGGTGCCGTTCGGCTCCAAACTCGCCTACGGCGCAGCCGGCCCGGTGGACATCTGGTGCACCTGGGTCCCGCTCGGCATGGCCAACCAGGTGTTCAACATGACCCTCGGCCTGTCACCGGTGCTGGTCAGCATGGCATTCGCGATCTTCCGCTTGTACGATGCGATCATCGACCCGCTCATGGGCTGGATATCCGATAACACCCGCACCCGCTGGGGGCGGCGCAAACCCTATATCCTCGTCGGGGCCATCCTGACTGGCCTGTGTTTTCCCCTGATATGGATGGTCGGACGCGACTGGTCGCCCATGGCCATGACCGCCTGGCTCATCGTCACCGGTATTTTATTTTACACCTGCACCACGCTCTGGAACATGCCCTATCAAAGCATGCTCCTGGAGATGACCTCCGACTACAATGAGCGGACCACCATCACCAGCTTCCGCGCCTTCTTCCAAAATTTCAGCACCATTATCGTCACCTGGGTGTGGGCGATCACCCAGTTGCCGTATTTTATGGATGCGGAAACGGGAAAGGCGGACACCCTGGCCGGTATACGCACCGTCGCGGTGGCGATGGGCATTATCGTGATCATACTCGGGCTTTTGCCATTGCTCGTCAAAGCCCGCGCCGATGCCGCGCCCTTGTCCGACAAGAAGGTCCGCTTGCGGGACAGCTTCCGCAAGACCATGACCCACAAGCCCTTTTTAATCATCCTGGTGTTTGCGATTTTATTTTCCTTTGGCGGCAGCATGGTGGGCTCGTTCAACATCTACGTTTCCACCTATTACGTATACGGGGGCGATCAGGCCGGCGCATCCATTATCAACGGGCTCTCCGGCACAATCGGACTCTTTCTGTCCATCGGCTCGCTCCCCGTTTTTTATGCAATTTCCCGACGCATCGGAAAAACCCGCACCTTGTTTATTTGTGTCGGCATTCAAATCCTTTCCACCGCCACCAAATGGTGGACCTACACGCCTTCGTTACCGGAACTGATTATTGTCGCCAATTCGCTCATGTACATCAGCAATGCCGGCCTCTGGGTCATGCTCCCCTCCATGATGGCCGACGCGGTCGATGCCGACGAGCTCAAGACGGGGGAACGCCGCGAGGGTTCCTTTGCCTCGGTCTTTTCCTGGGTCCTGAAAGTCAGCATGACGGCCGGCCTGGCCTTGAGCGGGCCGCTTCTCGCCATCACCGGATTTGATGTGAAGGTCGGACCCGTTCAGCCGGAGGAAGTGCTCACCCGGATGCGGTTGATCATGACCGTGCTTCCCTCGGTCATGCTCTTGTTTGCCGCGCTGGTGTTGATGCGCTATCCGCTGGGTCCCGCGCGCATGGCGGACATCCGGACTGAATTGGACGCACGCAAAGCAGACGCGGCCGATCCGCAACCCGCTTGAAGAAACCCGCCGTGATCCCTCCACCCGACCACCCCTACCGGAACCCCGCACTGGCCGTCGCCGAGCGGGTCGCCGATCTGCTGGCGCGCATGACCCTCGAGGAAAAAGTGGCGCAAATGTGCTGCTTTGTGCGCGGGACCGCGCCTGTGAATGAAGACGGCGCCTTTTGTCCGGTCAAGGCCCGCACCATTTTTCCCCACGGCATCGGCGGCATCGGTCAACCCGGAGACCTCGGTAAAAGCCCCGCCGGGTATACCCCGCGGCCGGCCCTGGAGATGGCCGCCGCCGCGCCTTGCTCAACCGGCGCCCGCGAAACCGCGGAAATCACCAATGCCATCCAACGGTTTTTCATGGAGGAAACCCGCCTCGGCATTCCCGTCCTGTTTCATGTGGAGTTGCTGCATGGCCTGGCCGCGCAAGACGGCGTTTGTTTTCCGCAGGCCATCGGTCTGGCCAGCGCGTGGGATGAACATCTGATCCGCGACGTCTTTGCGGCGGCGGCAGTGGAGTCCCGGTCGCGCGGTCTGGCCCAGGCCCTCTCACCCGTGCTCGATGTCGCCCGCGATCCGCGTTGGGGGCGCACCGAGGAAACCTGGGGTGAAGATCCTTATCTGTGTTCCCGCTATGCAGTGGCGGCGGTGCGCGGCGCACAGGGCGAAGGACCATCCATCGGCCCCGACCACGTCGCCGTGACCCTCAAACACTTTGCCGCCTATGGGCAAAGCGAAGGCGGCCGCAACACCGCACCCGCCAATCTCTCCGAGCGGGTGTTGCGCGAAGTCCACCTCCCGCCGTTCGAGGCCGCCATCACCGAGGGTGGCGCTCTCGGCATCATGCCCGCGTACAACGAAATCGACGGAATGCCCTGTCACGCCAACCGATGGCTTCTTCATGACATCCTGCGGAACGAGTGGAAATTTGAGGGGGTTGTCATCAGCGACTACTCCGCTATACGTAGTTTGTGCGATGCGGATGAGGGGCACCACGTCTGCCCCCACGCCGAAGCCGCCGCGCAACGCGCCCTTCACGCTGGCGTGGACATGGAAACGCCCGACGGGTTTGCCTACCCCACCCTCGTCGCCCAGGTGCGGAACGGGCAGGTCAGCGAAGATGCGGTCAATGTCGCGGTCGCCCGCATCCTCCGCCTGAAGTTCCTGCTCGGGCTTTTCGACAATCCTTATGTGGAACCGGATCACGCCGAGCGCCGTTGCGGCAGCCAGGAGCACAACGCACTGGCCCTGCACGCCGCCCACCGATCGATGGTGCTTCTGAAGAACGACCGGCAGACGCTCCCATTCTCCCGGGCAAGCCTGTCGAAACTGGCGGTCATCGGCCCCAACGCCGCAGACTGCCACATCGGAGGTTATTCCGGTTGGCCGAGCTATGCGGTGGACCTGCTCAGCGGCATGCGCAACCGCGCGGGTGCTTCAATCGATGTGGTCTATGCTGAGGGATGCCGCATCACCGAAAACCGGGGAGCGCGGGACTGGATGTCCGAGGTCACGATCCCGCCGCGCGGGGACAACAAAGCCCGCATCACGGAGGCCGTGGCGGTGGCGCGGGAGGCCGACGCCATCGTGGTGGCGATTGGCGAAAACGAGGAATTGTGCCGCGAAGGCATGGACATGGATTCCCTCGAACTGGTCGGACCGCAGAACGAATTGGTGTCCGCGCTGGCCGCACTAGGCAAGCCCCTCGTCGCGGTCGTATTCAACGGTCGCCCCCTGTTGCTCAACCAGGTGACCGAACAGGCCGATGCCATCATCGAGGCCTGGTACCTCGGACAGGAAACCGGCCACGCCGTCGCCGACGCGTTATTTGGTGACATTAACCCCGGCGGCAAATTGCCCATCACCTTCCCCCGCACCACCGGATCGCTGCCAGCGTATTACAACCGCAAACCCTCAACCGCCCGTTATACCTTCGGCGAAAACACACCGCTCTATCCGTTCGGTCACGGCCTCAGCTACACCACGTTCCGCTACGACGACCTACGCATCGACCCGCCGGTCATCCGGGCGGATCAAGCGACCCGCGTCATGGTCACCGTCACCAACACCGGAGCCCGCGAAGGCGACGAGGTGGTGCAGCTTTATATCCGCGACCGGGTCAGCTCGGTCACCCGTCCGGTCAGGGAACTCAAGGGCTTTGAGCGCATCACCTTGGCACCGGCTGAATCGCGCACCGTGCGTTTCGAGATTGGGTTTGAACACCTTAGCTTCTACAACGAGGATATGAAGCTGACTGTGGAGCCGGGCGAGTTCGAGTTTTTTGCGGGCGGTGATTCGACCGCACCGTTAACCGCCGTACTAACGGTGACAACATGAAAACATGCAAAGCAGATGTAGCCATCATCGGTGGAGGATTCGGCGGCGTAGCCGCAGCGCTGGTTTTGCTGGAACAAGGCCGATCCGTGGTGATGATCGAAACCTACCCATGGATCGGCGGACAGGTCACCAGCCAGGCGCTATGTGTGCTCGACGACTACCACGACCCGGTGGGCGAGACCACCGGCATCAGCCGCGCCTATGCCGAATTCCGCCGTCGCGTGCGTGACTATTACCGGGAACACCTTCTGTTCTCCCCGCTGGGCGCGGCGCAGCTATATTTGAACCCGGGCCAGGCGATTTGTTCCCACCTCGCCGCCGAACCACACATTGCCCACGCGGTGTTGATCGCATGGCTCAAGGAACGTTGCGCACGCCCCGAACAGCTTCGGCTTTTCGCCGGGTATCGCGCCCGATCACTTCAGCGCGAAGGCGACACCATCGTATCCTGCATTGCCGAACCGATCGATGCGCAGACCGGAGAAGCCTTCCAGATCGAGGCCGGTTTTTTCCTCGATGCCACCGAGACGGGCGAAACCTATCCGCTCCTGAACATTCCCTTCCGGACCGGATCCGAAGCGCGCGATGAATTCGACGAACCGCATGCCCCCGCCGTGGCGTTACCAGAATCGCTCCAGTCCTTTACCATGTGCCTGGCAGTTGAATACGTGCCGGGCGGAGATTACCGTATCGCGAAACCGAAGGACTACGAACGCTGGCGCGACCGCCAATCCTTTGCCTTATACGCGCCGGGATGCAGCCCCTCCTTCCCCGCCCGGATGTTTGAAGCCCGCACATCGCCTCAAGGGCAGTATGTCTCCGGCGCGTGGTACTACCGCAGCGTGCGCGATCCGCGCAATTTTTCGCAACCGGGACTGACCGCCCGGACCATCATCAACGTATCCGGCAACGACTACCACGAAGCGCCTTATCTCGCCCGACCACACGATGGCCAAGCGCTGGATGAAGCTCGCCACTTGTCGCACTGTTACCTCTACTGGTTGCAACACGAAGCGCCCCGGGATGAAGGTGGTCGCGGTTATCCGGAAATCCGGGCCGTCCCGGAAATGACCGGCACGGCGGACGGCATCGCCATGGCCCCCTACATCCGCGAAGGCCGTCGCCTCGCCGCCTGCACCATCGTCACCGAACGCGATCTGCATGCACAGTTCTGGCCGGGCAGCCGGGCCCGGCCGTTTAGCGACTCGGTCGGCCTCGGTTGTTATATGATCGACATCCACCGCACCACCGGCGGCGCGCCGAACGTATGGGAACCAGCCCGCCCCTACCAGATTCCGCTGGGTGCGTTGGTGTCCCCGGCGCTCAACAATTTCGCCGTGGCCAACAAAGGCATCGGGGTCACCCAGATCGCCAACGGCGCCTACCGCCTACATCCCGTAGAGTGGGCGATTGGCGAAGCGGCCGGCCTGCTGGCCGACTACGTCCTGACCCACGAACCGCGACACCCTCATCTGCAGGGCGATGATTTACATAACTTTCAACGTGCACTCGTTCGTCGCGGCGTGCCGGTTTACTGGTATCAGGATGTGCCGTTCGACCTGCCCGGCTTTGAGGCGATGCAACTGCTCGGCGTCGAGGGCATCTGGACCGGTGACGCCGAACACCTGCGCGGCCAACCCTTCGACAGCATCAACTATCACCGCGAGCCGTTCGTCGCCGCCCTGGAAAAACTGCCCGCCCTGCCGGATCGCGATCTGCTGCGCCGGGTCTATCTTACCGCACACAACGCCCGCAAACATGATGTCATGCAGGTCATCGACACCATGCGGCGGACATACGAAAGAACAACAGCATCATGAATCATTCCCTTACATTTCCGCCATCGTTCATCTGGGGCGCCGCAACCGCAAGTTATCAACTGGAAGGATCGACGCAAGGCGTGGACGGGTGCGCCGAGTCGGTCTGGGACATGCTCTGCCGGAGACCCGGCGCGATCAAGGATGGCACGAACGGATTCATCGCCTGCGATCACTATCACCGTTATCGGGAGGATGTGGCACTGATGAAAGATCTCGGCATGAATGCCTACCGGTTTTCCATCATGTGGCCCCGCGTGATGCCCGAGGGAACCGGCGCGGTCAACGAAAAGGGCATGGACTTCTACGACCGGCTGGTCGATGAACTGCTCGCGGCTGGCATCACTCCTTGGGTCACCCTGTTTCATTGGGACTATCCCCTGGCCTTGTTTCAGCGCGGCGGCTGGTTGAACGCCGACTCACCGCAATGGTTCGAGGACTACACACGGGTGGTGGTGAAACGCCTGTCCGATCGCGTGCATCACTGGCTCACGCTCAACGAGCCGGCCTGCTTCATCGGGTTTGGCCACCGCACCGGCATGCACGCTCCCGGGTTGCAACTTGCCGACAAGGAAGTCTGCCGGGTTTGGCACCATGCCATGCTGGCCCACGGCCGCGCCGTTCGCGCCATCCGCCAGGAATCCCTTCATCCGTCACCCCGGGTTGGTTACGCCCCGGTCTTCCGCACCACCATCCCCGACACCGAATGCCCCGCCGACATCGAGGCAGCCCGGACCTGGATGTTTGCTCATGATGGCGGCAATCTTTTCGATACCCGATGGAATCTCGACCCCTGCTTCCGGGGCGCTTATCCGGCGGAAATGATGGCGCACTGGGGCGACGCTGCTCCGCGCATTCAAGACGGCGACATGGAGCTGATCCGCCAGGAGCTGGATTTCCTCGGCTTGAACATCTACCAGTCCTCACGGGTTCGCGCCGGCGCGGATGGCTTGCCCGAAGTCGTGGAATTTCCCGCGGATCATCCGCGCAACTCCCTTGGCTGGCCGATCACGCCGGAGGCCCTGCGCTGGGCGACCCGCTTCCTGCATGAAGAATACGGCAAGCCGCTGATCATCACGGAAAACGGAATTACCCTGGACGAGGCGCCCGATGAGCACGGCGTGGTGAACGATGCCCGGCGCATCGCCTTTCTAAACGACTACCTCGTGGGCCTCCAGCGCAGCGTGGATGAAGGCATTCCCGTGTTGGGCTATTTCCACTGGTCGTTCTGCGACAACTTTGAGTGGGCCGAAGGGTATGTCCCGCGATTCGGATTGATCCGTGTGGATTACGCCACCCAGCGCCGGACCATCAAGGCATCGGGAAATTTCTATCGGGACATCATCCGGGGCCGGCCGGGAACACCCGTCACCACCAACGCCAGCGGCCGGACGCAAGCAGAAGCTCTTCGCGCTTGAGGCTCTTCACGCCTCCATCCACAAACAGCATGTTGGCCAGGTCCCGCGATCCATGGCGGAAACCGGGCACCCCCCAGGTCTGGTTCCGGTCCGCTTCATACATGATGTCGGTATTCCCCTCCACGACATCTCCGATCAGAATAATGTGATTGGGGCGCTCGACCACGGCAGCGTTATAATTCCATTGCGCCCACTCCATGTAGGCATTCAACGCATATGAGGTCTGGTTGCCCGCCAGCGGACCGGAAACGGAACAATTCAAAACCGACTCAACATTCGTCCGGCCGCCTTGTGACAAAATGTAGGGTTCCAAGTGCCGCTGCCAGCTTAGGGGGCTCGGATTAAATTTCGGTGTGAACCGGTTGTCATGGTCGGCGCGATAGGCGGTCTGCGCGATTCCGATCTGACGGAGATTGGAAAGGCACTTCGTCGTTTGGGCGCTTGCCCGGGCTCTTCCCACCATGGGAAAGAGTAATGCGCCCAGAATAGCAATAATCGCAACCACCACCAGCAACTCAATCAGGGTAAAGCCGCACGCACACATGCTTTTTCCGCCAGGGTGCTTCTCGCTTGTTATCTTGTTTCGTTTCATCGGCACGGTAGTGTTCATGCGTTAAAGATACCCGGCCCACGCGAAAACCGGTCCTATCATTTTATTATATTTCTTGCAGATTATTCGGGGTGGATGTTTGCGATTCAAGCTAATGCGCCTGGTGGCGATAACGAAGCGGGGATACGCCATAGACCTGTTTAAAGGCCCGAATAAACGCGGTGGGCGATTGGTATCCCACTTGCTGCGCCACGTGCATCACTTTTTTCCGCGTACTGCGCAACAGCTTGGCCGCTTCAGCCAACCGGGCCCGATGCAACACCTTGCCGGGCGATTCGTTCCACTGCGCCTTTAACTTGCGGGACAGGTAGGTTTGCGAATACCCCATCTTCTCAGCCAGCTCCTGAATGGATCCCGGATGAAAGGAAAGCAATTTGCTGTCATAGCTCTTGGACAACAACACCGACTTTCCGGAAACCGTATGCTTCTCCGCGGCTTGCCACCAGGTATTCAGAAATTCAAAGGTACACAGGGACCATTCCTGAACGGGGAAGGTTTTTGCAGATTCCGCCATGGCAATAAGCTTCCGGGCCTTGGGTATCACCGCGCATCGTGTGGGCAGGCGGTGGATGATGCCGAATTGGGAACGGATATAATCAAACATGGCCAAGGCCAAGTCGCCCGCCACATGTACCCATATCGTGTGCCACGGACTTCCCTCTGGAACCCGCACGAACGCGCCTTGGGCCGGACGATGCAGCGCGATCACCGTACCGGCATCCAGTGTAAACTTCCGGTCGCCCACCTCGTAATAGGCAAAACCGCCGAGCGTCATCACAAAAGCGCCCTGGGCGTCGATGGCATCCATGAAGAGATCGTGCCGCCGCTTTTCCTCAACCACGCTTCGGGACTCCCCGCACATGAAGAGCTGGTACACCGGCCCATCCCAATTATCCACCACCGGACGAAGGTTGTGATCCGACTCGTCATGCAACGAACGCGGGAAGGCGGCTGATGTTCGCTTCTGCATGGTTTTGATATTAGTGCATATCGCCAGGCCTGTCCACCGTTTCGTATCTTGACCCCCTGAAAAGCGTCGTTGACGTCCATGCGGTTTATCGACGCCGGCACGCCATCGAATCAGGGAAACCCGCCAAACCGCCGCGGAGCATGATCATGACGAAACAAACCTATGCATCACGATCCAGCAAACTGGCCGTCGGCTGCGCGGCCCTGGCCGCTATCTGCGGCCCATCATCCGCGTTTACGGAGGAGACCATCATGCCCTCGAAAACAACCACCCGGACGGAGCGGCCCAACATCGTCTTTGTGATCACCGACGACATTGAGCGCTTCATGTTCAACGCGCTTCCCGAAGGCCGGGGCAAAAATCTGACCCCCCACCTTGATCGACTGGAGCGCGAAGGTGTACTCATGGCCGGACAACACGTTGCTTCGGCGGTATGCACGCCCAGCCGCTTCAATGTGCTGACCGGATTGTTTGCCAGCCGGGCGCTGAATGTCACCGAAGACGAACAGGCCGTGGTGGCCTTTACCACGCACATTCATCCCGATGACAACACCCTGCCCAAACGACTTCAACAGGCCGGTTACCGGACCGGCATGGCCGGCAAAAACCATGTAGTGCACGGTCCCAGCGGCCCCGACATCCCGCTGGAGGCCGATCCGAGAGATCCGGAAATCCAAACCGCGTTACGCCAGTATCAATCGGAATATGAGGCAGCCATCCGCCAAGCCGGTTTTGATTTCGCCGGCGGTATCTATCCCGGCAACCCCGACGAATTGCGTCCGCGGGCGCTGCGCATCCACAACATGGATTACGTAACCGACGCCGCCCTGCGATTCATTGACCAACAAGACGAGCGCGCGCCGTTTTTCCTCTACTTCGCCACCACCTTACCGCATGGCCCGATTGAACCGGAACGATCCTGGGACAGCGATCCGCTGCTGACCCCGTTCGGCGTGCTCGACGAGCCGCTTCAGGTCCTGCCGCCTCGCGCTTCGATCGGCGAACGAATCCGGGCCGCTAACCTGAAAACGTCCGGCCCCGACGAGGGAACCCATTGGGCGGCCGAACAGGCCCCTTATGTGATGCTGGCCATTGACGATGCCCTCGGCGCCTTATTGGCGCGCATGGAATCCCGCGGCCTGCTGGAGAACACCATCCTCTTTTTCTTCAACGATCATGGCTGCGACGCCAAAGGCACGCTGTATCAAGGCGGGCTTCAATTCCCCAGCATCGCTTGGCGACCGGGGGGATTTGCCGCGGGATCGCGCCGTGATGACCTGGTCAGCAATGTCGATTTCGCCCCCACCATTCTCGATCTGGCCGGCATCGCTTATGAACCGGCGCAATTCGATGGCGTCAGTTTCCGCGACATTCTCGAGGGCGCGGAGCAACCGGCCGATCGAACGCTCTACGCCGAAATGGGATTCAGCCGGACCGTGCGAAAGGGCGAGTGGAAATACCTCGCGCTGCGGTACCCCCCGGAGGCGGTAAACATGCCCATGGAGGAGCGCCGGCGCCGACTGGAGGAATGGAATGACCACTTGGGGGAGCGCGGCATCGAACCGGTAAACACCGACCCCGCCGCTCCATTCAGCCACCTGACCGATCTCCCCGGCGGCGCCCACGCCGAACACTCGACCACCGGCAAGAAGCTCCACTACTACGATCCCGATCAATTATTCAACCTGGCCGACGACCCCGGCGAAAACCACAACCTCGCCGGCGACCCCGCTTACGCGGAAAAACTGGCGGAAATGAAAGAACTTATGCGGCTGCATGTCCAAAAATTGCCCGGAAGTTTTGGGGAGTTCAAGTAGCCGGTGACCTCCGGGTCCCCAGAGCGCGGCCCGGGACATCGACGAGCGGGCGGTAGTGCGAAAAAACACCTCGCCATGGTGGCCGCCTGCGCGTGGCTGACCGGTTGCAACACCGCTCACGCCGCGACCCTCCTCACCGATACGTTTTCGGACGGAGATCGAACCAACCATCCCGCATGGTTCATCAGCCAGGGATCGTTTAACGTCGCCTTTGGCGAGGCCAATAACAACAACTCCTCGGCGAACCAGTTTTTTACCACCGCGTTTGCGCCCACGCGCCCCGACGATCAACAGGGATTGCGGGTGACCCTGAGCTACCGGCCGGAAGGACTCAACCTGTCCTCGGTCAGGGTGGGGGTTTTTGCCGGCGATCCGCCTGCCGCCGACAGCTGGGACCAATGGAATCCGGGCAACCCGACCCGCGCGTGGCGGGGATATGTGGCGTCGATTGCCGTAAACGGGAGCAGCGCCACCGAGATCCGGCGCAATGACAACGACACCGACAATCACGCCTTTTTCGCCGGCGCCATGATCGGCAGCCCGGGCACCACGCTGCATACCGCCGGCTCATCCGTCTTCCGTTGGATTCGTTTTGAGTTGTATCGCCGCCAGGAGGCGATGGTGTTGGAGGTGTTTGAAGGGCCTACCCAGAATGATTTCGTCAGCCTGGGTCAAGTCACCGACGAAGATGCGCTTATGGATGACTTCCGGAATCTCGCCCTCTATCAGACCACCAGCGGCGGCAACGGTCATATCCGCTACGACAACATCACGCTGGAAACATTTTCCACGGCGCATGCCGTCGAGCCGCCGGTTCTGTCCATCCACCCCGCCGGGGCGGGCCACCTGTTGGTGACGCTCTCCAATGTGACCGTTGGCCAGACCTACGAAGTGAGAACCGGTCCCTTTATGGATATCGATACGTATACCGTGGTTGACCGCGTCACCGCCACCAACACGGCGGCCTTGGCAACCTTTCCCGCAATTCATGACATCGCATGGATCTGGGGCGTCGCCACCAACGGAAGCGCGATGCTGGACGTGGCGGCTCACCGTGACTACGGCACCTGGCGCAGTTCCATTTTCGGCGGCGGCGGCTACCTGCAGCATATAGTGTTCGCACCTTCCCAGCCCAACCGCATGTACAGTTATGTCGATGTGGGCGGGGTGTACCGCAGCGACGACGCGGGCCGGACCTGGCGCATGATGCACGGCGGCATGCCGGTCGGCGACGGGTATTACTCCGTGCGGGGCCTGGCCGTCGCCCCGGACGATCCCGACCGGGTCGTCATCGCGGTGGGCAATCAGTGGACGCCCCGCAAAGGCATTTACGAATCCCAGGATGGCGGCCTGAGCTGGACGCCCGTGCTGACCGCCCAGGTGTACGGCAACGAAACGCGCCGCGCCACCGGCTTCGTCTTCGCCCGCGATGCGCTGGGCCGGTTGCACTTCGGCTCCGCCGGTGACGGCGTCTGGGTGAGCCTGGACGACGGCGCCACCTGGTCGGCGCGCGGCTTGACCGGGATCAACATCACGGATGTGAAGTTTGCCTCCGATGGCCGGGGCTGGATCTGCGCCCATGCCTGGACGCCCCACGGCAAATCGCCACTGGCCGGCGGATTAATTATCACCCGCGATCACGGCGAGACCTGGTCGCCGATCGCCGGACCCGCGCCCGATGAACTTGTCGTGGCCCCGGACGGATCCATCGTCGGAATTTTCTCGTTCAACCAACTTCAGCGCAGCACCGATGATGGAGAAACCTGGATGGAGTACTCGGACGGCCTCCCCGTCGACCCGGTAGCCGCCCAAGGCTTGACCAGTGAAAGCCGTTTCAGCGCATTGGCCGCCGGCCCCGGCTTTCTCCTCGCCGGGTCCGCGCGTGGCTCCGTCTATCGCCGCGGGATGAACGACGCCGCATGGCAGAACATCGTGCGCGAAACCGTGGTCGAGGTCGTCGAGGGCGAACCGTGGTGGGGCCGGTTGCAACCGGATGTCTGGCCGCATTTCGGCGCGGCCATGGGCAGCTTGGTCGTCGTGCCGGGACAGCCGGATCACTGGTGGTTTACCGACTGGTACAGCGCCTACGAAACCACCGACGCCGGCCGCACCTGGGTGCAGCGCATCGACGGCATCGAGGTGACGGTCATTCATCACATGGTCGGCAACCCCGCCGATCCCGCCCGGATTCACGTCGGCATGGCCGACAACGCCTATGCCCAATCCACGAACGGCGGATTGCGCTATGACACGCCGAAAAAAACCTTCTCCAGCTTGAAGATGCTGGCGGTGTCGCCCGCCCTGCCCGGACGGCTCTACGGGGTCGGAGACAACCGGACGGAATGGCGCGCCGAAAAATTATGGGTCAGCGTGGATGCCGGCGCGACCTGGCTGACCGCCCCGATGCTTGGCCTTCCCCCCAGCTCCCAGCACAGCATGAACTCGATCGCCGTCCACACCGAGCGACCCTATGAGCTCGTGGTCGGGGTCTCCGGCCGGGTGGGCGAAGGCGGCGGCGTGTACCGGAGTGTCGATGGCGGACGCTCCTTCAGCCCGGTGAACAACGGCCTCGAAGGGGCCGGCTCCTTGTTCCGCTACGACATTTGGTCCATCGGACCCGAACTCGCCATGTCCCGGTCCGGGCACATGGTCGCGGCCAGCCACGAAACGGGCCGGGTTTATTACCACGACGACTCCCAATGGCGCGTGGCGGACGTCACGCCGGGCGGCAAGCCCCGTTACCTCGTGGCGGCGGGCGACCTCTTTTACCTCGCCTGCCGCGAAGGCGGTTTGCTGAAAAGCGAGGACGGCGGACGACGCTGGACCTCCATCCTTGCCGAGCAGACCATGGTGGTCGCGGCGGATGCGACGGATCCCGGGCTGATTGCCGCCGCCACCGCCCACCGCCTGCTGATCAGCCGCGACGGCGGCAATGTGTGGTCGGAATTTCCGCTGCCGCCGCAAGGCCAGGTTCGCGCGCTGGCCATCTCCGGCCCGCGCCTTCATGCCGGCACCGCGGGAGGCGGCATGTTCTGGATGGCGCTGGACGAGGCGGGCCTACTGCCAATGACGGCGGGCGAGACCGGCCCCGGCATCGTGCCGGTGCGGGAAGATGTCGATGCGCGCGCGCCGGACATTACCGACGGCTCCTTCACGAACGCAGACAGCGTCGCCCAGCGCTGGTCAGGCTGGACCGGACAGGGAATCAGCGAGCGGTCGTGGAGCGCGGACTCGGCCGACGATCAGGGCGGATCCTTGCGGCTCCGTTCCGTGGATGGACCGGCCAACACGTCGGTCGGCTATGCGCTTCAAGCCGTCGAAAACCGTTTCAATATCGCACTGGCCTGGAAATGCACCGGGAACGATAACGTGGACGTTCACATCGCGGTGCGTTCCTACCGGGGCGGCGCGCAGGTGGGCTGGCAAACCCTGACCCGGATCACCGGCCCATCGCCGGCATGGATCCGGATCGAACGCGAGGTCCATCTCGCCGAAGGCGCCGACCGGGGCGAGCTGGTCGTGGTGCTTACCGGCGAAGGCGCAGTTTGGCTGGACACCCTATCCACCTCCATTCCCCCGCTCCTATTCGGAACACCCCGGTAACCGGCAAAACACACCACAACAACGGAAGTCTGTTTCTGCACACTTACAATATTATTGCAATGCTCACACGCCGGGCAAAACGTGTAATTTAATGACAAACAACGGAAGTATTTGTTTCCAAACCATCAGGAGTAATTATGACGAATCGCCTCGCTTTTTTGGCCGCATTCATCGGGCTTTCGGGATTGGTAAACCTCCACGCCCAGATCATCGTTTCCGACAACTTTGCCGACGGGGATCGCACCAACAATCCCGCCTGGTTTATCAGCGGAGGAACATTTAATGTCTCCTTTACCGAGGCGAACAACAACAATTCTTCCGTGAATCAGTTCTTCACCACCTCGTTCGCCCCGGTCGATCTCGACGATCAGGACGGGCTTCGCCTGACCATGTCCTACCGCCCGGAAGGAACGAATCTCGCCACGGTCAAGGTTGGCTTGTTTGACGGTGTCGCTCCTACGGTCGATGGTTGGGCGCAATTTACCGCCGGACAACCCACCCGCGACTGGCGGGGATATTTGGCCTCAATCGGTGTGGATGGAAGCTCACCCACAGTGATCCTGCGAAACGATAACGCCATCGACGACCACGCCTTTTTTACCGGCACGACGATTGGAGCCACCGGCACGACGATCACTGTGGCCGGGGCCGCGACGTTCCGCGTGATTCGTTTCGAAATCTACCGGAGCGGCGTGGACATGGTACTTGAGGTGTATGAAGGCGCGACCGTGGACACCCTGACCAGCCTGGGCCAGGCGACAGACCTTGGCGCTCCATTCTTCGGCGAATTTAATAATTTGGCATTTTTTCAAACCACCCCCACTGGCAACGGCCATATCCGCTATGACAACATCACACTGGAAACCTTTGTTACCGGAAGTCCGATCGACGAGCCGGTCATGTCCATCCTGCCCGGGGGAGCGGGCAACGTCCTCGTCACCCTTTCCAATCTGACCGTGGGCCTGGTTGGCAACCTCTGGTCGGGAACGACCACGGACATCCCCAGCGGGGTGATCGTCACCAGCTTTCCGGTCGTCACCGGTACGGAGACCCTGTCGGTGAGCGCGGATGAACCGGTTAAAATGTTCTGGAGCACTATCGTTAACCCATAACAAACAAAGGAGAATGAGCATGAAGTTCGCGACCTATCTGTTGGTGTTTGTTTTTTGTGGCATCATTACCAGTCGTGGAGACATCATTGTGGCGGATGATTTTTCTGACGGGGACCGTACCGCGAATCCCGCCTGGTACATCAGCGCAGGCACCTTTGCCGTTAGCGGTGGTTCCGCATTTAATAACAATTCAACCTTGAATCAGTTTTTCACCACCAGCTTCACCGGAACGGATATCGCGGATGGCACAGGCTTGCGACTTAGCCTGGCCTACCGGCCGGACGGGGCGAACCTGAACAGCTTGCGAGTCGGCATTTTCAATGGCATGGCTCCCACCGCCGACGGGTGGGCCCAGTTCACCGCCGGCCAGCCCACCCGCGATTGGCTCGGTTATTACGCCAATATCGGCTTGACCAACAACTCCGCCACGGCCCTGGTCTTCAATAATAACACCGTCGACGACCATGCGTTTTTCAACGGCACCGTGCTGGGAACGCCGGGCGCCGGGACCAATGTGGCGGGCGTGTTGTCCTTCCGGAGTGTAGTGTTTGAGATGTCACGCGACGGCTCCGACATGGTGCTCAACGTCTACGAGGGACCAAACCTCGACAGTCTAACCCTACTCGCCTCCGCCACCCATGCCGGAGGATCGTTTTCGGGCTTCAATAACGTTGCGCTTTTCCAAACCACGGGAAACAATCTAAACGGCAATATCCGTTACGATGACATCGAGCTTAGCACGTTCATTGTACCTGAGCCCAATGTGATGCTGCTGTTATGCATGGGCGGAAGCTTGCTCGCGCTCCGGCGAAAAATCGCCTCGGTCTAGTTGTGAGCCCGCATTTCCCCCACCGCCGCTTCAACCTATTAACCGGCGACTGGGTATTGGTATCGCCGCATCGCACCCAGCGCCCCTGGCAAGGGCGCCGGGAACCGGCCGCTCCGGCCGGTCGGCCGACCTACGATCCCGCGTGTTACCTGTGCCCGGGCAACCAACGCGCCAACGGCGAGCGAAACCCGGATTACGTAGGAACGTTTGTTTTTCCCAACGATTTTCCGGCCTTGCTTCCGGAGGTTCGCGCCGTGGAAAGCAAGGGCCTTTTCCGGAGTGAAGCGGCTTCGGGTGTCTGCCGGGTCATTTGTTTTTCTCCCCGCCACGATCTAACGCTTCCCCGAATGCCGACCTCGGAAATCCGCCGGGTGGTGGACTGCTGGGCGGAACAGGTGGACGAGTTGAGCCGCACGTATCGATGGGTGCAGGTATTTGAGAACAAGGGCGAGGTCATGGGATGTTCCAACCCCCACCCCCACGGTCAAATCTGGGCGGGAAACTTTTTGCCCAATGAACCGGCCAAGGAAGACGCCCGGCAACGCGAATACCTGCAGTCCAACGGGCGCATCCTCTTGATGGATGTGTTGCGCGAGGAGCAGGCGGATGGCCGCCGGATCATTCTGGAAAACGAGTACTGGACCGCCATGGTACCATTCTGGGCGGTGTGGCCCTATGAGATGCTCATCCTGCCCCGGCGGCATGTACTGCGCCTGCCGGATTTAACCGGGACGGAACGGGATGCCCTGGCCGATGTGTTGAAAAAGATTCTATCACGCTACGACAACCTGTTTGAAACGTCGTTTCCCTATTCGATGGGCTGGCACGGCGCGCCCGGCGGCGATGAACGTGATGTGGCGCATTGGCAATTGCATGCGCATATTTTCCCGCCCCTGCTCCGTTCGGCGACGGTGAAAAAATTCATGGTCGGATACGAGATGCTCGCCGAAGCCCAGCGCGATCTCACTCCGGAACAGGCCGCGGAAAAACTGCGGAGCTTGTCGAATACCCATTACCTTGACGCCAGACCATGAACACCATCACAGACCGGGTCATCAAGGCTTTTCACAATCATTTCGGGGCCCCCCCGGCCTGGATCGTCCGGGCACCCGGGCGAGTCAACTTGATCGGAGAGCACACGGACTACAACGACGGCTTTGTCCTGCCCATGGCCATCGGCCGCGCCACATGGATCGCCCTCCGGTCGCGCCCGGACGGGGTGGTCCATCTTCATTCCCTCGACCATGACGCGTCCTGTTCGTTTGCGCCCGGGACCGTGGAGCGCGGCCCGATGCACTGGAGCGAGTACCCCAAGGGCGTGGCCCATGTGTTGTCCGGACAGGGGTTCGCACTTTCCGGTTGGGAAGGCGTCACCGCTTGCGATGTACCGATGGGCGCCGGCCTCTCCTCCTCGGCATCTTTCGAACTCGCCGTGGCCCGCGCCTTCTGCGCCGTTTCCGGATTTCCCTGGAATGCGCAGGAGATGGCCCGCCTTTGCCAGCAAGCGGAAAACCAATGGGTGGGTGTAAAATGCGGAATCATGGACCAGATGATTTCCGCGATCGGCGAGGCCGGAAAAGCGACCCTGATCGACTGCCGCGACAACACCCACCGCGCCGCGCCCCTGCCGCGGGACGTCACCGTGGTCATCATGGACACCATGACCCGTCGCGGCCTGGTCGAATCCGCGTACAATGAGCGCCGCCGGCAATGCCAACACGCCGTCGGGGTTTTTGGCGTCCATGCCCTGCGCGACGTGGATCATCAAACCTTCAACGACAAGGCCGCGCTCCTCGACCCCGTCACGCGGCGGCGGGCCCGGCATGTCATCACGGAAAACCAGCGAACCCTCGCCGCGGCCGCAGCCATGGAGCGAGGCGATGCGGCAACCCTCGGACGATTGATGAACGAGAGTCATGACAGCCTGCGCGATGACTTCGAGGTCACGAATGACGCGCTGAATACAATGGTGGAAGCGGCGCGATCGCACCCGGGATGTTGGGGCGCCCGCATGACCGGGGCCGGGTTCGGCGGATGCGCGGTAGCGTTGGTGGCGACGCCGGACGTGGCATCGTTCATGGATCATGTTACCACCGCATACCGGCAGGCCGGCAATCAGGCGCCCAATCTTTACGCGGCCACGGCCAGCGCCGGAGCATCCGCTGATTCCCACGAAAAATCCCGCGAATGAGAATTGATCTACAGACGATAACCTACGGCGGCTGGTCCAACTGCCTGCGCCTTACCAACGGCCACGTCGAGGCGGTGATTACCACCGATGTCGGGCCACGCATCCTACGCTATGGGTTGGTAAGCGGCGAAAACATGCTGGGCGAAAACCAGCACGAAATGGGCCGACGAGGCGGGGCGACATGGCGCATGTACGGTGGCCACCGCCTTTGGATCGCCCCGGAAGACGAGACCCTCACCATGGTCCCGGATAACGACCCGGTGGCATGGCGATGGGACGGCAAGACGCTTTCGCTGCAACAAACTGTCGATCCGGCATCGCGGATAGGCAAGACCTTGAACCTCTCGATGATGCCTGGAGGGGCCTTGATCCTTTCCCACCGGTTGACCAACCACGGACGCAAAGCCGTAACCTTGGCGCCATGGACCATCACGGTCATGGCGCCGGGTGGTGAGGCCATCCTTCCCCAGGAGCCTTATCGATCCCACCGCGCGCAAAAAACCCCGGCCCGCCCGCTTGTCTTGTGGCCCTACACCAACATGGCCGATCCACGCGTCGCCTGGGGCCGCGACTACATCCGCGTGCGCGGTGACGCCACCCTGTCCGTTCCCTTCAAGATTGGATTTTTCAGTTCTCGCGGGTGGATGCTTTACCGGAAGGGCGACCTGGCCTTTATCAAATATCATCCGGTGTGCGTCGGCGCGCACGCGGATTACGGATGCAACGCCGAGGTTTTTACCGCTGGGCGCGTGCTTGAACTTGAATCACTCGGCCCGTTGGTGCGTTTGGCGCCGGGCAAATCAGTGGAACATGCCGAATGCTGGCAAGTGCTTCACACCTCCTCGGCCTCGCGGAATGTAGCCGTCCCAATAAATAAATCGGCCACATTACCCCAGACGGTGTCCGGATCGGAGCTGATGCGGGCGATCTTGGCGTCGAATTCCGCCCACTGATCGGCGGAGGTAAACTCAAACGAGTGCCCCCAGAAATAAAATACGCCGCCTGATTTAGCCCGCTCATAGCGCGCCCAAAAATCATCGGCGAGCACATGGCAAGAGGGGTGAAAAGCCATCGGATCGTCCGGCGGAAAAGGGTGATCAACGCCGACGACCGTGCGGGCATAGAGGTGACCGGCTTCACGGACAGACTCCATCACCTCGGGGTTGTATACGCCGAACGGATAGGCGAACCCGTCGACCGGCTGCCCGAAGAAATCCTGCAACCGCGCGCGTCCATCGCGAATTTCCCGCCGCACCGCCTCCGGCGCCTCTTCGGTCAATCGCTTGTGGGTGGCGGTATGATTGGCAATCATGAACCCTGCATACACCTCAGCCATCTCCGACCAACCGAGGTACACCAACTCCTTGCCCCGGTAGTTCCAAGCCGCTCTGCGCTGATTTCCGTACAGGCCGGGGTTCAAATTAAACGTGGATTTTGCGTTGTGGCGGTGCAGTATATCCACAAGCTGTAAATCACTCGACACACCATCATCCCAGCACTGAACAACCCTCACCGGGTCTGCTCCGTTATCATGACGGGATCATAGCGCATAGAATGCTTCCGGCAACGCCCGATGACAACTCCCTGCCGCCTTGTCACCAAGGCGGCTACAGTTACTCGTTTTTTGCTCCTCTTAATCTCCACCCATAACCGGTGATTGCCCGCAACCCAATCTTTGTCACAAGCTTCGTCGCGAGCTTTGTCGACAATGTTTCCGGCAAAGCACGCGACAACGTATGGCGCCTCCCCATTCGTATCCATTCGTGGTTGCGCGTTATCCTTCGTTTCCCCTGTAACATCATCTTTTCCCGCGCTTTCCCCGCCAGAGGCGGGCAGGCGCGTCGTCCGTAGTTTATCTTTTCGATTATTGTTAACGAGGGGGTTAACGAGTGTGTTTACAATTCATCCGCTCCAATATTGTTCACTCAATTTCACCAGTCCCCCGCCCATCCGCGCCAATCACCAAATCCTGGATAGCCCATACCGTTCGAAGACCGGGTCGCGACTGATGACCGCCCATCCACGCCGTCGCGCTTGCATGATCTGAATCCGGTCGAAGGGATCGCCATGATGCCGCTCAAGATCATGCATCATGGCGGCATCGCTCCACTCAATGGCCAACACCTGAAAACCGTTCTCCGCCAACAAGCCGGGAAGATCTTCATTCAACCGGTAGGGTAGAATCAGCTTGCCCAGTCCAATTTTAATCGCCGCTTCCCATATTCCCGCGATGGAGATGAAGCATCTCCCGGGCGTCTGGGACATCATCTTCCTGGCGTTCTTTCCAAAATCGCGGCGGCCTTCAAAGAATCCGATCCAGGCATTGGTATCTACGAGATAATTCATTGGTAGTCCCGGAATTCATCCAAGGGCGCATCGAAATCCGGGGCCATATAGAATGTCTTGCCCTTGGCGCAACCGAACTTGGCCGTTACCGACGGCATGGCCGGACGCAACTCGGCGACCGGCTTTCCGTGACGGGTGATGATGATACTCACGCCCTTCTCCACATCGTCCAGCAGGCGGGAGAGATGCGTCTTCGCTTCAAAAGCCCCTATTTCATGCCGATTGGAAATCATGCATATAAACTAGTTTGACTGGTTGGATGTGTCAACCCAGATGCGGATAATGTTCCGATCCATCGGGCCGCGACAGAATTCACCGCGCGCATCGCACGGCCGGCCCCTCCCCGCAGGAAAATGAGGAACGACGCGGGTCGATGAAGGGTATCCGGGTAAGCGTGGCGAGTAAGAGTTCGGTTGCGAGGAAAACGGACACCAACCGCTCCGGCCTTCGTTATCTTATGTAACATCCTCTTTTTTCCGCGTCTTCTCCGCCAGGGGCGGGCAGGCGCGTGTTCCGCTTGTTCCGTCGTTTATCTTTTCGATTATTGTTAACGAGGGGGTTAACGAGTGTGTTTACAAGGGGGGGTCACAACTCATCATCCTACTCTACCAGCACCACCCGGAAGTGTTGCATGCCGACACCGGGTACGTTGGTGATGACGATGGCGGTCTCACCAGTCGGCCCCGCTGTGACGACCTGCCCGATGCTTTCAAACGGCTGCGGATTCATCAGATCCAGCATGGCGTGTTGGATTTGGTAGGTTTTGCCCTCGACCGACTGCCAACGCACCTCGACCGTACCGTTGGCCCGAGGTGTGACTTGGACCATCTGCAGATAGTCCCCATCGTCCAGCGGATTGGTCCCAGCCAACATTTCCTGATGATCACTAACCCCGTCGCCGTCGGTATCGGCCAGGTAGGGATCGGTGCCCAGGCTGCGCTCCCAGGAGTTGACCAACCCGTCGCCGTCGTCGTCGCCCTCGTCCAGCGGTTGGGTGGTTTGCAAACCGGCGATCTGAAAAAGCCCGTAGGTCGTGGTTGAATTGGTGTAGATGACGCTATCGGCATAGAAACTCGAATCCTCCGTCGTCGGGCGGTTGAACACCCGGGCGAAGATCCGGCCGCCCTGATGCCGGTTGATTGAGACCGAACCCGACGCCTTGCCCAAGGGGCCAGCCATAGGATCGGTCCCAGCCCCGATCCGCGTCTCGGCGAGCACCGGGTTGCGGGGGTCCGGGGTTCCATCCACCGCCGGCGGGAAGACGCCCTCCGTAGCGGACAGGATCTGCACCAGCGCTCCGGGAGCCACGGCGGTGCCGTCGAGCAGGTGACCGTATTCGTCGGTCGCTCCCTGAACGAGACCAAAGTGCAGCGGCACGCTCAGTTGCTGGGCCGAGGCCAGTGAGGTGAACAAGGCGATGAACATCCCCAGGGCCAGAGCATTCCGCGCCCAACGGGCGCGGCTACAGGCGTTGTAGCCGCCCGCGATGAGGGCGGCCGTTTTCCGTGCCCAACGGGCGCGGCTACAGGTGTTGTAGCCGCCCGCGGTGAGGGCGGCCGTTTTCCGCGCCCAACGGGCGCGGCTACAGCCTGGGGCGGCTCCGGCCAGCATCCAGGTTTTTACATTCGTTTTCATGATGGCGTTTCCGTTGGGCTTCATGGTTAAGGGGTAAAATTCCGGGTGGGCGGGTTATACATCACCGGGCGGTTGGTCCAGACCAGGGTCGTTCCATGACGGCGGACGATGACCACGGTATCGTCGGGCTCAATGATGTACCCGGAAGCATTTTGCAGCGATCCGGCATGGCGCCAGGTGTTGTCCGTCGTCCGCCAGAAAATGCGGGCTTTCGGCGCGACCAGCGAGCCGCTGCCCACCACCTGATTCATTTCATTGGTCACCGGCTTATTGCTCAAGATGCGGATTTCATCCGACTGCCCGACATTGGGGCCGCCACGGAACCCGTTGTTGGTGGTAATGCCCAAGCTGGACAGCGGAATACGTTCCGGCATCTGGTGGCTCAGGATGTGGTACATCACGTTGGTTGGCGAAGCAGTCGGCGAGGAAATGGCGTGAACCAGTTCCTGGGTCGGCAGGCGACCCACCATGATCAGGGTTTGCGGGCTGGCGGATACCGGCAACTCAATCAGGAAGCCCTGACCAAGCGGGATGCGTTTGTTGTTCGCGTTGCCGCTACCGCCGACCAGCCAAGTCCAGTTACCCGAATTGGCCAGCCAAACCGTCGCGGTCGGGGCGCTACCCATCGCATCGCCACTGCCGCTATTGCCGAACCACGAAATCTTGGTGGCGTTGATAAAGCCATCCGCCGAAGGCAACAAGTTGGTGCCGAACACATAGGCCAGGGTGCCTTCGGTCTCGTTGGTGGTCGCCGGATCCGGGAAAGCGAACATCGAGTACCAGTTTTCGCCCGGATGCAATTGCAGCGCCTTGGCCGCGTAGATTTCCGCGCTGGCCAATCGGTTGGCGTTGTTGGTCTCCCAGCGGCCCGGACGGGCCACGCGGTAGAACCGGTAGGTGGTTCCGGTCAAATTGCCCGGGGCCACCCGGTTCGTGCCGCCGTGGTCCAGCAACGCCGGGCGGTTGGTGTACTGCATGAACTGCCACTGGTTGGACAAGCTGTTGCGGAAGCCGAGGGAAGACTCGGTAAACAACACATCGTAATCGCGGAAGACATCTTCTTCTTGCGGCCCGGTCCAGCGCAGCAGCAGGTCGGTGGAGGTCCGGGCCACGCCCTGAGTGACGATGAACCGGTCGGTGTTGCCGATGATGCTAGCCGCCGGCCCAACATTTCCAGCTCCATCGCGGCCTTGGATGTGAATGCGGTAATAGGTGTCGAAGACCAGGTTCGACAACACCAAGTTGGTGAAGGCCCAGTTGTTGAGCACATTCGACCAGGTGGTGTTAGCTCGAGTCAGGGTCGTAGTCACCGCATTGGCCGCCGGGATCCCGTTGGTATCCGTGACTTCATAATAGGTAACGATGAAGGTATCCCACGGCGAGAGCGGCGTATTATCGGACTGACGCCAACCGGCGGCTTGGGCGACGTTGGTTCCGCCCGGAGTCCATTCGACCTTGATTTCCGAGGATTCGTCGATCGTGGGGTCGAAGACATTCCCCCCGGCCGCATCGGTAGCCCGCAACGCAGCCACTGGCGGCGGCGGATTCGTATCCACGCGCAGCGCAAAACTCATGGTATTACCCATGGACTGGTCGCCCGGGCGATCGTTGTCGTTATCTACCGCATACAAGAACCCGGTGATGATGCCTTGGTGGCCGAGAATACTGGCCGAAGCGCCGGTCACGCTGGAACCGTGAATATCGCCTTGCCCCATCGCGGGGGCCGCGCTTCCCTGGGCCGGGGCAACCAGGCCGTAGTAAGCAACCCCGGAGAAGTCGTCGATGGCCGGCGCCCAGCTCATATGGATGGTGGCATTGGTCAGGGCATTGGTGCCGATCCAGCCGGAGAGTGTGGTCAGGGCCAGATCGTCGACATAAATCTGCGACCGGCTCACGCCGCTCGGATCTGCGCGGCGAACCCGATACCTCAGACCCGAACCGTCCGTATCGATATTCCAGGAGAACTGCTGGTAGTCGGTGCTATCCACGGTAATGGCCGCAGGTTTCCGGGTGGTGAAAACGCTGATGTTATCGTATTGAATATGCCCGTTTAACCCATCGCTGGTGGTGAAATAGAACGCGATATTGTTCAAGCTAAGGTTAGTCAGCGCGCTGGTGTCGGTGGCGGTACCCATACTGAGCAGGGATCCGGGGCTCAGGCCCTCGAATACCTGGAGCTGCATGTTGCCGCCGGCCAGGCGGGTCAAATCAAACCGCATCGTCCGAGGCCCGATGCCCTGACGCATGGCCGAGAATCCGGTTCCCAGCTCGGTTCCAGAAAAGAAGGCGTGGTCGTCGATGGTGTTTTCATTCCGCACCAACCGGGTCGCCTCGACGTTGTCCACGCCCAGTTGGGCAAAATAGCCGCGCCAATCCCGGGTCGGCTGACCCGCGCCCCATTGGTTCCACCCATTCGCGGTGGGGGCCGCGCCTTGAAAGAGTCCGACCCGGACCGAATTGACCTTCTGGCCGGAATTGGTCGGCAGCTCGTAGGTGAACATCACGGAAACCGTCTCCCCTTCCGCCAGGCTGACCGGTGCAATCTCGGTGGTAAAATATTGATTCAAGGTGGAACTGTTGTTGTTGGCGATATGATTGGTCGCCGGCGTGGTGGTGATAATGAAGTTGCCGCCGGTAAACCGCCAGGTCGGGTTGGCGGTGAAGTCGCCGTCATCGAACCCTTCGGCGAGGATGGATCTGCCGTCATAATTGATCCAGTTCACGCCATCCCACTTGTCCAAGGCCAGCGCAGGAGCGCCGGATCCGCCGGAGACGCGTGAAGCATATAGGGACAAGGCGCCCGGGTTGTCCACCGGCGGTAGTTGAAGGGCAGCGACGGGAAAGTCGTTGGTCAGAAATCCAATGCGCGCCTTGCCGGACACCTTGGGATCCAGGGTGGTAAGGGTGACGCCCTGGCCGCGCCATACCCGGTTATCGAAATCGGTATTGGTCCAGATGACGCCGCTGCTGAACGAGGAGGCCCAACCCTGATTGGTTTCAAAGCTGGTGGATAGGCTCGCCGACAGATTCCCCTGCACCACGCTCATGGTGGAAAGAACCGGCCCGTTGATGTCATCATCCACCACAACCAATTGGCCGACGTGCAGGCTGTGCACGATGGATCGGTCGTTCGGCCGGTCGTTATCAGCGTCGGGAATGGTGACGCGCACCGGATGACCGGTACTGCCCGCGCTGGTCATCATTGTATTGATCAAGGCGCCATCGAAATTCCCGAAGGTCCACACGTTGGTCAGGATTTGATTGGTTCCGGTCTGCGGAGTGGACAGTGCGCTGTTGTAATCCGAGAAATTGCCGACGATGACATTGCCAATACTGAAGCTCATCACCTCATTGGTGGTCCCGCTGTTTCCGCGGGAGACGCCGGAGTGGGTATCCCGGGCGCTGAAGCGGAACTCCAGCCCCAACGAGGCGGCATTGGCGAGATCGGCATCGGTCACCCGGGTGAGCACATTGGAGGCGCCACCGCTGGTGTCGCGGCGGCCCAGGAAACCTCGGATCAGATCGCCGGGCGCGTAGTTGTTCGTGGTCACCGCAAACGGCACATTCAAGCTGGTGCCCGGAATGTTGACATTGGGCGCGAAGGGCGCGTTGGTGTCGTTATCAATCACCCGCATCAGGCCGAAGAACCGGTTGCTGACCCAGAGGTTGTCGTTTGCCCGGTCAAAGTCTGCGTCGGAGAACGAGGCGAAGATCGGCCGGTTGCTCAAGCCGTTGGCGTAGAGATCGCCGATCTGGTTATAGCCGAACGAGGTGAACGACCACAGGCTGGTGGAGGTATTCACGGTGGAATCGCCGGAGCTACGCGAAGCCGAATATCGCGCACTGTCGTTGGTGGCAAAACCGGAAATCGAGACATGCATGTTGGATCCGGCCACGGTTCCGCGCGACAAGCCGCTGATTTCGTCGAAGACGTTGAATGAGAAGGCGAGGGCATTGGCGTCGTTGGTCGCCTGGGCCAGCATCCGGTCGGTGACTTCAAAGTAAGTAACCGGCTGGGCGTTAAACTGAACATTGTCGAAACGGTTGTTACCGCCCGAACCACCGCCAAAGGTGATCCGTACGGTTACGCTGGTCGCATCGTTGACGGCCGACACCGCACTGAGATCGACGGTCTTTATCGTGTCGTTGGTGGTCGGGTTCCATCCGGTTTCGAAATCAACAAACCCACCGCCATTCACCGAATAGGCGATGGTGTTGTTGTTATAACCGGCGCCGCTGCGGCGCGCGGCAAAGGTCATCACCAGGGACTGGTAATACTTCATGCTGATGGTGAATTGAAGGTGGCGCCCGACGTTGGTGCCGCCCTGGATTGTCCAGTCTTGGCCGGGGATATCGGCGTTGACCAGATTCAGCGAGCTTCCCGATGTGGTGTTGGTGGTGTACAGATTGGCGGACATGGTGCCGGCGCCATGATTGACTTGGAGCCGGTTGGCGGTGTCGTTGAAATTCCAACCGGCAATCAACAACGTCGGGTTTGATGTGGCAACCTGGTGGGTGCCGGCGAGAATCTTCAACCCTGCCGCCCCTACTTCCGGCGGGGTGGGATCGTTGTCGATCACGCGGAGCCAGCCAAAGAAGTCGTTGGTGAAGGCCTGATCGTTGGCCCGGTCGTCGTCGTTGTCGGCGAGGAACGCATTGACCGGCAAGTCCTGACCCTGCGCACCCGATCCATCACCGCCCCACATATCGGTGAGGGTGTTGTAGGTGAACAGCGAATTGGCGAAGGACCAGACATTCGATGCGTTTTGATTGGTGCTCACCGTGGTACTGCGCGAAGCAACGTAATGGCTGATGTTGCTTTCCACCAGCCAGGGGATGGTCACGTTCATGTTGGTGGCAGGGTCGCCGGTATTCGCCCGTTGCAGCCCGCTGTATTCATCGTAGGCCTTGATCGCGAGGTCCATGCCGTGGGTGGCCAGGTCGCGGTCGGTGATGAGGAATCGACGCACCCCGTCGCCGGCATCCTGGCTTTGGGCCGCCTGATTGTTTACCTTGATATTCAGCGGCACATCGCCCCGCACCGGCGGATCGGGATCGTCGTCGTAGACATAGAACCGGAGCGGATGGTTGATGGTAATGGCCCGGTTGGTCGGCACGGCGTTGCCGCCATTTGGCGCAGTTACCGTTCCGGCGCCAGAGGGCGCGGCCTCAGCGGAAACGGTCACGAAGTACTGCACTTCAAAATCAATATCTTGAATATTGAAGGCGTTTTGCTGGAAGGTGGTTACCACGCTGAATCCATTGAAGCCGAATCGGTTGTCGAAGAACCGGTCGAGGTTGAACTCGTTGGTGGTAAGCCCAATCGCCAAGGGGTCCCAGTTGGGGTTCACGCGCCCCAGGTTGGAGCCGATGTTGGTGGTGCTGGCCGTGTTGTTGGTCAGGAAGATGCCGAAACCGCTGGGGGCATCCCACCGGACGGCGAAGTCGATACCGCTAGCCGACTTCAATTCCGCGTCACTGAGGTTGGTGATGACCTGGCTGTAGAAGGAAGGTCCGTAATTGGTTCCGATATAGACCAGGCTTGGGGTAGGGCCGAAGTTCTCGTGCCACTGATCGGGCAGGCTCCACATGGTCTGCTCCCAGCTCGGCGAAATACGAATATGGTCAAAGATCAAGTCCCCGACATTCTGGCCGGCCAGCCGGATGCCGGTGATCTGGGAAATGTTGACGTTGGTCAGCACCGTGGTCCAGGCCAATTCCCGGTCGGGATCGGTGTGCAGCAGTTGGTTCTCGGCATAGGCACGCCCTTTCAGCACCTTGGCGTCAAAGTCGTATTCCATGACGATCAGGTAGGCATCGCCCCCGACCAGCGTCCAGGTCGTATTGGTGTGCAACGCGGAGTTGGTGGCCACGCTGCCGGCCTGCAAGGTCAGAAGACCACTCGACACGCCCCAGCCTTTACCGAGGAAGCCAACTTCCGTGCTGCCATCCATGAACGACATGCCGGCGAACGCGCTGACGTTGAACGACGACTGGATGTTGATCTTCACCGAGGCGACAATCTTGCCGCTGTTGCGGGTGGCGAAGGAACGGGTGGCGCCGAAGGCCGGGCTGGCCTCGGTCACAAACTTCAACTGGCGGCTGTCGTCGCAATTATTGCCGCAATTGCTGCGATCATCGAGGGGATAGCCCCGGAAACTGTTCGGCGAATTGGCATCATCCACCGCGCCGTATCCGCCAAAGGTGGACCAATTGCCGCTCCAGCCACTACCCGTTCCGGCGCCGCTCAGGTTGTTATTGGCGTAATTGCCAAAGTAGTTCCAGACAAACCGGTCGCTGGCCACTCCGAACGCGGCGGTGGCGGTGGTGCGCGGATTGTTGGCGGCGTTGTTGGTGTTGTAGTCGGAACTACTGGCCGAACCATTGAAGGTGTACACCTTGAAGGTGTAGGTCTGGCCGATCGTCAATCCGGACACGGTGGTTACGTTGTTGGTGCCGCGATAGACCACATAGTTGCCGGTCCCGATCTGGGTGCCGCTGGCGAAGGTGGAGCTGGAGGTGTAACTCAGGCCATCCACCGGATCGGCGGTAATGGATGTGCCCTGCCGGGCCAGCACCATGCTCCGGGTACCGCTGCCGAGGGTCCAGGACAGGCGGATGAAGTCGGTACCGACGTTCTGGAACACGATTTCCGAAGCCTGGACGGAAGGCTCGCCGCAACCGGTTTGGGCGTCGGCGACCGGGCCGGATGAAAGGTTGTAGTTGATGGTCTGCGGATCCGCGGCCTGATTAAAGGCGTAGATGCGGAAGTGGTAGTTCGAGCAACTGGCCAGGCTGGAGTGCAACAGGGCGGTGGCGCTGCCTGGCGTGACCACACGGACGGTGACGTCGCCGATCGTCTGGTTGTCGGTAAAGGCAAAGCCATCCACGGGAATATTGGTCACGGCGGCGCCAGGGCGACGGAAGATCACATAGCCCGAGGCGCCACTCGCGGTGGTCCAGAGGTTACTGATGGCCACATCGGAAGCGGCAATCGCACTGAACGATCCGGGAACCCCATCCGGCTCGGTGGTCAGGGTCCAACGATCGCCGGCCAACGGCGTACCGCTGGTCAGATAATCCGGCGTTCCGCCGCTGACGTTGTACTCGAATACCTGGAAATAATACCGGGTCGCCGGATTGAGTCCAGACACATTCACGGTGTTGCCCGCCTCGTTGTAGACGATACGGTTGCCGTTACCCAAGTCGGTCCCGGCGGCAAAGCTATTGTTGGCCGTATAGGTCACGCCATCTACCGGAGTGAAATTCACCGGCCCGTTGGTGCGGGCGACCACGATGCGGGCCACGCCGTTGCCGTTCACCCAGTTGACGGTCATGCTGTTAGTGGTGATGTTCTCGAAGCTCATGCTCGAGGCATGGAGGGTCGGCTCGTTTTCGAAGAAGTTGAGCAGGTTGGCCCAGGTCCGGGCCACCCGGACTTCGTCGATGCACAGGGTGCCGACATTCTGGCCGGAAATACGGATGCGGTCGATGCGCGGTATGCCGGGGTTGCTGCGGGTCAGCGTGAACGACGGTTCGTTGGTCGGCATGGTATCGCCGGAATTGCGGACATAGACACCCGCATCGCCAGCATCGAAATCGTACTTGATCACGAGTAAATAGGTACCGTTGTAGAAGTCAAAAGTTCCGCCGGTGAACCCGCCGGAATCCAGGCCGAGCTTCGTGCTGCCGCCCGCCTTGCCACCCCAAACCCGCTCGGTGTTGTTGTCGAAGAAATGAATACCGAAATACCCGTTGGTGTAATCGTTTCCGGGCGGCGTACCACGAGTAAACGCGTAGGCGGCGTAAATCTTGCCCGTAGTGACGGCTGGGAAGTTGCGCCAGGCCAGGACTTCCGTGCCCATGGTATCCGCACACATCCGGTTACCGGCAGCGGCGGGGTAATTTACCGGCACGCTCAAGCTTCCGCTATGCGAGGTATAGTTGCCGCCGGATACCGCCCAGACGCCATCCCACCCGGTGCCGCTGTTGGCGTTGTTCAGCGTAGAGCCGACAGCGTTGGTGAACTGATCCACGATTTCGCTGGCGAAGAAGCCGACCACGGTCAGGCGGTTGGTGACGTACCGGGCGCCGTTGGTCTGGTTGCCCGACAGCGTGAAGACCGCCTCGTAGGTTCCCGGGTTCAGCGAGCCGATGTTCAGGGTCACGTTGATGTTCGTCGAATTGCCGGTGCCGACCGTGGTGCTGGACGGCGAAGCCGACAACCACCCCGCACTGGGACTGGCACTGAAGACCAGATTGCCGAGGCCGACATTGTTGACGGTGAAGTTGGTCGGACCCGACACCACGCCAAACTGCGAGGTCTGGGTCAGCAGGGTCGGGGTGGCCTCCAACCCGGCGAAGCTGTCGCCGGCCACGACCACGAACGTGAAGGTGTTGGTGCCGATCGCGCGGTCGCCCGGCCACTCCAGATCCGCGTCGGCCACGACCACCCGGGCGGTCCAGATGCCGGTGGGGGCGCTGACCAGCGTCGTATTGTTCGAGCTGGAAATACGGGTGGCGCTGGTGGCCCCGCCGTTGCTGAACGGAATCTGGTTGAACGCCTGGCGCAACTGCATCGCCCCGCTCGGATCCCACAATTCAAAGTACGGCGAGATGTTGGGCTGGATGGTATTTGTACTGTTGACATTGATGCCGCTGGCATCATGTACCCGACCGGTAATCGCCCAGTGCAAGCTAAAGATGAGTTCTTCCACGGTGACGGTATTGACGCCGGTCACACCGCGAATATCAAAATTCTGAATGGTCGGTGGATCGACGTCATCATCGTTGACGATCAGATAGCCGTGCTGCTGGTTCCAGAGGGTGGATTGATCATCCGGACGATCAAAGTCTGCGTCGCGCCAGGTGGCGACCACGGCGTTGGTGCCGGTCAGGACCAGGCTTTCGATCTCGGCCGGCAACATCGGGGTGATCCAGGACCAGGCATTGGTCGCGGAGGCGACGTAAGTATTGGTGAACGTGGAACTCCGGGTAGAATCCCATTGCGTCACGTTGCTGACGATCGCCGATCCTATGGACAAGCTGCTATTGATGTCTGGATTCGTATTGTCGCGGCTCAGACCCGATCCGGCGTCGCGCGCGCCCAGCCAGAACACCAGGGCATTGCCACCGGACAGGTTGGTCAACGCGGCATCGGTGGTGGTGTAGGTGATGTTGGTGGAAGAACCCGACCCGGTGGATATCTGGGCCGAACCAAGCGAGATGTGCAGGTTGCGTGATGCGCTGTTGTGCGGCGAGGCAATGGTCTCCAGCGTCGGCGCAGTTGTATCGTCATCCACCACCGTGAACGCGATCGGGGTGCTGTTGGACAAGACGGCGATGTTGAGGGCGGGCACGCCGTTGGAAGAAATCGCGCTCCAGCGGCCGGTATAGGAGCCCAGCATCACCGCCGCCTGGGGCACGGTGAAGCCAAAGCTGGTGTTGGAGGCGATCAAGGTCTTGCCGCTATCCTGGTAGGACATGGCCGAAAACACCCGGTCGGTGACGATTTCGACACCGTTGGGATTGAGGATATCGAAGTTGGGCAGGAAGAACGGCGGGGTGGTGCTGGAGGAATTGACCCCCGCCTCGGCACGAAGGGCGACCATGAACGGGAAGCTGCCGGCGGCGACCTGGCCGTCGAATACGTGGTTGGTGGCGTTCCCGGCGATGTAGTTGGTCGCCACCACGCCCTGGAGTTTAAGCAGGTCCGACCACGACGATGCCACGCGAATTTCGTCGAAGAACACGTCGCCGATGGTGCCGTCGGGCGCGGCCACCGCGCCGGCGTGGATGCGGATGCCATTGACGGAATTGATTTCGTTGACCGGCGCGGTGCTGGTGGCATCCCACGACGAGGGCTCAACCTCGGGTACGGTTGAGGTGCGGTAGAAGCCCTTGGCATCGAGTTGCCGGGTGTCGAGGTTGTAGCGCATGACCACGAGGTACACGTTGCCGGTGTCGCCAGAACCACCGCCAAACGGATTGAATTCAAACGAGGACACATTCTTGGTGATATTCGGGCCGTTGACGCCAAGCCGTCGACCTTCCGTGGCGTCAGACACCTTGCCGGCGAAGGCCTTCTCGGTGGTATTGGACATGAGCGAGATACCGGCCCACTTGTTCGCGCCCTGGAACTGGTAGGAGATGATTGCCGCGGCGTAAATGGTGCCGGAGTTGACCGCCGGGAACGAGCGTTCGGCCCGTCCGGAGAGGCCATCGCCGGGATTGGTCAACCGCACACGGTTGGCCGCCTGGTTCGGATAGGCGGGCATGTTGAAGAAGCGCGGAACCGCCGGGGAATCCGATCCGAAATTGGTCCGGACGCCCCAGGTCCCCGCACCCACCGACCACGCCCCGCTCCATCCGTTACCGCCGCTCAATCCGGCCAGCACGTTGACGCCATTGGTGTAGGCAAACGGCTCGATGATCTCAGGACCGTAATTGCCGGTGGTCGCGGTCGCGAGCAGATGCGTCGAGTAGTGGTTGTTGTTCACGGCATACACCCGGTAATTGTGGGTCTGGCCGGGAGCCACGATGTGTTCGAAGTACGCCGATGACCCCTGATAAATGACCGTCCCGCCACCGAGCGCGGTAGTGACCGGGTAGGAGGTATTATCGGTCGGATGGGCCGATGGTTCCGCCCCCTCGCGATAGACAATCATCACCGGCAAGGACGATCCGATGGTGAGATGTACCGTCTCATTGCCATCCGCCGTCGCGGTAAAGCTGGTGGCCGGAGGAATGTTGGTCACGGTCATGGTGTACACCACATCCACGGCGCCGTTGGTCTGGTTGCCGGTGATGCGGTTGGTGGCGACATAGGTGCCCGCCGCGATGTTGACCGCGCTGACCGTGCCGGTATGGATGCGACTTGCGCCGCCGTTGACCGTCCCGCCAGTGGGGGCCACGGTCAGCCAGCCGGAACCACTGCCGTAGGTGGTGGTGTTGGTGTAGAGCAAGGCCGACGAGCCGGTATTGGTCACGGCAAACGTCGCGGAGGCGGTGTTGCCTTTCATGACCGAGAGGGCGATGTTGGTCGGTCCGACATAAACCGCCGGTTCCGTAGAGACGATGTCCAATAATTCATAATAGTTCGTGGCAATGCGGACTTCATCCCACCGCATGCCGACATTGCCGCCGAGGCGGATGCGGTTTACCTGGGTCATGGCGCCGGCATGCGTCAGTTGCCAAGTTACCGGCTCGATGGCCGGCACGGACTGGGTGGCGTTGGTGTAGAGATTGCCGTACGTGATGTTGGCCCCGAAGTCGTGCATTGCGATGATCGTGTAGTCAGTATCCGGCAACAGGGTTGCCGTGCCGAGAACGTTGTTACCGATGGTAAAGCCGCGATCCCCGGAGAACGACTCGCCGACGAACTTCAATTCGGTGGCGCCGTTGTAGAAGCTGAAGCCGCTCCATTGGGTGGTGTTGCCGCCGTCGTTGCGGAACTTGAAGGACACGTAGAGTTTCCCGGAATTGACGTTATTGATGCCGCGGAATGCCTGGGAGTTGGTGCCGACCAGAATGTTGCCGCCCATCGCCGGATAACCGCTCACCTGCGTGAAGTGGGTGGTAGAGATCGTGTAGTTGCCGGAGGTTACCTCCCAATTGCTGGTCCAGTTGCGCCCGCCGCCGCGGTTATTCAGCGACAACCCGTTCGTGTAGGCGAACTGCTCTATGACCAGATTCTGGTAGGCCGGATTGGTCGAGGCACCGGTCACGCCGGTCGAGTAGTGGTTGTTGTTGATCGAATAGAAGGCGTAGTGGTTGATGGTTCCGGGAATGACCACATGTTCAAAGGTGGCGGCCGCGCCCTTGTAGATGACCCGTGATCCGTCTCCGCCGAAGGCTTCGCCCGCGTTGTAGGATGTTCCATTGACCGGCACGGACGGCGCATTGGTGGCGCGGTGGATGATCATTACGTCATGCGAGGCATTCTTGGTCCAGAACAAGCGGGTGAACTCCGGCGCCTCGCCCTGTACCGTCACCGCCGTCGGGTCGGGAATCGCGGTCAAGGTAAGCTGAACGTTGATGGTCTGCGGCGAGTTGGTCGCGGCGTTTTCGCCGGCGCCGGTCTGGGTGATGGTGATGGTCGCGTTGCTGACCCCGGCGTGGAGGCCGGCCACGCTGTAGGTCACGGTGTGCGACTGGGTCTGACCGGAGGTGCGGTTGGTCGCGGTAATCGGCGACACCGACAACCAACTTGCATTGGTGCTGATGACATACGACAAGCTGCTACCACCGACGTTGGTCACCGCAAACGATCCGGCGGACGGGCTGGTGCCGACAGTGGTCGAGACGGTCAATCCGCTTCCAACACCGATGCCGGGGGCGATGTCGGCGGTGGTGAAGTTGGCCGGATTGCCACTGGCCGTGTTGGTGTTGTAGTTCACAAACACCGCGCTGGTGTAATACTCATACACCCGGAAGTGATAGGAGGTGTTGGTCTTCAGGCCGGTCACGGTGATCGGGCCGCCGCCAGTGCCGGCAAATACCACCCAGTTTCCAGTGCCGATTTGACTGCCGCTGCCAAACACGGTGTTGGCGGTGTAGGTGTTGTTGTTCACCGGGTCGGCGTTGACCGCCGAAGCCTCGCGGGCCACGACCAGGCGGTGCGAGCCGTTGCCGTTGGACCAGTTGATGGTCAGGCTGGTCTGGGTCCGGGACGACAAGGTGATCGTGTGGGCCTGGGTGGCCGGCATGGGCGTGAAGGTAAGCACCAGGTTGCCACCGCTAGCGCTCAAGCTGAACACGCCGCCGTTCTTGGCCGAGGCCCAACTCGTCTCGTCGAGGGTGAAGTTTGCCGCCGAGGAAATCCCGCCCACAATCAGGTTCCAATTGTACTCGTTCGCCGAGTTCCAGTTACTGATCTGGCTGGAATCGATGGCCACGGTCACGGTGGCGTTGATGGTGACCGAACCGGCGTTGTTGATGAAGTCGCGGTCGGCGGTGTTCGCAGCGTTGCCGATCTTGAACCGGGCGGTCGAGCCGTTGTTCATGACCAGCGAGGCGACATCGAGACCGCCGATGGCTGAAGCGCTGTTGCCGGGGGCGACGGTACCACTGACGGTCAACGCTCCAACCGTGCCATTGCCGCGCAGGGTGGTTCCGGAATAGACGCGGAAGCCAGCGTCAGCCACGGATCCGCTGACCACCACGGTACCGTTGCTGATATTGAAGTCGCTATTGAAGGTACTCGTGCCGGATAGGGTAAGCGAACCGGCCCCAATCTTGTTGATAATACCGGGTCCACTCAAGGCCCCGGCATAGGTGCCGTCGGTCGACTGATCAAACACCAGCGTATCCTCGACAGTGATCGCGCCCTGCAAGCTGGTCGTGCTGCCCTGCAAGATGCCTTCGTCGACCACGGTGCCGCCCGAGTAATTATTAGCCCCGGTCAAGATCACCCGCCCGGAACCCACTTTCATTAGCTCGTAGGCGCCGGAGATCTCGCCGGATAGATTCATGACTCCCAAAGCGCCGATGGCCGTGTCGGAGGCCAAGCTGATGTTGCCCGAGAAGGTTACTTCGTTGGCGGAGTTGAACAACGCGCCCACGCCGTTAGTTCCTGTGCCGTTCAGCACCAGGTTTTCGGCATAGGACTGCCCGTTGATCGATGACTCAAGGGTAGCACCAGCTTCCACCACGGTGTTCCCGGCGGTTGTCCCCAATGCATTGGCATGGCTGAGGCGAATGCCGCCGGCGCTGATGGTGGTCGCTCCGCTGTAGGAGTTGTTACCGGAGAGGGTAATCGTACCGTTGGCCAGTTTAACCACGGAACCCGTTCCACTGATCACGTCGCTGTGCGTCAAGGCATTTGAGCGATTGAACACCAAAACCGCATTGTTTGTGATCGCACCCGTTATGGCGCCTGCGGTACTGCCGATGCCGATATGAAGTTCGCCGTCGTCAATTCGAGTGCCCATGTCATAGGTGTTCGCACCGGAGAGGGCCAGAGGAGCCGCCCCCTGCTTGATCAAACCGCCATTGGAAATAATGCCGCTGATGATATTGGTCCCGACGGCTAAACTGGTGATCGCGCGCATTTCACCGCCCAGATTCATAGTGCCGCTCATGGTCATAAGGCCGGAGGCATAACCCAGGGTGAAGTCACCATGCAGAACCGAACGCTTGGGAGTCACGCGACGTGTGCCGCTATTGCCGCGAAGCGTCGTACCATCATGGATGTTGATCAAACCGCTGGGCCCAAGGCCATTATTATTGCCGATGATAATCGTTCCATTAACAAGGTTAATTGTTCCGGTCATGGTGTTGGCGACGCTCAGGGTCAAGTTGCCCGCATTATTTTTATAAATAGCGCCGTCGCCCGTTGCTTTATTTCCGTTGACCAGGACTAGGCTGGGGGTCAATGAACCGGCGCCGATCAACGATAACGTATTGTTGGCCAAATCAACGGTATTGCTGAAGGTCAGGGTGGCATTCGCGTCCAGATTGACCAAGGTATCCCCGGCCAACGTAATCGTTCCGCCCAAGGTCCGGTTATTCGCCGTAACGTTGCGCAACGCGCCGCCACTTGACACCCCCGAACCCGAGATCGTCAAGGTTTCGTGAACCGGCGTAAACGCGCCGCTGAATTCCAAAGCGCCTCCACTGGCGATGATCGTCGCGCCATCAATGGTTCCCAGTCCGTTGGTTTGTTGAATCCTCACGATGCCGTTATTGATGGTCGTCAACCCGGTATAGCTATTGTTGTTGGTGAGAATGATGCGGCCGGAGCCTTCCTTAACCAAACTCCCCGAGCCGCTGATTACGCCAAAGAACGACAAATCATCGGCGTTGTTATGGGTCCAGGTCTGATTGGCCCCGAGTACGATGGGGTGGCGAAATACGTGGGCGCCCGATCCGCTGGCGTGGGTGGTGATGCCGGCGCCTCCGATGGTCAAAGCGCTGGTATTGGTGAAGTTCAGCGCGGTGACCGCCGTATTGAGGAAGTCAAGTCCGCCGACCGAATAGGTGGTATTGATGTTGATATTGGTGCCACTGCTGATGGCCTGATAGAACCGGGCGGTGGCGGTGCTGGCCGGCACGGCATTGTCGCTCCAGTTCGCCGTCGTCCCCCAGTTGCCGTTGGCACCCAGGCCGGCCCAGACCGAGACTACCGTCGCGGCGCGGGTTCCGGCATCGGAGGTGCCGAAATCGCTCATGCTTGCGCTGGTGTCATTGGTCGCCCGCACCCAGTAGTAATAGGTCACTTCCTGGGTCCCGGTGGTGTCCTCGTAGCTGGTCACATTCGGTCCCAGCGCGGCGCCGCTGATCAAAGTGGCCCCGGCGGTGTTGTCCACCGTGTTGCGCCACACGGTGTAGCCAGTTTCGCCATTGTTGCTGTCGGTCCAGGTGATGACCACCTTGTCGGCGAAGGTGCTGTCGGTGGCGCTGACCCCGGCGACGGTGGGGAGGCGGCGGTAACCGGCATCGCTGGCGCTGAACGCGCTCTGGGTCTCCAGGGTGCTGTTGGTGGCCCGCACCCAGTAGAAATACAACTGACCGGGGTTGGCGGTGGTGTCATCGTAGGTGGTGGTGTTCGCGGCGACCACACCAAGGTAGCTGGCCGAGCCGGAATTGTCGGTAGTGTTGCGCCAAATGGCAAATCCGGTTTCGCCCGTGACATCCGCCCAAGTCACGGTGACCTTATCGAGATGGGCGCCATCGGTGGCGGCGACACTGCCCGGCGCGGCCATCTGCCGGAATCCGGAATCGCTGGAACTGAACGCGCTTTGGGTCACCAGCGTGCTGTTGGTGGCGCGAACCCAATAGTAGTAGAGCGTACCGGCGGTGGCCGTGGTGTCGTTGAAGGTGGTGACGTTGGCCCCCACTGCGCCGACGTAGCTGGCGCTTCCGGAAACGTCGGAGGTGTGCCGCCAGATGCTGAAGCCGGTTTCGCCGGTGACATCGGCCCAGGTAATCGTCACATGATCAACCGACGTCCCATCGCTGGCCGCGACACTGCCCGGTGCAGACAGTCCGCGGTAACCGGAATCACTGGAGCTGAACGCGCTCTGGGTGACCAGCGAGCTGTTGGTGGCCCGCACCCAGTAATAGTACAACGTGCCGGCGACGGCGGTGGTGTCGTTGTAGGTCAACACATCCGCGCCCACCGCGCCGACATAAGTCGCCGAGCCTGAACTGTCGGACGTGTGCCGCCAGATGCTGAAGCCGGTTTCGCCGGCGACATTGCCCCAGGTGATCGTCACATGATCGGCCGAGGTGCCGTCGCTGGCGGCGACACTGGCCGGGGCGGCGAGGTTGCGGAAGCCGGAATTGCTGCCGCTGAAATCGGACTGGCTGGTGCTGGTGCTGTTGGTGGCGCGCACCCAGTAATAGTACAGAATGCCGGGGTCGGCCGAGGTATCATTGAAAGTCAAAACATCCGCGCCCACCGCACCGACATAGGTGGCGCTTCCGGAGCTGTCGCTGGTGTGCCGCCAGATGCTGAAGCCGGTTTCGCCGGTGACGTTGTTCCACGTCACGGTCACATGGGCGGCGGACGATCCATCGCTGGCGGCGACGCCGGTCGGGGCGGCAAGTTTGCGGAAACCGCCGTCGCCGTTGCTGAACGCGCTCTGGGTCTGCAAGGTGCTGTTGGTGGCGCGCACCCAGTAATAATACTGCTGGCCGGGGGTGGCGCCGGTGTCATTGTAGGTCAATACATCCGCACCCACCGAGGCGAGGTAGGTGGCGGTTCCGGAATTGTTGGCGGTGTTGCGCCAGATGCCGAAGCCGGTCTCGCCGGCGACATTGCCCCACGATAGGGCGACATGGGCTTCTGACGTTCCATCGCTGGCGGTCAGGCTGGCCGGGGCGGTCAGGCCGCGGAAGCCGGAATCACTGGCGCTGAAGTCGGACTGGCTGATGCTGGTGCTGTTCGTCGCCCGGACCCAATAGTAATACAAGGTGCCGGCGGCAGCCGTGGTATCGTTAAAGGTCAACACATCCGCGCCCACCGCGCCGACGTAGGTGGCGGAGCCGGGCACATCGGCGGTATGCCGCCAGATGCCGAACCCGGTTTCGCCGGTCACATTGCCCCAGGTTACGGTGACATGGGCATCAGACGTGCCATCGCTGGCGGCGACGCTGGCCGGGGCGGCGAGTTTGCGGAAGCCGCTGTCGGAAGCGCTGGGCTCGCTGGCAAACGAAGCATTGGTAGCGGTGATCCAGTAGTAATAAAGCTGGCCGGGTGTGGCCGAGGTATCGTTGTAGGTCACGGTATTCGCCGCATTGGTGAATATTGCCGAAGCCGAACCGAACGTGTTGGCGGTATGCCGCCAGATCAGGTAACCAGTTTCGCCGGCGATGTCGTCCCACGAAAGGGCAACGTGCGCTTCGGATGATCCATCGGAAGCGGACAGCCCGGTCGGGGCGTCGAGACCGCCGATTAATTGCGACCAGTTGGTAGCTACTCGGATCTGATCAAACAACGCACCGCCGATCCAGTCTTCATTACTGCCCGCCTTGAGGCGAATGCGATTGATTTGGCCGAGGCTTAACGATCCCCACGTGGCATCCCACGAAGACGGCTCGGAACCCGGGATATTTTCGCTCCGATAAAAGGCCTTAACCCGGGCTTGTTGGGCGGCGAAGTCGTATTTCAGGACAATCCAATACCAGTTGTTGGTGCTGTTCTGGTAGGGGTTGATGTTATAAGAGCTGGATGCATTGGAACCGCCCCTACGAATGCTGAACCTTCGGTTTTCCCCGAACACTTTTCCAAATTCCAGATGCTCGTCGGTACCGTCCATAATGGCGATAGTCGCCCATCGGCGGGACTGTTCAAACGTCTCTTCGTAGCGGTAGGCGATAAGAGCAGACACATAGATGACGCCACTGTTCACGTTCGGGATACCACGGGTGGCAATACCCCACCGGTCAGCGCCCATCGCGTTCAAGAACGCCCGGTTCCCGCTGATCGCCACCTGATTGGAGGCCGCATCAAAGAACATGGGGCGATTGCTGTCGGTATCATCGTTGCGCCGGACCGACCATTCCGCCCCGCCACCGGTGGTCAGCGACCAGGTGCTGGTCCAGCCAACTCCGCCGTTCTTGCCATTAAAGTCGAGGGATGTGGAATTGGTGTAACCGAAGGGTTCGAACATCACCCCCGAACCGTAGGAACCAAGGGCAACGCTGGTGGCAATGCCTTCGGAATAGTAACTGTAGTTTTCCGAATAGAAGGTATAATAATGCGTCACTCCCGGCGTGGCTTCATGCTCCAACGTCCCCGACGCATCCGGACCATTGTAAAGCACGGTGCCGCCGCCCACGGAATCACCCACCGCATAGGCCGTTCCCTGAACCGGCGCGGTGGGGGCAGCCCCCGCCCGGTGGACAACCATAACGTTGTAGGTATTCTTGGTCCAAGCCAAGCGAACCAACTCATTGCCATCGGCGGTGGCGGTGCCCGACGAAGGATTCGGAATTGCGCTGATCGTCCACTGCACGCTGATGGTCTTGGGCGCATTGGTCGCGGTGGCGGAACCAATGGTGATGGTGGCGTTGGACGTGCCCGCCTGCTGGCCGGCGAGGACCACCGGGACGGCGCTGTGGGTCGCCCCGGCGCCCGCCCCGACCGAACCGGAGGCCGGCGACAAACTCAACCACGTAAAGTTCGACGACACGGTATAAGCCATGGTGCCCAGCGCGCTGTTGGTGACGTAGAAGTTCTGGGCGGAAGGCGCGGTACCGAGCACGGACGAGAAGTTTAATGTCATCGGCCAGTTGGTAATCGCCGGGGCGACGCCGGTGCCCTGGATCGCGAAGTTAAACGGGTTTTCGCTCAAGCCGTCGGCGAAATTGTCGTCGTTATTGCTGAAGCTCAACTCGGCGGTGCGGAGACCGACCGCCGAAGGGTCAAACTGAACGGTAAAGGTCGTGCTGTTGCTGGGGTTGAGGGTTCCCGGAGGTTGCGCGGTGACGGTGAAGTTTGCGGCATGGGTTCCGCTGACGCCGACCGTGCCCAGCGTCATGACCCGGTTGCCGGAGTTGGTGATGGTGTAGGTCCGGCTCAAGGTTGCGCCTTCCGTGCCGACCGCACCGAAGTCGGTGTGATTGGCCAGCGACGGCGAAGAGGATCCGTCAGCAATGTTGTTGCCGTTGCCGCTCACCGCGACTTCAACGTAGGTGCCGGTGCCTTGCACGTAAAAGTTGTAGGGATTCTTCCCGGCCACGGTGTTGGTGAATGAAAGCTCGGCGGTGATGACCCCGGCCTGGGAGGGGTTGAATTGAACCTGAAAGGTCGTGGAGCCGCCGGCGGCGAGCGTGGCGGGAAGTTGGCTGGTCACGATGAAGTTGGTGGCGGGGCCGGTGACCGCGCCGACGGTGACGTTGCCCAAACCGATCGAAGCGCTGCCGGCATTGGTGACGGTAAACGTGCGGGTCAGGGTGCCGCCGGCGACCAGTACATCGCTGAAGTCGGTGTGATCAGCAGTCGAAGGCGTGGTGTCGCCGTCGGCAATTGCGACGTTGTTGCCGCGCACTTCGACATCGCCTTCGGCCGGCGGGGTGTACACCACTTGAATCGTATTGCCGCCGCTAACTTGCAGGGAGAAGGTGCCGGAGGAGGTCCACTTGGTGCCGATGGTCATGTTGGCGGCGTTGGCCGACGAGCCGCTCATGATGGTCCAGGTGTAGGGACTCGACACGCTGAAGCCGGAGGGCGTGGAAACGGGCAGGTTGATGGTCAGGGCCGCGCTGGCCGAGACCGATCCCGTCGCCTCAATCTTGTCGCAATCGGTGGAGCCGGTGCCGGTGATGTCGGCGGTGTAGGTACCGCGCAAGGAGGCGTTGCCGGAAACATTCAGGGTGCCGATTGCGCCAGAGGTGTTGCCGGGGCTGACCACCGCGCTGGCATTGTTCATGGTCAACGCGCCAATTGTGCCGCCGCCGGCGATGGTGGCGGCGTTATTCACGGTGACCGCCGAACTGCTTAGCGACCCGCTGACCAGCAAGGCGCCTGCGCTAACCGTGGTCGCTCCGGACTGCGAGCTGGTCCCGGAAAGGGTCAGGGTGCCCGCGCCATTTTTGGTCAAGGTGCCGCTGCCGCTGATCTGGCCGGCATAGGTCAAGGCATCGGAGCGATCAAACACCAGCGCGGCGTTGTTGACGATGTTGCCCGCGACGGACCCGCTCGTGCTGCCCGCGCCGATTTGCAACGTGCCGGCGCTGATCGTGGTGCCCGCGCTGTAGGTATTGTTGCCGGAAAGCACCATGGTGCCCGCGCCCGCTTTGGTCAGGGAGAACGCCCCGGAGATGGCGCCGCCCACCGTCAAGGTGCTGGCGCTGACGGTAACCGTGCGGTTCGCCCCGAGCGTGACATTGCCGGTTCCCAGATTCAGGGGATTGCTGCCGGTGAAGGTGAAGTTGGCGTTCCAGTTTTGCGGATGGTTGGAGGTGGTAACCGCGCCGCCGCTGGTGTTGTTGATGGTGGAAACACCGCTGATGGTGAAGGTACCCGAGGCCGTTCCCAACGCGGTGGCGCTGTTGATGTTCAGGGTGCCGGCGCTCAAGGTGGTGCCGGCGTGGCTGTTATTTCCGGAAAGGGTCATGGTGCCGTTGCCGCCCTTGGTCAAAACGCCCGCGCCGGAAATGTTACCGGCCAGAGCCAAGGTGTTGGCCGTGACATTCAACGTACGGTTCGCGGCAATGGCCACGGTGCCGTTCACGGTTAGGTTGTGCGAACCGACAAAGGTGGGACTGGCCCCCAGTGTAATGTTGTTGGGGATGGTCCGGTCGCCGCCGTGGGTATCGATGTTGTTATTCGCGCTCCAGGAAATGGCCCCGGTTCCCAGAGCGTTGTTGTGGCCGATACTGATTTGCGAGGGCGAAGCCGCGCCATGCGTGGTCCCGCCGCTGTAGGTGTTGTTCCCGGTCAGGATAAGTGTTCCACCCGCCGCCTTGGTCAACGTGAACCCGCCGGATATGATGCCGCCGGCCGTGAGCGTCGTTGCACTGGCCGCGCCTATAGAGGAATTGGCCGTCATTGCAATGGTTCCAGAGAGTGTATTATTACCACTCACATTATTTATGGCTCCGCCGGATGAAATACCCGTCCCAGCAATACTCAACGGCTCGGGCGAGTTAATTCCACCCGAAAGCTCCAACGCCGCGCCGCTGGCAACCGTGGTGTTACCGGCGGTAGTACCGAGCGCATTGGCGTGCGAGATGCGGACGGCTCCCGCACTGATCGTCGATGCCCCGGTAAAGGAGTTGTTACCCGACAAGAAGAGCGTTCCCGTCCCCGCCTTGGTGAAGCGCCCACCGGAACCACTCATGACACCACTGACGGTATTGTTGTTGCTACCGGCAAAGGCCGCGATGTTTCCGTTAAGGTAAAAAGCGTCCGTAAACGACAAGTCGCCATTGTTCGCCTCAAAGGCCACCGTGCCGGCATCAACACCGATTGGCACGTTAAAGGTCTTTGTCCCGGACGCATTGTTGTACAAGCCCACGGTTAAACTAATGCCGGCATCGCCATCTTTGTTGAATGTTCGTGCGCCGGCGCCGGTAAGGAACGTCAAGGTTCTGAGATTGAACCAAGCGCCATTGACGGTGTCAGGATTGTTGTTGTTGTGATCATAGTTCACGTTTCCGCGCCCGTCATTGTCGGGCCGATTTTGATTCCCCCATGAGCTATACCACCAAGGCAAATTGCCGTGCCACCAAAAGCCGGTGCCGGAATCATTGCGGTTGTATATAGTCTGTTGCGCCAAAGCGCCGAGAGGCAACAAAATGAACGTGAAAGCAAAGATCGTAATCACCGCGCCAAACTTCCAATGCTTGGAAAACGGCGATGCAAAAAGTTCCAAGGTTTGGAACTTTTTCGGTGGCGAGGCTTCGCGCGCGATGTGATGTTGAGTCGAAGCACGCGCCTCGTCTTGCACGGTGTTTTTATTCATAATGAACCCGAACGGAAAACCTGTTCCTCAGCCTCCAACACAAACCGATTTACGCATCGGCCTCCCCATTGCAAAAAATAACAATTGGTCAACGCACGCTCACGGTCTTCACCCCCGAAAATAGAGAGTGCGCCAATCGATTAAGATATAGCGACGGGGCCTAATTGTTAAGCTTATTTTAGTTAGAAATGAGAGGAAGGTTAGTAAAACGTTTCGGCGGGACGGCCCGGGGCGATCCGCCAGACACCAAGCCGGGGTCAACGGTTAAGCACTAAATTAACAAGAGGCACAAACCTCCATGGGCGGGACGTTTGGTGGCATTTATTTTTGACCGAAAGACGTAAAGGCAAACAAAGGATTAACTACGGAAGGCCCGGAAGTACGCGGAAGGGGTCTACAGATCTTTTCCGCGACCTTCATGGCACGGCAATGCGGTCCAGTAAATCGGGGGCCAAGACACGATAGTGTTTCAGGTTGAAGGCGTAGATGCGATCAAAAGCGCCGGACCGGGCGCATGCCAACGCGGCCAGCATATCTCCAGTTTATATTCTGCTCGGTTGGCGCCGCGACGCCCTCGTCGCGCGAACCACGCCTGCCCCGGTGAGGGCACCGGGGCTCAAGAGGCGGCGGGGTCAACGGTTAAGCGTTAAATTTTGGTTGATTTAGACTCATGACGAGCGTATATAGCTTTCATGGCTCGACGTCCGCGTATCTTGTTTGAGGGGGCGGTCTATCATGTGACCTTTCGGGGTAATGCCCGGCAGGACATTTTCCTGGATGTCCACGATCGACGCGACCTGCTGGACCGGCTTTCCGAGGCCAGTCAGACCCTCAACGTTCCGGTCTACCACTATTGCCTCATGCCGAATCACGTCCACCTGCTGCTGGCAACCCCACAAGCCAATCTGAATCGATTCATGGGAAAAGTCCTCACGGGTTACTCGGTGTATTTCAACCGCCGCCACGACCGAATCGGTCATGTCATGCAGGGGCGCTACGGCGCCCGCCTGGTGTCCGGCGATCGCTATTTGCTTAACCTTTCGCGCTACATCCATCTCAATCCGGTTAAAACCAACTACTGGGTGAACAAAACCATCGCGGAAAAAATAGATTTTCTTCATCAGTTCGCCTGGAGTTCGTATCGCTCATTTATCGGATTGGATAGCCGGGACGGGTGGTTGACCGCCGGTCCGATTTTGTCGTTGCTTCCGCGCGGGCCGGGCCAGTCTCCCCAAGCGGCGTACCGGTCATTCGTTGAATCGGGTTTGGCGGAGAACGACGAGGCATTCGACCGCCTGCTTCAGCAAAACCGGGACGCCATTGGCCCCGAAACCTTTATCGCGGAGATTCGGCGGCGCGCCGGCGAAACCGACGCGGACGAGCGTGCACGATCTCATCCCCGGCGTCCGCCCGAAGCAGTTCTTGCGGCGGTCCGGACGGCTTTGGGTGAGCAAGCGGGACTGCTGGAGCAGCGGCGATTCGGCGGCCCGGCGCGGGCATTTCTCGCCCGGGCGCTACTGCGCGATTGCGGGCTGAAACAATCGGAAATTGCCCCTCGCCTTGGCGTTTCCTCCGGGGCCGCCATCTGTATGTTATTGAAAAAGCACGGCGCGCGCCCTGAAGTCAAGGAATGGCTCGACCGGCTGGATCTATCGGCGGATGATCATAATAAAATGCGATGAAGGGAGTGCATGACGATGCGCACAACATGGCTCGTAGTAATGGTGGCGATACTGGGGATGGGGACGCCGGCGGCTTGGTCCGATGGCGGACTGCTTATTGAAGCGGGCACGGACATTACGTTTGGCAAATTCACCTATAAGGACGCCACGGTTGAAGTTACCGAAGAGTTTTTTAATCCCAACCTGATGCTGGAATACGTTTTTCCCGACCGGCTTTACGGAATCGGGGTGCGTTACGCGATGTCGGAAAACGGTTTCACCCTGGACTATGCCGACAACAAGAAAAAACTTGTCGGCAATATGGACGCGGAGCGGACGATCCTATTGCCCTACCTGCGCATCGGGCCGCATGACGGCGTATTTTTCCGGATCGGGGCTATTTTTTATGAATACGAATTTTCGAATGCCACGCTGGATGAAACCCGCAACGGCGTCCCGACCAAGCGCATTCGCGACGGGTATGCCAAAGGGGAGCTGACCCCGGGGCTTGATGCCGAAATCAGCATGTTGTTTGGCAAAAAGGTTCAACTCGGACTGCATATTGGCGGAGCATTTTATCCCGGGGCGAAATACACCTGGCGGTATCGCGACGAACTCAAGGGAGGCGCGCTGGTGACCGGGAACGCCAAGCTGGATGCCGCCACCGTGCGCGGCGGACCTGAACTCTCCGTAGCGGTCGGAAAAAACTGGCGCCTGTTTGCGCGCTATGCGATTTCGGCGACCTCCTGGCTCGGCAACGAAGACGAAGAACACGAAGATTACGCAGGCACCGACATTATGACGTCGGTACTGGTGGGGCTGCGGGCCGACATGGGGTGGTGAGTTTGCCGGCGATCCGGTTAATCACGTAACCGGCCATGAGCAGGCCGAAGGTCCCGGTCACCGGGGCGAGCGCAACCGGCCTTTCCGACAAAAATAAAGTGGTTTACGATTTTGTCGTGACAATTGTCGCTTAGTGTTGATAATTGTCACATGCTTGATCGCCCCTTATACGAGAAGGCTTGGCAAACGTTGAGCCAGTTCAAATCCATGATTTTTCTGGCCGGGCCCAGACAAGCCGGAAAAACCACATTTGCCGAAGCGCTGCTCGCCAACCGGGACGGCGTTTACCTGAATAGCGACATCCCCGAGGACCGGACCCGGTTGCTCAAGAATCCAGCCTTTTATCATGATGTGATCCGAACCCGCGAGGAACCTCCATTCGTGGTGCTAGATGAAATCCACAAAATGCCCCGATGGAAAAACTACCTGAAGGGCGCCTATGACCGGGACAAGGACAGATTCTCCTTCCTCGTTTTGGGTAGCGGTCGCCTGGATCAGTTCCGTCGCGGCGGTGATTCTCTGGCCGGCCGTTACCTGATGTTTCATTTGTGGCCCTTCACGTTGGCCGAATTGGCGGAGACCCGGCGCTCTCCAAACGACTTCTTGGCCGACCCGATGGTCCTGGTTCCTGATTTCCCCTCGGAAAACGCACAACGTATCTGGTCACGCCTGCGGCAATACAGCGGCTTTCCCGAACCGTACATCCATCAATCCTCCGAGTTCCGCTCCATCTGGTCGATGACCTATCACCGCCAGATTATCCGCGACGATATTCGCGAGCAATTTGCCATCTTGAAGGCGGCGGAAATAACCCAATTACTCGATCTGCTGCCCCTGCGGGTGGGAAGTCCGGTGGCCATGGATCATTTGGCCGGAGATCTTCATGTCGCGCCCGATACAGTCAAAAAATGGGTTGGTCTTTTCGACGCCTTCTATCTGATCTTTACCATCAAACCCTGGACGCGAAAGGTATCCCGGGCCCTCACCAAGATGCCCAAGCTTTACTTCTTCGACTACGCGAGGGTCGAGGATCCGGCCGCACGGCTTGAAAATATGGTGGCGCTGGAATTGTACCGGGCCACCCAATCATGGACCGATCTTGGACACGGTACATTTACCCTTCATTACCTGCGTAACCGGGAAAAGCAGGAAGTGGATTTCCTGATCGCCCGGGACCAGAAGCCCTTTCTCCTGATCGAGTGCAAGTCAAGCGACACTCAGGTCTCACCCGCCCTGAAAAAATTCCAGCAGATGCTTCGCGTACCGGCGGTTCAACTGGTCGAGAATATCGATGGCTTCAAGCGGTACGAGGAGGCCGGCCTTCCCCTACTGATTGCCCCCGCCTGGCGATGGCTCGCGCAACTTCCATAGCGAGACTCACGGACAGAAAATCCCAGCCAAACGGCAACGCGGCGTTTATGGCGTTATCGACGTGATGCGAGGTCAAGCTTGGCCGCTGCACACCCCGGCGATCCGGTTAATCACGTAGCCGGCCATGAGCAGGCCGAAGGTCCCGGTCACCGGGGCGAGCGCGCCGAGCCCGGTGTCGCAATTGGCCCGCACGCCCGGGGTTTTGGCCGGACGGCACGACTCCGGGTTTTCCGCCGGCGGTTCCGGTGAATACACGCACGGGATGCCGAATTTGCGGTCGCCGCGCGGAAAGTCAAACCACTTGCGAAGGCGCTTTCGAATGAAGGCCAGAAGGGGATCGTAAACGGTATCGGCGAGATCGGCAACGCACACCCGCGCGGCATCGCATTTACCACCGGCTCCGCCACTGGCGATGACCGGAAGCCCGCGTTGCCAGCACATCCCGATGAGGCGCGCCTTGTGGGCAACGCCGTCAATGGCATCCACGACAACATCATAACCAGGTGCGAGAATTTCCTCGGCGGTGGTTTTCTTGAAGAATCGCGGGATGATTTGGACGCGGCAATCCGGATGAATCAACGCGACACGTTGGGCCAGCGCTTCGGCCTTCGATTGGCCGACGGTGGTTGTCAAGGCATGAAGCTGCCGGTTCACGTTGCTGATGCACACCTCATCCTGATCGACCAGGGTCAGTGCCCCCACTCCGGAGCGGGCCAGGGCTTCGACCACCCAGGAGCCTACGCCGCCCAAGCCGATGACGCACACATGAGACGCCGCCACGCGGGCAAAGCCTTCGGCGCCCAGCAGGCGAGCGGTTCCGGCGAAGCGCGGATTGATCGCGCCGGGTTGGCTCATGGCGCCGGATCAACGCCAAACAAGAACAACAGGGGGCGCTCCAGGCGGGCGGCCCAGGCCGCTTCGTTGTGTTCCGCGCCTTCATCAAGGAACCACATAAAATTGTCGCCTTCGGCAAATCCCTTTTCCGGCAGAACCGCCATCATCGCATCGCAGTATTCCTGAATGCGTTGCTCGAGGCCCTCGGTGCCGTTGTCCATATACAGGCGCATGCCCTCCGGGGCGGAAGGTGCGGCTTGCACATCCGCCACCACCTCCGGGAAAAATGCCGGGGACAGACTGGCCGCCTGGCGAAACACACCGGGATGTTGCCAGGCCAGCAAGAACGCAACCAAACCGCCCATCGAGGAACCCATCGTGGCGGTGTGCTCGCGTTCGGGGCGGGTCCGGTACGTCGCATCGATCATCGGCTTGACCTCTTCCACCACAAAGCGGCGGTAGGCCGCACCGAGTTCCCCGGCGCCGTACTCGTCCATACGCTGCGGCGTATTGTAGATGCCGACCACAATGACCGGCATCATCCGCCCCTCCCGAATCAGGCGATCGGCGGTTTCATCCACACCCCACTCGATGCCGATAAACGACGTCGCGGCATCAACAATATTCTGTCCGTCGTGCATGTACAACACCGGGTAGCGTTCATGGGATTCGTCATAGCCGGGCGGCAACCAGACCACGATATCGCGAGGCGCCACGCCGTCGGCGGTGATGCCCGGATGATAGCGCACCTCACCGGTCAGGGTGGACGCCTGCGCTTCCGCGGGCATTTTCCACTCGGTTACCCGATGGCGAACGGTTTGGTTGCGCGTCGCGGCCAGGGTGTAGTTCGGGAGCGCGTCCCGGTTTTCCCCCAACGCCTCGCGCGACCAGTCGCCCAGGGTGATTTTGTATTCCAGGCGGGCGCCATACGGCATGGCGACCACGACCCGCCAGCGATCACTTTCCTGGCGCGACATCACCACGCCATCGGCCAGCCATTCGCCAAATTCCGGAAGGTTTCCGGCCAGATACACGACGGCATCCGGATCCAAGCCCGGGGCGTCCACCTCAAATGTAACCGCTATTTTTCCGCTCATACGTTCCCTGGAGCAACCGACGGCCATGACGGCCATCGCCACAAAAGTCAAAACCGCGCATTTATTCATGGCGGCTATTGTATGCTACCGGACCCGGGAAAAACCAATCTCAAAAGCATTTTCCGGCGCCCCAAAAAATGATTTGCCGATTCGCGGAGAATCAACGATGAATGATGGTCGGAAAACATTATGCAAACGTTAGTTGAAAAAGCATCGGTTTTGATTGAGGCCCTGCCCTACATCCAGCGGTTTCGCAACGACATTGTCGTGGTGAAATTTGGCGGATCGTCCATGGAGGAGCGGGCGGGGGTGGAAGCCATTCTCAAGGATGTGGCATTCATGGCTTGCGTCGGTTTGCGTCCGGTGGTGGTGCATGGCGGCGGCAAGGCGATTTCCGCGCGTATGAAGGAGGCCGGCATCAAGTCCGGTTTCGTCAAGGGACTGCGAGTGACTGACGCCGCATCCATGGACGTGGTCGAACAAGTATTGAACCGCGAGGTCAACCCGATGCTGGTGAAGGCCCTGCAGGCGAATGGCTGCAAGGCCCGGGGCATTTATGGCGAAGACATTCTCGAAGTGGTCAAGCACACCGAAAAAGACCCGGATACCGGCGAACTGTTGGATTGGGGTTATGTCGGCGACGTGACCGACGTGGACATCGAGCCTATTCTTGCCTTCAGCAACTCCCATATCGTTCCGATCATCACGCCTCTGGGCTGGGGCCCGGACAACAAACTCTACAACATCAACGCGGATGACGCCGCCTCGGCCATCGCCGTGGCGCTCAAGGCGCGGAAAATTGTATTTATGTCCGACGTACCCGGCTTGCTGCGGGACCCCAAGGATCCGAAATCGTTGATCTCCACCCTCTCCGCCCGGGACATCGATGAATTGATCGCCCGGAAAGTTATTGATGGCGGCATGATTCCCAAGGTGCAAGGCGCGGTCCGGGCGCTGCGGTCCGGCGTCCGTAAAGTCCACTTCGTCCATGCCGCCCTACCCCACTCGCTTCTTCTGGAATTGTTCACCGACCAGGGCGTAGGCACGGAGATCGTGGAATAGATCCCGGAACGGTTGAGCAGAAAGCCGCAAAGCGTACGAGTCTTGCCCTTGGGTTTGGTGCTTTATAATGTTGGCGGCGTGAGTCTCAGCCGGAGAGCCTTATGCACATTGAGATTGTCGGTAAAATTTGCAATGTTGAAGTCATCGCTGTGGGTGGGCGAATCCGGGACATAATGCGTATCCAAAAACGATATGGACCTGGCCGTTGGCGCAAACTCAAAGGCGAGGGCACAATCAGGATGCCTAACGGCTCTTTAAGAAGGGCAGAGCTTCATTGGTATGAAGCTCATGGCATCGGTCGGAAAAACATGAAAATCAAAAGGCTTATAAGGTGATGCTATGAAAAAAAATATACCGCGTGGTTATGCCCTTTGTGTGCGAAATGATGAATGCGACGATTTGGAACTGCGCAAGGTTTATCCGATCATGTCAGACTCCAAGGCTACGAAAGAAGGGTTTATTCGAGTAATCGATGATTCCGGCGAAGCCTATCTCTATCCAGAGTCGTTTTTCATACCGATAAGCCTGCCTCAGCGAGCGCAAAAAACCTTGATTGCCCTGGCCTCGTGATACGGATGCGGCAAATCAAGCCGCAAGGATCATTGTCCGTAATTTTCAGCCTTTGTGTCCTTTGTATTCTTTATGTTATAGTGACTGATTTACCATGACCAACACGGCCGAACAGATTAAGCAAGACCACGCCCGGTACCTGCTCCCGAATTACGCCCCCAACCTGGTGTTTACGCGGGGGGCGGGTTCGCGGCTATGGGATGCCGACGGCAAGGAGTACCTGGACTTCCTCGCCGGCATCGCGGTGATGAGCCTGGGCCATGCCCACCCGGCCTGGGTGGCGGCCGTCCGGGAACAAGCGGGCGTTCTGACCCACGTTTCAAACCTGCATTACCATCCGCTTCAAGCCGAACTGGCCAAGGCGCTGGTGGACAAATTCCGTCACGATGCAAAAGCTTTTTTCTGCAATTCCGGCGCGGAGGCGAACGAGGCCCTGATCAAGTTGGCCCGGAAGTGGGGCCACGATTCCGGGCGGTTCGAAATCATCTCGTGTTGCAATTCCTTTCACGGACGGACCCTGGCCACCCTGACCGCAACCGGGCAGGACAAAGTACAAAAAGGTTTCGAGCCATTGCCAACCGGTTTTACGTACGCCGAGTTCAACAACCTTGAATCGTTCCGCGCCAAAATCACCCCGCGAACCGTGGCGGTGCTGGTCGAGGCGGTTCAAGCCGAGGGCGGGGTGATCCCGGCCACCCGGGAGTTTCTCCACGGGTTGCGCGCGCTGTGCGACGAACACAACCTGCTGCTGTTGATGGACGAGGTGCAGGTCGGCGTCGGACGGCTCGGAACCTGGTTTGGTTTTCAAGCTTACGGCGTCACGCCCGACGCCTTCTCGCTGGCCAAAGGCCTCGGCGGCGGCTTCCCGATCGGAGCCATGTTGGCCCGGGCGCCGGTGTGCGATGTCTTGCAACCGGGCACCCACGGAACCACCTACGGCGGCAACGCGCTGGCCTGCGCGGCCGCGCTCGCCGTCCTGCGGACCATCGAACACGAGGGCCTGCTGGATCGCGCGGCCCGGATGGGCGGACTTTTCGGAACGGGCCTTCACGACCTCGCCAAACGGTACTCGTGGATTACCGCCGCACGCGGTCTCGGGCTGATTTGGGGCTTGGCGCTGGACCGTCCGGCCAAGGCGCTGGAATTGCTGTTGATTGAAGAGGGGTTGCTCACCGTGGCAACTTCCATTAACGTCATTCGTTTTGTTCCGCCGCTGATTATCGACGAGGCGGACGTTCGGGAAGCGCTGGATAAACTGGCGCGGGCCTGTGCGCGATTCGATCAAACGGTTCGAGAAGGAGCATCATCATGAAAATTGTGTTGGCGTATTCCGGAGGGCTGGACACCTCCGTTCTCTGCAAGTGGCTGAAGGAAACCTATTCCGCGGAAATCATCTGTTTCGCCGCCGACATCGGCCAGCAGGAGGAATTAAAGGGCCTCGACAAGAAGGCCAAGGCGACCGGCGCGTCGAAAATTTACATCGACGATCTGCGCGAAGAATTCGCCCGTGACTTCGTGTTCCCCATGCTGCGCGCCGGTGCGGTATACGAAAGCGGCTACCTGCTCGGCACCTCGATCGCCCGCCCGCTGATCGCCAAGCGCCAGGTTGAAATTGCCATCAAGGAAAGAGCCCAGGCCATCGCGCACGGCGCGACCGGCAAAGGCAACGACCAGGTGCGCTTCGAACTGACCGCCTACGCACTCAAACCGGACATTCAAGTTATCGCCCCCTGGCGGATCGAGGAGTTTCAACGGGAATTCACCGGACGCGTGGCCATGCTGGATTACTGCCGGAAACACAAGATTCCCGTCGAGGCCTCGGCCAAAAAGCCGTATTCGATGGACCGCAACCTCCTCCACATCAGCTACGAGGGCGGCATTCTCGAAGATGCCTGGAACGAACCGCCGGAAGATATTTTCAAACTGTCGGTCTCGCCGGAAAAAGCCCCCAACAAACCGGAGTATGTCGAAATCGACTTCGTAAAAGGCGATGCGGTGGCGGTGAACGGCAAGAAGCTCTCGCCGCTCGGGATCATGCTCAAACTCAACGAAATCGGCGGCAGGCACGGCGTCGGACGGATCGACCTGGTGGAAAACCGCTACGTCGGCATGAAGAGCCGCGGGGTCTATGAAACGCCCGGCGGAACCATTCTCCACCGCGCCCGCGAGGCGGTCGAGCAGCTCACGATGGACCGCGAAGTCCTGCACTTCCGCAACAGCCTGATTCCGCAATACGCCAAACTGGTTTATAACGGCTTCTGGTATGCGCCGGAACGCGAAATGTTGCAAACGGCCATGAACGAAGCCGCCGCCTCGGTTACCGGCACCGCCCGGATCAAACTCTTCAAGGGCGTGGCCTCCATCGTGGGACGTAAAGCGGCGAAATCGCTGTACGACCCGCACATGGCCTCCTTCGAAGGCAATGTGGGGTACGACCAGAAAGATGCGACCGGATTTATCCGCCTCAACGCCTTGCGGCTGCGGGTGCGCGCGAAGGCCGGCTTGCGGAAAAAATAGGCGGTTACGCCCACAACGACGCGGGATACGTCCCGCGCTGAATCATGCCCTGTATACCGGCCATGACCAGCGGCTTATCTTCGCGATACGTTACGCCGAGCCAGGCATCCGGCGTTGTCAACACCTTGACCCGGGCCTGACCGGCGGCGATAAGATCGCTCACCGCGCCAGGCAGGTAAAATTCCGATGTTGCGTCACCGGCTCGCGCCGAAAGAAAGTCGCAAAACCGGTCTTCAAGGCGCCCGAAAATCCCGGGATAAAATCCCCAGCAATTCATGGAGGTCGGGGTGCGGTTTTCGTGTTGCCGGGTGGCGCCATCCGGCGTGATCGAACACAACCCCTCGGCGGTTTTCCGGATCGCCGTGACCTCCTCAATGTCGATGAGATTTCCCTGCGCATCGGTTCGGCACAACCCGCGGGAAACCGATCCATGGCTGGATACCGTCTGGGCGAGTTCATACGCGATCATGGCATATTCCGGCGGCTCAGCAGGCGGAAGGTCCAGATGCGCGGCCAGCAAACGAAACGCCTGCGGACCATAAAAGTCGTCGGCATTAATCACCGCGAACGGCTGGCGCACCTCACGCCGGGCGGCCCACAGGGCGTGCCCGGTACCCCAAGGTTTTTCCCGGCCCGGGGGCGGGGCAAAAGGCGGCGGCAAATCGTCCAGGCGCTGAAACGCGTAGGTTACGTCCAGGCGCGGCTCGAGGGCGCGGCCGATGCCATCGCGAAACGGTTCCAGCATTTCTTCCCGGATCACAAAGACCACCCGGGAAAAGCCGGCGCGCAGGGCGTCGAACACCGAGTAGTCAATCACGAGTTCTCCACCGGGTCCCACCGGATCGATTTGTTTTAAGCCACCGTAACGGCTGCCCATGCCAGCGGCGAGTACTACGAGTTCTTTGGTCATTGCGTGCTTCTTTCCGGGGCGTGCTCGTCAACCAACGCCCCCATGTTGGATAAACGTGAACAGGTTAAATTTTCCATCGCGCCAGCTTGGCCATGACATCATGACGAAACCGGGAAAGGTGTCCCTCGACCAGCTCGCGGATCGACATGCGGTCGTCCATGATCAGCGGCGTAAGGTCCATGGCCAACCAGACCGCGGAAGCTCCATCACCGGCATGGCTGGCGCCAAAGGTTGCATTAGCGGCCTCGCGCCCGCGAACCGCGCGGTCGTACCGCTTTCCGCCATCGGTCTGCGAGGTAAAGACGGTGGCAAGTTGCTCGGCCAACTCGGGATTGCCGGAGACGTTGAGCGAAACCTTGTCTCCGTCCGGCATCCAGTCCAGCCCGCGCCACACTTCGCAGCCCAAAACCTGGCGGGGTCGCTGGTCGGGCGGCAATCCGCGCAACGCGGCGATCACCCGCGCGAGTACGGCGATATGGGTGGGATGCTTGTCGGCGGGATTGTGGGTGTACACGACGCGCGGATGCATCCGCTGAAACAACCGGGATAAATCATCAGTCAGGCGCGGGTCGGCGGGGTCGTTTGCCTCGGCGCTGCGGTAACCGAGCTGAGCGATGAAGCGGTAGCGACCGATGCGCGCCGCCTCTTCCTGTTCAGCGTGACGGCGGGCGATCAGGGCGTCATCGCCCAGGGACGCCTCCCGCACGCTGCCGCCGCCGTTGGTGCAGGTGATTCCACCAAAGCCGCAGCCCTCCTGGTGGTAACCGGCGAGAATGCCATGAAGGGCCATAAACTCGAGGTCATCGGGATGCGCACCGATGCCGAGATGGGTGACCGAGGCGAACGCGGCCCCCGGATCAAGCAGCTCCGGAAAGCGGATGGTGGCGGATGGATGATGGAAGATCATGATTTGTTTGTAACACATGGCGCGGCAAGGCGCATCTGTGAATTGTCGGGCGTATCGGCAATTCGTTACTCGTGTCGCACTCCTTCCGGAAACATCCGCCAGCCACAGAGGGCTGGCCTACAAGGGGTATGTAGCCGCTCCTCCGCGGGCGGCCCGCCGGGACGGACGACTCCCCGCCGACGGTTTCTCGCATGGCTCCCGCGCCAGCCATCCAGCATCCAGTTTCCAGCATCCAGAATGGCGGTCCCGCTATTGCTTGCCCGCGACAAACCGGTTATAAGCGGGGCATGATGGTAAAAGTGTGGGATCCCAAGGCATCGCAGGGTGATAACGGACCGTTCCTGGTGCGGCATCATTACAAGCTGCTGCTTTTCTTCATGGCGCTGGCCGCGTTTGTCGCGTTCGCGCCGGCCCCGGAAGGGTTGTCCACCGAAGCCCAACGGGTGATCGGCGTATTCACGTTATGCGTCTGCCTGTGGGTAACCGGACTGATTCCGCTCCAGATTACCTCGATCCTGGCCATCATCCTCCTGCCGCTGCTAAACATCATGTCGAGCGCACAGGCCTTTTCCTTGTTTGGCAACCAGGCGGTGTTTTTTATTCTCGGCGCGTTTATTCTTTCCGCGGCGCTGATCGACTGCGGCCTATCCACACGCCTGACCTGCAAGGCGCTGGACCGCTTCAGCGCGTCGCCCCGGATGCTGCGCGACGCCATTTTGTTTATCGGCGCCTTCGCAAGCTTCTGGATGAGCGAACACGCGGTCGCCGCCATGCTGTTCCCGATTGTGCTCAACATGGTTCGGGCGATGGGACTCAAGCCGATGGAGAGCCGTTTCGGGCAGAGTTTTTTCTTCGCCCTGGCCTGGGGGTGCATCATCGGCGGAATCGCCACCTACCTCGGCGGCGCGCGCAACCCGCTGGCTGCGGGCATTCTGTTTGCCGAACGCGGCATCGAAATCAGCTTCATGCGCCTGTTGAGCGCGTCGTTTCCGATTGTCGTAGTGATGCTGATCGCGGCATGGGCCATCCTCCGCTGGTGTTTTCCCGCCGAACCGGTGGACATGGAAAAGGCCCACGCGGAATTAAAGCGGGAGATCGACCAGATCGGCCCGCTGTCGTCACGCGAGGTTCGCGTGGGGTTGGTCGGTTTGGCGACGATCCTGGCCTGGATTTTTGCCTTCAAGCTGGTTGGACTGGCCAACATCGCGCTGCTTTCCGTGGCGGCGCTGTTCATGATGCGGCTGGTGCGCTGGTCGGAAATCGAGGCGAATGTCAATTGGGGCATCATCCTGATGTACGGAGGAGCAATCGCCCTGGGCTCGGCGCTTCATACCACCGGAGCCTCGACCTGGATCGTCGAGAATAGCATCGGGCAATACAACCTGACCCCGTTTCAGTTGATCTTGATCCTCGGCGTGCTTTCCCTCCTGCTCACCGAGTTCATCAGCAACGCCGCGGTCGTGTCCGTGATGATGCCGGTCGGCCTGGGCCTCGCCGACACGATGGGGCTTTCCCTCGAGGCGGTGACGCTGGCCATTGCCCTGCCCTCCGGCTTGTCCTACGTCTTGCCGATGGGCACGCCGGCCACCGCCATCGCCTACAGCGCCGGCTACATCAAGCGCACCACGTTCATCGGGTACGGGCTGATCATGAACACCCTCAGCCTGATTGCCTTCGTCCTCGTGACCTGGCTCTATTGGCCGCTGATTGGCCTGAAGTAGGGGGCGGATCATGGAGGTGTTTCGCCACACCGGCCTGGTGGCCGATCCCATGGTCAAAGAACACCAGACCGGACCGGATCACCCGGAGTCTCCGGATCGTTACGACGCAGCGTTCCTCGCCTTGTGCCGTTCGGGCCTTATGGATCACCTCCAGAAAATTCCCTGCCGACCCGCACTCGACGAGGAGCTTGCCTGGGTGCATGCGCCGGGGTATGTCGACCTGGTGCGCCGCGAGATCGACGCGGGAGGCGCCTGGCTTTCCACCGGGGACACCCCGTTAAGTCCCGGATCGTGGAATGCCGCGCTCTATGCCGTCGGCGGGGTCATCAACGCCGTGGCGGCGACCTGCCGCGGCGAGGTCAAAAACGCCTTCGCGTTGGTGCGGCCGCCCGGCCATCATGCCGGAGCGGATACCGGCATGGGTTTCTGCTTGTTCAACAACATCGCCCTCGCCGCACGCGCCGCGCAACGCCGGCACGGCCTCTCCCGGGTAGTGATCGTGGATTGGGATGTGCACCACGGCAACGGCACCCAGGATATTTTTTACGAAGACGGCAGCGTGTTTTATTTCAGTCTGCACCAGTCGCCCTGGTATCCGGGGACCGGGGCCGCCGCGGAAATTGGCCGGGGCCCCGGTCGCGGGACCACCCTGAACGCTCCTCTTCCCGCCGGCGCGGGCCGGAAAGAAGTTTTCGCAGCGCTCGAAAGCGACTTGATCCCGGCCATGGAACATTTTCAACCGGACTTCGTACTCGTTTCCGCCGGGTTCGACTCCCGACGCGGAGATCCCCTGGGCGAATGGAACTTGACCGATGAGGATTTCGCCGACATGACGCACCTTCTCCTGAAACTGGCCGCCCGTCATGCCGGCGGACGTCTGGTTTCCGTTCTGGAGGGCGGTTACCATCTCGGCGGGCTGGCTTCCGCCGTCGTGGCGCACGTACAAGCTCTGGTGGAGGGTTGAACGCCTCGCGGGCAAGCGGGGTCTATTCGTACACCATGAACATTCGATCTTTATCCTTGCTAGGTATCGCTGCCGTCGCATGGACATACGCCGCGCCGGCAAACGTTTCCCCGAACGCCGCCAAGGTGTTTGGACACGCCATTGCTGATGTCGTGGAGAAGGCCATGCCTTCGGTGGTGGTCGTGCGCACCGAATCCCGGCAGTACCGCATCGCCCGGGATTGGTTTTTCGGGCAGGTCTATAAAATCCCCGAGCGCCTGGCCGGCCAGGGTTCCGGCGTGATTATTTCGCGCGATGGTTATGTCCTCACCAACAACCATGTCGTCGATGGCGCCGACGCCGTCGAAGTCGTCCTGAACGACGGCATCAAACTCCCGGCAAACGTCGTCGGTCGCGATCCCCACACCGACCTCGCGGTCTTGAAAATTGATGCCGCCGGCCAGGAATTTACCGCCATGGAAATCGGGGACTCCGATGCCCTGCGGGTGGGTGAATTTGTGATCGCCCTGGGCTCGCCGTTCAGCTTGTCGAGCAGCGTAACGCTTGGCATCGTCAGCCAGAAGGGCCGCTCCATCGGATTGCTCCCCTTCGAAGACTTCATCCAGACCGACGCCGCGGTGAACCAGGGCAACAGCGGCGGTCCGCTGCTGGATGTCGACGGAAAACTGGTCGGCATCAACACCGTCATACAGACCGCCGGAATGTCCCAGGGAAATATCGGCATCAGCTTCGCCGTTCCGGCCAATCTCGCCATGAACGTCGCCGAATCGGTCATTCGCACCGGCCGCTGGGAACGCCCGTGGATTGGCATCCTCATGCGCGAGACGCCAAACGGTGTACGGGTCATGGAGGTGGTCAATAACAGCCCGGCCAGTCGCGGCGGCCTGCAAGCCGGCGATATCATCAAGCTGGTTGATCGCCGCCCCACCCCGACGTCCAGCGATGTGCAAAAAGCCATATTCAAGCGCCGCATCGGCGAACCGGCCAAGCTCACGGTGGAGCGCGAGGGCGCAACCGTCGAGCTGGACCTCACCACCGAGACCATGCCCTCGGCCGCGCTTATGCTTCGGGAATAACCAATGACCCGGCTTCGTCTCGACCTCCTGCTGGTGCAACAAGGCTTGGCGGAAAGCCGCGAAAAAGCGCAGCGCTTGATCCGGGCCGGCGTCGTGCGGCTCGGCGGACATCCTCAAAACAAGCCGGGACACCTGTACCCGGAAGACACCGTGCTGGAAATCGATCAACCCGAGCGTTTTGTCAGCCGGGGCGGCGAAAAACTGGAGACGGCCTTCCGGCAATTCGGCTTGGACGTCACCGGGAGGGTCGCCGCCGACATCGGCGCATCCACCGGCGGCTTCACCGATTGCCTGCTGCAACACGGCGCGCGCAAGGTGGTTGCTGTTGATGTAGGACAGGGCCAACTGCACTGGCGCCTCCGGAACGATCCGCGCGTGGTGGTGCATGAAGGCGTCAATGCCCGGCAACTGGATCCGGCATTGTTTGATGAAAAACCAACGTTCGCCGTCGTTGATGTTTCCTTTATTTCACTCACCTTGATTCTACCGCCGCTGGTCGCGGTGTTGAGCGCACCGGCGGAGATCGTCACCTTAATCAAACCGCAATTTGAGGCCGGGCGCGAACAGGTCGGCAAAAACGGCGTGGTGCGTGATCCCGCCGTACACCAGGAAGTCATCGAGCGGATCCGACGGTTTGGTGAACAATCCGCCGGGCTGCGCTGGCGGGGTTGCTGCGAATCCGCCATCAAAGGCCCGGCCGGCAACACCGAATTCCTCGCCTGGTGGGAAAAACCCGCCCGCATCGAGCATGCACCGGTTCGTTGAGTATGCTACAGAAGGAAATCAAGGAAGGCCGATGGGTCTTTCGACACCCACGCATTTCCGTGAGGCCCGGCGGGGCATACTTGGCCGCATGATCGTGATTGCGAGTCATTACTCCTCAGCGCTTAAGCGAACCCGGCCCCGATACCACTGATTCGGCAGGGCATTCGTGATCGGCAGGGCCAGGATCCCACCGGTTCCCGGGTACTCGCCGGCAACCACGTTCCATTCCGGTCCGGTCAGCTCGTGGGATTCCAACTGATAGACGCGACCCCGTGCGCTTGAAATGCCGATCGCATCCTCGTCGATCACGGTAACGCGAAACAACGAAGCGGGATCGGTCGGATCGGTGCCGGCAATAAATTCCTCCTCATTGGTCAACCCGTCGCCATCGGCATCCTGCCACGCCATCGACAGCTCCTCCACCCGCCCGGTCGGGTGATGAAAATATTCCAGCATCCACCAGTCGGGAATGCCGTCGCCATCAGTATCCGGGACCGAAGCCGTCATGAAACGCGTTTCAAACGGCGCGTAAAACGTCAAGCCATCCGCGGCAGCCAGGGCGTTGGTCTCGATGCGGACGACATGCATCGTGTCCTCAGCCAGGCGGGTCGCCCCGCTGGGCGTGAACACCAGAACCGTGTTATTCGATTGCCATGAAAAGACCCCGGTCGCCGCCGGTTTGATTCGAAACGCTGCTTCCGTGGCCGCGGGATTCATCGGCTTGCTGAACGTCAACACGATGGCGTTGGTGATCGAAACGGACGAGGCATCATGAGCGGGAATCTGCTGCTGCACCACCGGATCAAGCGGTTGCCATTGTGACCGCGCGACAAACATCTTGTATCCGTTGCCCGGCACATTGACCGGCGGGGGGTTGGTGGCGGCGGTAACGGTGATCGACTCATTGGTGTTGAAGAGGTTCACCATCACCGTGCCGGGGGCGTACATGGTGTTACGGTTGGTCAGCGTCTGCGAGGAGCCGGAGGTGTTCAGCACCACCAGCACCTCCTGGGTGATGGAAAACAGACGGCGCGAATAGGCGAACAACCCCGGACCGCCCGGTGTGTTCCAACGATTCACATGTTCGCCCGAGGTCAGGGCCGGATAGGTGCGCCGGAAATTGTTGAGCTGGGCGATATGCAGGAAGCCTGCTTTCGTCATGTCGAAATTGTCGCCGAGCGACGGCCCCTGCTCGAATTGTCCGGCGAACATGTCCTCGCGATTGGCGGGATCGTGGCCGCCGTTGAAGTGCTGCTCGGTTCCGTAGTACAGGCAGGGAATGCCGCGGGAGGTGTAGAGAAACGTCAAGGCCAGGTTCAGCCGGCTGAGATTGTTGTTGGCCCGGCTGCTGTGGAGAAAGCGCTGATTGTCGTGGTTGTCCAGAAACGTGACCAGGCGGTCCCGGGCCGACGCGTCATAATACACCGGCAGCGCCGCGTAACGGTCTTCGATCTGTTTGGTGTTGCCCGATCCGGAGGCAAACACGCTGTTGATGACATTATAGAGCGGATAATCCACCACCGACTCCATGGCAAACGGACCGCCGGCCTGTGTACCGGTATAAATACCGTTATTAAAATCTGAACCGTCAAAAACTTCGCCGAACTGAAAGAAATTCGTTTTTCCCAGCGATGTCGCATACGCGCGGATGGCTGGACCGAAATACTGCCAGAACCCCATCTCGACATGCTTGACCGTATCGATGCGGAACCCGTCCAGATCGCCGACGCGGATCCAGTGCTTGTAAATCTCCACCATGTTCGTCCGCACACCATTGGATTCGGTCCGCAGGTCGTCCAGACCGCGCAATTCTCCGAGAATCTGGTTGGGATCGACGTAGGTATCGATGTCGCCATGGGCGTGAAAATGGCTGAATTGATTGAAGGGCGGCGGATATTGAATCGCGGGGCTGGTCCAGCGAAGGTTGTAGTTGCCGGCCGGGTTATAGGCCGGAAAACCGGTGTCGCCGCTGTCGATGATCCGGCCGGCGTGATTGGCCACAATATCGAGCACCACCTTGATCCCGCGCTCGTGGGCCGCCGCGGTCATGGCTTGAAATTCGTTGGTGGTGCCCCACTGCGCGGCCAACGTATAAAAATCATACGCAGCGTAGCCGTGATACGCGCTGTTGGTGGTATTGCGAGGAATGGGGGTGATCCAGATCGCCGTCGCGCCGAGCGCCTTGATGTAGTCCATCTTCTTCCGGATGCCCTCAAAATCGCCGCCATGAATGCGGTTGCTGACCGCCGGCATGTATTTGGAAAACGGGTCGAGGTCGTTGTTGGACGGATCGCCGTCGTAAAACCGGTCGGTCATCAGGAAATAGATGTTTTCGTTGCGCCAGTCGGCCGGCGACGGATACCCCGGCGCCGGTTGCTCCAACACGGTAAAAGAGAACGCGTTGGCCCGGGCCTGCTCTTCGTATTCCGTCTCGAACCGCGCCCCGTTACTGGTGGCCAGAAACGTCGGGAGAAAAGCATCATAGGCGATTTTGAAGTAATACTGCACGACGGTGCCGGCATCGAACCCGGCGGGAATAACCGCGGCGTGATACTTGTTGTTGCCTCCCTCCCCGGCAAACGTCATCGGAACATCCGTCCACGCGCCGTCTGCGGCCCGCTTGTAATACAGCCGCGAACCGGAGGTGATCTGGTTGCCGGCATTGGTGCCACCCTGGAATTGATTGCCGTTGTAAACCGTCACCGCCGTGTTGGAAAAAATTTCCCAGGTCGGCCATCGCATCATGCCCACGACGGGCTCCAGATTGTGCGGAATATGCCAGGCATTGCCGATACGCGGACGAAAGGCGGCGTTGGTGGTGATGGCGATGCGGTCGATGCGGGTTCCGTCCTCCCGCATCCACAGACTGAACGTGGTCACGCCGGTGGAGGCCAGGTAAACCGTGCGGGCCGACCCACCCCACGCCCATTGATTCAATTGCGAAAATGTCATGGGGTTGCCCGCATCCACGTCTCCGTTGAACCCGAGATGCACGGAATCCTCGGTGGCGCTCTCGCAATAGGCCGCAATCCAGACATGATAGTTTCCCGCCGATGGAATCACGACGCCGTATTGCAATTCCGGGCTGGTGGTGGCGACATGGACATTGATATTGCTGTTGGCGTCATCGCTGTTGGGCACCACCATACATCCGCTGCCACTGAAGCCGGCGGGACTGGCCTGAAATTCCCAAGCCCGGTTGGCGCGGGGAATTGCGTTGGTGAAGGCCTCGGCCTCCCACACCGTCATGCCTCCGACGAAGGTCAACGGGAATTGGGCCCGGGCATCGATCACCGAAAGGGCCAGCCCACACCACCCCATCGCCCAAACCAACTTTCGCGCCGTATCCCATTTCTTTGTCATAACGCATGTGTTCATGGCCTAACACGTACCCCCTGCGACCATCATCCATAAAGAGATATCATCGGCCAGAAAATTGACAAATTCGGCCAGCAAGCATCCGGATCCATACACGCTCACGTGAACAAGCGCGAATATTCGTGATCATAGCATGGGTTTCATTCGGATCACCACCCCCTCTTTACAAATTCGGACACGCGCCTTACGTTTGCGCCATGTTACGGTATCACGGATATGGCAACCGTTGGTTTGGCCTACGGCCTATGTATGTGCATAAGCGCACCAACTGGGAGTTTTTTGCCGTGCTGAAAGGCCGTTGCGCAGCCGTGCAATCGCCCCATGAACAGCCCGTATTTCACAGCCACCGCCTCTGGGTCTTTCCCCCGGAGACCGCTCATGGATGGACCGGGCCCGGCGAGGCGGCATGCCGGGTTGCCATTTTCCACTTCAGCTCCGTGCCTCATCTGCTCGAGCGCATTGTAAAAGCCAAGGGGCGCCTCGAGGTGACCCTGACCCCGGCGCACATACGGATGATCATGCACCTGGCGAATGAACTGGCGCCGCATTACGAACGCATGACCGAAAAAAGCCTTCTGGTATTCGAGCGGGCGGTCCTTGAATTATCCCTGCTGATGCTGGAAGCCGTGCCCTCGGATCGCACGGAAAGCAAATCGGAGTTTGCGTTCAGGAAAGTTGAGTCCGGTGTCACTTGGTACATGGAGCACATGGCCCAGCAGCCGAAGCTTGATGAAGTTGCCCGGGCCATTCATGTTTCGCCACGCCATCTTCGACGCTTGTTTCGGGAGGTGCGCTCCGAAAACCCGCAGAACGTTTTCACCCGACTGAGACTCCAGCGAGCGATGGATCTGCTCGCCCACACCGAATACAAAATGGAAACCATTGCCCGCGAGTGCGGATTTGCCAGCAACAGCGATTTCAGCCGGGTGTTCAAGCGTTATCGGGGTATCAATCCCGATGCCTGGCGGAAGGATGCCACCCGGCTCAAAGCGTGTGAATTTGGTCGCGCCGCGATAACGGATCGGCAAGTGACATAGCATGAATGGTTTCGATTTCTATGTCGTCGAGAATCATTCCATTCACGGCCTCGCCTAATGGCGGCCGATGCTGGCGCGAATTTTACGATTGTTTAAAATCGGTTTTTGCGACATACTGTTTGCTGTGTGGCGTTGCTTGAGACTAGGAGATACGTATGCAGACCCGCAATATCATCCTATCCGCGCTTGATTGCGCCCGATTACGGGACGTGTTGATCGCGGCAAAACAATTTGATTCTTCCGACTCCGCCTTGATCAGGGCATTGGAGACTGAAATCAATCGCGCAACCGTGGTGGAGCCCGACGAAATACCCCCCTATGTCGTAACCATGAATACGTGTGTCTGCCTGATCGACACCGCCACCGGGGAGGAAGTGAAATACACCTTGGTGTATCCCAGTTCTGCCGACCCGAAACGGGGCAAATTATCCATCCTCTCCGATCTTGGCGTTGCCATTATCGGCTTTGCCGTAGGCGATACCATCGCGTGGACGTTTCCCGAGGGTGTTCGAAGCTTGCGCATAGGCGCCATCCACTTTCAGCCGGAAGCCACCAGGCAGTACAACCTGTAAATACTTATCGATGATGCGCCATATTTCGAGGGGTGGTCCCCGGGCTCGGGTCGGTCGCGAGGTCCGCTGGGGCGGACGCCTCACTTCCACGCCCAGCCCCGGCCGACAGAGGTCGTCAATTCCTTGCTTTTTTAAGTTCTCGGCCTTCGGGGTTTCGGTGTGACGCAGTCCCGCACGAACTCCCCTCGGCCTTACCCTCGCCAGCCAGACTGTGTGCCGATTGCTTCCCGGCCAATCAGCGAAACAGGCTGTTGGCGCCCCGTCCGTTGCGCTTGGCGTCAGCCGCGGCTTGTCCACCCGGACCGGGGCTGCGGGCACTCACCCGCTTATCCGGCCGGCCAAGCCACGCCACACGCCTTCACCGCGCAACCAGGGAAAACCAGTGCCCGTTTCCCTCTGCCGCGGGCATTCACCTTTCCCCGATGGCTCAACCTCCGATATAGGCTATGCCCCTTCAATCCCAAAAATATCATCGCCCAGTGGATCATTTTGCATTCACGTTTAACCGGATTCGTGGTAGATTCCGTTATATGAAATGGATGGAGTACATTACAATTGATCCGACCGTATGCCATGGAAAGGCCTGCATCAAGGGTACGCGGGTCATGGTTACTGTCATCCTCGACAATCTGGCCGCAGGTGCATCCCTCGAGGATCTTATAAAAGATTATCCCTCCCTTTCCACCGAAGCGATCCGTGCGGCCATTGCGTATGCCGCCGAACTTTCCCATGAGCGCATTGTTGCCGCACCGGCCTGAGGCTCACCGTGGATTTTAAGCTCGACGAGAACCTTCCTGCGGAAGCATGTCAATTACTGCGCAATGCTGGTCATGACGCGCTTTCCGTTCTTGATCAACACCTCGGTGGTGCTCCGGATTCCCACGTAGCAGCAGTATGCCTTGCCGAATCGCGGACGTTCATAACGCTAGATACGGATTTCGCCAACGCGGAAGAGGGACAGACAAGGTGCGGCGCGAAGTTCCAACCCTTGGAAAACGCACGGGAAAAAAGTTCCAATGCCTGGAAATCAGATGACGACGATTCTCTGTCCCTGCTGTTTTTCACCTACAACGCCCCCGGCGGCTACCACGATGACTGCGTGATAGCGCTGGCGCTCGCCAACTCCGAGCGGTTTCAGTTCAAGTGGACGGAAGTGGCGAGGATTTTTGGGGCTAGGCGTGTGGCGGCGGGGCTTAGGTTAAGGCAGAGGGCGTTTTTGCATTGAAATAACTTAAACCATCTTTATTGCCGTAATCTTCAACGCGGTGTCACCCTTCAGCCAACTTCCAAGCGTGTGTTCTGGAATTCGGATAAGAAAATCAGCCGGTAAAGAAATGTTTCAGGTTTGTCGGCAAGCACTTAAGAGTCCGGTGCTGGAGGGAGCTCAACGACGCCGTGACCGTGAAGAAGACTTTTGTTGGAAGTTCCATCAACGAAAAACAGTGCCGCTCCTGCGGGCGATTGGCACACATTCTCTGCCCCCCTTTTTTGTAACAAAACAACCCCAGCCCCTTGACTTGTGAAAAGTCCTACGTACAGTTTTGGGCCGTGATGCACCTCGTTTGGATTTTTCGTATTCTTGCCTTTACGGCAATACTGGTTTTGGCCTCTGATTATGATGCCCGCGCGGAAACAGTATCGTTTACGACACCCGGTGGTCCCTACACCTTCACGGTTCCTGCAGGCGTAACCTCCATCCGCGCACGGGCGGTGGGCGGCGGCGGGGGCAGTTTTCAGAACGGCGTGGTTCTCACGCGCGGTGCTGACGTGACCGCGACCCTGCCGGTGTCGCCGGGGGAAACCTTTACATCTGCGTGGCGGGCAATGGCGGCCCGGGTACTTCCGGTGGTATAAATGGTGGCGGGGCCGGAGGTGGTCCGTTTGGTACGGGCGGCGGCGGCGGGTCCAGTTATGTGTTGCCGTCAGCCACTGACGTCACGAACACGCTGAGCAGTTTGCCGCCTTCACCGTTTGTAAGCATTACCTATTCGATATCCCCCAGCGAGCCCCTACTGCTTGGCACTCCGATCCGCCTTGAAAACAGCATTTTACAGTTCACGTTCACGAACTCACCAAGTGTCAGCTTCTCTTTACGGGCGACCACAAATCTCGCCCTGCCAATCACCGAATGGGTCAATCTCGGCTACCCCCAGGAGAATCCCGCCGGGGTCTATCAGTTCAACGATGCCGAGGCGACCAACGCCCCGATGCGTTTCTACAGCATCACATCCCCATAGCCCTCATTCGTTCCGGTCGGAAGGGCGCGCCTTCCGACGAGTCAACTCGCTGGTATCCTCAGCACGCGGAAGAAAACCAGGAAGCGTTGGCGATATAGTTGGAAGATAACCTCTACGCCCACGGCATCCGGTGCTTTCGTTGCCCCGCCCACCCTGATCATGTATGCCGCCATGCATGGCAAACTACCGCACACAACCAAACTGGCGCGACCATTACAATCCTCTTCGAGGACTGACGATGTCCCGTATCGTGGCCATGGAAGAGGCGGCCAACCGGGGCGACTTAGCCGACCTCCAGTGGTTTTGGCACCACATGCTCCAGACCGACGTGACGGTAGCCTCGGCGGCGGCCAAACGGCCAAGCATTCCGCGATGAGATCGTGAATGATCCCGGATTAGAAATGCCGCCGGGCGAACTCGCGGCCGGAACCCGATTTCAAGTAGCGCTCAAAGTCCTGCGCCTTGGTTTTTGCGGAAAATCTAATGACCGTTTCGATACGCCAAGGCCTGTACTTCGCCGTATGAGAAACGGCTCCTAGATTGTGCTTTTCCAGACGGGCCTCCACGTCTGTAGTGCAGCCGGTGTAGTGGCGGTCCGGCTCTGCTTCGCTTACGAGAATATAGACGTAGTGTTGCATAAAGGTGAGCCTTCGCCCCTCGCTTCCGACCTTCCGGCTGGCTTGCCAAGCCGTAGCCCCCGAGCAAAGCGAAAAACGCGATCTTCTTTT